>NZ_LGDG01000248.1 GCF_001279775.1 Streptomyces sp. MMG1533 | reverse complement strand
GCGTGGGCGTCGGCTCTGAACGGGGTGGCGCCGGCTGCGGTGCTGGTGGCGGAGGCGGCGGCTGCGGTGTCGGCGTCGGTTCCGGCGGCATGGGTGCCGGGGTGGGGCTGGGCTTCGGCGGAGTCGGAGTCGGAGTCGGAGTCGGGGTGGGTGTCGGCGTCGGTGTCGGTGTCGGTGTCGGCGTTGGCGTTGGCGTCGGGCACGGCGGAGGGGGAGGTGGTGGGCAGGCCGGCGGAGTCGGCCAGGTCAGGCTGCCGGCGACCGCCACCGCCTGTGTGCCGCCAGGCCCCGTCGAGGCGGAGGCGCAGGCGTCGGCCACGGCCACCTCGGCCGGCGCGCCCATGAGCATCCACGTCAGCGTCAACAGGGCAAACACCCGTATGGCGGGGGCGGATTGCGTCGGTTCGGGTCGATGCACGACGGAGATCATGAGGCCTGACGCACCGTCGCACGCCCGGTCACGAGGGGATTGCCCCGAAAGAGGGAACGGTGATGTCACAGGTTTCGGAAAGAAATGTTCGAGACGGTTGAACACAACCACGGCTCCCATGCGTACCCATGGTCGTGTGGCGGCGCAGCAGGGCGTTGCAACACCTTTGAAAGTATGGGGAGTTGACGATGAAGACCTCCTGGCGGAGCGCCTCACTCGTGGCGAGCGCTGCGGCGGTGCTGGCGCTGACGACGGCGTGCGGCCAGGAAAGCGGCACGTCGACCGGCAGCCAGAACGTCGGTGCGACGGCCGCGGCAGGCGACTACACCGTCGGCGGCATCGGTACCGGTTCCGGCACTGGCACGGCCACGGCCACGGCGGAGGCCGGGCAGGGCGCCGCGGCCCAGACGTCCACCGCGGGCGAGCTCAACGTGTCCACCAACGCGGAACTCGGCAATGTGCTCACCGACAGCGCCGGCCTCACCCTCTACCGCTTCGACGAGGACACGGCCGAACCGCCGAAGACCAACTGTGACGGCGACTGCGCCACGGCCTGGCCGCCGGTTCCCGCGGACGACGCCGAGGCCGGCGCCGGTGTCGACGAAGCGCTGCTCGGCGAGGTCACCCGCGCCGACGGCACCAAGCAGCTGACCATCGGCGGCTGGCCGGCGTACCGCTATGCGAAGGACACCAAGGCCGGCGACGTCGCAGGCCAGGGCGTGGGCGGCAAGTGGTACGCGCTGGCCCCCGACGGCAAGAAGGCGAAGATCGCCGACCTGCCCGGGCTGTCCACCCGCAAGGACCCCGACCTGGGCGAGATCGTCGTCGACAAGAACGGCATGACGGTCTACCGCTTCATGAAGGACGAGGCCTGGCCCAAGCCGGTCTCCAACTGCACCGGAGCCTGCCTGGAGAAGTGGCCGGCCGTCGCGCCCGTCGCGACGAACGACACCAAGGACGTCCAGAAGAAGGGCCTGATGAGCTTCACCCGCTCCGACGGCGTCAAGCAGATGACGGTCAACTGCTCGCCCATCTACACGTTCGCGGGCGACAAGGAGCCCGGCGACACCAACGGCCAGGGCGTCGGCGGCACTTGGTACGCCGTGGCACCCGACGGTAAGCCGGTCGGAGCGCCCGAAGAGTAAAGACGGCGTCCCGATCCACCGGTCCGCCCCCTCCGCGCCGCACGGAGGGGGCGGACCGGTTTGCCGTGATTCACCACAACTCCCCGCGAGTCGCCGCCCGGTTCGGAAAATCGACCGGAACGCTGCGGAGTGTCGCGCGCACTTTTCGTGGAGGATGCGGCGGGGCATCAATTCGGCACGTGCCGCAGGCAGTGACCGGGAACGGATGGTCAATTTCCGTTTCTGCTCGCTCCATTGGCGGGCGATCAGTAGCCTCTGCTCGAACACCGGATCGCCTACGCCTTGGAGAGATAGATGGAGCGTCCCGCCTGGGCCCCACGAAGCATCGACATCTCGGTGCCGAGCGTTTCGCGCATCTACGACTACTACCTGGGCGGTTCGCACAACTTCGAGGTCGACCGGGAAGCGGCCCGCAAGGCCATGGAGTTCATGCCGGGTCTCCCCAAGGTCATGCAGGCGAACCGGGCGTTCATGCGCCGCGCGGTGCGCTTCGCGGCCGACGCGGGCATCACCCAGTTCCTGGACATCGGCTCGGGCATCCCGACCTTCGGCAACGTCCACGAAGTGGCCCAGGCGGTCCGTCCCGAGGCCCACGTGGTGTACGTCGACCACGACCCGGTGGCCGTGGCGCACAGCGAGTCGGTCCTCGCGGGCAACGAGGGCGCGGGTGTGGTCGCGGCCGACCTCCGCAAGCCCCAGGAGATCCTCGCGAGCCCCGAAGTGCAGCGGCTGATCGACCTGAACCGGCCAGTGGCGCTGCTTCTCGTTGCCATACTGCACTTCGTGGAAGACGCGGACGACCCGTACGGAGCGGTGGACGAACTGCGCGACGCGCTCGCGCCCGGCAGCCTGCTGCTCCTGACGCATGCCTCGTACGAGGGAATTCCGTTGCCGGCCGAGCGGGCGGACGGCGCGGTGGACGTGTACAAGGACATTCGCAACCCGCTGATCATGCGCTCGCGCGAGGAGATCGCGCGGTTCTTCGAGGGGTACGACATGGTGGAACCCGGACTGGTGTCACCGCCGCACTGGCGGCCGGACACCGCACCGGAGGACGAGGATCCGTATGCGTTCTCCGGGTTCGCGGGCGTGGGGCGCAAGGCGTGAGCGCGGAACCGGACGGGCCGGAGGACAGACTGCGGCGGTTCGCGACGATCTGGAGCCGGGCCGTGTTCCCGGTGACCTCGACGTCCGCGACCCGGCCCGAGTTCGAGGAGCAACTGCTGCCGCTGGCCCGGCGGTTGAGCGAGGCGCTCAGGGCCAGGATCTACGACGCCGACGAGGCGAAGGCCGTGGGCGCCGCCCTGGTCACCGTGCACTGCACCGACCCGGAGGCGCTGACCCGCACGCTGGACTGCGTCGACGCCTACCTCGTGCTCTACTGCGGCGAGGACGGCATCCAGGAGGACCTGCGGGCGCGTGCCGCGCGGCTCCAGCACGCCATGGCCGCCGGGTTCGCCCACGCGCTGCGCGAGCGGACGCTCGCCGAGCAGGAGGCCATCGCGCAGGCGGCGTTGCAGGCGCAGGGCGTGGTCGCCCAGGCGCTGCACGCGACCGAGGCCCGCTTCCGCGCGGTCTTCGAGGGCGCGGCCATAGGCATCGGGATGGCCGACCTCGACGGCAACATCCTCCAGGTCAACGGAGCGCTGCTGCGCATGTTCGGCATCTCCGAGCAGACCATGCGCGCGCGCAACGTCATGGAGTGGACCCACGCCGAGGACGCGCCCCAGACCTGGAAGCTCTACGAGGAACTCGTCCGGGGCGATCGCGAGCACTACCACACGGAGAAGGCCTTCCACCGGCCTGACGGAACGGTCCTGTGGACCAACCTGACGGTCTCCCTGCTGCGCGACGCCGACGGCAACCCGCAGTACCAGTTGGCCCTCATGGAGGACACCACCGAGCGCCGCCTGCTCAACCTGCGGTTGCGCTACGAGGCCACGCACGACGCGCTCACCGGCCTGCCCAACCGCACCTTCTTCTTCGAGCGCCTGGAGAAGGCACTGGGCGCCGGGAAGGGGCAGCGCTTCGGGCTGTGCTACCTCGACCTCGACGGCTTCAAGACCATCAACGACAGCCTCGGGCACGCGGCCGGCGACCGACTGCTCGTCGAGGTCGCCGACCGGCTGCAGTCCTGCGCGACCGCGCCCGGCGAGATGGTCGCCCGGCTCGGCGGCGACGAGTTCGTGGCCCTGACCACCGGGCCCGACACCGAACGCGAGGTCGACGAACTCGCCGCCCGCATCATGAACGCGATGGTCGCCCCCATCAGCGTCGACGGCCGTGAGCTGACCGTGCGCGGCAGCATCGGCATCGTCGAGGGCCCGGCGGGGGAGCGGAGCCCTGCGGAGGTGCTGCGCAGCGCCGACATCACCATGTACCGGGCCAAGTCGGCGGGCGGCAACCGGTTCGAGCTCGCCGACCCGGAGGCCGACGCCCGCGCCATCACCCGGCACGGGCTGACCACGGCCCTGCCGACGGCCCTGGACCGGGGCGAGTTCTTCATCGAGTACCAGCCCCTGGTCCACCTCGGCGACGGCAGCGTGCGCGGCGCGGAGGCGCTGGTGCGCTGGCTGCATCCGCAGCACGGCGTGCTCGGCCCCGACCGGTTCATCCCGCTCGCCGAGCACACCGGGCTGATCGTTCCGCTGGGCCGCTGGGTCCTGGAGCAGTCGGTGCGCCAGGCCCGCGAGTGGCGGGAACGTTACGACGGCGCCGGCCCGCTGCGGATCAACGTCAACCTCTCGCCCTGCCAGCTCACTCATCCCGGCCTGGTCCAGGACACCGTCGACATCCTGGAGCGCATGGGCGTCGCACCCGACGCGCTCTGCCTGGAGGTCACCGAGTCGGCGCTCATCGGCGCGGACGACGACCTGCTGAAGCCGCTGCGCCGGCTCGCCGAGATGGGCGTCGACATCGCCCTGGACGACTTCGGCACCGGCTACTCGAACCTTGCCAACCTGCGCCGCCTGCCGGTGAGCATCCTCAAGCTGGACCGCTCCTTCACCCAGAGCATGCAGCAGTTTCCGGCCGACCCCGTCGACCTCAAGATCGTCGAGGGAATCGTTTCACTCGCCCACAGCCTGAACCTCGACGTGACGGTGGAGGGCGTGGAGACCGGCGCCCAGGCCGAGCAGCTGCGGATACTGGGCTGCGACACCGCCCAGGGTTGGTACTACGCCCGCCCGGGCCCGCCGGACCGGCTGCACGAGCTGGCGCTGGTGGACGCGACGGGCTGAGGCAGGGGCTGAGGGAGCTTCAGGGGAGCGGGATCGAGCGCAGGGAGCGGTGAGCCCGGGCCTGGACGATCACCAGGCCCGTGTCGCCGCCGGGCACCGCGAGCAAGGGGTGTTCGCCGCGCCTGGTCTGCGGATACGGCGGGGACGTGCGCGCAGCGGCGGTTCCGGTGGCCTTCGGGCCCTCGTGCAGGTCGATCGTGATCACGCGTCCCCTGGTGGTCTCGTCGTTGCCCGGGGTGAAGGTCACGAACCGGCCGTCGGCCAGGGCGGCTTGCTCCGTCGTGGTGTAGTAGCTCCACAGCCTGCGCCCGTGGACGAGGTCGTACGCGTTCCAGTCGCCGGCTCCCGGGTCCTCGGCGCTGTCCTCGTACAGCACCAGCACCCCGTCGGCGGAGATCAGCCCGCGTTCGGGCTTTTCTCCGGTGTCCTCGGGCGTCGGCAGGGGCCCTAGGGTGACGGGATCCAGGCGCTTCAGCGGCGGGAAGACGTCCCCGGCCGAGATCGGGCTGCCGGCGCACACCAGGTAGTGCCCCCCGGAGATGAGCGTCGGGCACTCGGTGCCCTCGGGGCTGGTCGCCAGAGCCCTGCCGGTGCGGGCGTCCCGGGCGGTGACCCGGGTGCCGTCGGTGGTGTAGACGCGGCCGTCGAAGGCGGCGAGTCCCCCGGACGGGTTCCCGTCGAGCGTGTGATGCCACAGAGTCTTGCCGTCGGAGGCGCGGAGGGCACGGAGGACGATGTGCTCATAGGTCGCGGCCGGCGTTTCGAGGACATAGACGGTGTCGTCCGCGGACGTGATCACGGCGACGGTGCTGCCGTCTGCCAGCTGGTGCGTCCAAGCCGCCGTCCCCGTGCGGAGGTCGGCGGCACGTACCTCTTCGCCCACGCCGGTCACGGCCCGCTCGTCGGCCGCGTCGAGGACGAGTCCCGCGCTGTTTCCCTTGCCGGTCCCGGGAACGACCCAGGTGACCTCGCCGGTCGTCCGGGACCGCCCGACGAGACCGCCCGTGCTGGTGGCGCACACGGCCTGGTGAGCCGTCGCGCCACAGTTGCCGCGGTCCTCCCGCACGAACACGCGGTTCTCCTGCACGGACAGGGGCACGGTCCACGTACGCCACGGCCCCGACACGGGCGAGGCGGAGCGCGGTGCGGTGGGGGCGGCCGGCGACGAGGCCGTCGTATGCCCGGAGCCGTCGGGCGGTGTG
This sequence comes from Streptomyces sp. MMG1533, assembly GCF_001279775.1. Taxonomy (GTDB): domain Bacteria; phylum Actinomycetota; class Actinomycetes; order Streptomycetales; family Streptomycetaceae; genus Streptomyces. The sequence goes on along the minus strand of NZ_LGDG01000248.1, from coordinate 161,845 downwards.
TTCCCCGCGCCTGAACACCCGGCCAGCAACAGCCCCATCAGTGCCGCCACCACATGTACCCGCCGCATGTACACCCCCCACGAGAACGCCCCATGCTACGGCGGTTCAGCGCTCCAGGAGCATCCGCTGCAACTCCCGCGCCGCCCGCGGCGGAGCCACGTCGCTGCGGTGGGCGAGTGCGATCGTCCTGTGCAACCCGGGCCGGGCCAACGGTGTCACCCGCAGCCCGCGCCCCGACCGGGCGGCCACCATCCGCGGTACGACGGCCACCCCGAGCCCCGCCCGTACGAAGCCCAGCACGGCGTCCATCTCGCCGCCCTCCACCGCGAAGTCCGGCTCGAAGCCCTCGGCGCGGCAGGCGGCCACGGTCAGTTCCCGCAGGTCGTAGCCGTGCCGGAACATCACCAGGCGTTCGCCCTCCAGGTCGCAGACCTGCACGGTGCGCGCTCCCCGGCCGGGCTTCGGGGCGTCCGGGGAGGAGACCACGACCAGGTCCTCGCGGAGCAGTTCCACCGTGGTGAGCGCGGGGGAGGGGGTCGGCAGGGGCAGGACGACCAGGGCCAGGTCGAGGGCGCCGCGGGCGAGTTCCCGTACGAGGTCGTGGGAGCCGCCCTCCTCGATCAGCAGCCGGATGCCGGGATAGCGGTCGTGGAAGGCGCGCAGCACGTCCGGGAGCAGGCCCGTGCACAGACTCGGGGTGGCGCCCAACCGGACGCGGCCGCTGCGGAGTTGGACCAGCTCCTGCACCTCGTGCCGGGCCGTGTCCGCGTCGGCCAGGATGCGGCGGGCCAGCGGCAGCAGTGCCTCGCCCGCGTCGGTGAGCGTGATGTTGCCCCGGGCACGCTGGAACAGATCGGCCCCGAGCTCCCGCTCCAGGGCCTTGATCTGCTGGGAGAGGGACGGCTGCGCGACATGGACCAGATCGGCGGCCCGGGTGAAGTGCCGGGTCTCGGCGACCGCCACGAAGTACTGGAGCTGCTGGAACTGCACCCGGCCATCATAGGCTCTCTCTATCGAAACGAGCCGTACCATGTCTTGGACCGATGGGGCCGTTCGGCCCTAGCGTCTTGAGCCATGGCTCTGGCAACGCGGACGGACCGACGACCGTCCATGGCACGCACCGTGTGGGACTCCTCCGTCGGCAAGAAGACCGTGATGGCCGTCAGCGGCCTGATCATGCTGCTGTACCTCGTCGTCCACATGATCGGAAACCTGAAGATCTTCTTCGGGGCGGGCGAGTTCAACCACTACGCGCACTGGCTGCGCACCGTCGGCGAACCCTTCATGCACTACGAGTGGACGCTGTGGCTCATCCGCGTCGTGCTGGTGGTCGCCGTCGTCGCCCACGCCACCTCGGCGTACCAGCTCAGCCGCCGCGACATCAGGGCGCGGCCCAGCAAGTACGTCCACAAGAAGCCGCGGGCCGGCTATGCGACCCGCACCATGCGCTGGGGCGGGATCATCCTCGGCCTGTTCATCGTGTGGCACATCCTCGACCTGACGACCGGCACCGTGCACTCGGGCGGCTTCCAGGAGGGCCACCCGTACCAGAACGTCGTGGACACCTTCTCCACCTGGTACGGCAACGTCATCTACATCGTCGCGATGCTCGCGCTCGGCCTGCACATCCGGCACGGCTTCTGGAGCGCCGCCCAGACCCTCGGCGTCGGCAGCCGGGCCCGCGACCGCGCCCTGAAGGCCGTCGCCGACGTCCTCGCGCTGCTGCTCACGGCCGGCTTCATCGCCGTACCCGTGGGCGTCATGACCGGAGTGGTGAGCTGAAGATGACTGCTGAATACGCGGACTACGCGACCGGCGAACCGGTCGTCGACCCCAAGGCCCCTCCCGGCCCTGTCAACGAGCGCTGGGACAAGCGCCGTTTCGAGGCCAAGCTGGTCAACCCCGCCAACCGGCGCAAGCACACGGTGATCGTCGTGGGGACGGGCCTGGCCGGCGGCTCCGCGGGCGCCACGCTCGCCGAACAGGGCTACCACGTCGTCCAGTTCTGCTATCAGGACTCCCCGCGCCGCGCCCACTCCATCGCCGCACAGGGCGGCATCAACGCGGCGAAGAACTACCGCAACGACGGCGATTCCGTCCACCGGCTGTTCTACGACACCGTCAAGGGCGGCGACTTCCGGGCTCGGGAGTCCAACGTCCACCGGCTCGCGCAGATCTCCGTCGAGATCATCGACCAGTGCGTGGCGCAGGGCGTGCCGTTCGCCCGTGAGTACGGCGGGCTGCTCGACACCCGCTCCTTCGGCGGCGTCCAGGTGTCGCGGACCTTCTACGCCCGTGGCCAGACGGGGCAGCAGCTGCTGCTTGGCGCCTACCAGGCGCTGTCCCGGCAGATCGCGGCCGGGAACATCGAGATGCACCCCCGTACCGAGATGCTCGACCTGATCGTCGTCGACGGGAAGGCGCGCGGGATCGTGGCGCGGGACCTCGTCACCGGGCGCATCGACACGTACTTCGCGGACGCCGTCGTCCTGGCCAGCGGCGGTTACGGCAACGTCTTCTACCTGTCGACGAACGCCATGAACTCCAACGCCACCGCGATCTGGCGGGCCCACCGGCGCGGCGCGTACTTCGCCAACCCGTGCTTCACGCAGATCCATCCGACCTGCATCCCGCGCACCGGCGACCACCAGTCCAAGCTGACGCTGATGAGCGAGTCGCTGCGCAACGACGGCCGGATCTGGGTGCCGAAGGCCAAGGGCGACGACCGGCCGCCGAACAGGATCCCCGAGGACGAGCGCGACTACTACCTGGAGCGCATCTACCCCTCCTTCGGCAACCTGGTCCCGCGCGACATCGCCTCCCGCGCCGCGAAGAACGTCTGTGACGAGGGCAGGGGTGTCGGGCCCGGCGGGCAGGGCGTGTACCTCGACTTCGCCGACGCCATCGAGCGGATGGGGCGCAAGGCCGTCGAGGCGAAGTACGGCAACCTCTTCGACATGTACCAGCGGATCACCGACGAGGATCCGTACGAGGTGCCGATGCGGATCTATCCCGCCGTGCACTACACGATGGGCGGGCTGTGGGTCGACTACGACCTCCAGACCACCATCCCGGGCCTGTTCGCGATCGGCGAGGCCAACTTCTCCGACCACGGCGCCAACCGGCTCGGCGCGTCCGCCCTCATGCAGGGCCTCGCCGACGGCTACTTCGTCCTGCCGGCGACGATCAACGACTACCTCGCCCGCAACCCGCACCACCAGACCGTCACCGCCGAACACCCCGTCGTACAGGAGGTGTTGGCGGAGACCGAGGACCGGCTGAACCTGCTGCTGGCCGTCGACGGCGACCGCACCCCCGACTCCTTCCACCGCGAGGTCGGCGAACTCATGTGGGAGTTCTGCGGCATGGCCCGCACCGACAGCGGACTGCGCAAGGCGCTGGAGCGGATTCCGCAGATCCGTGAGGAGTTCTGGCGGCGCATCAAGGTCCCCGGCACCGGCGAGGAGTTCAACCAGTCCCTGGAGAAGGCCAACCGGGTCGTCGACTACCTGGAGCTCGCCGAGCTCATGTGTCTCGACGCGCTGCACCGGGCCGAGTCCTGCGGCGGCCACTTCAGGGAGGAGTCCCAGACCCCGGACGGTGAGGCCGCCCGCAGGGACGACGAGTTCGCGTACGCGGCCGCCTGGGAGTTCACCGGGACCGGTGGCGCCCCTGTTCTGCACAAGGAAGACCTGGTCTTCGAGTACGTCCACCCCACTCAGCGGAGCTACGCATGAAGCTCACCCTGCGCGTCTGGCGGCAGAAGAACGCCGACGCCGAAGGCGCCATGTCCACGTACCAGGTGGACGGGATCTCCTCCGACATGTCCTTCCTGGAGATGCTCGACACGCTCAACGAGGAGCTCATCCTGGGTGGTGAGGACCCTGTCGCCTTCGACCACGACTGCCGGGAGGGCATCTGCGGGGCGTGTTCGCTCGTCATCAACGGCGATGCGCACGGGCCCGAGCGCACCACGACCTGTCAGCTGCACATGCGGTCCTTCAAGGACGGCGACACGATCGACATCGAGCCGTGGAGGGCGTCCGCGTTCCCGGTGATCAAGGACCTGGTCGTCGACCGGTCCGCCTTCGACCGGATCATCCAGGCGGGCGGATACATCACCGCACCGACCGGGGCGGCACCGGAGGCGCATGCGACGCCGGTGCCCAAGCCCGATGCCGACTTCGCGTTCGAGCATGCCGAGTGCATCGGGTGCGGGGCGTGTGTGGCCGCCTGTCCCAACGGGGCGGCGATGCTGTTCACGTCGGCCAAGGTGAACCACCTGAACGTGCTGCCGCAAGGGGCGCCCGAGCGGGAGACACGGGTGCTGGACATGGTGGCGCAGATGGATGACGAGGGTTTCGGGGGCTGCACGTTGGCGGGGGAGTGCGCGACGGCCTGCCCCAAGGGCATCCCGCTGGTGTCCATCACCGGGATGAACAAGGAGTGGCTGCGGGCCACTCGGAAGGCGGGGAAGCGGTAGCGCCGTAGAAAGGGCGTTGCATCGAACGTTCGCCGAAAGGTGCGAACGGGCGGGACCGGGTGTGGTGCTCAAGCCCGGTCCCGTCTCGCTTTCCCGCGCTTCTGGCATTCAGCAACCCCACATCCCCACTCTTGGCACTGGTCACGCGCACGCCAACCGGCGTCGGCACAACAGGAGCGGCGGCACCGCTCGCCGCCACGGCCCGTGACCAGGAGAGTGCCATGACCGGCGTTTCCACGCTCGACCGTCCCCCGCAGTCGACCGCCCCCACCCGCTACACCGTCACCCTCGCCCGAGACGAGGCCGACGTCCGGGCCGCGCAGCGGCTGCGGCACGACGTCTTCGCCGGGGAGATGGGTGCCCTCCTGAACTCCCCGCAGCCCGGACTCGACGTCGACGCCTTCGACGCGTACTGCGACCACCTGCTGGTACGGGACACGACGACCGGCCAGGTCGTCGGCACGTACCGGCTGCTGCCCCCGGAGCGGGCCGCGGTCGCCGGACGCCTCTACTCGGAGGGCGAGTTCGACCTCACCGCGCTCGACCCGATCCGCCCGGGCCTCGTCGAGGTCGGCCGCTCCTGTGTGCACCCCGACCACCGGGACGGCGCGGTCATCGGACTCATCTGGGCCGGCATAGCCCGCTACATGGTCGACCAGGGCCATGAGTGGCTCGCCGGCTGCTGCTCGATCCCGCTGGCCGACGGCGGTGCCGTCGCGGCCGGCACCTGGGACCGGGTGTGGGACAAGCACCTGGCACCCGAGGAGTTCCGGGTACGGCCGCTGCTGCCGTGGGTGCCGAAGGACGTGACCGTGCCGGCCCGCACCGAACTTCCCGCCCTCCTGCGCGGCTACCTCCGCCTCGGCGCCTGGGTCTGCGCGGAGCCCGCCCACGACCCGGACTTCGGGGTCGCCGACCTGTACGTGCTGCTGTCGATGCGCCGGGTCAACCCGCGCTATCTGCGGCACTTCCTCTCCCTCGTACCGGCCTGATGGGCGTCTGGCTGCCCAGTGCGCCCTGCACCCCCAGGGCCTGTGTGGAGCCGGTGGGGTCCGCCGTCGCCGTACCGCTGGCCGTGCTGCGGCTCGCCGCGGTGACGGTGCTGGTGCTCGCCGGGATCGCGCTGCTGCCGCTCGGCTGGGGGTGCCCCCGCTTGCGGGGGAGGATCCCCGCCGGGCCGGTGAGACGGTGGTGCCGGATGATCGTGCGGGCCGCGGGGGTCCGGGTCCGCGTCACCGGTACCGCCGCGCCCGTCGGTGGACTGCTGCTGGTCGCCAATCACATCTCGTGGCTGGACATTCCGCTGCTCGCCGCCGTACGCCCGGCCCGGATGCTGGCCAAGGCCGAGATACGGCGGTGGCCGGTGGCGGGGGCTCTCACGGCGGGCAGCGGTGCCCTGTTCATCGAGCGGGACCGGCTGCGGGAGCTCCCGGAGACAGTCGCGCGCATCGCTCAGGCGCTGCGCGGCGGCGCGGCGGTGGCCGCCTTCCCGGAAGGCAGCACCTGGTGCGGCCGGGCCCAGGGACACTTCCGCCGGGCGGTGTTCCAGGCCGCGCTCGACGCGGGCGTCCCCGTCCAGCCGGTACGGATCCACTACCGGTCCGCCGGGGGAGCCGCGAGCACCGCACCCGCCTTCGTGGGGGAGGACTCGCTGCTCGCCTCGGTGTGGCGGGTGGTGTCGGCCCGCGACCTGGTGGCCGAGGTCGAGGTCCGGGACGTTATCCCGGCAGCCGGCCACCCCGACCGCCGCACACTGGCCCGGGCCGCGCAGGGGGACGCGCCGCGTGTGTCCGTGGACTCAGGTGTTGGCGGCGCCGTAGTGCACGACGCCCCCTCGGGGCAGCAGATATCCGATGCCCCGCTCCTCGGGCAACCGCCCTGCCAGCGTTGACGCGTCAGTGCACCCGGAGACCATGAAGCCCATGACACCCAGGCTGAAGGAGGCGCGCTTGAAGGTCTCGGTCCCGATGGCGGCAAGCCAGTCGTCCATGACGGCGGACCTGAAGAACGGCCGGCCGTCCCAGTACTCGATCCCCGCGTTGTCCAGTGCTCCCACGGGGACGTAAAAGTCCAGCCAGTCGCTGCTTTCGTCACCTCCGCGGACCGCCACGCAACCGCACACGGCCGGCCGGCCCGTCGGCAGGCGGACCTGGCCGTAGAGGTGACCGTGCTCGGTCAGGGAGGCAACCGTGCACGGCACGGGATCCTGCTCCTGGGGCTCCCGGTCGCTCTGCCCGAAGCAGCCCTGCACGTCTGCTGCGGACCACAGGGCGCTCAGGACTGCCTGTATCCGGGCGTCCTCGGTCGATCCGACCTCGATGGCCAGCTCGTAAAAGCCATTGGACCAGTTGGTCTGGTCGCGGAAGGAAGCGGGATTCGTCATGACGCGATCATGCGGCACGGCGCATCACCCCGTTCCTCAAGGTGCGGTGACGAGTTCGCCCGCCCGGTCGCGCGCCTCGCCGATCGGGTCGGGGAAGATGCGCAGGCCGTGCGCGACCAGAGCCCCCTCGTGCAGGAGCATCAGTGTGCGGGCCAGCTCGTCGGCCCTGGCCGGGGCGACCTCGCGGAGCAGGTCGGCGAACAGCGTGAGCATCCACTGCTTCTGGCCGGTGATGATCGCGTAGGCCGGGTGGGAGGGATCGCTGATCTCGGCATGCGCGTTGACCATGCTGCATCCCTTGGGGCTGCTCTCGGTCATCCACGCCTGTGAAGCGTCGAAGACCGCCAGTACCCGGTCGACGGATCCCGGCTCCGTACGCTCCAGCCGCTCCGTGACGAACGCCCGCCAGCGCTCGTCCCGGTCGGCCAGGTACTCGACGACGATCTGCTCCTTGGACCCGAACCGGTCGTAGAGCGTCTTTTTCGTGACCCCGGCCTCGGCAGCGATGGTGTCCACTCCGACCGCGTGGATGCCCCGCTCGTAGAAGAGCCGCGAGGCGGCCGCGAGAGCGCGGCGCGCGCCGGGGGTCATCGTGATCCGCTTGGTGCCCATGGCTCAAGACTATACCGATCTGTATAGTGGTTCACTCCAGCAGGTATACCGATCTGTTTAGTTTTCGGAGTCTTCGTTCGGGGTGATGAGTCGTGAACCTTCTGCTCTCCGTCGCCTTCGTGCTGTGCTGGAGCTCGGGGTTCGTGGGCGCCAAGCTGGGCACGGAACAGGCCGGCGCGGTGACGATCCTGATGTGGCGGTTCCTGCCCCTGGCGGTCGTCCTCGCGGTGGCAGCCGTCGCTCGGGGCAGGGCCTCTTGGCGGGGGCTGACCGCGCGGGACGTCGGCCGGCAGGCCGTGATCGGGCTGCTCTCCCAGAGCGGCTATCTGCTCACCGTCTACTGGGCGATCCAGCTCGGCGTCTCGAGCGGCACGACCGCGCTGATCGACGGCACCCAGCCCCTCGTCGCGGGCGCGCTGGCCGGCCCGCTGCTGCGTCAGTACGTCTCGGGCCGGCAGTGGCTCGGTCTGTGCCTGGGGCTGGCCGGCGTCGCCCTGGTCACCACGGCCGACGCGGGGGCCAACAGCGGTGTGGCGTGGTGGACCTACTTCGTGCCGTTCGCGGGGATGCTCTCGCTGGTGGCGGCCACGTTCCTCGAACAGCGTTCCCGTACGCACGTCACGCCCGCGGTGTCGATGACCGTCCACTGCGTCACCAGCGCGCTCGTCTTCACCGGTGCCGCCCTCGCGGCCGGGTCGGCCGCGCCACCGGCCGAGTCGTCGTTCTGGATCGCGATCGGGTGGCTCGTGACGCTGTCGACGTTCGGCGGATACGGGCTCTACTGGCTCGTGTTGAGGCGCTCCGGGGTGACCAAGGTCAACACGCTCATGTTCCTGATGGCTCCCGTCACGGCAGTCTGGGGCGCCGCCATGTTCGGCGAACCGTTCACCCCGCAGACCGCCGTCGGACTGGCGGTCGCCCTCGGAGCGGTCGCCGTCGTGCACTCCGCGAGCCCTCGCACGCCGGCGTCATCACGCGACGGCGACGGTCGGGGCGGGGGATGCGGCGGCCGGTGCCGGGCCCCTACCGGAACATCTGCCCCAAGTACGCTGCCGTAGCGCTCCCCTTGGCCCGTGCCACCTCCGCGGGCGGCCCCACCGCGACGACCCGCCCGCCCGCGTCACCACCGCCCGGCCCGAGGTCGATCACCCAGTCCGCGCCCGCGACCACCGCCATGTCGTGCTCGACGACGATGACGGTGTGCCCGGCGTCGACCAGCCCGTGCAACTGGCCCATCAGGACCTCGACGTCGGCCGGGTGCAGACCGGTCGTGGGCTCGTCGAGGAGGTACAGGGTGTGAGCGCGGCGACCGCGCTGCAACTCACTGGCCAGCTTGATGCGTTGGGCCTCCCCGCCGGAAAGTTCGGTCGCGGGCTGACCGAGCCGGAGATAGCCGAGTCCGACGTCGAGCAGTGTCGCCAGACTGCGCGCCACCGCCGGAGTGTCCGCGAAGAACTCCGCCGCCGACTCCACCGTGAGGTCCAGCACCTGCGCGATGTTCCGCCCCCGGTACGTCACTTCGAGCGTCTCCGGGTTGTACCGCGCCCCGCCGCAGTCCGGGCACGGGGCGTAGGTGCTCGGCAGGAACAGCAGCTCGACCGTCACATAGCCCTCGCCCTGACAGGTCTCGCAGCGCCCTCCCCCAGAGGGGGCACCCCCAGCCACGTTGAAGGAGAACCGGCCGACACCGTAACCCCGCGAGCGCGCCTCGTCGGTGGCCGCGAACACCTTCCGCACGACGTCGAAGAGTCCCGTGTAGGTCGCCAGGTTGGAGCGCGGGGTGCGTCCGATGGGCTTCTGGTCGACCGAGACCAGCCGCCGTACGCCCGGCTGGTCCTCGGTGATCTCCCCGATGAGCGTGGACTTCCCGGACCCCGAGACGCCCGTGACCGCGGTGAGCACACCGAGGGGGAACTCCGCGGTCACCGCGCGCAGGTTGTGCCGGGTGACCGGGCCCACCGTCAACCGGCCACGCGGCGGGCGCACTTCGCGAACGGGTGCCGGGGAGCGGTCGAACAGGAAGCGGGCGGTCGCCGACTCCGCGACACCGGCCAGCTCCGCCACCGGCCCGCTGTGCAGCACCCGCCCGCCGTGCTCGCCGGCCCGCGGCCCCACGTCCACCAGCCAGTCGGCGCCGCGCACGACGTCGAGGTGGTGCTCCACCACGAACACCGAGTTCCCGGCCGCCTTCAGCCGTGCCAGCACGGTCAGCAGGGTTTCCGTGTCCGCCGGGTGCAGTCCGGCGGACGGTTCGTCGAGGACGTACACGACCCCGAAGAGCCCGGACCGCAGCTGGGTCGCGAGGCGCAGTCGCTGGAGCTCGCCCGCGGAGAGGGTGGGCGTGGCCCGGTCGAGGCTGAGGTAGCCGAGGCCGAGTTCGACGACGGGCGCGATACGGGACGTCAGGTCGGCGGTGAGGACCCGGGCCGCCTCCGACGGGCCGGCCTCGAGAGCCGTGGCCAGCTCCACCAGCGGCAGCGCCGCCAGGTCGGCGATCGTGCGGCCCGCGAAGGTCACCGCCAGCGACTCGGGGCGCAGCCTGCGGCCCCCGCAGACCGGGCAGGGCGCGCTGATGAGGAACCGCTCCGCCTTCGCGCGCAGCGTCGGGCTCTTGGAGTCCGCGAATGTCTTCATGACGTACCGTCGGGCGCTCATGTACGTGCCCTGGTAAGGGCGTTGGATGCGCTCCGCGTCGCGGACCGGGTGCACGGTGACGACCGGCTGCTCGTCCGTGAAGAGGATCCACTCCCGCTGCTCGGCGGGCAGGTCCCGCCAGGGCCGGTCGACGTCGTATCCGAGCGCGTCCAGGATGTCCCGCAGGTTCTTGCCCTGCCAGGCGCCCGGCCAGGAGGCGACGGCGCCCTCGCGGATCGACAGCGAGGGGTCGGGGACGAGTGACTCCTCCGTCGTACGGTGCACACGACCCAGCCCGTGGCACTCCGGGCACGCCCCGGCCGCCGTGTTGGGTGAGAAGGCGTCCGAGTCGAGCCGTTCGGCGCCCGGCGGGTAGTGCCCGGCCCGGGAGAACAGCATCCGCAGCGAGTTGGAGAGGTTGGTGACCGTGCCGACGGAGGAGCGGGACGTCGGGGCCGAGCGGCGCTGCTGAAGCGACACGGCGGGCGGCAGACCGGTGATCTCGCCCACCTTCGGCACCCCGACCTGGTGGATCAGCCGGCGTGCGTACGGTGCGACCGACTCGAAGTAGCGGCGCTGCGCCTCCGCGTAGATCGTCCCGAACGCCAGTGACGACTTCCCCGAACCGGACACCCCTGTGAACACGGTCAACACGTCCCGCGGGATGTCGACGTCCACACCCTTGAGGTTGTGTTCGCGGGCGCCGCGAACGCGGACGAGGGGGTCGTGCGGGTCGTGCGGGTCGTGCATGAAGGGAAACTCCGTACGGGTGATCGCCGGGGCGAGCGTGGACAAACCCTGCGATTCTATGCGGGCGAGGTGCCGTTCGTGATCCGGGCGAGCCGCCGGTAGGAGTCCAGCAGGGCCTCGCGGTCGTACGTGCTGGTCGTGACCAGCACCTCCTGGGCGCCCGTCTCCTTCAGCACGGTCTCCAGCTCGTGGGCGACCTGCTCCTCGCCGTCGGCGAGGTGACCGGTGAGCCCGGCCTCGTAGAAGCCGCGCTCCTTGCCGCTCATCGTCAGTGCCTCCACGCGCTCGGCGGGCGGCAGGGGCGGGAAGGTGCCGTGCGTGCGCGAGTACGCCATCGACCAGGCCTCGGGGATCAGCAGCCGCCGGGCCTCCTCCGGCGTGGCGGCCACGGCGATCGTGCCCGAGATCACGACGTACGGCTCCTGCGCCCAGGGTGAGGGGCGGAAGTGCGTGCGGTAGTGGTCGATGCCGCGCTGCATCTTCTCGCGGTTGCGCAGGTCGCCGATGACCATCGGCAGCCCGGCGCGGGCCGCGATCGTCGCGCCCTCGCCCATGGCCAGCACGAACGGCGGCACGGTCAGGCCCTCCGCGGGGCGCGCGTGCACACCCGTCGCCGACGTGCCCCGGAACCAGCCGAGCAGCTCGTCCAGCTGGCCCGCGAAGTCCTCGGCGACGTCCTTGTCCCGCCCGAGCGCCTTGCGCACACCGTCCGTGAAGCCCACGGATCGGCCGAGCCCCATGTCGATCCGTCCCGGGAAGAGGGACTCCAGCACCCCGAACTGCTCGGCCACGACCAGGGGTTGATGGTTGGGCAGCATCACGCCACCGGTGCCGACCCGGATCGTCTGCGTCGCGCCCGCGACGGCGGCGGCCAGCACGGTCGGCGCCGAACCGGCGACCCCCGGCACGCCGTGGTGCTCCGACACCCAGAACCGGTGATAGCCGAGCCCCTCCAGCTCCCGCGCCAGCCGCACGGTGTCGCGCAGCGCCTCCGCGTTCGTACCGCCCTGACGGGTGCGGGAACGGTCGAGGACGGAGAAGCGGGTGGCGGCGATCAGGGAACTCACGTCTCCTTCAACGCGCGGCGAGCGGTGACATTCCCGCCGCCCGTCGACCGGACGGTCTCCGGGAAAACCAGGTGACCGCGAACCCGCAGGTCACCACAATGGAGCAGGTCTCCGCGGCGGCCGCACACCCGTTGTCACCACGCATCCGGAAAGGCGGCCGACCATGACCGTCCCCAACATCCTGCTGTCCGGCATCGTCGGCTCCACCGCGTACGGCCTCGCCCACGCCGGCTCCGACATCGACCGCCTCGGCCTCTTCGCCGCGCCCACCGCCGAGCTGCACGGCCTGCGCGGACCCAAGGAGTCCCACGTCACCACGGCACCGGACCGCACCCTGCACGAGGCCGCCAAGTGGTGCCGGCTCGCCCTCGGCGGCAACCCCACCGCCATGGAACTGGTGTGGCTCCCGGACGACCTGTACGAGGTGCGCACACCCCTCGGCGAGGAACTGATCGGCATCCGCACGTCGTTCCCGAGCGCGAGGCGCGTCCGGGACGCCTACCTCGGCTACGCCACCCAGCAGTTCCGGCGGCTGGAGAGCCGGGGCGACGGCTCGTTCTCCGCGGACACCCGGGGGCGCACCGCGAAGCACGCCCGGCATCTGAAGCGGCTGTGCCACCAGGGCCTGGCGCTGTACACCACCGGCCGACTGGAGATCCGGGTCGAGGACCCCGAGGAGTACCACGCCTTCGGCGAGCGCGTCGCCGCCGATCCGTCGGCCGCGCTGCCGCTGCTCAGGTACTACGAGGCCGCCTTCGACGAGACGCCCACCGTGCTTCCCGAGCAGCCCGACGAGGCGGCCGTCGAGGCGTGGCTGCACCGGGTCCGCGGCGTCTTCTACACCGCGGAGACCTCCGCCTCGTGCTCGCAGGTCTCGTCGATGCCGTAGGTGTCCCAGGCCGGGAACGGGTCCGCCGACCAGGCGGGTTCGGCCGGCCGCAGAAGGCAGTCGGTGAGGGCGCTCCGGAGTCCGTCGGCGTCCAACTGCGTGCCGATGAAGACCAGTTCCTGCGCGTAGGGGGCTTCGTGGTCGCGGACGGCGGACGGCTCGAACCGGGCCACCGATCCGGCCTGGGACCACAGGCCCGTCACGTGCGGCCTGCTGGACAGGGTGAAGAACCCCTTCGACCGCAGGATCCGCCCGTACCTGCCGCTGTCCAGCTCCTCGGTCACGAGGTCCCACAACCGGCCCGGGTGGAAGGGGAGTTCGGAGCGGAAGACGGTGGACGACACCCCGTACTCCTCGGTCTCCGGAACGTGCTCGCCGTTGAGCTCCTGCACCCAGCCCGGTGCCTGCTGGGCCCGGTCCAGGTCGAACAGGCCGGTGCCCAGCACCTCGCCCAGGTCCACCCGTCCGTCCGTGGCCGGGACGATCCGGGCGACCGGGTTGAGACGGCAGAGCGCCGCCCTCAGTCGGGCCGCGGACTCCTCGTCGACCAGGTCGAGCTTGTTGAGCACGATGACGTCGGCGAACTCGATCTGGTCCACCAGCAGGTCGCTGACCGTGCGCTCGTCGTCCTCGAAGGGAGCGAGTCCGCGCTCGGCGAGTTCGTCGCCGTCGGCCAGCTCGGGCAGGAAGCCCGCGGCGTCCACGACCGTGACCATCGTGTCCAGCCGGGCGACCTCACCGAGGGTGGCACCGTCGTCGCGGGCGAAGGCGAAGGTGGCCGCCACCGGCATCGGTTCGGAGATGCCGCTGGACTCGATCAGCAGGTGGTCGAAGCGGCCCTCGCGGGCCAGCCGGTCGACCTCCTCCAGCAGATCGTCGCGCAGGGTGCAGCAGATACAGCCGTTGGTCATCTCGACCAGGCGTTCCTCGGTCCGGGACAGGGCCGCCTCGCCGCCGCGCACGAGCGCCGCGTCGATGTTGACCTCGCTCATGTCGTTCACGATGACCGCGACGCGCCGGCCCTCCCGATTGGCGAGGACATGGTTGAGGAGCGTGGTCTTGCCCGCTCCGAGGAACCCGGACAGCACGGTGACGGGCAGCAGGTCGTACGACACCGGCGCTCAGCCCTCGGGGCGCAGCAGCCCGCGCTCGTACGCCTTGACCAGGTTCTGCGGTACGAGATGACGCACGCCGTCGATCGTGACGGGCACCAGCGTCGTCGCGCGGGCCTTCCACTGCGCGCGGCGGTGGCGGGTGTTGCTGCGGGACATCTTCCGCTTGGGTACGGCCATGACGGTCCTCCTCGGTGGGTGAGCACCGAGGACGCTACATGAAAATGGATCCCATTAACAATTGGGGCTGCATGTGCCGCCCGTGCTGTTCACCGCCGCGAGCGCACGCGCGCGTCCCGCGGCGGCCGGATGAACTGCATCTCCAGCGTGAGCGGCGGCTCGGCGACGCCGGGGCCGCCGGCGGCCGCCCACCGCACGACCTCCTCGGTGCTGTCGTCGTCCATCACGAACCCGATCCAGACGGCCCGCCCGCCGGCCCGGCGTCCGGCGGCCGAGGGGCGGACCACGATGACGTTGGCCTGGTCGCAGGGGCCCAGGCAGTCCGTCGTACGGACCTGGAATCCGTGCTCGGCGGCGCCGGCGCGCAGCAGTTCCAGCTGCCATGCGGGGTCGGTGCCGGGCTGCTTGCGGGCGTTGCCGCAGCAGCAGCCCCGGCAGACGACGAGGGTGCAGGGACCGGAACCGGAGCCGGTCAGCGGCGTACGGGGCGTCGAAGGCATGGGAGAAGCATGCGGCCTGAACCGATCACCCACGGTCGCCGGGGTGCCCTTCGGGTCAGAACCGCGCCCCGATGTTCGCCCCGCTCCGCGGGACGAGGAACGACGGTGCCGACGGCAGGGAACCGTCCGCCGCCCGGGCCCCCGTAAGGGGAGCCGGGTCCGTACTCAGGACCGAGGCCGCGTTCCAAGTGCCGCCCAGATCCCAGGAGTTGCCGCTGGAGACGGTCGCCGAACCGAGCGCCACGGCACGGGCGTCGGCCACGGACAGGTTGGCGGTCAGGACGGCCTTGCCGCCGGAGACGTCGACGTCGAAGCCCGTACCCCCGTTGCCGTAGGTGGAGTTGCGGCTCAGGGCGAGAGCGCCCGTGTTGCCGTTGTCCGTGATGCCGTGCGCCGCGTTCTTGAAGGAGACGCTGCCCCGCAGAGTGTGGGCCACCGCCGGGGCCGGGCTGCCGCCGCCGAGCTTGAAACCGTTGCCGTCGCCCGCGAAGTCGGGAAAGCCCCAGCGGTTGAAGCCGTTGCCGTACGCGACGGTGTTCTCGACCACGATCGGCGAGGTGAACTTCCAGTTGTCGAAGCCGTCGTCGACGTTGTTCCACAGACGGGCGCCCCGCACCACGTTGCCCGTTCCGGTGCCCTCCTTGATGGCGAGACCGTCCGCGCTCTCGCCGTTCTTGCGCGGGTCGCGGTTGGCGTAACTGTCCAGGTTCAGGATCTGGTTGTTGCCGGAGGCGCCCTGGAGCTGGAACCCGGACTCGTAGTTGTCGTGGGTCTTCAGGCGCGCGAAGACATTGCCGTTGCAGCCGTCGCAGTACACGCCGTAGGGGCCGTTCACGATCTCCAGGTCCGAGATCCGCCAGTACGACGCCTCCTGGTGGATCGCCCCGCGGTCGGCCCGCGCGATGCTCCCGCCGACGGGCGTGTGGCTCGCGGGCAGTTGCTCACCGTCGATGACGACCCGCTCACCCTGGTAGGTGCCGAGGGTGATGGGCAGGGACGCGGTGCCCGAGGTGGCGATGGTGATGTTGTCGGTGAGGGCGTACGTGCCGCCGCGCACGGCGATGGTGTCGCCGGGCTTGGCCAGGTCGACAGCCCGCTGGATGGTACGGAGGGGCTGGGCGAGGGTCCCCGGCGCGGAGTCACTGCCGTTGGTGGCCACGATCAGGGTCGTCGCGGCGGCGGACGCCTCGCCGATGGGCCCTAATCCCGTCAACAGCGCCGCGCTCACCAGTGCCGCCGTCCAGATAGACGTGTTGCGCATGGGGTCTCCCGCCTCTGCCGTGCATGCCATGTCGCACAGCAGTGGCCACCGGGGGAGGGAAGGTTGCCGGGGTGCGCGGTCCGTTTAGGGTGGCGGTGTGACCGACAGCAACAAGCGCGCGCTCGCCGTGTTCGACCTGGACAACACCCTCGCCGACACGGCCCACCGGCAGCGGTTCCTGGAGGCCGGGCCTCGTGACTGGGAGGGCTTCTTCGCGGCCGCGCCGCACGATCCGCCGATCGCCGAGGGCATCGCGCTGGTCCTGGAGAGCGCGCGGGAGTGCGAGGTCGTCTACCTGACCGGGCGGCCCGAGCGCTGCCGGCGCGACACGCTCGACTGGCTCGCCGCGCAAGGGCTGCCCGAGGGACGCGTGTACATGCGGCGCAACGACGACCGCAGGCCCGCCCGGCGCACCAAGCTGGAGATCCTCCGCAGGCTCGCCGGCACCCGCGAGATCCGGGTGCTCGTGGACGACGACGAGCTGGTGTGCGAGGACGCCGAACGGGCGGGATTCACCGTCGTACGGGCGCGCTGGGCGGCACAGTCCGCCGAGCTCAAGGTGGCGCAGGAGCGGGAGGGACGGACCTGAGGCGCCGACGGGACGGCGGGGCCGTCGGTCCGGCGCCTGGTCCGACTCGTACTCCTACTCCGACTCCTCCAGGCGGAAGCCGACCTTCAGGCCGACCTGCCAGTGCGCCACCTGCCCGTCCTCGATCTGGCCCCGCACCTGGGTGATCTCGAACCAGTCGAGATTGCGGAGGGTCTGCGAGGCACGGGAGATACCGTTGCGGACGGCCTGGTCGACGCCCTCGGGCGAGGTGCCGACGATCTCCGTGACCCGGTACGTGTGGTTCGACATGCGGGGCTCCTCTCCGCGGTGACGGCGGTGTCACCTGTGTCGGGTGCGTCTGGGCGCGTCACTCCACCGTGCCCCAAGCCGTGGCGGAGCGCGAGACGGCCCCTGGCACGCGGTCACCGCGCCACGCTGAGCGACAGCGCGAACCGGCCCTCGCCGTCCGTCCACCAGTGGGCCAGATCGAGGCCCGCCGCGGACAGTTCGGTGCGTACGCCCTCCTTGCGGAACTTGGCCGACACCTCGGTGCGCAGCTCCTCGTCCGGCGCGAACTCGACCGCGAGGTCCAGTGCGGGGAGCTTCACGGTCTGCGCTGTACGGGAGCGCAGCCGCATCTCGATCCACTCGTTCTCGGCGTCCCACAGGGCCACATGGTCGAAGGCCGCGGAATCGAAGTCGGCGCCCAGCTCGCGGTTGACGACGGTCAGGACGTTCTTGTTGAACTCGGCGGTCACACCGGCCGCGTCGTCGTACGCCCTGACCAGTACCTTCTCGTCCTTGACCAGGTCCGTGCCGAGCAGCAGCGCGTCACCGGGGGCGAGCAGGCCGCGGACCGAGGCGAAGAACGCGGCGCGCTCGACCGGCAGCAGGTTGCCGATCGTGCCGCCGAGGAACGCCAGCAGCCGCGGGCCGGGCGTGTCCGGCAGCGTCAGCTGTGCGGTGAAGTCGGCGATGAGGGCGTGTACGCGCAGGCCGGGGCGCTCGGCGATGAGCGCGTGCCCGGCCTGGGTGAGCGCGCTCTCGCTGACGTCGACGGGGACGTACGTGCGCAGGTCGGTGAGGGCGTCGATGAGATGGCGGGTCTTCTCCGAGGAGCCGGAGCCCAGTTCCACCAGGGTGCGGGCGCGCGTCGCCTCCGCGATCTCGCCGGAGCGGGCGACCAGGATCTCCCGCTCGGCGCGGGTCGGGTAGTACTCGGGCAGTTCGGTGATCTGCTCGAACAGCTCGCTGCCGTGGGCGTCGTAGAACCACTTCGGCGGCAGTGTCTTCGGGGTGTGGGTCAGGCCCTGCAGGACGTCGGAGCGCAGCGCGGCGTCCGTGGCGTCCTCGGGCAGGGTGCGGGTGAGAAGGAACGGACTCACGTGCGGGGCTCCTTCGGAGATGGGGGTCCCCCCGCACGAGCGAAGCCGGGAGTGGGGGAGGGTGCCGGTGCGTCGCTCGGTTCCTTGAGCGGGGTGAGCAGCACGTCCGTGCGGCTCGCCGCGAGCAGGGTGCGGTCGGGGACCTCCTGCCAGTGCGGGTCGTCGTCGTAGGGCTCGGAGGCCACGACCGTGCGGCGGCCGGGCTCCGAGAGGTACCAGAGGGTGTCGCCCCAGGCCGTCGCCGTGATGCTCTCGCCGTTGGTCAGCAGCAGGTTGAGCCGGGAGCCGGGGGCGGACGCTGCGACCTCCAGGACCGTGTCGGCGAGCGCCTGGCCCGCCTCGTCGCCCTCGCGCAGCCGGGCCAGGACCAGGGCCCACACGAGCGCCGAGTCGTTGCGCGCCTCCAGCGACAGCACGTCGGCGGCGGGCAGGCCCACCACGAGGGGCGCCAGCGAACCCGGCCAGCCCGTGACCGCGCCGTTGTGGCTGAACAGCCAGGGGCCCGCGGCGAACGGTGCCGCCGCGGCCTCCGCGTCCGCGCCCGCCAGGGTCGCGTCCCGTACGGCGGCGAGCACGGCCCCCGAGCGGACCACCCTCGCCAGGTCGGCGAGGGACTGGTCCGCCCAGATGGGCCCGGCCCGGCGGTAGCGCGCCGGCACCGGATCGCCCTCGGCGTACCAACCGACCCCGAAACCATCGGCGTTGACCGTCCCGTACTGCTGCCGCCGCGGCGCCCACGACTGCCGGTACAGGCTGTGCGGCGACTCGATCAGGATCCGGCCGAGCGGCTCCGGCGGCCCCAGGTAGGCCAGGTGACGGCACATCAGACGGCTCCCGAGCGGGCCGTACGGAACCCGGAGAAGATCTGCCGCCGGATCGGGTAGTCCCAGTTGCGGAACGTCCCCCGGCAGGCCACCGCGTCCACGGCGAACGAACCACCGCGCAGCACCTTGTGGTCGGGGCCGAAGAAGACCTCCGAGTACTCCTTGTACGGGAACGCCTGGAACCCCGGGTACGGCAGGAAGTCGCTCGCCGTCCACTCCCACACGTCGCCGATCAACTGCCGTACGCCGAGCGGGGATTCGCCCTCCGGATAGCTGCCGGCCGGCGCCGGGCGCAGATGCCGCTGGCCCAGGTTGGCGTGCTCGGGCCCCGGGTCGGCGTCGCCCCACGGGTAGCGCATCGAGCGGTCGCCGGCGGGGTCGTACCGTGCGGCCTTCTCCCACTCGGCCTCGGTGGGCAGCCGGCGCCCGGCCCAGCGCGCGTACGCGTCGGCCTCGTACCAGCACACGTGCAGCACCGGCTCGTCGGGCGGGACGACCTCGGTCACGCCGAAGCGGCGCCGCAGCCACTGCCTGCCGTCGCGGCGCCAGTACAGCGGCGCGTGGAGGGAGTGCTGCCGGATGTGGGCCCAGCCCGCCGCCGTCCACCAGCGTTCGTCGTCGTAGCCGCCGTCCTCGATGAACGCCTGGTAGGCGCCGTTGGTCACCGGGGTCGTGTCGATGTGGAACGGTGCCACCTCGCGCGGGTGCGCCGGGCGTTCGTTGTCCAGCGCCCACGGCTCGGACGACGTGCCCATCATGAACGGGCCGCCGGGGACCAGGACTTCGGCCGGGCCGGTGAACAGCGGTACCGGGTCCGGGTCCGGGGCGGTCAGGGCCTCGGGCCCCGTGCGGAGCTGATGGGTGATCAGCATCGTCTCGTCGTGCTGCTGTTCGTGCTGCGCGATCATCCCGAAGGCGAAGCCCGCCTCCGTCAGCCGCGTCCCGTGGAACGCCGTGCGCTCCAGCACGTCCATCACCCGGCCGCGCACGTCCGCCGCGTACGAGCGGGCCTCACGGGGCGCCAGCAGGGGCAGGGAGGGCCGTTCGGAGCGGGGGTGCTCGAAGGCGTCGTAGATGCTGTCGATCTCGGGCCGTATCGCCTCCTGCCCGGCGACGGTCCGCAGCAGCCACTGCTCCTCCTGGTTGCCTATGTGGGCGAGGTCCCACACCAGCGGCGACATCAGCGGGGAGTGCTGCGCGGTCAGGTCCGGCTCCTCCACGCAGCTGGTCAGCAGCGTCGTACGGTCCCGGGCGGTGGTCAGGGTGGTCAGCGCCCGGTCGCGGAACGCTTCGACATCGACGGCGTCGTCGACAGCGGGATCGGTGTCGAGGGCGGGGTCGGTCATGTGAGGACGTCCTTCCCGTGGGCGCGACCGTCCGTGCCGCGCAGGCGTTCGAGCAGGTCGTCCGCAGGGCAGCGGCCGGGGACGACGTAACGGTCCCGGTATGCCGTGACGGCTTCCGTGACCTCGGTGGTGGCGCCGAGCCGGGGCAGAGCCTCGAGGGCGGCCGCGAAGCAGGCGACGGCCGCCTCGTGCAGCTCGGGGTCGTTCAGGCCCTGGCGGGCCGCGTCGAGCCACAGCGGATTGTGCGGCGCGGGCAGCGACAGCGCCCGCTCGGCCAGCGGCTTCACGATCCGGTAGGCGGTCTCGGCGGCCTCCGGGTCGTCGAAGAGCGCCGTCGTGACGGCGAGCGGCACGATCCACCCGTCGTCGCCCGGCTGCGCGTCGATCATGCGCAGTTCGAGATGGCCGCGCGGTCTGACCGGCGGGAACAGCGTGGTGATGTGGTAGTCGAGATCCTCCCGGGTCGGCGGCCTGGGAGCCTGCGACCTGGTCCACTCCCGGAAGGTCAGCCCTTCCGGCACGTCCCACGGGCCGCCGTTCCGCCGTACGCACATCACCGGGGCCTCCAGCACATGCCGGGCCCAGGCGGTACGCGGGTTCATGTCGAGCGAGGGAGCGCCCGCGCGGCCGGCGCCTATCTCCATCCACAGCAGCTGCCGGGTGGACAGCCAGCCGGTGGGCTCGTGCCCGGCCCACGGAGAGTTCGCGAACGCGGCCACCAGGACCGCGCCCAGCTGGTGAGCCAGCCACCAGCGCCGCCCGAGACCGAGCGGACCGGGCTCCTCGTGACCGGCGTCCAGGCACACCTGGACGGAGGCGGAGGTGCACATCATGGCGCGGCCGGCCGGGCCGGTGCGGTCGAGGCAGGCCTCCATGGCGTCGTAGCGCGGTTCGCGCAGGAACCGGCGGGGCGGATGCCACGGGTCCTGGCCGAAGCCGACGAGACCGAGGTCGTCCTCGGCCAGTACCGCGCGGACGGCGGCGAGGTCGGCGGAGACGGTACCGATGCACTCCATCAGGGAGGCGGCGGGCGGCGAGCTCAGTTCCAGCTGGCCGCCGGGCTCTGTGGTGAGCGCCGACCTCAGGGGCACGGTACGCAGTGCGGCGTAGACCGCTTCGAGTCGTTCGGGTGTCACGGGGAGCTGCGGTGTGCGCAGCTCGTGGACGAGCCATTCCACTTCGACCCCGACGGTGCGGGGTGGACCGGTCTTGAAGCAGATGCCCCGGACCAGGGCTTCCACCTCGGCTTCGGTGACCGGGGTACGGGGCTCCGTACAGTCACTCGGCGTATCGGACATGTCGGGATCCTCCTGAGATTCCACCATGTCACCGGCCCGGAGTCTGATGGGGCGGGCCGGCGTCACTCGTCCCACCCAAGCCCCTCGTGTCCGTTCGCACAAGGGTGCACATCGTCGCAATCGGGGCCGAGAATCTCCGTTTCCGGGGTGTTCTCCACGAGTTTTCCGGGGACGTCCAGGCTCGGAAAACTCCGTTGCACCGCAAGACCAGAATCGCTCAGGATGCGTGTATGAGCACGACGGGGGAGGCCGCGCGGCGCGCGGTCGTGGCGCGCACGGGGGTCGCGCCATGAGCGCGCGCCTGCGCGGTATCGCGCAGCAGACGGAACAGATCGTGGCGGCGGGGGCCTATCGTGCCCCCGACGGCCGCGAGCTGTCGGTCGCCGCGGAGGTCGAGGCGGCCCGGGACGGTACGCGGATGCACGGGCCGGAGCCGGTGCGGGTGCCACCGATCTCCCCGACGGACACGCGGTTCGAGGTGTCGGGGGAGAGCAGCCTGGAGGCGGCCCGTCGGCTCGCCGGGCCGGTGGCCGTCCTGAACTTCTCGTCGGCCCGCAACCCCGGCGGCGGCTATCTCAACGGCGCCCAGGCCCAGGAAGAAGCCCTGTGCCGGGCGTCCGCGCTGTACACCTGCCTGATCGGGGTCCGGGAGTTCTACGACCATCACCGCACCCATCGCGACCCGTTCTACACGGACCGCGTCATCCACTCCCCGGCCGTCCCCGTCTTCCGCGACGACCGCGGCCGACTTCTGGACTCGCCGTACACCGTCGGCTTCCTGACGGCGGCCGCACCCAATGCGGGAGTCGTACTCCGTACGGTGCCGGAGCGCGCGGCCGAACTGCCGGGGGCCCTGGCGGTGCGGGCCGAGCGGGTGCTGGAGGTCGCGGCCGCTCACGGCTACCGGCGCCTGGTCCTCGGCGCGTGGGGCTGCGGGGTGTTCCGGAACGATCCGGCGCACGTGGCGGGCGCGTTCCGGGCGCTGCTCGGCCCCGGCGGACGGTTCGCCGGGGCCTTCGAGCACGTGGTGTTCGGAATCCTGGACCGCACGACGGGGAACGTGGTCAGAGAGGCGTTCGTACGTGCGTTTCCGGAGCGTCAGCTCCAGCCGTAGCGTCGGGCCCGGCCGGTCTCCGGAGCGTCAGCTCCAGCCGTAGCGCTCCCCCAACCGGTGCCGGACCAGGTTGAACCGCATCCGGTCCAGGGCGCACGCCTCCCGGCGCATGCCGTCCTCGTGCAGTCGCAGTACGCGTTCCACGGCGACCCACGAGTCCCGTCCCGACCGGTCCCAGGGCCCGCTGCCGATCGGCACCCACTCCCGGTCGCCGTCGTGCCGCTTGCTCGACAGCTGGACGGCGAGGAAGGTGCCGCCGGCCTCGCGGGCGACGACCAGCACGGGGCGGTCCTTGCCCCGGCCGTCGTTCTCCTCGAAGGGGACCCAGGTCCAGACGATCTCGCCGGGATCCGGGTCCCCGTCGTGCGCGGGCGAGTACTCCGTGCGCACCCGGCCCACCTCGCGGGGGTCTGCCTCGGTGGTGGCGGACGGGCCGAACCGGCCGGGGACGTTCTCATCGGTAAACGCAGTCACGGAGGCAACGTTAGAGCCCGCGCGCCCGGGTCTGCTCCCCTCACCCCCCGTCCTTCTCCACCGGGACCTTCTGCGTCGGCGGCGTCACGACCCCGTTGAGTGGCGAAGTGCCGTTCGGGGCCTGCCCGTTCTGGTTCATCGAGGCGAGCAGCTGACGGGCCAGGCCGAGACCCGTGCCGCCCATGGTGAGTGCCTTGGCGAGCATGTCCGCCATGCCGTCGGCGCCGTTGAGGACCACCATGTTGTCGACGCTGCCGAAGGCGGACGCGCCGGCCTTCACGATCTCCGGCCAGTTCTCGGCGAGTTGCTGCGCGACGACGGCCTCCTGGTTCTCGGCGAGGGCGGCGGCGCGTGCCTTGATGGCCTCCGCCTCCGCGAGGCCCTTGGCCTTCGCCGCCTCGGCCTCCGCCAGGCCCCTGGCCTGCGCCGCGGCCGCCTCCGCCTCACCGGTGGCGCGAGTGGCCGCCGCCATGGCGGTGCCCCGGGCCTTGGTCGCCTCGGCCTCGGCGGCCGCGGCCGCCTTGACCCGGGTCGCCTCGGCCGCGGCCGCCAGCTCCGTCTCCTTCGCCTTGGCCTGGGCTCCCGAGATGCGTGCGTCGCGCTCCGCCTCGGCCAGCGTCCGCTTCTCGTAGGCGTTCGCGTCAGCGGGCTTGCGGACGTCCGCCTGGAGTTGCTGTTCACGCCGGTGGGCTTCGAGTTCGGCGACCCGCGTCTCCTGGACCACGACCTCCTGGCGGGCGGCGGCATCGGCGAGCGGTCCGGCCTGGCGGGCCTTCGCGCCTGCCTTGTCCCGCTCGGCCTGGTAGCCGGCCTGGAGGATCTCGCTGTCCCGGGTCGCCTCGGCCATGCGCGCGTACGACTGCTGCTCGGCCTCGGTGGCCAGCCGGTTCGCCTCCGCCTGCGCGATCCGCGCGTCCCGCTGGACGGCTGCCGCGTGCGGCATCGCCAGGTTCTGGATGTACCCGGTCGGGTCCTCGATCTCGTGGATCTGCAGCGAGTCGACGATCAGCCCGAGCTTCTCCATCTCCGTGCCGCAGGCCGCCCGGGTCTGCCCGGTGAGCTTCTCCCGGTCACGGATCATGTCCTCGACCGTCAACCCGCCCACGATGGACCGCAGATGACCGGCGAAGACGTTGTGCACCCGCTCCGACATCAGCTTCTGCTGGTCGAGGAAGCGGCGGCCCGCGTTCGCGATCGACACGAAGTCGTCGCCCACCTTGAAGATGACCACGCCCCGCACCTTGAGCGGAATGCCCTGGTGGGTCACGCAGTCCACATGCAGTTCGGTCTCGTTCAGGTCGAGCGACAGCTTGCGCACCGCCTGCACTCCGGGCAGCACGAGCGTGCCGCGCCCGGTGACGATACGGAAGCCCATGCCCGCCTCAAGGCCCTCCGTCTTGTGCTTGGAGCCGGAGATGATCAGTGCCTCGTTAGGTTCCGCGACACGCCACATCATCTTGAACAGACCGATCAGAACGAGGACGGCGGCAACCGCCACCCCCGCAACGACGCCGACAACCATCGGCATACGCCCCCTTTGGATGGTGCCCTTTCGGCACCGAACGAAGGGAGTGTGCGCTCGTGCGACGCCTTGGGTACAGACGCTGACGCATCCTTGTCGAAACCTTGATACAAACCGGTCTCACCTGGGGTGAAGGGGGCT
The DNA here is from genome assembly GCF_001279775.1 of Streptomyces sp. MMG1533. Taxonomy (GTDB): domain Bacteria; phylum Actinomycetota; class Actinomycetes; order Streptomycetales; family Streptomycetaceae; genus Streptomyces. The sequence continues at coordinate 137,320 of NZ_LGDG01000248.1, read as the reverse complement.
CAACTGTCGTACGCCGCCTGCACGTAGACCGTTCTCGGCGGGAGGTACTCCACGACCATGACCACCGTGCCCCGCTCGATGCGATCAGTGCCGGAGGCGGGGTAGGCGAGGAAGTGCTCGGCGCCGCCGCGCACGCGGACGATCACCTCACCGACCAGCCCGGGCCCGACCGCACCGGTGACCCGCCCCATGAGCCCGACCATCGACGCGTCGTCCATGGTCACAGGGTACGGGCCGAACGCCGTCACGCCGCCGGGGAGTCCGTGACCGCGTGCTCCGGCGGCCACGCCGAGTGCCAGCGCAGCTCCGCCTCCAACTGCGCCGCGAGACAGACCAGCAGCGGTTCACTGTTCGCCGGTCCGAGCAACTGGGCGCCGACCGGCAGACCGCCGTCCACGAAACCGGCGGGGACGTTCACCCCGGGCCAGCCCAGCACGTTCCACGGCCAGGCGTACGGGCAGGCCGCGATGATCGCGCGGTCGGTGGCGAGGCCGCCCAGGCTCAGCAGTGCGCCGATGCGCGGCGGGGGAGCGGCCGTGGTCGGCGCGAGGATCACGTCGTACGCCGTGAAGAAGGCGCCGATACGCCGGTGCAGAACCGCCTCGGCGCGCCGCGCCGCCCGCAGTGGCACCCCGCCGAGGAGCCCGCCCAGCCGGGCGGCACCGTGGGTGCGGGGGTCGAGGAGGGCCGGGAAGGGCGCCTCGCGGACGCGCTCGGCGATGCCGGCGGTGGCGCGGGGTACGAAGGTCAGTCCGATCTGGCCGTACGGCGGATCGGCCTCCTCGACGAGGTGCCCCAAGTCGCTCAGTTTCTCGGCGAGTTGGACGACCCGGGCGCGCACCTTGGGCCGGAGCCGCGCGGGCAGCGCGGTGAACGGCGGCTTCAGGGAGAGCGCGATGCGCAGCCGGCCGGGGTCGCGCTTCGTCGCTTCCAGGGCTTCGACGACCGGCGGCCGGTGCGGGTCCCGTTCGTGGTTGCCGGCGGCCGCGTCCAGCAGGAGGGCCGCGTCGGCGACCGTACGGGCCAGCGTGCCGTTGACCGTGATGCCCTGGAAGGACTCGCCGCGCGGCCAGGTGGAGATCCGGCCGCGCTGCGGCTTGATGCCGATGAGATGGGTCCAGGAAGCCGGGATGCGCACCGAACCGGCGCCGTCCGAGCCGAGCGCGGCCGGCACCAGACCGGCGGCGACGGCGGCCGCCGAGCCGCCCGACGAGCCGCCCGGGGTGTGCTCCGTGCTCCATGGATTGCGGGTCGCGCCGAAGGCGGGCCCCTCGGTGAATGGCCACTGCCCGAACTCGCAGGTGTTGGTCTTGCCGACGATCACGGCCCCGGCCGCGCGCAGCCGCCGTACCGCCTCGCCGTCCTCGGCGACGGGCGGAAAATCGCCCCGGCAGCCGAAGGCGGTCGGTTCGCCCGCCACGTCCATGTCGTCCTTGACCGCCACCGGCACTCCGAGCAGCGGCTTGCGCACCCCGGCGGCCAGTTCCTCGTCCGCGGCCTCAGCCTCGGCGAGGGCCGCCTCGGCCCGTACGATCCGGAAGGCGTTGAGCGACGTCTGGGTGGCCTCGATCCGGGCCAGCGCCCGCTCCACGAGCGACCGGGACGTCACCTCCCCGTCGGCGAGCGCACGGGCGGACTCCGCGAGGCCTGCGGAACGGTCGAGCGTCATGCGGGACACCTCCGGGAAGGGCGCTGTCTACTGAACGGTAACGTCCGGAGGGGCCCGGCGGAACGTTTCTGGCGGCAGGGCCGGGCTCACGGCCGCCCATCGGTGCACGCCACAGCTTTCTCTCAGGGCTCACAGAGTCGTGCGCAAACCATTGACGGGCCCCGGCCTCACACCTACCTTCTGATCGACTTTCCGAACTGAGTTCGGAATTTCGAACGCCAGAGCCGCATGTGTTTGTGTCCGAGAGAGAGCCGCCCGTGACCACACGACCCCCCGCGCCGTCGCGCCGCACCCTGCTGAGGGTGATGGCCGCCCTGCCCGCTTCGGCGCTCGTCCTGGGCGAGGTGCCCGGACTGCTCGGCACGGCCTCGGCCGCCGCCCCGCCGAGCGGCTCCGCCACCCGCTACACCGTCGTGCCGTTCCTCAACAGCAACGACGGCACGGTGAACGTCTACCAGTCCGACGACGCCACAGACTTCCGGCTGGCCAAGGCGTCCGCCTACACGCCGCCGAGCAACCGCATCCGCGACGCGAGCATCTTCAAGCACACCAACGGCTACTACTACATCACCTACACGACCCACACCTGGCAGGACGCGAGCACCACCATCGGCTTCGCGCGCAGCTCGGACCGGGTCAACTGGACCTTCCTGTACGACTACACGGTCCCGATCACCAACCTGTCCCGGGCGTGGGCGCCGGAGTGGTTCGTCGACAGCGACGGCAGCGTGAACGTCATCGTGTCCTGCTCGACGACCAACGACGAGTGGATCTTCACCCCTTACCTGCTGAAGGCCACCAACTCCGAGCTCACGGCGTGGAGTGCACCGGTCGCCCTGTCCGGTATCGGCGCCAACCACATCGACACGTACATCGTGAAGATCGGCTCGACGTACCACGCCTTCACGAAGAACGAGACGGCGAAGTACATCGAGTACGCGACGGCCTCGAACCTCACCGGCCCCTACACCATCAGCCGCACCGGCAACTGGGCGGGCTGGGGCAGCTACCGCGAGGGCCCGGCGCTGGTGCAACTCGACAACGGCGGCTGGCGGATCTTCTTCGACGGCTACGGCGACGGCAACTACTACTACAGCGACAGCTACGACACCTTCGCGACCTGGTCCGCCCCGGCCGCGCTGCCCGTCGTCTCCGGTACGGCACGGCACTTCACGGTGATCAAGGAGACCGTCACGGGCGGCCCGAGCCTGGCGAAGAACGTCACCCGCTCCTTCCAGTCGGCCAACTTCTCCACCCGCTACTGGCAGAACCAGTCGTCCCTGCTCAACCTCCCCGTGGTGAGCGGCTCCAGCACCACCGCCGAGAAGCAGGCGTCCACCTTCACGGTCGTCGCCGGTCTCGCCGACGCCAACGGCTACTCCTTCCGCGACGCCTCCGGCAACTACCTGCGCCACTGGGACTTCCGCGCCCGCTTCGACCCGAACAACGGGACGTCGACCTTCGCGAAGGACGCCACGTTCATCGCCCGCACCGGCACGGCGAGCGGCTCGCTGCGCTTCGAGTCGTACAACTACCCCGGCTACTACCTGCGCCACTACAACTACCAACTCCGGGTGGACCGGACGAACGGGACGGATCTGTTCCGGCAGGACAGTTCGTTCGTGCCGGTGACTGCCTGGGCCTGAGCTGCGCATGTGCTGACCTGGGCAGTTGCACTCACGGCCGCGGAATACGTCCCTCCAGCTCCCGGGAGTTCCCGGCCAAGTGTGCAATAGATGTGCAATGACCTTGCCGGCTGGGGTGTGTCGCTCAGCCGGCAGCGAGCGGTGGACCGACGCAGGCGGCCGCCGCCGCATAGTGGATCTCGAAGTGTGGTTGCGACCCCTGTGTGCGCTCGTCGTCGCAGGGGTCGCGGCCTTACGCGTCATACGTGCATCAGCGGGAGTTCGCGCGGCAAGGCGGAGCGGACCCGGTGAGTGCTTCATTGTGGCCCCTGTCGGTGGATGGTCTGCTGCTCCTGGCCACGATCGGCCTCTTTCCGGCCCGGCCCGTAGATCGCGTACAACGGCCGGTCGGGCACGGGGACTTGAGAGAGCTGGACCCGCAGCGCGCCGGACACGAGATCCTCGTAGGCCGAGCGCTGGGGGAGCAGGGCGATGCCGCGGCCCTGGACGGCGGCTTTCTGCAGGGCGATGTAGGAGTTCGAGGAGAAGACCACGTTGCGGATCTTGTGCAGCGTGGAGGTGGGGCCGTGTCCAAGGCGCAGTGCCCGCGGTGACCAGCAGGGCACCGGGCAGGTCGAGCCGGGCCGGCTGCGGGGCGCGGGCCGGGACGACTGCGGGCAGGGCGGCGAGGACGGCGAGGTCGATGGGCACGTTGATGTAGAAGACCCACTGCCAGCCGGGTCCGTCGGCGAGGGCGCCCCCTATCAGGACCCCGGCCGCCGCGCCCGAGCCGCCGATCGCGGCCCATACGCCCAGGGCCTTGTTGCGCTCGGCGCCGTGGAAGGCGGTGGTGACGATCGAGAGCGCCGCGGGGGAGAGCAGGGCGGCTCCGATGCCCTGGGTGATCCGTCCGCCCAGCAGCACGGAGGCACCCCCGGCGAGCCCGGTGACCAGGGAAGCGGCGACGGCTCCCGAAGTCGCATGGTCGGCCTGCCGGGCGCTCAGCCGGGAACGTAGGGATCCCACTCGTCCCGCGCCCACTCCGAGTCACCGAGCGGATAGTTGTACGCGGGCCTTCCCACGTTCCCGCTCGTCCGGAACGGCTTGCCGCGGTCGTCGACGCGTAGGGTGCCCCGCTCGTCGCCGCTGGACCAGTCCAGCTCCAGGTACCAACTCACGTTGTGCGCCCGCGCGTCGGCGAAGATGTAGAAGACCTCGGGGTCGGACTCACTCACCTTGTACGGGAAGTCGCGCTGCCCGGCCTCGGGGGAGGTGGCGGGCCGCCCGGCATCGAGGTTCACACCGAACGCCGCTGTGTCCACGCCGCCACCGCACCCGACGCCCATCGCGAAGTCGTTCCAGGTGAGCGGCGCGCTCTTCTCCACCACCCGCACATGCAGTTCCTTCAGGACGACGGTGGCCTTCCCGGTGCCCTGCACGGTCAGCGCGAGCATCTGCCGCCCGCCGGCGACCCCGCCGAGCGCGGTGACCCACCCGCGCGCGTCGGGCTCGGTCGGCGGTGGAGGCACCTGCTCGGGCTTCCCGTCGACCAGGTAGTGCTGGCTGCACGGCCCTTCCCACTTGTACGGATCGACGGCGACGGTGGGTGCGGAGGCCCCGTCCTCGGTACCGGCGCCCTGGTCCGCCACGGCCCCGCGGCTCCGGGAGGCGGAGGCGGAGGCGGTGGCGGAAGCCGTGGGGCCGGCGCCGCGCGAGGCGGACGGCGAGGCCGACCTGCCCTTGGCGTCGGCCGACTCGGAGGCGCCGGGGCTGTCGACGACGGGCTCGGAGGCGGCTGCCACGGACTGCTTCCCGCCCTGGTCGTCGTCACCCTCGCCGGGGACGAGATTCACCACGAGCGCGATCGACACGACGGCGGCGGCCACGGCGGCGCCGGCGAGGACGACGGTACGCCGCCGTGCAACGGGAGCCTCCGGCAGGGACCCCCGCTCGAGTTCGGGATCGGCTTCGCCCATCGCCTCCGTGGCGGTTTCCGTCGCGGGCTCCGGATCCTCCTCGGCAGCGGCCCCGCCTGCCTTCTGCCCCCGCCGGGCATCCGCGAGAACCCACCGCCGATGCAGTTCCATCAGCTCCTCGGGCGTCGCCTTGCACACCCGGGCGAACCGCTCCACGGGAGCGTAGTCCGTCGGTACGGCATCCCCGTTGACGTACCGGTGAAGCGTGGACGCACTCGTGTGCAGCCGCTTCCCCAGCACCCCGTAACTGAGCCCGGACCGCTCCTTCAACCGGCCCAAAAGCTCCGAGAACTCGTCCCCCGCCACCGTTCCTCCCTCTCCTCACGTCCCGGACCCCCGTTCCAGGGGAAGGCGATTCCCCCAGGTCAGAGCTGTTGCAGGCGTTCCAGCGTCCCGGATGCTCCGCCAGGCGTGGCGGCCGGGACGGATCACCGCACAAGCTCGGGCCATCCAAGCACGCCGCTCCCGGCACCCGATCGAGCGGCCCGCGCCAACACCCGTACTGCACCAGGGGGATCACATGTCCACACGCACCCACCGCACCCGCATGCTCGCCGCCGTCGCGATGACGGCCGCCACGCTGTCGCTCGCGGCGTGCAACCAAGGAGAGGGTGTCCGTGACGAGGGTGCGTCGGCCGGATCCGCGTCCGCGTCGTCGCCCGCGGCGTCCGCCACGCCCTCGCCCGAGGAGAGCGGGGGAACGTCCACGGGGGCGGGACAGGCCGACCCCGCGAGCTCGGCCTCGGAAGGCACGACAGGCGGCGAGGCCGGTTCAGGCGGTACGACGGGCTCCACGGGCACCTCAGGTTCCACGGGCTCGCAGGACTCGGAGTCCGCGTCCGCACCCTGCTCCGACGCGGCCACCCGGACGACGGCCACGGTGGTCTCCCGCCCCCTGAACCACCTCCTCCTCACCGTCACCAACACCGGCTCGAAGAACTGCGACCTCACCGGCTACCCGGCCGTCCGGTTCGGCGAGGCCCAGTCCGTCCCGCCGGCCTTCGAGGACTCCAAGCCGCAGGCGGTGGTCACACTGGCCCCCGGTGAGTCGGGCTACGCGAGCGTCCTTCTCGCGGCCGCCGACGGCAGCGGCTCCAACGGCTACACGGCCAAGTCCCTCACGGTCTTCCTGGGCAAGGGCGCCGGCGCCGGCGCGCACCCGTCACTCCCCGCGAAGGGCGTGTACGTCGACGACTCGATCGGCGTCTCGTACTGGCAGTCGACCATGGCCGACGCCCTCGCCTGGTGACGGCACCGGTACAGCAGGCCGCTCGGCCCAACCGTCGAGCGGCCGACGCGCGACTGTCGGTGTCGGGTGTCACGCTGATGTCAGACACGACCTGCGAAAGGGAATCGCCGTGATCACCACTGACCTCACTCCGGGCTCCCCCTGTTGGCTCGACCTCGGTGCCCCCGACGTCCGGGCCGCCGCGGCCTTCTACGGCGCGGTGCTCGGCTGGGAGTACGAGTCCATGGGGGAGGGGGAGGACATGGAAGGCGGGATGTTCCGCAGGGACGGCAAGACCGTCGCCGGGCTCGGCAAGCTCACCGAGGCGGGCGCGCGCTCGGCCTGGATGATCTATTTCAGAGTCACCGACGCGGACGCCACGACTCAGGCCGTGGAGAAGGCCGGCGGCACGGTGCGGGTGGCGCCGATGGACCTCGACGACTGGGGGCGGATGGCGCAGTACAGCGACCCGGCGGGGGGCCAGTTCGCGGTCTGGCAGCCGGGGAGCAACACAGGCGTCGAATTGGTGGACGAACCTGGCTCGCTGTCCTGGACCGAGCTGTACACGAGCGACGCCGCGGCCTCGAAGGATTTCTACGGCGGTGTCTTCGGCTGGCAGTTCAGCGACATGGCGCTGCCGGGCGGCGGGGGCACCTACAGCCTCATCACCCCTGCCGGGCTCCCCGAGGAGCGCATGCAGGGCGGCCTCATGGAGGTCCGCAAGGAGGACCTCGCCCTGGCGAACGGGCGGCCGTACTGGCACCCGGTCTTCGCCGTCGCCGACTGCGACGCCGCGGTCGCCAAGGTCACCGAGAACGGCGGCAGCGTGCAGATGGGACCCGAGGACGCGGAGGGCGTGGGCCGGCTGGCCGTCTGCCTCGACCCGTCGAACGCGGACTTCGTGGTGCTCACTCCGGCCCAGAGCTGAGCCCCGCAAGGACGGCGCCGGATTGCTGTCCGCTCCGCTGTCGCTCCGTCGCCGGTGGCCCCTTTCGCGACCGTGCGCCGGGCGTACGCCCGCAACGGCGAGTGTCTGGGCCCGGGCCGCGTCCCGGAGCCGCCGCAGGGTGACCGCTCGATCGTGGTCGTCCCGGTGCCGAACCCGTCGCGGCCGACGTCCGAGGGCTGACGGTCGCCGTCCCGCTCGGCGGGGAGGTCCGCCCCATCGCCCTCCACGTCCGTGAGACGTCCGCCGCCGGCCCTGGAGCCCGCGTCACCGTCCTCATTCCCGGACATCGAGCCCGAGCGGCTGTGGCAGCGACTCGTGCAGAACCTCCCCGCACGGTGGTCCGTGGCGGCCCGCGCATTTGTCTGCGCGGGCCGCCGTCGTTTTCCGTACGACGCTCGCCACGGCGTAAGAGGTGTGTCAAAGGTCTTGGCGTTGCCGTCAGAGAGGCGTCAACGGTGGTCGATTGCGGCCGCGGAGAAGGTTGCCTGGATCCGTCCGTTGCTCTTTCGTACCTCTTCCAGGAGTTCGCGATGGCCGATCTGGCCTTCGTCGTCACCACGATCGCGGTCTTCGCGCTGGTGGCCCTTGTCGCCAAGGGGGTGACGAAGCTGTGACCGCCGAGAACACCGTCGGCCTGGTCGTGGCCGTCGCCCTGCTGGCTTATCTCGTCCTCGCGTTGATCTTCCCGGAGAGGTTCTGAGGACAGACATGGGTCCCGTACTTGCCGGCGTGCTTCAGCTGCTGGCCCTGATCGGCGCGCTGGCGCTCGCCCACATTCCCCTCGGCACCTGGATGGCCAAGGTCTACTCCTCCGACCAGCACTGGCGTGTCGAGAAGTGGATCTACAAGAGCATCGGTGCCGACCCGGACACGGAGATGCGCTGGCCGGCGTATATGCGCGGCGTGCTCGCCTTCTCGGCGGTCGGTGTGCTCTTTCTCTATCTGCTCCAGCGGATCCAGGGTGTCCTGCCCCTGTCGCTCGGCTTCAGGGCGATCGACGCGGACCAGGCGTTCAACACCGCCGCGTCCTTCGTCACCAACACCAACTGGCAGTCGTACTACGGCGAACAGGCCATGGGCCACGTCGTGCAGACCGCCGGACTGGCCGTGCAGAACTTCGTCTCGGCGGCCGTCGGCATCGCCGTCGCGGTGGCGCTCGTGCGAGGGTTCGCCCGCTCGCGCACCGGTGAACTGGGCAACTTCTGGGCGGACATGGTGCGCGGGGTGACCCGCATCCTGCTGCCGCTCTCCGTCGTCGCCGCGATCGTCCTGGTCGCCTGCGGTGCCATCCAGAACTTCTCCGGCATTCACGAGGTCGGTCAGTTCATGGGCGGCAACCAGCAGTGGAACGGCGGCGCGGTCGCCTCCCAGGAGGCCATCAAGGAGATCGGCACCAACGGCGGCGGCTACTTCAACGCCAACTCCGCCCACCCCTTCGAGAACCCGACCCCCTTCACCAACCTCTTCGAGATCTTCCTGCTGCTGGTCATCCCGTTCGCGCTGACCCGCACCTTCGGCGTGATGGTCGGTTCGGTCAAGCAGGGCTACGCGATCCTCGCCACGATGGTCACCATCTGGGTCGGCTTCGTCGCCCTGATGATGTGGACCGAGTTCGCCCACCACGGCCCGGCGCTCCAGGCCGCCGGCGGTGCGCTGGAGGGCAAGGAGGTCCGCTTCGGCGTCGGCTCCTCGTCGATCTTCGCGGTGTCGACGACCCTGACCTCGACCGGCGCGGTGGACTCCTTCCACTCCTCCTTCACCGGGCTGGGCGGCGGGATCACGATGCTCGGGATGATGCTGGGCGAGATCGCACCCGGCGGTACCGGATCCGGCCTCTACGGCATGCTGTTCATGGCGATCATCGCGGTGTTCATCGCCGGTCTGATGGTCGGCCGTACACCCGAGTACCTCGGCAAGAAGATCGGCACCCGGGAGATCAAGCTCGCGGCCTGCTACATCCTGATCACCCCGGCCCTCGTCCTCGTCTTCACCGCCGCGGCGATGGCCCTGCCCACCCCGGGCAACTCGATGACCAACAGCGGGGCGCACGGATTCTCCGAGATCCTGTACGCCTACACGTCCGCCTCCAACAACAACGGCTCGGCCTTCGCCGGTCTGAACGCGGACACGCAGTGGTTCAACAGCACCCTCGGCCTGGCGATGATCCTCGGCCGGTTCCTGCCGATGGTGTTCGTCCTGGCGCTGGCGGGCTCGCTCGGCGAGCAGAAGCCGGTCCCGGTCACGGCGGGCACGCTGCGCACCGAGAAGCCGCTGTTCACCGGTCTGTTGGTGGGCGCGATCCTGATCATCACCGGTCTGACGTACTTTCCGGCCCTGGCGCTGGGGCCGCTGGCCGAGGGGCTGGCCTCATGACGACCGACGCAACGAAGCAAGAGGACTCGATGTCCACAGCCACCCCGACGGCCCAAGCACCGCACAACGATCCACCCACCGGGCACCGGCCCGCCCAAGGACGTGTCGGCGCCGGTCTCTTCGACCCCGAGCAGCTGGTCAAGTCGCTGCCGGACGCGTTCCGCAAGCTCGACCCGCGGGTGCTGGTGAAATCGCCCGTGATGTTCGTGGTGTGGATCGGCTCGGTCCTGACCACCGTCTTCTCCTTCAAGGAGCCCGGCGACTGGTTCGGCTGGGCGATCAGCGCCTGGCTCTGGCTGACCGTGGTCTTCGCCAACCTGGCGGAGGCGGTCGCGGAGGGCCGTGGCAAGGCGCAGGCCGACACGCTGCGCAAGGCCAAGACCGACACGGTGGCCCGGCGGCTCGTCGACAACCGCGAGGAGCAGGTGCCCGGCACCGGGCTGAGGATCGGCGACCTGGTCGTCTGTGAGGCGGGCGACGTCGTTCCCGGCGACGGTGACGTCGTCGAGGGTGTCGCCTCCGTGGACGAGTCGGCGATCACCGGTGAGTCGGCTCCCGTCATCCGCGAGTCCGGCGGTGACCGGTCGGCCGTGACGGGGGGTACGAAGGTGCTGTCCGACCGGATCGTCATCAAGATCACGACGAAGCCGGGCGAGACCTTCATCGACCGGATGATCAACCTCGTCGAGGGCGCGGCCCGGCAGAAGACGCCGAACGAGATCGCGCTCAACATCCTGCTGGCGTCGTTGACGATCGTGTTCCTGCTGGCGGTGGCGACCCTGCCGCCGTTCGCCGACTACGCGGGCACGCATCTCACGATGGTCGTGCTGGTGGCCCTGCTCGTCTGCCTCATACCGACCACGATCGGCGCGCTGCTCTCCGCGATCGGCATCGCGGGCATGGACCGACTCGTGCAGCGCAACGTACTGGCGATGTCCGGCCGCGCGGTCGAGGCCGCCGGTGACGTCTCCACGCTGCTGCTCGACAAGACCGGCACCATCACCCTCGGCAACCGCCGGGCCGCCGAGTTCGTTCCGGTCGAGGGCACCACCGAGGCCGAGGTCGCCGACGCCGCCCAGCTGTCGTCGCTGGCCGACGAGACGCCCGAGGGCCGCTCCATCGTCGTACTCGCCAAGGAGAAGTACGGCCTGCGCGAGCGCCACCAGGGTGAACTGGCCCACGCCGAGTGGATCGCCTTCACCGCGCAGACCCGGATGTCGGGCGTGGACGTCGACGGGCGCAGGATCCGCAAGGGCGCGGCCGGTTCGGTCATCACGTGGGTCCAGGAGCAGGGCGGCACGGTCGCCGCCGGCGCAGGCACCCTCGCCGACCGCATCTCCGAGGCCGGCGGTACTCCGCTCCTCGTGGCGATCGAGGACGAGCGGGGCGCCCGGATCCTTGGGGTCATCCACCTGAAGGACGTCGTCAAGGAGGGTATGCGGGAGCGGTTCGACGAGCTGCGCCGCATGGGCATCAGGACCGTCATGATCACGGGCGACAACCCGCTGACGGCCAGGGCGATCGCCAAGGAGGCCGGCGTCGACGACTTCCTCGCGGAGGCCACTCCCGAGGACAAGATGGCGCTGATCAAGCGGGAGCAGGCGGGCGGCAAGCTCGTCGCGATGACCGGGGACGGCACCAACGACGCGCCCGCGCTGGCCCAGGCGGACGTCGGCGTGGCGATGAACACCGGTACGTCGGCCGCCAAGGAGGCCGGGAACATGGTCGACCTCGACTCCGACCCGACCAAGCTCATCGAGATCGTCGAGATCGGCAAGCAACTCCTGATCACGCGGGGCGCGTTGACGACGTTCTCCATCGCCAACGACGTCGCGAAGTACTTCGCGATCATCCCGGCGCTGTTCGCGGCGGTCTACCCGGGTCTGGACAGGCTGAACGTCATGCGGCTGGCCTCGCCGGACTCCGCGATCCTGTCGGCCGTCGTCTTCAACGCGCTGATCATCATCGCCCTGGTGCCGCTCGCCCTGCGGGGTGTGCGGTACCGGCCGGTCGGCGCCGACAAGATGCTCCGGCGCAACCTCGGGATCTACGGGCTGGGCGGACTGATCGCGCCCTTCATCGGCATCAAGATCATCGACCTGCTCATCTCCCTCGTCCCCGGGCTGTAATCTCCTGAAAGCGTGCTGATCGCCATGAACAACTCGGTTACCACGACCGCCCGGTTGCTCGGGGCGGGACTGCGTGCCCTCCTCGTGCTGACCCTGGTGACGGGCGTCATCTATCCGCTGGTCGTCACCGGCATCGCCCAGGCGCTGTTCCACGACAAGGCGAACGGCTCGGAGATCAAGGCGGACGGCAAGGTCGTCGGCTCGTCGCTGATCGGGCAGTCGTACGACCTGCCGCTGAAGAAGGGGCAGGAGACACCGGAGCCGGACCTGAAGTGGTTCCAGGGCCGGCCGCGGAACGGCCTCGGGAGCAACAGCGTCAACACGCAGTACAAGTTGATCCTGTCCGGAGCCACCAACCGCTCGGCCGACAACGGCGCCGTCGACGGCAAGTGCACCGCGAAGTCCGAGGAGGGCTCGCTGTGCGCCCGGGTCCTCGCCGCCCGGGCCGCCGTCATCAAGGACAACTCGACCGCCGATCACCAGGTCAGTGCGTCCGAGGTGCCCGCCGACGCGGTGACGTCCTCCGGCTCCGGCCTCGACCCGGACATCTCCCCGGCGTACGCCGACCTCCAGGTCCACCGGGTCGCCGAGAAGAACGATCTGTCGGTCGCCCGGGTCCAGCAGCTCGTCGACGACCACACCGAAGGCCGCACCCTCGGCTTCATGGGCGAGCCCCGGGTGAACGTCCTGGAGCTCAACATCGCGCTCGAGGAGCTCGTGGCGAAGAGCTGAAGCCGGTGGTGATCTCCTCGGGTCCCGGGCATGACGGGAACGCCACACGCCGATGACTCGGGTGGTGGTTGTCGCAGGTCAGCGGGTGCGGTGGGGCTCCGGGGTCAGTACTCCAGCTCGGGGCGGAGCGGGCCGCCGACCGCGTGGAGGTGCCGTAGTACCTGGGCGTAGGAGTCGATGAGCCCGGTCTCGTGGTAGGCGATGCCGTGCCGGGCGCAGAACGTGCGCACGAGTTCCTGGGCGTGGCGCAGGCTGGGCCGCGGCATGGAGGGGAACAGGTGGTGCTCGATCTGGTAGTTCAGCCCGCCGAGCGCGAAGTCGGTGACCCGGTGGCCGCGGATGTTGCGCGAGGTCAGTACCTGCCGGCGCAGGAAGTCGATCTTGTCGTCCTTGGCGAAGAGCGGCATGCCCTTGTGGTTGGGGGCGAACGAGCACCCCATGTACAGCCCGAACAGTCCTTGGTGCACGAGCAGGAAGCACACGGCCTGGACGGGCGGCAGTACCCAGAACACGGCGGTGAGGTAGCCGACGAGGTGTGCCGTCAGCAGGCTCGCCTGGGCCACCCTGCTCTTCAGCGAGGCGCGGGTGCCACTCCCGTCGAACAGCGCCTTCACCCCGGCGACGTGCAGGGCGAGTCCTTCCAGAAGCAGCATCGGGAAGAACAGCCAGGCCTGGTGACGGCCCAGCCAGGCATACGCTCCGCGGCGGACGCGGGCCTGGTCCTGGGTGAAGGCGATCGCACCGTCGGCGATGTCGGGGTCGTGGTCGACGTGGTTGGGGTGGGAGTGGTGCCGGTTGTGCTTGGCGATCCACCAGCCGTAGCTGAGGCCGATCAGCAGGTCGGCGTGCACGCGGCCGAGCAGGTCGTTGACGCGCTTGGAGGCGGCGATCTGGTGGTGTCCGGCGTCGTGCCCGATGAACCCGGTCTGGGTGAACATCACCGCGAGGAAGGCGGCGGTCAGCAGTTGCCACCAGGACTGCCCGATCAGGGCGAACGCGGTCCAGCCGGCGGCCAGCAGGAGCAGGTTCGCCCCGACCTTGACGGAGTAGTAGCCCGGGCGCCGTTTCAGCAGCCCGCTCCGTTTCACCTCGCGGGACAGCGCGGCGTAGTCGCTGCCCCGGTGGGGAGGAGGTTTCGTCGTCCCGGCGGGATCGGCCGGTTCGGTGCCCCGGTTGATGATGTCAGTGGTCACAGTTGTCCTTTCGGGGAGCGTGCGGGCCGGTACCGACGGCGCGGGGGCAGGGCGCCGGGTGCGGGAAGCCCGTAGCGGAGCAGCGCGAAGCAGGCCCGCGGGGCGGGCCTGCTTCGGAATGGATCCTCAGAGCGCGCGGACCTGGTCGGCCTGCAGACCCTTGGGGCCCTGGGTGGTGGTGAACTCCACCCGCTGGTTCTCCTCCAGGGAGCGGAACCCACCGGTGTCGATCGCCGAGTGGTGGACGAAGACGTCGGCACCGCCCTCATCGGGGGCGATGAAGCCGAACCCCTTGTCCGCGTTGAACCACTTCACGGTTCCCTGAGCCACGTGATGTCTCCTTCGAGATGGCGAGTAGGTCGGAGAACGCGCGCTCACGCGAACCCGGGCTGCTGGTCGCCAGCCGTCGAAGAAAACCCCCCGAAACGACAGAGCGCCCGCTGTCAGAACTCCGCGGGCGCTTCCACGTTCGCAAACTTCAACCACAACCACTTCCTAGAACGTCCGGAGTGCCGGGAACGTTCCCGGTGGGCGGTCAAGGCGCCGGCGACGCTGCGACCGGTCGGCTCCGGGGGCCGGAGGGGAGTACGGTTGCGGCACCGAGCGCACCTCGCAATGTCGTCGCGGGTTTCCCGCACGACACCGACGAAATGATGAGGAAGCGCATGAGCCTGATGAGCCTCGGAGTCCTCGCCACCTCCCGCAAGGAGAACGAGTTCCGGCTGCCGTTGCACCCCGCCCACCTCGACCGGATCGCCCCGGACGTACGCGAGAGGATCTTCCTCGAACAGGGTTACGGCGACCGGTTCGGCGTCGCCGACGACGCGCTGCGACCACTCGTGGCGGGCCTGCGTTCCCGTGAGCAACTCCTCGCCGAGTGCGACGTGCTGCTGCTGCCCAAACCCATGCACGAGGACGCCGCCGCGCTGCGCGAGGGCCAGGTGCTGTGGGGATGGCCGCACTGCGTGCAGGACGAGGAGATGACGCAGCTCGGCATCGACCGGCGGCTGACCCTCATCGCCTGGGAGGCCATGAACCACTGGACCTCCACGGGCGCCTTCAGCGTCCATGTGTTCCACAAGAACAACGAGCTCGCCGGCTACTGCTCGGTGCTGCACGCCCTGCAGCTCGGCGGGCTGACCGGCAGCTACGGGCGCCGCCTGCGCGCGGCGGTCATCAGCTTCGGCGCCACGGCGCGCGGAGCGGTCACGGGCCTGGGCGCCATGGGCGTCTCCGACGTCACGGTGCTCACCCAACGCGCCGCGGCGGCGGTGGCCTCGCCGATGCCGTCGGTCGTGATGGGCCACTTCGAGGAGCAGGACGACGATTCGTCGCGCCTGCGAGCCTTCACCGCGGGCGGCTCCAAGCCGCTGGCGGAGTACCTGGCCGGGTTCGACATCATCGTCAACTGCGTCCTGCAGGACACCGACGCACCGCTGATGTTCGTCACCGACGAGGAACTCGCCCTGTTCCGGCCGGGCACCTTCTTCGTCGACGTCGCCTGCGACGAGGGCATGGGCTTCGAGTGGGCCCGGCCGACCACCTTCGGCGACCCGATGCCCACGGTCGGGCCGGGCTGCCACTACTACGGAGTGGATCACAGCCCGTCCCATCTGTGGAACTCGGCGACGTGGGAGATCAGCGAGGCGCTCCTGCCCTATCTGCGCAAGGTCATGAGCGGCCCCGCGGCATGGGAGGCCGACGCCACGGTCAGCAAGGCCATCGAGATCCGCGACGGCGTCGTACGGAACCCGAAGATCCTGTCCTTCCAGCACCGGACAGCCGCCTACCCGCACGTCCGCGAGGCCCCGGCCGCGGCGCTGCACTCCTCCGCTCAGCCGGCCTGACGGCCCCCGGCCCGTCGTGGTCACTTCCCCTGCGGGAGCGTCACCGGCCGGTCGGCCCTCAGCTCCGTGAAGAGTTTCCGGGCCCGGCGGTCGTCCCACTTCACGGCGCTGCCCTTGGAGGTGGCGAAGCCGGGGTCGGAGACGGGCACGTTGAGCTGCCTGCCGCCGCCCGCGGTGACGCCCCGCATCGCCTCGAAGAGCGACATGAGATCCCGCAGGTCCGTGTCCTGGTCCACCACGAGTGTGTCGAGGCCCGCGTCGAGGGTCGGGAATGACTTGGCCGGGTTGAGGAGCGTCCCCGCAGTGGCGGCCTTCTTGGCGAGCGCGGTCAGGAACTTCTGCTGGTTGCGGGTGCGGCCCAGGTCGCCCCGGGCTTCCTGTTTGCGCTGCCGGACGAACGCCAGCGCCTTGGCGCCGTCGAGGGTCTGGCAGCCCTTTTGCAGGTCCGCGCCCGACTTCTCGTCCTTGACGGCCTTGTCCAGGCACAGGTCCACGCCGCCGACCCCGTCGACCACGCCGACGAAGCCTGCGAAGCCGATCTCCGCGTAGTGGTCGATGCGCAGCCCGGTGTTGCGTTCCACCGCCCGTACGAGCAGGTCGGGGCCGCCGAGGGCGAACGCGGCGTTCAGCTTGTTCGGCTCGGCGGAGAAGCTTCTGCCGGTCTCGGGGCGGACGTACCGCGGGACCGTCACCCACGAGTCGCGCGGCAGGCTCAGCATCGTGGTGCCGTTCGCGCCGGTGTGCAGCAGGATCATCGAGTCGGTGCGGCGGCCCTCTGCCGAGCCGGTGCTCAGATCCTTCCTGGACTGCTCGGACAGGCCGTCGCGGCTGTCGGAGCCCACGATCAGGTAGTTGGTCCCCCGCCCGTCCGCCGGGCGGTCGGGGAGCGCGCCGAGGTCGACCTCCTGGTCGAGCTTGGTGTCGGCCCACACGTACGTACCGGCGGGGGAGACGAGCAGCGCGGAGACCAGGAGGATCGCCAGCCGCGTGCCCCTGCGGCGCCGGGTTGGGCGCGGCTTGGGAGAACGACGGCCGCCCGTGTCGCCGGAGGGCCTGCGTCCGTGGCCCGTGCGGCCCGGAGTGGCGGGGGAGGGCATGCCCGGCAGCGGCGCCGTACGTGTCGTGGGCAGAGCCGCGTTCCCGCGCGCCGCCCGCCCCGTGACGCCACGCGGCGGCTCCGCCGCACCTGCACTCCGGTCGTAGTAGCCCGCCAGGCGGTCGGTCCCGTCATTCATCAGCCTGTTCAGTCCCTCACCACATCGGGATCACCTCGTCGGCAGGCTCTTATACGGGACCGGGCCGCCGATCTGTTCAGCGGCCGTACCGGATCGCTTCATGCGGTGCCACTTCAGCCGGCTGCCGAGCAGAGCGGCGACCACGGACTGGATGACGACCAGGTACATCAGCTGCCGGTAGACGAAGAGTTGGAAAGGCATCGACCACAGCGCCCGTTTCCGCTCCCCGTCGAGCTTCAACGCGTAACCGGCGCAGACCAGTTGGACGCCCAGGAAGGCGAACCACACCGTGGCCGAACTCAGCGGATCGAGGAACAGCACGCCGTACAGGGCGAACACGTCGATGACCGGCGCGAGCAGCGGCAGGACGACCTGGAAGAGTGCCAGGTACATGAGTCCGCGCCGGCCGAAGCGCCCGGCCACGCCCACTTCCAGGACGGCACGGCGGTGCTTCCACATGGCCTGGATGGTGCCGTAGCACCAGCGGTAGCGCTGGCGCCACAACTGGCGCAGGGAGGTGGGCACTTCGGTCCAGGCGACGGCGGACTCCTCGTAGAGCACCCGCCAGCCGGCCCGCCACAGCGCCATCGTGAGGTCGGTGTCCTCGGCGAGGGTGTCGTCGCTGACCCCGCCGACACCCATGAGCGCGTCCCGGCGGAAGGCGCCGATGGCACCGGGGACGGTGGTCATGCACTCCAGCACCTCGAACATCCGGCGGTCGAGATTGAAGCCGAAGCAGTACTCGAGATGCTGCCACTTGGCCAGCAGGCCCCGTCGGTTGCCGACCTTGGTGTTGCCGCTGACCGCGCCGACGGCCGGGTGGGCCAGCGGCTGGACGAGATGGTGGATGGCATCCGGTTCGAAGACGGTGTCGGCGTCGACCATGACCACGATGTCGTGACTCGCGTGGCCCAGACCGGTGTTGAGGGCGGCGGCCTTGCCGCCGTTGGGCTTGCGGATCACCAGTACGCGCGGATCGCCGATGCCCTCGGCGAGGTCCGCCGTACGGTCCGTCGAGCCGTCGTCGACCACGATGATCTGCAGCCGGGGGTAGTCGGAGGCGAGCAGGGAAAGGACGGTGGACTCGATCCCGGCCTCTTCGTTGTAGGCGGGCACGAGCACCGTGACCGGTTCCGTCATCTCCAGCAGCCAGGGCGCGCCGGGCCGGGAGCGCTCCAGGCGCCGGACGTGAGCGCGCGCGAAGACGACGAGCAGCAGCAGGCGCAGCACCCCGAGTGCGCCCGCGATGCCGAGCGTCCAGGTCATGGCGTTCGAGAAGGCGCGCCCGACGGTGGTCGCCCGGACAAGGGCGGTGCCGCGCCACCTCTCGAGGGTGGACACCGGTGC
Organism: Streptomyces sp. MMG1533; assembly: GCF_001279775.1. Taxonomy (GTDB): domain Bacteria; phylum Actinomycetota; class Actinomycetes; order Streptomycetales; family Streptomycetaceae; genus Streptomyces. The sequence continues at coordinate 119,017 of NZ_LGDG01000248.1, read as the reverse complement.
GTACGGGGTGAGCCTGAGCCCTGCCGAGACGGTGGTGAAGCGATCGACATTCCGGTTCTCGAGCAGCTTCTTCGCTTCCCGGTAGGCGGTCTCCGTCTGGCTGAGCTGCCGGACCAGGCCCTGGGCCGGCTTCCGGGACGCCTTGTCGGCGGCGACGAGTACATAGCCGTCGGCGGCGACGCGCTGTGCCGCCTGCCACTCCCGGCCGCACAGGGTGTCCGGGGAGGTGGTCCGAGGCATCCGCAGCAGGTTGGTGCGCAGGCCCGTGGTTCCCGCCAACGCGCTCTGGGTCAGGTCCAGTTCGGCGGAGAAGCGGACGGACGACGCCTCGCCCAGGGCGGCACCGGTGTAGGTGTTCGAGCCGATCTCGTGTCCCTCGTCGCGGATCCGCCGTACCAGGTCGGGGTGGCGGGCCGCCTGGGAGCCGAAGAGGAAGAAGGTGGCGCGCGCCCCGTGCCGACGCAGCAGGTCGAGCAGGCGCGGGGTCCACACAGGGTCGGGGCCGCCGTCGAAGGTGAGTGCGACGGTGCGGGCGGGCATCGAGCCGGTCTGTATCCCGTTGCGGTTGATCCCCACCACAGGGCCGCCGCTCGCGACCGCATCGGGTGCGGGTGAGGTGCAGGCGGACCGTGTCTTGGCCGCGTCGACCTCGTGGTTGGTCCAGCCCTCGAAGAGCAGGGCCGCGAACATCGCGGGGAGGACGAGTATCAGTAACAGCCAGTGTCCACGGGGGTCGCGGGACTGCTTGTGCCGAGCCTTCACGGGACTTCGTCGCCCCTCTCCGCAGGCGAGTCGAGACGCGTACGGGCGCCCCGGGGGACCGCGTTCGGGGTCGTTCTTCTCCAGTCGGAAAGGTCGGCGCGCGATGCGCGGGGGAACAACTTCCTGCACTGCCTGACGGGACTGGAGTTACGCATGGGGCGCGAGTCTAGCCACAGGTTTTCGAGTGCATGGCCATAACACCGAGTCTCACAGGGACGCTCCGGTCGGTGCCCGGCCGCGACGCGCAGGTGCCGCGCGCGGCCGAGGCACCCGGTCACTTGTAGGTGATGCCCGATGCGCTGTAGCGGCAGTACGTGCCGTCCGGGCCGCTGCCGACCTTGCCCGGCTCCGCGCCGGTGGTGTTGCCCTGGAATCGCTCGCAGACTGTGATGTCCCGGCCGCCGTCGCCGATGAACGTCACACCGGAGAGGGTCGCGGTGTCCCCGTAGTTGGCGTTGATGCCGACCAGTACCTTTCCGGGGCCGGTCGCCCGCACGTTGCTCACCACGACGTGGCGCTCGTACTGCGTCTCGCAGTTGCCGCACGAGCGGTAGAGCTTGCCGAACTCGGAGACCTGGAAGTTCTTGATCGTCAGCGTTCCGGCACCGTTGTGCTGGAAGACCTTGTCGTCCGCCTTCCGCGCGCCGCCGCCGACGACGAGGTACGTGGCCGAGGGGGACGTGCCCTTGAAGGTGGCCGCGTCCTCGCCGACGTCCTGCCACCACACGTTCTGCAGGGTGCAGCTGCCCAGACAGTGCACGCCGTCGGCGGCCGGCGCGCCGAGGACGACGTTCTTCAGTACGGCTCCGTCGGCGAGCTCGAAGACCGGGTCCTGGTCCTCGTCCTGGCCGGCGCCGCCCAGTGCGCCCGAGCCGTAGAAGCGCTGCAGGCCGCCGTCGTAGCTGCCGGAGATCTCGATGGTGGAGGTCACCGGCCTGCCCCCGGTGGCCGTGGGCCAGGAACCGAAGGCGGCGCGGGGGGACGCGGACGTGGCGGCGGATGCGGTCGCGGACTTGCTCGCCGAAGCAGACACCGACGGGGAGGCGGACGGAGACGTGGACGGGGACGGGGACGATGCCGAGGGTGAGGGCGACTCCGAAGCGGGCGGCGAGGACCAGCCCCCCACCGCCTTCAACGTCCAGCTCTTGCTGCGCACCTTGTCGCAGGAGTCCTGCTGCGCCCGGCGGGCCTTGATGTTCAGGCACTCGCCGCTCTTGGCGTTGACCAGGTGGTACGCGCTCCCCACCTGCCTCGGCTTCCACACCTGCGAGGCTGTGCCGTCGCAGGTCTGCTGCTGTACGGCCCGGCCCGCCGACCTCGACGCGTTCTCGACCCCCGCACACAGGCCGCTGTGCGCCGCCTTCACGGTGAACCCGCCGTCGGAGGAGGCCAGTTGCCAGGTCCGATCGGCCGCGCTGCCGCATGCCGCCTGGTTCAGCTGTACGTCGCTCGCCGTGGCGGCGGACGGTACGGCGAGGCACTGGCCGTCGGCGGCGTTCACCAGCCGGTAGGTGCCCGCGTCCGGCCCGGAGGCCGATGACGTCATCAGGATGCCGCCGGTGATCGCGCCCCCGATCACAGCGATGGCCACCACGCCGATCAGAACAGTGGGGCGGTTCGTTCTCCTGCTCCGCCTCCGGCGGTGCAGGGCTGCTCTTGGACTCACGTGGTGACCTTCGTTCGGCAGTTCGTGGAGCGCGTCATCTGCCAGTCGCCACCGCTCCCGCAAAGGTTGCCGGGGTGCCGTGAGACGCCCGTTCCGGCGGGGTCTGTCACGACCATTGATCCCGCCCAGCACCTCCCTTAGTCTCGGGCTGATTATTCGATCGACCGGTCGAAATATCAATGAGTCTCATGCGGGAGCCGCGGCCCCTGCCTGTCACGCGGGAGGGCAGATGAGCGAAGCGACGAAGGCGCCGGTCGGCACGGGAGCGCGGGTCGCACGGGCGCAGGGCACGCGCCCGGGAGACCGGACGGACGTTCTGGTCATCGGGGCCGGTGTCACCGGCGTCTACCAGCTCCGTCTGGCCCGCGAGGCGGGATTCTCGGTGCACCTGCTGGAAGCGGGCAGCGCTGTCGGCACTGTCCGCCACGCACATTCCTACCTGCTGTCGCAGAACCTGCGGGCTGAGTGGGAACGCTCGAAGCGGATCGCGGGCCGCCCGGAGGCCGACCGCTACTTCGACTACGTGGTCGACCGGTTCGATCTGCGGTGTGACATCCGGTTCCGCACCAGGGTGAACTCGGTCGTCTACGACGAGCGGTCCGGGACGTGGACCGCGCGGGCGCAGGACGGCTCCACGTTCCGCACCTGCTTCCTCATCGTGGCCACCGGCGCGCTCGCCGGCCTGGAGATACGCGGCCGAGGGGGCGTTGCGCTGGAGGAGCACTGGGCGGACGGGCCGCGCACCTACCTCGGAGTCGCGGCCGCCGGTTTCCCGAACCTCTTCTTCCCCGGCGGCCCGGACGGCGGACTGGGCAGCGACCCCTGCTACTCGGGGGACCAGGTGGACCTCGTCATGGACGCGCTCGTCTACACCCGTGACTACGGCCACGACGTCATCGAGGTGGATCCCGTCGCCGAGAAGCAGTGGACGGACATGGTGAACGACACCACGTTCTCCTTCCCGCGCAGCAGCCGGATGATCGCCGAGGTCGTCGAGGACGACTACTCGACGTTCCTCTTCTCCGGGGCCTCGTTCTCCGGAGCCGCGCACGGACGTGGGCAGGAGCTCCGGCCGTTCACGAGGCCATCACCTTGAGTTCCTCGACGTCGGACAGCCGCCGCCCGGGGTCCGGAGCCACCGGGTTGACCCTGAGGGTGGTGACTCCGGCGGCGCGGAAGGCCTCCAGCCGCTCGGTGACATGAGACGCGGGGCCGATCAGGGCGGTCGCGCGGAGCAGGTCGGCGGGTACGGCGGCCGCGGCCTCGGTCTTGCGGCCGGACAGGTAGAGGTCCTGGATGGCGGCCGCCTCGGCCTCGTAGCCGTAGCGGCAGGCGAGGGCGTGGTAGAAGTTGCGGCCGCGCGCCCCCATCCCGCCGATGTACAGGGCGAGTTGCGGCCGGGCCAGCTCGATCAGGTCGTCGACGTCCTCGCCGATGGCCAGCGGCGCCGAGACCACGACGTCCAGCGCCCCCAGCGCGGCGTCCCGCCGGGCCGAGCCCTCGGCCAGCGCGGGGCCCCACACCTCCGCCGCCTTCTCGGGGTGGAAGAACATCGGCATCCAGCCCTCCGCGATCTCCGCGGCCAGGGCCACGTTCTTCGGGCCGATGGCGGCGAGCACGATCGGGATGCGTTCGCGCACCGGGCGGTTGATGAGCTTCAGCGGTTTGCCCAGCCCGGTGCCCTGCTCGGGCGGGAGCGGGATCCGGTAGTGCGGGCCCTCGTGCACGACCTCCTCCCGGCGCCAGACCGAACGGCAGATCTCCACGATCTCGCGGGTGCGGGCGAGGGGAGCGGAGTACGGCTGTCCGTGGAAGCCCTCGATGACCTGGGGCCCGGAGGCGCCGAGGCCGAGGGTGAACCGGCCGTCGGAGACGTAGTCCAGGCCGGCGGCCGTCATCGCGGTCAGGGTGGGGGTGCGGGTGTAGATCTGGAGGATGCCGGAGGCGATCTCCAGGCGTTCGGTGCGAGCGGCGACGAATCCGAGCTGACTGATCGCGTCAAAAGAGTAGGCCTCGGGGACGAAGACGATGTCCAGCCCGGCCTTCTCGTAGTCACCGAGCGCCGCCACGGATTCCCGGAAACCGCCGCTGTAGTTCAGGGTCATGCCGATTCTCATCCCGACCTCCACCACTTGCCGCCCGAGCGAATACAGTACACTCTATGTACCACCCTCGGTGAAGGTGGTGCTATGAACTCTCCCGCTCAGATCTCGTCCGACGCCGTCCCACAGGTCCCGCTGCGGCTGGGGAGGCGGCGCGTTGTCGCCCTGATCGGCCCGGCGTTCGTGGCGGCCGTCGCCTACATCGACCCCGGGAACTTCGCGACCAACGTGGAGGGCGGGACCCGCTTCGGGTTCCTGCTGCTCTGGGTGGTCCTCGCGGCCAATGTCGTGGCCATGCTGCTGCAGTACCTGTCCGCCAAGCTGGGGATCGCCACCGGGCGGAACCTGGCCGAGCTCTGCCGCGACCACTACTCGCGGCCGGTCGTGCGGCTGTTGTGGCTGCAGGCGGAGATCGTGGTGATCATGACGGACCTCGCCGAGCTCATCGGCGGCGCGATCGCCCTGAACCTGCTCTTCGGTCTTCCCCTGTTGCAGGGCGGTCTGCTGATCGCCGCCGCGTCGTTCGTCATCCTGGCCGTCCGCACGGCGCGTCAGCGCAGGTTCGAGGCGTTGATCACCGCGATGCTGGCCGTGATCGCGTGCGCGTTCCTCTACCAGACGCTCACGGCGGATGTCCCGCTCGGCGGCGTGGCCTCGGGCTTCGTCCCGCGGTTCGACGGCAGCGAGAGCGTGCTGCTGGCGGCGGGGATCGTCGGGGCGACCGTCATGCCCCACGCCATCTATCTGCACTCCGCCCTCACCCAGGAGCGTTTCGCCCCGGGGCAGGGCCTTCGGCGCGGAACTCTGCTGCGGGCCCAGCGCGTTGACGTCGTGCTGGCCATGGGGGTGGCCGGCCTGATCAACATGGCCATGCTGGTGGCCGCCGCGACGACGCTGCACGGATCGGGTGCCGAGCCGACGATCGAGGGCGCACACGCCCAGTTCGCCGCGAGCTCGGGTGCGTTGACCGCCCTGCTGTTCGCCGTCGCCCTGCTCGCCTCGGGGCTCGCCTCCTCCAGCGTCGGCGTCTACGCCGGCCAGGTCGTCATGCAGGGCTTCCTGCGCCGCCGTATCCCGCTCTACGTGCGCAGAAGCCTCGCCGTCGTGCCCGCTCTGGCCGTGCTGGCGATGGGCGTGGACCCCACCAGGGCTCTGGTGCTCAGCCAGGTGACGCTGTCATTCGGTATCCCCTTTGCCCTTGTCCCGCTGGTCCTGCTGACGCGCAGGCCGGAGGTCATGGGCGACTGGACGAACCGCAGGCCCACGACCGTTCTCGCCTGCTGCGCGAGTCTCGTCATCATCGCGCTCAACGTCGTGCTGGTCGCCCTGGCGTTCTGATCGGTGTGGCCGCCCGCCTCAGCGGGCGGCCCAGCTGACGCTCTTGGTCTGCAGGTACTCGTCGAGCCCGAACTCGCCCCACTCGCGGCCGAGTCCGCTCTGTTTGTACCCGCCGAACGCCGCTCGGGGGTTCACTCCGGTGCCGCCGCCGTTGATCGCGACGCTGCCCGTGCGGATGCGGGTGGCGATCTCGTAGGCGGTCGCCGTGTCGGCGCTCCAGACGCCGCCGGACAGGCCGTAGGGGCTGTCGTTCGCGATCCGGACCGCCTCGTCGACCGTGCCGAACGGGATGACGACGCCGACCGGACCGAAGAACTCCGTCTGCGCGATCGTCATCGCGTTGTCCACATCGGCGAAGAGCGTCGGCTCCACGAAGTAGCCCTTGTCGAGACCGGCCGGGCGTCCGCCGCCGCTGACGATCCGCGCCCCCTCCTCCTCGCCGGTGCGGATCAGCTTCTCGACCTTGGCCCGCTGGGCCTCGCTGATGAGCGGGCCCATCGTGGTGGCCGCGTCCGCGGGGTCGCCGACCCTGACACCGTCCAGGCCCGCGCTGATCCGTTCGACGAGTTCGTCGTGGACGGACTCGTGGACCAGGGTGCGGGTCAGCAGCGAACAACCCTGGCCGGCATGGGTGGTGATGCCCGCGAGGGCGGCGCGGGCAGCCGCGTCGAGATCCCCGTCGGCGCAGACGATGCTCGCGGACTTTCCGCCGAGTTCGAGGACGACCTTCTTCATGGAGGGCGCCGCCTGGGCGTAGACCATGCGCCCGACCGTGTCCGACCCGGTGAAGCTGACGAGGTCCACCATGGGGCTGGTGGTCAGTTCCCGGCCGGCCTCGATGTCACCGGTCACGACGTTCACCACGCCCGGCGGCAGACCGGCCGCCTCGGCGAAGTCGCCGATCAGCAGGGACTCCAGCGGAGTGGCCGGGGCCGGCTTCAGTACGGCGGTGCAGCCCGCCGCCAAGGCGGGGACGAGCTTCATCATGCTGAGGAAGAACGGGAAGTTGTAGGCCGGGATCAGGGTGCAGACCCCGAAGGGCTCGCGCCGCAGCACTCCCTGGGAGATGCCCCTGCCCGGTACGACCGTGGGATCCATCGCCCGCTCCCACGCGAACGCCGGCATCACCCGCTCGGCCATGTCGCGCAGCTGCGCGACCGGGATTCCGGTCTGGATGCTCTCCGCCAGCCAGCGCACCGAGCCCGCCTCGGCCATGTTGAGGGCGACGAGTTCGGGCAGGCGGCGCTCCATCTCCTCGGCCATGCGCAGCAGCGCCGCGGCCCGCTCGGCGGGCTTCATCCGCGGCCAGGGCCCCTCGTCGAAGGCCTTCCGCGCCGCCGCGATCGCACGGCGCACGTCCGCGAGCGAGGCCTGGGGGACCTCCGCGATCGGCTCCTCCGTAGCGGGATTCCGTACGACGACGATCGCGTCGGAGCCGCCGTCGGTCCGGCGGCCGTCGATGTAGAGCTGCGAAGAGAACGAGTTCGCCGTCGTCATGAGCCGTCTCCTGCGGTTGTCTTGTTCCGGAGTCCGTGATGTCGAGCGGTGGGCAATCGCGGGCCGGGTCAGGCCTGTGCCGGTACGGCGTCGATCAGGGCGAGGCTCGAACGGGCGTACGCGGCGCGGCGTTTGGGGCTCACCAGGAAGCTCGGGGGAGCGAAGTGGCCGACGTCGCGGGGGAGTGAGCCGGCGCGGTCGGCGAGCATCGCCTTCGCGTCGGCGGTGGTGCCGCAGAGCGCGATCTCGGCGAGCATCTCGTCGGTGACGGCGGTGGCCATGGCGTCGGTGTCGCCGGCCCCGAACGCCTCGCGCAGGCGCGCCACCGGTTCCTCCCAGCCGTGGTGGGCGACGAACGGGTCGTACGTCTTCACCGTGAGATAGAAGGCGATCATCCGGCGGGCGTCGGCGATCGCCCGCTCGGGAGCGGCGTCGTCGACGGCGGTGATGATCCAGCCGTGCTCGACGGGAGGTACGGTGCGCGGGCTGTCGGCCGTGCCCTTCTCCACCGCCGGACGCACGACGTCGTTCCACCAGGAGCGGGTGAACAGGCCGTGCCCGATCACGCCGTCGGCGACCCGGCCCGCGGTCCGCGCCATGCGCTTGTTGAAGGCGGCGAGCAGGATCGGGATGTCGAGACGGCCGAGCACCGGGGCGCGGACGTCGGCGTCGGTCGAGTAGAACTCGCCCGAGTAACGGACCCTTTCGCCGTTCTCCGCGTGCAGCCAGGCGCGGACGGCGCCGACGGTCTCGGCCACCCGCTCCACCGGACGGTCGGCGGGAACGCCGAACCAGTCGCGGTTGATCCGGAACGCCGCGGTGCCCAGCCCCAGGAACAGCCGGCCCGGCGCCCGGGCGTGCAACTGCCGCAGCGCGGTGGCGTGGGCGTAGGGGGTGCGGGCGAACGCGTAGGCGATGGCGGGGCCGACCAGTGCCCGCTCGGTGCTCGCGACCATCTCGGCGAGCGTCGTGTACGCGTCGTGGTCGACGAAGTCCCCGGTGCAGAACGCGCCGACGCCGGCCTGCTCGGCCTCGCGGGCGATGTCGGCGCCGGGCCACGGCATTCCGAAGCGCATCAGTGCCTCCTTAAAAGTGCACTCTTTTTCGGAGCGTACGGGAGTGTCAGCGCAGCGTCCACTGTCTGCGCGGCACCGCGGAGCGGTCGACCGCGGCCTTTCCGGCCGGGTTGCCGATCTGGGTGTACGACAGCCCGGTGCGCAGCGCCTGGGTGCGAGTGGCGTCGAGCGACTCCCAGACGGCCCGGACGGTGCCCTGGATCGCGGCGGGCGGTTTGGCGGCGATGATGCGGGCGAGCTCGTCGGCCCGCTCCCACAGTTGCTCGCGCGGGAGCACCTCGCTGACCAGGCCGATCTGCAGGGCGCGGGCGGCCGACAGGCGTTCGTCGAGACCGAGCAGCGCGATGCGCAGGGTCTCGCCGAGCGGGATGCGCCGGGCGAGGCCGATCGGCTCGAGTGCCGCCGTGAGTCCGTAGCTGACGTGCGGGTCGAAGAAGGTGGCGTCGTCGGAGCAGATGAGGATGTCGGCCTCGTTGAGCCAGTAGAACGCACCGCCGGCGGCCATGCCGTGCACCGCGCAGACCAGCGGTTTCCACACCTGGTTGAGCTTGGGCGACAGGTACTCGCCGGGGTCGGTCCGGCTCCAGACGTTGGGGTGGCGGTCGATGCCCTCCTTGACGTCCATGCCGGTGCAGAAGGCGCGCTCGCCCGCGCCGCGCAGCACCACCACGTGCACGTCGTCGTCGGTCTTGACCGTCCGCCAGATGAGCTCGAAGTCGTCGAGCATCTCCTGGTTGAAGCCGTTCATGACCTCCGGTCGGTTCAGGGTGATCGTCGCGACGTGGTCGGTCACCTCGTACAGGACGGTCTTGGGCTCCATCCGGCAACTCCTCTTGTGGGTCGGCCGATCCGCACGCACTTCCCGTGGGTGTCGAAATAGAGTACAACCAATTGCATGACCGAAGCCGTTCTGTTGTCAGCCTGCCGCACCGCCATCGGCACCGCTCGCAAGGGCGCGTTGCGCGAGGTGAGTGCGTTCGACCTCGCCACCGCCGTCGTCCGCGAGGCCGCACAGCGGGCGGGCCTGCCACCGGAGAGCATCGACGACGTCGTGCTCGGCGAGTCGCTGGCCGGCGGCGGGGACATCGCCCGCTACGCCGCGCTGGAAGCCGGGCTGACGCACGTACCCGGCCTGGCGCAGAACCGGCACTGCGCGTCCGGGCTGGCGAGCGTGGCGACCGCCGCGGCGAGCGTGCGGGCCGGGATGGACCGCGCGGTGATCGCCGGCGGAACCCAGTCGACCTCGACGGCGCCGGTCGCACGGCGGCGGATCCCCGGTACCGAGGACTGGCAGGACCCCTGGAGCTCGCCGTCGCACGTGTCGACGCCGGACGCGCCCCACAACGACATGTCGGTCCTCGTCGGCTGGAACACCGCCCGGCTGCTCGGCATCTCCCGCCAGGAGATGGACGCGTGGGCGCTTCGCTCGCACGAGCGCGCGATCCGGGCCATCGACGAGGGCCGCTTCGTGGACGAGATCGTCCCGGTCAAGGTCACGGACCGGGACGGGGCCGCGTCGGTGTTCGACGTCGACGAGCACCCGCGGCGCGACACCAGCATGGCGAAGCTGGCGGCGCTGAAGGCGCTGCACCCCGAGATCGAGGGCTTCTCCATCACCGCGGGCAACTCCAGCGGCGTGAACGACGGCGCGGCCGCGGTGGTCGTCGCCGACGCCGGACTCGCGGCCGAACACGGCCTCACCCCGCTCGCGACGGTCCGCGCCTGGGCCAGCGTCGGCGTCGACCCGGTGGAGACCGGTCTCGCCCCGATCCGGGCGATCCGCAAGGCCCTCGACCGCGCCGGGATCGGCGTCGACGACGTCGACCTGTTCGAGGTCAACGAGGCCTTCGCGGCGGTCGCCGTGGCCACCACCCGTGAGCTGGGACTGGACCCGGAGCGGGTCAATCCGTTCGGCAGCGGTTGCAGCCTCGGGCACCCGATCGCGACGACCGGGGCGCGGATGGTCACCACCCTCGCCCACGAACTGCGCCGCCGCGGCGGCGGTACGGCGGTCGCGGCGATGTGTGCCGGCGGTGGCATGGGCTCGGCTCTGGTCCTGACGGCCTGAGCGGCCGTGATCGAAGACCTCGGCGTCGACGGACTCCGGTGCCGATGGGCGGACGGCGTGCTCCGGCTGACCCTGGACCGTCCAAAGGCCCGCAACGCCCTCACGATCGCGATGCGGCGCGGCCTGATCACCGCGATCCGGGCGGCGGACGCGGACCCCGCAACCCGGCTGGTCGTCCTCACCGGCACGGACCCGGCCTTCTCCGCGGGCGTCGACCTCAAGGAGTCCCTCGGCGGCGGCCACGGTTCGCCGCCCGGCGCCCGTACGGACCCGGCGGCCGCGCTGCGGGCCGCCCGCACACCGGTGCTCGGTGTGATCAACGGGCCCTGCTACACCGGGGCGTTGGAGCTGGCGCTGTCCTGCGCCTTCCTCGTCGCCTCGGAACGGGCGCGGTTCGCCGACACGCACGCAGCGGTCGGCCTGCTGGCGGGCTGGGGAATGAGTGCCCTCCTGCCGCGGGCCGTGGGGGCACGGCTGGCACGGCAGATGATGCTGACCGGCGAACCCGTCGACGCAGAACAGGCGTTGCGGGCCGGGCTGGTCAACGAGGTCGTGCCGCACGACCGGTTGGCGGTGCGCGCAGGGCAGATCGTGGACGGGATCCTCGCCGCCGAGCCGACCGCCGCCGGCACCACCCTCGAACTGCTCGCCGCCGGCGAGGGCGCGACCTTGGCGCACGCCCTCGCCCTGGAGGCCGAGGCGAAGCTGCGCCGACGGACCGATGTGGCGCAGGTGGCCCGCCGGTTCGCGGCCCGGACCGGCCGGCGAGACGCAATCTGATCGGCCGGCGTGGGTCCGGCCAGGGAAGGAGACCGATGAACGGCGTTGATGTGGCGCGATACGCGCTGCGTGCGGTGATCGGCGGCACGATGATCGCGCACGGGGTGCGGCACGGCCGCACACTCGAGGGTACGGCGGGCTGGTTCGGGTCCGTCGGGTTCCGCAGACCGCGGCTGCAGGCGGCGGCCAGTGCCGTCGTCGAGATCGGGGCGGGCGCCGCTCTGGTGGCCGGAGCGGCGACCCCGCTGGCGGCGTCGGCGGTCGTCGGCACGATGGGGGTGGCCGCGCGCTCGGTGCACCTGCCGCACGGGTTCTTCGTGGTGAACGAGGGCTGCGAGTTCGTCCTCAACCTGAGCACGGCGTCCGTCGCGCTGGCCGCGCTCGGGCCGGGACGGTTCAGCGTCGACCGGGCGCTCGGGCTGGACGAACGGCTCGGCGGCCCGCAACGCGCGGCGCTGGCCGCAGGGTTGGGACTCGCCGCGGCCGCCACCCAGCTGGCGGTCTACTGGCGTCGCCCGGAACCCGAGCCCGAAGAGAATTAGAGCGCCTCTATTTCCGATGTGAGCGAAGGAATCCGTGACAGTGCTGCTCGATCGCGATAAACCGTATACTCTTTTCCCGTCTCGGGTTGGGACAGTCACGACGAGATCCGCGGAGGAACTGCGATGAAGCCGCGCGTGGGGCAGACGCTCGTCAGCACGGTCGACGCGACGACGGTGGTCGTCGTCCGTTGGCCGGAGAAGGACCTGGAGGTCACCTGTGGCGGGGCGGCCATGGTCGATCCACGTGGGCCGGAGGCCGGAGCGATCGGCACCCCCGACCCCTCGCAGATGGGCGGTTCGCAGCTCGGCAAGCGCTACGCGGACGAGGAACTCGGCGTGGAAGTGCTCTGCACGAAGTCCGGGCAGGGCACGCTGGCGCTGAACGGCGTACCGCTGCCGCTGAAGGCCGCCAAGCCGCTGCCGGCCTCGGACTGAGCGGGGGCGATCCGGCGATGAACGTGTCGATGCTGCTGGACATGGCAGCCGAGGGCTTCGGCGAGCGGGTCGTGGTCGGGCGCGCGGAGGACGGGCTGACCGCCTCGGGACTGCGTGCGCTGTCCGCCGGTGCAGCGCGGTTGGTGCGCGCGGCCGGCGCCGACGCGATCCTCTATCTGGCGGTCAACGGCCCCGCCTTCCCGGTCGCGCTGTTCGCAGCGGCCCGGGCCGGGGTGCCGCTGGTCCCGGTCAACTACCGGCTGGGCGGCGAGCAGCTCGACGCCCTGCTGGCCAACCACCCCCGCGCGCTGGGCATCGCCGAGCCGGAGCAGGCCGACGCCCTGCGCCGAGCCGGAGTGCCGGCGGTGAGCCCGGCGGAATGGCTGGCGGCCGCCGCCGGCAGCGACACCGAGAACACCGAGACCATCAAGAGCACTGAGAAGGCCGAGAACACCAAGAACACTGAGAAAGCCGAGCACGCCGAGGACACCGAGGACGAGCCCGCGGACCCCGATTCCCCGGCGGTGCTCATCTACACCAGCGGAACGACATCGGCGCCCAAGGGCGTGGTCCTGCGCCACCACCATCTGGTCTCCTACGTGCTCGGCACGGTGGAGTTCGCAGGGGCGGGCGCCGACGAGGCGGCACTGATGAGTGTGCCGCCGTACCACATCGCCGCCGTGTCGAACGTGCTGACGAACCTGTACGCGGGCCGTCGTGTCGTCACCCTCGAACAGTTCACCCCGGACGGCTGGCTCGACCTCGTACGGCAACAGCGCATCACGAACGCGATGGTCGTGCCGACGATGCTCGCAAGGATCATGGACACCGAGGGACTCGACCGGTCGGTGCCCTCGCTTCGGGCACTCGCCTACGGCGGGGCCAAGATGCCGGTGCGGGTCATCGAGACCGCGCTGCGCGCGTGGCCGCGCGTCGACTTCGTCAACGCCTACGGCCTGACCGAGACCTCCTCCACGATCGCGGTCCTCGGCCCGGAGGAACACCGGGCCGCCGTCGCGAGCGACGATCTGGCGGTGCGGGCCCGCCTCGGGTCGGTCGGCAGGCCGGTGCCGTCGGTCGAGCTGGAGGTCCGCGACGAGACCGGCGCGGTCGCCGCGGCGGGGGAGCCCGGGCAGATCTGGGTGCGGGGCGAGCAGGTCTCGGGCGAATACGCGGGCCAGGGTCCGAGCGTCGACGAGCGGGGCTTCTTCCACACCCGTGACCAGGGCCGTCTCGACGCCGACGGTTACCTCCACGTCGAGGGCCGGGTCGACGACACCATCATCCGCGGCGCGGAGAACATCGCCCCCGCGGAGATCGAGGACGTCCTGCTGCGGCACCCGGACGTGCTCGACGCCGTCGTCGTGGGCGTCCCGGACGAGGAGTGGGGCCAGCGGATCGAGGCCGTGGTCGTGCCCCGCGGCGGCGCGAACGTCGACACCGAGGAGTTGCGGGAGTCGATCCGCGCCACCCTGCGCGGGTCCAGGACCCCCGACCGCATCGCCTGCTGGCCCGAGCTTCCCCGCACCCCGACCGGCAAGTTGGTGCGCCGCGACATCGTGGCGGGACTGACGGCCGACGAGACGGCGGAGCGTCAGCCGACCGGCGGCTCCTGACCCCGGCCCGCCCTTCATGCCCGTCAGCCGGAGGCGACGTCCGTCGTCCGGAGGCACCGCAGACAGCTCGCCCCGCCCATGGGCCCGACCGAAGGACAAGGCAGTGCCGATCCCTGATGACCGACCGCTTCCGGTCCGGCTGCGCCGGGTGCTCTCCGCGGTGCCGGAAGCGACCGCGTTGACCTTCGAGAACCGCGACTATCCCTGGGCGTACCTGCGGCGCGCGGTCGACGACCTCGACCGGCTGCTCGCCGAGGCCGGCGCACCCGACGCGCACCGGATCGGCATCGTCCTGCGGAACCGGCCGGGACACCTGGCCGCGCTGGTGGCGGTCCTCGCCACCGGCCGCCAGGTCGTGACACTGAGCCCGTTCCACGGGGAGGTGGCCCTGGGCGAGGACATCAGGACCCTCGCCCCCCAGGTCGTGGTGGCCGGCGCCGAGGACTGGGCCCGTCCCGGGGTGCTCTCCGCGGCCGCCGAGGTGGCGGCCGTACCCCTTCAGACCGGTGAGGAGGACCGGCCGCTCGAGGCGCGCGCCGCCGACTGGACGCCCGCGCCGCGTGCGGCGGAGCGCGGCGACGTCGCCGTCCTCATGCAGACCAGCGGGACCACCGGTCGTCCCAAACGCGTCGAGCTCACCTACCGCAAGCTCACCGCCGCGTTCGAGGCGTCGGGTACGCCGGTCGCCTCGGACGAGGTGCGGTTGCGCACGCATCCGTCCATCCTGTGGACCTCGCTGGTCCACATCGGCGGTCTGTACTTCGCGATCGCCAATGTGGCGGCCGGGTTGCAGACCGCGCTGCTGGAGCGGTTCGACGTCGAGAAGTGGGCCGCGCTCGTCCGCCGGACCCGGCCGCGGCGCGTCCGGCTGGCACCCACCCCGCTGCGGATGGTGCTGCAGTCGGATCTGTCGGCCGACGTGTTCGAGGGAGTGGAAATGGTGTCGTCCGGCACCGCTCCGCTGCCCCCCGAGGACGCCGAACGGTTCACCGACCGGTTCGGGGTCCCGGTGCTGTCGGTGTACGGCGCCACGGAGTTCGCCGGAGCGATCGCGGGCTGGGACCTCGGGCTCCACCGGGAATGGTGGACGGCGAAGCGGGGCAGCGTCGGGCGCGCCTTCCCGAGCATCGCCCTGCGCGTCGTCGACCGTACGACGGGCGAGCCGGTCTCCGCCGGTGCCGTGGGGGTGCTGGAGGCGAAGGGCGCCCAACTGCCCGGTGACGGCTGGGTCCGTACGACCGATCTCGCCAGCCTCGACGACGACGGGTTCCTCTACATCCACGGACGCGCCGACGACGCGATCAACCGGGGCGGCTTCAAGATCGTCCCGAGCGTCATCGAGGACGCGCTGCGGGCGCATCCGGCCGTGCGTGACGCGGCCGCGGTGGGCATTCCCGACGAACGGCTCGGTGAGGTGCCGGTCGCCGCCGTGACGGTCCGGCACGGGGCCGTCGGGCCCTCCGAGGCCGAGCTGCGGCAGTGGCTGACCGAGCGGCTGGCCCGCTATCACCTGCCCACCGAGATCAAGGTCGTCGACGAGCTGCCCCGCACCCCGTCCATGAAGGTCAGCCGGCCGGACGTGCAGGCGTTGTTCGAACCGGCCCGGCGCACCACGGCCTGACCACGACAGGAGCGAGCCGATCGTGAGCATCGCCGCGAGCAGCGCGGAACTGGTACGGGACCTGACCACACGTACGTCGGCGGCCGTCCGCGGCTGGGTCCCCGAAGCCACGGTGCGGGGTGTCGAGCCGCTCACCGGCGGCACGTCGAGCCTGACCTACGTGGCCGAACTGTCCGGCGTTCCGGCCGGATACGAACGGGTGGTCCTCAAGGTGGCCCCGCCCGGACTGCCACCGGTCCGCAACCGGGACGTGCTCCGGCAGGCGAGGCTGATGCAGGCCCTGGCGGGCCGGCCCGGGGTACGGGTGCCGGCGGTGCTGTTCTGCGACGCGGGCACACCGCCCTTCGTGGCCATGGAGCTCGTGCCCGGGCAGTGTGTCGAGCCGGTGCTCGCGCCGCGCGGCACGGTGCCCGCCGACCTGGTGCGGGCCCGCGCCTTCGACGCCGTACGGATGCTTGCGGCCCTGCACCGGGTCGACCCGCGCGGCACCTCGCTCGCGGCCGAGTCGGTGTGCTCGCCCGATGCCGAAGTCGACCGCTGGACGCGGGCGTTCACGACCGTTCCCGACGACCTGCGCACGGGATACGAGACGGTCGCCGACCGGCTGCACGCCATGCGCCCCGACGCGATGGCACCGGTGGTCACCCACGGCGACTACCGGCTCGGCAACACGCTGTGCGAGGCGGACCGGATCACCGCGATCATCGACTGGGAGATCTGGGCGCTGGGCGACCCCCGCATCGACGTGACCTGGCTGACCTTCTTCACCGACGAGGCGCGCCACCCGGCGTCCCTGTCGGACGAGCCGACCGGGATGCCGGGCAAGGCGGAGCTGGTCGAGGCATACCAGGAGGCACGGGGCGAGCGGCTGCGGGACCTGGCGTGGTTCGAGGCGCTGACCAAGTACAAGGAGTCCGCCGCGACCGCGCTGCTCATCAAAAGGGCCCGGAAGACAGGCCGGTTCACCGAGATGCACCGGCGCATGCTGCCCGCACTGCCGGTGCTCCTCGACGAGGCGCTGGAACTACTGGGCTGACCGGACCGTCAGCCGTCAGCGCGGGGCCATCCGGATCGCTCCGTCGAGACGGACCGTCTGGCCGTTGAGGTACGGGTTCTCCAGCATCTCCACGGCCAGACGGGCGAAGTCGTCGGGGGCGCCGAGCCGCTTGGGATGGGGCACGGTGGCGGCGAGGCCCTCGCGGATGTCGTCGCGCAGCCGGGCGAGCATCGGGGTGTCCATGATGCCCGGGGCGATGGTGTTCACCCGGATCTGACGGCTCGCCAGGTCACGGGCGGCGACCAGGGTCATGCCGTGCACGCCCGCCTTGGACGCGCTGTAGGAGGTCTGCCCGATCTGGCCGTCGAACGCCGCCACGGACGCCGTGAGGACGACGGCGCCGCGGTCGCCGTCGTCGAGGACGTCGTTCTCGGCGATACGGGAGGCGGCCAGGCGCAGCACGTTGTAGGTGCCGATCAGGTTGATCCGGACGACCTCGGCGAAGGTGTCCAGGTCCGCGGGCGCACCGTCCTTGTCGAGGATCCGGGTACGGTCACCGCCCCGGCCGGCACAGTGCACGACACAGCGCAGCGGCCCGTGCTCCCGCGCGGCGTCGAGGGCGGCCTCGACCGCGGACGCGTCGGTGACGTCCGCGCGGACGAACCTGGCTGCGTCACCGAGGTCGGCGACCGCCTTGGCGCCCTGCTCCTCGGAGATGTCGGCGATGACCACACGGCCGCCGCGGTCGGTGATCCGGCGTGCGGTGGCCAGACCGAGCCCGGAGGCGCCACCGGTGACCAGCGCGGAGGAACCGTCGATGCGCATACCTACCCCTTACAGACCGAGGGACCTGCTGATGATGGTCTTCATGACCTCGCTGGTGCCGCCGTAGATGCGGGTGACACGAGCGTCGGCGTACAGCCGGGCGATCGGGAACTCGAGGATGTAGCCGTAGCCGCCGTGCAGTTGCAGACAGCGGTCGACCACACGGCCCTGTACCTCGGTGCAGAACAGCTTGGTCTTGGCCGCGTCCACGGCACTCAGCTCGCCCGCGACGAGCCCGGTGACCGCCGCGTCGAGCATGGCCTGGGCGGCCTCCAGTTCGGCGGCCATGGCGGCGAGTTCGAACTTCGTGTTCTGGAAGTGCGCGACCGGCTTGCCGAACACCATGCGTTCGCGGACGT
Organism: Streptomyces sp. MMG1533; assembly: GCF_001279775.1. Taxonomy (GTDB): domain Bacteria; phylum Actinomycetota; class Actinomycetes; order Streptomycetales; family Streptomycetaceae; genus Streptomyces. The sequence goes on along the minus strand of NZ_LGDG01000248.1, from coordinate 101,333 downwards.
AGGAGACGGTCAGATCGATCGCGGTCCGGGTCTGGGCGACCGCGCCCACCGCGATGGCCAGCCGCTCCTGCGCCAGATTGCGGCCGAGCTGCGAGAACGCGGCCCCCTCCGCGCCGAGCAGGTTGGCGGCCGGGACCCGGACGTCGGCGAAGGACAGTTCCACGGTGTCCTGCGTGGCCAGCCCGATCTTGTCCAGCTTGCGGCCCACGGTGAACCCGGGCATGCCCTTCTCCACGACGAGCAGCGACAGGCCGGACCGCCGGTTCTCCGGATCGGTGGAGGTGCGGGCCACGACGATCACCAGGTCGGCGTGGTGGCCGCCGGTGATGAAGGTCTTGGCCCCGTTGAGCACGTAGTGGTCGCCGTCGCGGACCGCGGTCGTGGCGATGCCCGCCAGGTCCGAGCCCGTGCCCGGCTCGCTCATCGCGATCGCCGTGTAGAGCTCGCCCGAGGCCAGCCGCGGGAACCAGCGCTCCCGCTGCGACTCGTTGGCCAGCCCCGTGAAGTAGGGGACGACCACGTCCAGATGAGTGCGCAGGCCGCCCAGCGTCACACACGCGCTGGCGCACTCCTCCTGGATCACGACGTTGTAGCGGTAGTCGTCCTGCCCGCCGCCCCCGTGCTCCTCCGGTATCGCCGTACCGATGATGCCGAGCTTGCCCAGCGAGGTGAACAGCTCACGGGGGACGAGGCCGGCCCGTCGCCACTCCTCGTACACCGGGACCACTTCACGGGTGAGGAAGTCGCGGACCAGGAGGCGGAAGTCCTCGTGGTCCTGGGTGAACAGCGTGCGGCGCATCGGCATCCCCCTCCAGCGTGGGCGAATTGAGTATACGCATTTACCTCGACGCGGGCTACTCTAAGGGAAGTGCCGGGTCTTACGGTGAGACTGGTGCACTGAATTGACCGCAACTTCCGTACGAAGGAGGGGACGTGTCGGACGAGGTGCTCGTCGAACGTCGTGGCGCCGTCCAAGTCGTGACGATCAACCGGCCCACCGCGAAGAACGCCCTGACCGCAGCCGTGGCCCGGGCCGTGGCCGACGCGGTCGACGAACTCGACGCGTCGGACGAGCTGCGGGTCGGAGTGCTCACGGGGAGCGGCGGGACGTTCTCCGCGGGAATGGACCTGAAGGCGTTCCTGCGGGGGGAGAGGCCGTCGATCGAGGGCCGGGGACTGTGCGGGATCACCATGACCCCGCCGCGCAAACCGCTCATCGCCGCGGTCGAGGGCTGGGCGCTCGCCGGCGGGTTCGAGCTCCTGCTCGCCTGCGATCTGGTGGTCGCCGCGCGCACGGCCCGGCTGGGAGTGCCGGAGGTGAAGCGGGCCCTCGTCGCCCGCGCGGGGGCGGCCCTGCAGCTGCCGCGACGGGTCCCCTTCGCCATCGCGCTGGAACTGCTGCTGACCGGCGAGCCGATCGGCGCCGAACGGGCCGCCGGGATCGGCCTCGTGAACCGGCTCACCGACGAGGGCGGCGCCCTCGACGGCGCGCTCGAACTCGCCGCGACCATCGCGGCGAACGGTCCGCTGGCGGTGGCGGCGACCAAGCAGATCGCACGTTCCACCGCGGACTGGACCCTGGAGGAGTCCTGGGCGAAGCAGTCCGCGATCACCGACCCCGTGTTCGCCTCCGAGGACGCCCGGGAGGGCGCCACCGCGTTCAAGGAGAAGCGGCCGCCGGTCTGGAAGGGGCGCTGACATGGGCACGGGACCTCTGGCGGGTTGCCGGGTGGTCGAGCTCGGCGGCATCGGTCCGGGCCCGTTCGCCGGGATGTTCCTCGCCGACCTCGGGGCCGAGGTGGTCCGGGTCGACCGGCCGGAGAGTCTCGACGAGGTGGGCGTGGGCGGCCCGTTGGGCGGCCCCACGGACGTCATGAACCGCGGGAAGCGGTCGGTGCTGCTGGACCTGAAGCACCCGGCCGGTCTCGCCGCCGTACTCGAACTGGTCGGGCGCGCCGACGTGTTGGTCGAGGGGTTCCGCCCGGGCGTGACCGAACGCCTCGGCATCGGACCGCACGCGTGCCTGGCGCGCAATCCCCGGCTGGTGTACGGCCGTATGACCGGATGGGGCCAGGTCGGACCGCTGGCCGCCGCGGCCGGACACGACGTCAACTACATCGCCCTCACCGGGGCGTTGGGCGCGATCGGGACCGCGGGCGGGCCGCCGCAGATCCCGCTCAACCTGCTCGGCGACTTCGGGGGCGGCGGCTGCTACCTCGTGATCGGTGTGCTGGCGGCCCTGTACGCCGTCGAGCGGACGGGACGGGGGCAGGCCGTCGACGCGGCCATCGTCGACGGCACCGCCCACCTGCTCGCGAGCACCTTCGCCAAGTTCGCCCGCGGCGCGTGGACCGACGAGCGGGGAGTCAACCAACTCGACGGCGGGTGCCCCTTCTACGCCGTCTACGAGACCGGGGACGGCCGGCACATGGCGGTCGGCGCGCTGGAGCCGAAGTTCTACCGGCGCCTGGTCGGCCTCCTGGAGCTCGACGTCGACCCGGACCGGCAGTACGACCGGTCCACCTGGCCGGAGCTGCGGAGCCGTCTGGAGAAGCGGTTCGCCGAGCGGACCCGGGACGCATGGGCGCAGCTGTGCGAGGGGACCGATGCCTGCGTCGCCCCCGTACTGGGCCTCGGCGAGGCGTCCGCCCACCCGCACCTGGCCGCACGCGGGAGCCTGGTCGCCAGGGACGGCGTCGTACAGCCGGCCGCGGCACCGCGGTTCTCGCTGACGCCGTCGAATCCCGGCGCCCCGCCGCCGGCCCTCGGCGCCGACACCCGCGCCGTGCTCGGCGACTGGGGAGTCGGCGGCATCGACGAACTGCTCGACAGCGGCGCCGCCGTACAGACGCCCGTCGACTAGACGAGCACCATCACGGGTCTGGGCCGCCACCAAAGGACCGGGCCGACCGATCGAGAGGATCCGTTCATGAGGGACGCCGTCATCGTCGACGCGGTGCGCGCACCGATCGGCAAGCGGAACGGCTCGCTGTCCGAGACACATGCCGCAGACCTGTCGGCACTGGTGCTCAACGCGCTCGTGGACCGCACCGGGGTGGACCCGGGCACCGTGGACGACGTCGTCTGGGGCTGTGTGACCCAGATCGGCGACCAGTCGAGCAACATCGGCAGGTTCGCCGTCCTCGCGGCCGGATGGCCCGAGCACGTACCCGGGGTGACGATCAACCGGGCCTGCGGATCGAGTCAGCAGGCGGTGGACTCCGCCGCGCACGCCGTCATGGCGGGACAGTACGACCTCGTCGTCGCCGGCGGTGTGGAGACGATGACCAGGGTCCCGCTCGGCGCACACCGGACAACTGGCCAGCCCTACGGGCCCGCCGTCCTGGCCCGCTACGCGGGGTCCGAGCTCAACCAGGGCCTCGGAGCCGAGCTGATCGCCGAGCGGTGGGGCCTCAGCCGCAGGCAGCTCGACGAGTACGCCGCCGGCTCGCACGCCAAGGCCGCCGCGGCGATCGACGAGGGCGTCTTCGACGACCATGTCGTGCCGATCGAGGTCGAGGGCACCAAGTTCGCGGTGGACGAGGGGCTGCGGCGGGGCACGTCCGCCGAGACGCTGGCCGGCCTCAAGCCGTCGTTCAAACCCGACGGCGTGATCCACGCCGGGAACGCCTCCCAGATCTCCGACGGGGCGGCCGCGCTGCTCATCACGACCACCGAGCGGGCCCGCGAACTGGGCCTCACCCCGATCGCCCGCTATCACAGCGGAGCCGTCAGCGGCGCGGACCCGGTCACGATGCTCACCGGCCCGATCCCCGCGACGGAGAAGGTGCTGCGCCGAACCGGGCTGTCCATCGACGACATCGGGGTCTTCGAGGTCAACGAGGCGTTCGCGCCGGTCCCGTTGGCCTGGCTGGCCGAGACCGGCGCCGACCCCGAGCGGCTCAACCCACTCGGCGGAGCCATCGCCGTCGGGCACCCGCTCGGCGCCTCCGGAGCCATCCTGATGACCCGGATGCTCGCCCGGATGCGGCAGCGGAACCTGCGCTACGGCCTGCAGACCATGTGCGAGGGCGGCGGCACGGCGAACGCGACGATCATCGAACTGCTGCGCTGACGGCGGTAGCGCACACGGAACGGGCGGCGCACGCGGAAGGGGCGGTGGCGCACGCGGAAGGGGCGGTGGCGCACGCGGAAGGGGCGGTGGCCCGGCCACCGCCCCTTCCGTATACCTGCGACCTGCCTCCGACCTGCCCCCGATCAGAACTGCGGCTGCTGCGGCCGCCGTTGGACGATCGCGCCGGCGTCGACGCGCATCTGCATGCCCGTGACGTAGCGGGACTCGTCGGACACGAGGAACAGCACCATGTCGGCGATGTCGCTCGGTTCGACGTACGGCAGGCCCATCGCGGTCATGACGTGGAACGCGGGCAGGGCGTCGTCCCGCGTCGGGTTCTCCAGGTCCGGGCGGAATTCCCGGTACATCTGCTCGTTGTTGAGCATGTCGGTGTTGCAGTTCGTCGGGTGCACCGCGTTCGCCCGGATCCTGCGCGGGGCGAGCGCCACGGCCAGGTCGTTGACGAACGCCGCCACCGAACGCTTGGCGAACGAGTAGCCGAGCTTTCCGAAGTCCGGCCTGCTCGTCATGTCGGCGGAGGGCATCATCGCCGCCGTCGAACCGGTCGCGACGACCGAGCCCCCGTCGGGCAGATGCGGCAGCGCGGCCTGGATCGCGTTCACCACGCCGTTGAAGTTCACGGCGACGACGTCCATGAACGCCTGCGCCTCGGCGCGGCCGAGAGGACAGATCCCGGCCTGCGCGACCACGGAGTCGAGCCGGCCCAGCTGCGCCACGCCCTCGGCGACCGCGTTCTGCAACGCGGCGGTGTCACGGACGTCCGCCGGCAGCGCCACGATCCGGCGGCCCAGCTTCTCCACCAGACGTACGGTCTCGTCCAGGTCCACGCGGCCGGCGAGGGGGTAGTCGACGCTGTCGATGCCCTCGCAGATGTCGATCGCGATGATGTCCGCGCCCTCTTCGGCGAGCCGCACGGCCTGTGCGCGGCCCTGTCCCCGAGCGGCTCCGGTGATGAAGACGACTTTGTCCTGTACCCGGCCCATGCGGGTCTCCTCTCTGATTGCTCCGGCGTTGCTGTTCCGGCGTGGGGCGGGCCCCTACCAGCCGATGAGCTGGTCCAGCAGGAGCGAGGTGGTCGAGAAGTAGTCGCCGTAGCCGCCCCGGAAGAACAGCAGCGGTGTCTTCGCCGACTCGACGCGCAGATCGTGGACCTGTCCGACGACCAGGAAGTGATCGCCGATCTCGACGACCTGCTCGATCACGCAGTCCACCCAGGCGACGGCTCCGTCCAGCACGGGACTTCCCGAGGCGGACGGCTCCCAGGTGACCCCGTCGAACCGGTCGGTGCCCCGGGCCGCCAGCTTCCGGCTCACAAGCTCCTGGTCGGAGGCGAGCACGTTGGCGCAGAAGCGCCCGACGTCGAGGATCTTCGGCAGGGTTCCCGAGGAACGGTCCGCCAGGAACGACACCAGGGGCGGATCGAGGGAGACGGAGGTGAAGGACCCGACGACCATCCCCTCCGGCCGCTGATCGGCCCCCTGAGTGGTGATGGCGACCACGCTGGTGGGGAAGTGCCCCAGCACGTCACGGAACCGCCGTCCGTCGATCGCGCCGTCCGGCTGGCTCATCCGACGTCCTCCCAACTGTTGTTGCCGTGCACGAGCGGTTCGTCAGATCCCGATCCGCATCGGCGGCGACAGCTCCAGACCCATCCGGGCCAGGGTGTTCGCGTGATACGTCGAACCGGGAACGTGGATCATGTGGTTGAGTCCCCCGTGCGCGTCCCGCCAGAGCCGCTGCAGCGGGTTGTTGCGCCGGAACGCGTTCCCGCCGGACCGCGCGACGATCTCGTCGAGGGCCGAGACGGCCCGCCACGCGCAGCGGATCTGATTGCGCCGGATCTCCGACCGGTCCTCGACGCTCACCGGCTTTCCGGCATCGACGAGGTCGTAGATCCGGCTGATGCCGTCGATCAGCTGCACCCGGGACGCGGCGATCTCCGCGGCCGCCTCTCCGGCGGCGGAAAGCACATACGGATCGTCACGGATCTGGACCCCGGTCACGGAGACCCGCTCGCGCTGCTGGCTCACATGAACGGCCAGCGCGCCCTCGCACATTCCGATGACGGCCGACGTGATCCCGAGCGGGAACATCGAGGTGAAGGGCAGTTTGTACAGGGTCTCGTCGGCGCCGTTGCGTTCCGCGGCCACCGCGTCCTGGACGTCCTCCTGGTTGATCGCCCTGTGCTCGGGGATGAACGCGCCGTTGACGACGACGTCCTTGCTGCCGGTGCCGGACAGGCCGACCACGTCCCAGGAGTCGTCGATGATCTCGTAGTCCGACCGTGGCAGGACCACGTGCAGCACCGTTATCGGCTGCGCCGGCTTGCCCTTGCCGTCCCCGAGCAGCGCCCCCAGGAAGTCCCACTGACAGTGGTCGGCTCCAGAGGAGAACGGCCAGCGCCCGCTGAGGACGTATCCGCCCTCCACCGGGTCGGCGATGCCGTTCGGCATGTACGGCGACGCTATCCAGGTGTCGGGGTTCTCGCCCCAGATCTCCTGCGCGAGCCGCGGGTCCATCTGCGCGGCCTCCCACGGATGGACCCCGACGACGCCGGCCACCCAGCCCGCCGCGCCGTCGTGCCGTGCCACCGCCATGATCGCTTCCGCGAAGTGACGGGGATGCGCGACGTCGCCGCCGAACTTCGCGGGCTGCAACATCCGCATCACGCCCGACGAACGCAGCAGAGCGACGGTCTCGTCGCTCAGCTTGCCGAGCTTCTCGTTCTCGTCGGCGAGCGCCGCCAGCTTCGGCCCGAGCTCCTCGACACGGTGGACCACTTCATGCGCCATGCCGCATACCTCCTGCTTCTCGGTGGATCACGTACGGGCGTCCGCAGCGGGCGCCTTGCGGGTGAGGAACTCGAGCACGACGCGCTCGAAGTCGTCCTTGCGCTCGACCTGCACCCAGTGCCCGCAGTGGGCGAAGGTGTGGAGCTCGATCTCGGGCAGCCACCGGTTGGCGAAGTGGGCCTGGTCGTAGGGGAGCATGCGGTCGTCGCGGCCCCAGAGCATGAGCGTCGGGGTGGTGAAGCTCGCGGCGCGCGTCCACAGCGGCGTGTACGTCTCGCGCCGACGGGGGTCGAACATCGAGCCGAAGATCGCCTTCATACGTCCGATCACGCCCTCGGCGGTGGCGTTGCGCATGCGTTCGTCGACAAGCTCGTCGGTGATCAGTCGCGGGTCGTGCACCATCGTCCTGATCCACGCGACCATGCGCTCGCGGGTCGGATCCTCGAGGAACTCGAACAGGCGCGAGAAGCCCTCGCTCGGCTCGGCGGCGAACATCCCGACGGACAGTCCGCCCGAGCCCATGATGGCCATCCGCCGTACCCGCTCGGGGAATTGGGCCGCAAGCTCCGCGGCGACCGCGCCGCCCATGGAGTTGCCGACGAACACCGCGGAGTCGATGCCCAGTTGGTCCATCAGGCGTGCGATCCACCGGGCCGCGACCACCGGATAGACCTCGTCCAGCTCGGGCAGCCGGGTTCCGCCGAAGCCCGGCAGGTCGGGCATGACCGTCCGGAACGTCTCGGCGAAAACGGGCAGGTTGTACTGGAAGTTGGACCAGGCACTGACACCCGGCCCCGACCCGTGAAGCATGATCAGCGGCTCGCCCTCGCCCGCCTCGTGGTAGGCGAACGTGAGCCCTTCGACGTCCTTGGTCACCAACGTCGATTCATAGGTTGCACTCGTCATCGTCGTGGCCCTTTCAGGCAGAGAAGAGATCGGTGCGACGACGGTCGCGGGGCACGGCACGTCCCGGCATGCCCCGCGACCGTCGTCCGCTCACGGAGTCAGGCCCGCCGACGGCGAGGTGGACAGGAACTGACCGCCGGGGCCCACGTCGAGGACGTCGCCGTACCAGGTCTGGCCGAACTCCAGCTCGGGCAGCTTCCATTCGAGCGCTTCCCAGTCCGGGTCGAAGATGTGGTAGCCGCCGGAGTAGAGCTCGATGCGGTGGCCGGAGCCGGGGTCGTGGATGTACAGGTACATCGCCTGACCGATTCCGTGCTTGCCCGGGCCGGCCCCGTAGGCGATGTCGAGATCGCGGATCTGGTCGGCCGCCGTCAGGATGTCGTGGAAGTTCTCCACGTTGAACGCCACGTGGTGGAACTGGCCCGGCGCGTCGTCGGCGCACACCCCGATGGCGAGGTCGTGCACCTGCGGCGTCACCGACAGCCAGGACGCCATGAGGATGTCCGGGGCCTGCGGAATCCGGGCGAACTCACGGCGCTTGAAGCCCAGTGACTGGCGCAGCCAGCCCTCTGCCTGGTTGACCGTGCTCGCGCTGGTCTGCAGGTTGATGTGGTCCAGACGGCGCACGCCGAGCCCGCGGCGGCGCGAGCTGTTGCTGGGGATCTTCGAGCGGAGCGACTCCTCGGCCTCGGGCCTGTCGATCTCGTAGTACAGCTCGAAGGGGTGCTCACTGCCCGGCACCAGGAAGCGGACGGCCTCGCCCCGGCCGGTCTCGTGCCCGGCGGCAAGCTCCAGTGTCTGTAGGCCCTGCTCGGTGAACTGCTTGTGGAACAGCTCGACGTCCTGCTTGCGCTTGACGCGGAAGCCGTACGCGTTCACCTGGGCCTCGGCCTGCTGGGTGAGGACGAGGGAGTGGTGGACGAGTTCCTGGTAACCGCGCAGATAGGCCACGCCACCCACCTGCTCGACGACCTCCATGCCGAGCAGGTCCCGGAAGAACCAGAGCGAGCGCTCCAGGTCCGGCGTGCCGAGGTTGATGATGCCCGCGTAGGCGATCTGCGGACCCGGGTCGTAGTCGGGCTGAGTCATCTGCGCTCTCCTTCGAGTCGATAGTCAGCAACGGGAGTTGGTAGGAGCGAGCGGGGCGTGGGTGGCGGGCTCATGCCTCGGCGCGCAGCGTCAGCGCGATGTCGGTGAGCATGTCCTCCTGGCCGCCGACGAGCCTGCGGCGGCCGGCCTCGACGAGGATGTCGCGGGTGTCGACCTTGTAGAGCTGCGCCGCGTGCTCTGCGTGCCGCAGGAAGCTGCCGTAGACACCGGCGTAGCCGATCGTGAGGGTCTCCCGGTCGACCCGCACCGGCCGGTCCTGCAGCGGGCGGGCGAGATCGTCCGCCGCGTCCTCCAGCTGGAACAGGTCGCAACCGGTCTCCCAGCCGAGGAGGTTGGCCACCGCGACGAACGGCTCGATCGGCGCGTTCCCCGCGGCCGCGCCCTGGCCGGCGAGCGAGGCGTCGACCCGGAAGGCGCCCTCCTCGACCGCTGCGACCGAGTTGGCCACCGCGAGGGAGAGGTTCTCGTGGGCGTGGATGCCGATCTGCGTCGCCGGGTCGAGGACGTCCCGGTAGGCGCGGACCCGGTCCCGGACGTCCTGGGTGGTGAGCCGGCCGGCGGAGTCGGTGATGTACACGCAGTGCACCCCGTACGACTCCATGAGGCGGGCCTGCGCGGCGAGTTCGGCCGGGCCGATCATGTGGCTCATCATCAGGAAGCCCGAGACGTCCATGCCGAGCTTGCGGGCCTCGTCGATGTGCTGCGCCGCGACGTCCGCCTCGGTGCAGTGGGTGGCGATCCGCACCGAGCGCACGCCGAGCTCGTAGGCCCGGCGCAGTTCGGCGATCGTGCCCACCCCGGGCAGCAGGAGCGTGGTGATGACCGCGCGCGAGGCGTTCGCGACGGCGGCCTCGATCCACTCCCAGTCGGTGTTGCTGCCGGGCCCGTAGTTGAGGCTCGCGCCCGCCAGACCGTCGCCGTGACTGACCTCGATGGCCGCGACGCCGGCGGCGTCGAGGGCCGCGACGATCCGGCCGACCTGCTCGGGGGCGATCCGGTGGCGGATGGCGTGCATGCCGTCCCGGAGGGTGACGTCCTGGACGTAGACCTTCGTGGTCATGCCGCCACCTCCGCGGGCCGTTCGGCTATCCGTTCCGCGACGCGCTTGGCGGCGGAGGTCATGATGTCGAGGTTGCCGGCGTAGGCGGGCAGGTAGTGCGCGGCCCCCTCGACCTCCAGGAACACCGACACCTTGGTGTCGACCGGACCGGCCCCCTCAGGCACGAGGGTCGCCACCTCGTCCGCCTCGACGGGGGTGAACTGCACCTCCTGCACCAGCCGGTAGCCGGGAACGTAGGCCGCCACCTCGGAGACCATCCGCTCGATCGAGGCGCGCACCTCGTCGTGGTCGGCCCGGCCGATCAGACAGAAGACGGTGTCGCGCATGATCAGGGGCGGCTCGGCCGGGTTGAGGATGATGATCGCCTTGCCCCGGCGGGCACCGCCGACCGCCTCGATGGCGTGCGCGGTCGTCTCGGTGAACTCGTCGATGTTCGCCCGTGTGCCGGGCCCCGCGGAGCGCGAGGCGACCGACGCGACGATCTCCGCGTACGGCACCTCGGCCACCCGCGAGACCGCCGCGACCACGGGGATGGTGGCCTGGCCGCCGCAGGTGACCATGTTGATGTTCGGGGCGTCCAGGTGCTCGTCGAGGTTGACCGGCGGGATCACGTACGGTCCGAGCGCCGCCGGGGTCAGGTCGACCAGCCGTCGCCCATGGGGTTCGAGCAGCCGCGCGTTCGCCTCGTGGGCGGCCGCGCTGGTGGCGTCCAGGATGATCCGTACGTCCTCGAACTCGGGCATCTTCAGCAGCCCCGCCACACCGTCCGACGTGGTCGCGACGCCCATCCGGGCGGCCCGGGCGAGGCCGTCGGAGGCGGGGTCGATGCCCACCATCGCGAGTACCTCGAGGGTCGGTGAGGTGCGCTTGATCTTGATCATCAGGTCGGTTCCGATGTTGCCGGAGCCGACGATCGCGACTCCCACGCGATCCGTCATGAGTCGTCCTCTCCAGAGAAGCGTGCGGTGACCGTGCCCAGTGGCTCGATCGCCACCTCGAAGACGTCGGACGGCCGCACCGCGACCATCGGTCCGAGGGCGCCCGAGAGCACCAGGTCGCCGGCCCGCAGCGGGGAGCCGAACTCGACGGCGGTGGCCGCGAGCCAGGCCAGCGCGTTGAGCGGATCGCCGAGACAGTCGCGCCCGGTGCCCTTCGACACGACTTCGCCGTCCCGCCGCATCGTCATGCGGGCGTCGGCGGGTTCGAAGGAGTCCAGGGGCAGTCCGCGGTCACCGATCACGAACACGCCGGAGGAGGCGTTGTCGGCGACCGTGTCGGTGATGCCGATCCGCCAGTCGGCGATCCGGCTGTCGACGATCTCCACGGCGGGGAAGGCCAGTTCGACCGCGGCGCGCACCTCGGCCAAGTCCTCTGCGACGGGGATGTCGCGGCCGAGGAGGAAGGCGATCTCGGCCTCGGCCTTCGGCTGCAACAGCCGACGGTAGGGGACGACTTCGCCGTCCGCGTACCGCATGTCGGCGAAGAGTACACCGAAATCGGGCCGGTCGACCCCGACCTGCGACTGGACCGCCTCGGAGGTCAGCCCGATCTTGCGGCCGATCAGACGGGCGCCGGCGGCCAGCCGTCGGGCGGTCACGGCCTGCTGCACCTCGTAGGCCAGAGCGATGTCGCTCGGGCCGATCAGGTCGACGACGGGCGGGCACGCCCGGCCCGAACCGCTCGCCCGTTCCAGGCGTTCGGCCGCGGCGCGCACGGCATCCGCCCGCGCGCTCACGAGGCCCTCCCGGAGTTCCTGCCGGTGTCCGGGACGGACGCGGCCGGGCGGCCGAGCCCCCGCGAAGCGGCGTCGATCAGCCGTTTCGCGTCCTCGACCAGGATGACTTCGTCCATTGCACTTCCAACGTCTTCGTCCATCACGGCGCCATCGTTCCGTCTGCGACCCGACGACGGACGCTCTGTGTCCGCTGAGCGGGACAGCATCGATCACGCGGCCGGGACGGGGTGGGTGGTGGCCGTGAGACGCCGGGATATCTCCGCGGCGGTCCACATGACCCGGTACTTGAGCTCGTCGACGCGCACCCGTTCGCGGGGACCGCACACGGAGATCGCCGCCACTGCCGTGTCGAGTTCGAGGATCGGCGCGGCGACGCACGCGACCCCGGGTACGACCTCACCGATCTCTGTTGAGTATCCGCAGTTGCGGATTCTGACCATTGCTGCCTCGAGGGCCTCGTGGGTCCCGATGCTCGCGGGCGTCCGGCGGCACAGACTGCCCTTGAGGTACTGGTCGACCACCGCTCTGGGGGAGTAGGCCAGGAGCACCTTGCCGACCCCGGTGCAGTGGGCGGGGAGCCGGCCGCCGACACGGGACGGCAACGTGCTGCCGAACGCCCCGCCCACCTTCTCCAGATAGACGACGTCGTGCTCGTCCAGCAGCGCGAGGTGCACGACATGCCCGGTGGACGCGCGCAGTTGCTGCAGGAAGGGCCGGGCGACGTCGGTGATCCGGGTGCGGTGCACGACCAGGCTGCCGATCTCGAACATGCGCAGACCGAGCGTGTACTCGTTGTCGTGCCGTTGGAGCCACCGGGCGCTGACCAGCTGTTGGAGGATCCGGTGCACGGAGGAGCGGGGAAGGCCGCTGCGGGAACTGATCTGCCCCAGGGTCAGCATCCCTCCGGATCGCTCGAAGACGCCCAGGATCAGGACGACCCGATCGACCATGCTCGCCGGACCATCGGACATGTGCGACCTCCTTGTGCACACCTCACGTCGCCCGATTGCTGCACCTCCTTGTGCCGCCAATCGGACGACTGACTCCCATAATGCTCCGCAGCCCAACAAATCAGTAGCCCTAATAGGCATTGACACTGCCGTCGATGGCAGCCACCATCCGTGCAGTACGCGATGGTGTCAGGCGGCTCCGCCCAGGGATGGGGCAAGGAGCGGCCCGGTCGCGGCACTGTCACTCGTGCCGTGCTTCACGACGACTCAGTCGGATTCCGGATCACTAATTACCGTGGGCGAGGCCGTCGGCCTCCGCGGGTCCGTTCCCTACGTGGAGGTCAATGGTGACTCTCAATGAGGACAACCACGACGAGACGTATGACGTCATCGTCGTCGGATCGGGCGGAGGCCTGGTCGGAGCCTATGTGGCGGCGTCGCGCGGCCTGCGCACGCTCGTCATCGAGAAGACCGACCTGGTGGGCGGCACGACCGCCTACTCCGGTGCGGGTCTGTGGTTTCCGGGCTCCGCGCCGCTGCGGCGGGCCGGCGTCGAGGACGACGTGGAGGACGCGAGGACGTATCTGCGCAGCGTCGTCGACGACAGCTCCCGGGAGCGGCTCCAGGACGCCTATCTCCGGGCGGGCGCACAACTGATCGACGAGCTGGAGAAGAACGAGTGGTTCCAGTCGTTCGTGTACGGCCCCGTGCCGGAGTACTACCCGTCGGCCCCCGGTGCTTCCCCCGCCGGGCACACTGTCTTCCCGCCGCCGCTTCCCGTCGCCGACCTCGGAGAACACCTCCGGCTGATGCGCACCTCCATCCCCGCCGAGCGGTGGGGCATCGACGAGGGCCCGGTCCTCAGCGGTGGCCGCGCGTTGATCGGCAGGGCGCTCGCGGCGTTCCTGGAGACCGGTAACGGCACGCTCCGCCTCAACACCGCGTTGGAAAGCCTGGTCGTCGAGCAAGGCAGGGTCGTCGGCGTGGAGGCGGTGAGCGACGGCGAACCGGTGAGGTTCCGCGCCGAGCGGGGTGTGGTCCTCGCGGCAGGCGGCTTCGAGCGCAATCGCGAGCTTCGCGGGAAGCACCAGCCGGTGGCGCGCAGCAGCGAGTGGTCCCATGGCGCCCCGGGCAACACGGGCGACGCCCTCCAGGCAGGCATCGCGATCGGTGCCGCCACCGATCTGCTCGACGAGGCCTGGTACGTGCCGGGCCTCGTGCAGCCGGACGGCCGCCCGACCTTCCACACCGGCACGCGAGGCGGGATCTGGGTCAACGCCGCGGGCGAACGCTTCGTCAACGAGACGCGTCCCTACGACCAGGCCGGGCACGAGATAGTCCGGCTCCACATGACCACGGGCGTCTCGCACATCCCGGCCCACTGGGTGTTCGACCAGCGGCAGCTCGACCGGGACAGCTTCGGCGGCCCGTCCGACCAGCCGGTCAGCCCGGAGTGGTTCGCATCGGGCGCGTTGAAGAAGGCCGACACCCTCGAGGAACTGGCGAAGCTCATCGACGTGCCGCTCGAGGCTCTGCGCAAGACGATCGACGAGTTCAACGGCTATGCGCACGCCGGGGTCGACGAGAAGTTCCATCGTGGCGAGACCGCCTGGGACCAGATGTTCCACCACGTGCTGGGCGCCGCCGTCGAGCCCACGCAGAACTACCCGGCGCCGCCCACGCCCGACTGGCCGAACCCGCTGCTGCTGCCGCTCGACACCCCGCCGTACTACGTCGCGACCATCGTCCCGTCGGACATCGGCACCAAGGGCGGCCTGAAGACCGACGAAAACGCGCGGGTGCTGCGCGAGGACGGCCGGCCGATCGCCGGGCTGTACGCGGCCGGAAACACCGCGGCCGCGATGTCGGGGCACGTCTACCCGGGCGCCGGGACCCCGATCGGTTCGAGCATCGCCTTCGCGTATCTCGCGGTGCTCGACCTCGTCGGCACGGTCGGCTGACTCCTCCGGAACGAGATCAAAGGAGATCCGTTATGCGGCAAGACCTGTACATGAGACTGCAGCGCTACTCGGCGTGGTGCGGGTTCATTCTGATGGCGGGCTTCATCGTCGCCTACGCCGTCGGCAACCTGCTCACGCCCATGGACCCGACGATGACCCCTGACGAGGTCGTCACGTTCCTGAAGGACAATCAGACAGGGATCCTCACCTGTGTGGCGATCATGGTGCTGACCGTCCCGTTCGAATACCCCTTCGTCGTGGTGACCAGCCTGCAGCTCAAGAGGATCGAAGGCGGCTGGGGCCTGCTGTCCATGACGCAGGTCCTCACCGGCGTCGTCGCCCCGATCGGGTTCTTCTTCCCGCTGGCCATCCTCTCGGCCGCCGCATACCGGCCGGAGGTCCATTCCGCCGACGTCCTGTCCGCGATGACCGACACGTTCAATCTCATGCTGGTGGGCAACGCCTGCATCTTCGTCCTGCAGGTCTGGTCGATCGGGTACGGAGCATTCATCGACCGCCGCGACAAGCCGGTCTTCCCCCGCTGGTTCGGCTGGCTGAACCTCGTGCTCGGGGTGTTCCTCATCCCGGGAGCCTTCGTCTTCATCACCAAGACCGGGCCGTTCGCGTGGAACGGACTGCTCGCGAACGTGATTCCCACCTTGGTGTACTTCGTCTGGAAGATCGCCACGCCGATCGTGCTGTTGCGCGCGATCAAGCACGAGGAGGCGGAGCTCGCGGAGGGGAAGGGGCGGTCGGAGGCCCAACTGGCGACCTCGTGACGGTTTTGCCCACCGGTTTCACCGAGGCGTTGGGGCCCGGCGTCGTCGACGCCGGGTCACTGCGCCTTTCTCAACAGCATCGCCCCGGACGGCACTCCGCCGCCCGAGGTGACCACGGCCGCCCGGGCGCCCTCGACCTGCCGTCCGTGGGCCTCGCCGCGCAACTGCAGCATCGCCTCGCGGACGAACCCGTACCCGTGCAACCGGCCCGCCGACAGCTGCCCGCCGTGCGGATTGAGCGGGAGTCTGCCGTCGAGCGCGATCGTCTTGCCGCCGTCGATGAAGCCGGTCGCCTCGCCCGGCCCGCAGAAGCCGAGGCCCTCCATCCAGGACAGCGCGTTGAACGTGAACCCGTCGTAGAGCAGGGCGACATCGACGTCGGCGGGGGTCAGGTCGGTGCGGGTCCACAGATGGGCCGAGGGGCCGAAGGACTGCGGGGTGTGGGTGAGGGTGTCCTGGTCCCAGCTGAGCCGTTCGAGGATCGCCGTGCCGACGGCCTCGACCAGGACCGGCGGCTTCGGGCGGTCGGCGGCGGTCTCCACCGCCGAGACGACGACGGCCACCGCGCCGTCGCACGGCACGTCGCAGTCGTACAGCCCGAACGGCGTGGTCACCATGCGGGCGTCGAAGTAGTCGTCGAGGGTGAGCGGTTCGCGGTAGAGCGCCTCCGGGTTGCGTGCCGCGCCCGCCCGCGCGGTGACGGCGATGGCGCCGAGGGCCTCCCGGCCGACACCGTAACGATGCATGTAGTGCGAGGCGTTGCAGGCGATCCACTGCGCGGCCGACACGGCCCCGAACGGGGTGCGCCACTCGAACATCCCGGTGGCCCGGCCGCCCGCGGGCGGCCACTCACCGGAGCGGACCAGAGCGGCGTGCGAGGACTCCCAGACCGTACGGAAGCACAGCACATGCCGGCACAGCCCCGAGGCGACCGCGAGCATGGCGGCGGTGATGGAGCCGATCTGCCCGGGCACCTCGCTACCGCCGTTGACCCACGCGGGGCGCAGCTGCAACGCCTCGGACAGCGCGGTGATCCCGCCCTCGCTCAGACCGGTCGGGGTCACCGCCGGATACGTGGACAGCCCGTCGATCTCGTCGAGTTCGAGCCCCGCGTCCGCCACCGCGGCCAGGCACGCGTCGACGGTCAGCGAGACGGGGTCGGCCATGAGCCGCCGGCCCACCCGGGACTGCCCGACGCCGGTCAGCGCGACCCTGTCCTCGTACTTCCGGGGGGAGGCCATGGGCCGCAGGGCCGAGCGGACCTCGCGGGGGGCCGGCAGCGGGCCGGGCCCCTCGGCGGCCTCGGTCTCCAAGTCGGGCTCGAACAGGGGGATGTGAAGGTCCTCGTGATGCTCGAAGCGCACCCGGATCCGCATCCCGACGCGTACCTCGTCCGGCGCGCACCCGACGATGTTGGTCGTCAGCCGCGCCCGGTCGTCCTCGGCGAGGGCGACCACGGCCACGACGTACGGCGGCGGGAAGCGGGGCAGCCAGGTCTGGTGGGTGACGCTGAACCCGACGACCACCGCCTTCCCGGAGGTCGGTTCGAGCGAGACCGCACGGCTACGGCAGGACGGGCACACCGGCAACGGCGGATGGAAGCGGCGCCCGCAGTCGCCGCACCGGGAGATCCGCAGCACGCCGTCGGCACCGGCCTTCCAGAACTCGGCGCTGGCGAGCGTGGGTTGGGGCAGGGGGCGGACCGGTGCGGGGACGGCCATGTCGTGCTCCTTCGCATCACTCAAGATATGGGTGACCTTAATGTGTAGAGGGTGTGGCCCGTGGCCCCGCAGAACGCCGCTCTTTCCCAGGAGGCGATTCAGAACAGTATACGTAATCCACCTGTCGATGTAGAGTCTGGATGCCAGCGCGCCTGCTGTGCGGCTGTGCACTGCGTGTGTTCGGGGCGATCACGACGAGGGAGCGCGACGATGCCGTTGCAGCCTTGGATGAAACTCCTGTCGACCGACGACCATCTGATCGAGCCCCCGCGGTTGTGGTCGGACCGGTTGCCGGCGAAGTACCGGGAGACAGGTCCGCGGATCGTGGAGCAACCGCGAGGAGAGGGCCAGGCCCCGGCCGAGGTGTGGGTCTACGAGGACCGGATCTACCCCTACATCGGCCTGAACGCGGTCGCGGGCAAGAAGCCCGAGGAGTTCGGCATGGAGCCGACCCGCTACGACGAGATGATCCCGGGGTGCTACGACCCCAAGGCCCGACTGCGGGACATGGACCTGGACGGGGTGTGGGGCGCCCTGTGCTTCCCGTCCTTCCCGGGGTTCTCCGGCCATGTCTTCCTGGACGGCAAGGACCGTGAGCTGGCACTGCTGTGTGTGCAGGCGTGGAACGACTTCGTCCTCGACGAGTGGTGCGCCACCGCGCCGGGGCGGCTCATCCCGCTGGTCATCATGCCGATGTGGGATGTGCAGCTCTGCGTCGAGGAGATCCACCGGACCGCGGCCAAGGGGGCGAAGGCGATCTCCTTCCCGGAGAACCCCGCCCCGCGCGGACTGCCCTCCTTCCACACCGACTACTGGGACCCCATGTTCTCGGCGGCCGAGGAGACCGACATGCCCGTGTGCCTGCACTTCGGCACCTCGGGCAAGCCGCCGAAAACGGCCGAGGAGGCCCCGTTCGCGGTGACGATCACCCTGTTCGGCTGCAACGCCATGTTCGCCACCGCCGACCTGCTGTTCTCCCCGGTGCTGCACAAGCACCCCAAGCTGAAGATCGGCCTGTCCGAGGGCGGGATCGGCTGGATTCCCTATCTGCTGGAGCGCGCCGACGGCACCTGGGAGCGGCACCGCTTCTACCAGAACGTCAACCAGAGCGTGCGGCCCTCGGAGCTGTTCCACAAGCACTTCCACGGCTGCTTCATCGACGACCGTTTCGGTGTGGAGGTACGGCACCACGTCGGCGTCGACAAGATCACCTGGGAGTGCGACTACCCGCACTCCGACTCGTACTGGCCCAAGAGCCGCGCCTACGCCGCGGAGGTTCTCGCCGACGTACCGGACGACGAGGTGCACAAGATCGTGGAGCTGAACACCCGCCGTCTCTACAACCTCCCGGCATGAGCAGGCTGCCGGAGTCCGAGCGGTCGGACTGGACGGACCTGGACCTGCTGACCCGCGAAGAGGCCTCCGGGCGGTTGCGGGCGGAGATCACCGAGACGGAGGCACGCCTCGCCGAACTCGGTGACGGCGACCGGGCGGAGCGGGAGCTCCTCGAACCGCGGCTGCGGGCCCTGCGCGAGGCAGTCGACGAACTGTCCGGGCCGAACGGAGGCTCACATGGGGCGAGTTGAGGGAAAGGTCGCGCTCATCACGGGAGCGGCCCGCGGCCAGGGCCGGTCGCACGCGGTGCGGCTGGCGGAAGAAGGAGCGGACGTCGTCATCACCGACGTCTGCCATGACATCAGCGACGAGCTGCGGTACACGCTCGCGACGAAGGAACAACTGGAGGAGACCGCGGAGTTGGTCCGGGCAACGGGCCGCCGGTGCGTCGCCGTGCAGGCCGACGTCCGTTCGGTCGCCGAGGTCCGGGCCGCCGTCGACGCGGCGACAACCGAATTCGGCCGGCTCGACGTGGTGGTGGCGAACGCCGGCATCATGACCATAGGGCGCGCCTGGGAACTGTCCGAAGAGGCCTGGGACGTCGTCGTGGACGTCAATCTCAAGGGCGCCTGGAACACGGCACGCGCCGTGATTCCCGGGATGATCGAGGCCGCCGCGGGCGGGTCGATCATCATCACCAGCTCGGCCGCCGGTATCCGGGGCCACGTGCCGTACGCCCACTACGTGGCCAGCAAGCACGGGGTGGTGGGCCTGATGAAGGCGCTCTCCAACGAGCTGGCACCGCACCGGATCCGGGTGAACACTGTCCATCCCACCGGGGTGAGCGACACGGGGATCACCGTCGGCGAGCCCATCGAGCAACTCGCCGCGCGCGAACCGCTCTTCGCCTTGGCCGCGATGAACCCCCTCGCGCCCTTCGTCGAGCCGCGGGACGTGTCGAACGCCGTCCTGTTCCTGGCCTCGGAGGAAGCGCGGTACGTCACGGGCCTGCAGTTCACGGTCGACGCGGGGTCGACGAACAAGCCGTAGCGACGGCATCCGACGGCATCTCGTGCGAAGGGGCGGAGATGAGCGCAGTCCACACGATCGGGTTCCTCGGCGCCGGGCAGATCGGCGAGCCGATGGCGGAACGCCTGCTGGCGGCCGGCCATCGGGTCCGCCTCCACGCCCGCCGGGCGGAGGTCCGGGACCGGCTCTCGGCCGCCGGCGCCGAACTCGTCGACCGGGCAAGGGACGTCGCCGCCTGTGACGCCGTCGTCAGCTGCCTGTACAGCGACGACCAGATGCTCGACGTGCTGCCCGAGATCGTCGCGGCCATGGACGCCGGCACGGTGCTGCTGTCGCACACCACCGGGACTCCGGCGACGCTGGACCGCCTGGACGCGTTCGCGCCCGGCGGCAGGGCCGCGATCGTCGACGCGGCGTTCAGCGGAACGGCGGACGCCGTCCGCGCGGGCCGCCTCACCGTCTTCCTCGGCGGCGAGCCCGAACACCTCGTGACGGCACGTCAGGTGGTCGGCGCGTACGCCGACCCGGTCGTCACGACCGGCGCGCGCGGTTCGGCGCTGCGGGTGAAGTTGCTCAACAACCTGCTGTTCGCCGCGATCACCCAGGTGACCCTGCGCGGGCTGGCGGCCGGCAGCGCGATGGGCGTCGCGGAGAACACCCTGCTGGAGGCCCTCGCGGTCAGCAGCGGGGGAAGCACCGCCGGGCGGTACATCGCCGCCCGAGGCGGAGTCGAGCGCTACGTCGCCGCCGTCGCGCCCTTCCTCCGCAAGGACCTGGCGGCCTGCGGGGCCGCCGCGGCCGAGGCGGGCGTGGACCTCTCGGAGCTGCTGGCCGCGGCGCAGGACGGGCCGATGAACCTCGGCGAGGTCACCGCCCTCGAGAACGGAGTGGTTCGATGAAGATCACGATTGACACGCAACTGTGCTCCGGGCACGCGCGCTGCGCGGCCACCGCCCCGGAGCTGTTCGAACTGGACGACAGCGGTTACGCCGTGCCCCTCGACGGGGAGGTCCCGGCGGGGCGCGAGAAGGAAGCCCGCGAGGGCGCATGGGCCTGCCCGGAGCGAGCCATCACCGTCGAGTGACGTCCGGCCGTCTTTTCAAGGAAGCAGACAAGGAGGCCGGTGGGATGCACCGACCGATGGAGGGCGTACGGGTCCTGGAAGTCGCGCAGTTCACCTTCGTGCCCGCGGCGGGCGCGGTGCTCGCGGACTGGGGTGCCCAGGTCATCAAGATCGAGCACGCCGAGCGGGGCGACGGCCAGCGCGGTCTGACGCGGGTGCTCGGGCTGCCGGTGGCGAGTGAGGACTCGTCGTTCTTCCCGATCATGGAGGGGCCGAACCGTGGCAAGCGCAGCATCGGGCTGTCCCTGGAGAAGCCGTCCACGCGGCGGGTCTTCGAGGATCTGGTCCGGTCGAGCGACGTGTTCCTCACGAACTTCCTGCCCGGGGCGCGGGCCAAGCTGAAGATCGACCTCGAGGATGTCAGGGCCATCAACCCGGACATCATCTACGTACGGGGAAGCGGCTTCGGCGTCCGGGGCGCGGAGAGCAACAAGGGCGGCTACGACAGCACCGCGTTCTGGTCCCGCGGCGGCAGCGCGGCGGGCGTGACCCCGCCCGGAGCCGACCGGATGACGCGAATGCCGTCCGGTGCCTACGGCGACTCGATGGGCGGCATGACCATCGCGGGCGGAATCGCCGCGGCGCTCTACGCACGCCAGGTCACGGGTGAGCCGTCGGTGGTCGACGTGTCGCTGCTCGGTGTGGGCGCGTGGGCCACCCAGTACTCGGTCAACCAGGCGCTGATGGTGGGGGGACCGGTGCCGCCGCGGGAGTACCCCAAGCACGGTTCGGCGACCAATCCGCTGGTCGGCGCCTACCGGACGTCCGACGGCCGGTGGCTGGAGTTCTCGATGCTCCAACCGGGCCGCTACTGGCCGGAGTTCTGCCGTCTCGCCGGCCGGGAGGACCTCGCGACCGACGAACGCTTCGACACCGTCGAGAAGATCACGGCGAACGCCGGTGAGGCCGCCGGGATCGTCGCCGAGATCATCGGCGGGCGGACCTTCGCCGAGTGGACCGAGGTGCTGTCCCGGGGCGAGGGCCAGTGGGCCGCCGTACAGAACGCGTGGGAGGTGGGGCAGGACGAGTCGCTGAGGGCCAACGGCCTGATCGCGCCGATCGAGGACGCGGACGGACGACAGCGCGAACTGGTCGCCAACCCCGTCCAGTTCGACGAGACACCGGTCTCCCTCACCCGCGCGCCCCAGTTCGCCGAGCACACCGACGAGGTCCTGCGCGAACTCGGTCTCTCCGACGAGGAACTCATCCAGCTGAAGATCGACGGCGCGGCGACCTGATCCGTCGCCCCGCCCCCTGCCCGGTGCTCCGCGCACCGCTCTGCGCCGCCCCACCTGGCCCTCCACAGCCAGTCGGCGTCCGTTTGTTCCTCTCTTCTCTTCGACACTTCGGGATACAGACATGGACGAGTCGGTCAGGCGTGTCATCTCCTCACCTCGAATCAAGCTGTCCGTAGCGCTGGTCGCCGGCGCGGGACTGCTGCTTGGCGGATGCGGAAAGAGTGGCGGCTCCGACGCCACGGAAAGCAAGGAGGTACCGGCCGCGCTGACAAGCGCCTTCCCGGGCACGAAGGCCGCCGGCACACCGGTGAAGGTCGGCCTCATCACGAACGAGGGCGGCGCCGGCATCAGCCAGCCGGAGACCCGGGAGGCCGCCGAGGCAGCCAGGAAGTACGTCAACGACAACCTCGGCGGCATCGCGGGCAGACCCGTCCAGTTCGTGGTCTGCAAGACGAAGGAGGAGCCGGCCACGGCACGGGACTGCGCGAACCGGATGGTCGAGCAGAAGGTCGCCGCGGTCGTCCTCACCAGCAGCGGTCTGGGCGGTTCCATGGTGCCGATCGTGACCCAGGCCGGCATCCCCTGGGCGACCGCCATCGCCACCAGCAGCGCCGAGGGCACCAGCACCGACTCCTTCTCCTGGACTGGCGGTTTCCCGGCGACGCTCACGTCGATGGCCGAGTTCGCCAAGGAGAAGGGCTACAAGAAGGTCGCAGCGTTCGTCATCGACGTACCGTCGGCGGTCGGCGGAGCCGAGACGATCGGCAAGCCGGTCTTCGCCAGGGCCGGCGTCGACCTGCAGATCGTGAAGATCGCGCCGGGCACCCCGGACGCCTCGCCCCAGGTGAGCGCCGCGCTGCGCAGCAAGCCCGACGCCATCAGCATCGTGGGGGAGTCGACCGTGTGCACGTCCGTGCTCCAGGCGATGACCTCGCTCGGCGGCAGCACCGAACGGATGGTCCTCCAGCCCTGCATGGCCCCCGAGGTGGTCGACGCCGTGGGCGCGGGCATGGAGGGGGCCCAGGTGTTCAGCAGCTTCGACGCGGTCAGCGACGACCCCGAGGCCCAGCTGTACCGGCAGGTGATGAAGCAGTACAGCCCCGACACACCCGTCGAGGGCTACGCGGCGGTCGGATACCAGGGCGTCCTCGGCCTGGTGCGCGCACTGCACGACCTGAAGGGCGAGGTCACACCGGCGGCCGTCGCCAAGACGCTGAAGTCGGCCAAGAACGTCGTACTGCCCGCGGGCCACGGCACCACGTTCACCTGCGACTCCTCGGCCGTACCGGGGCTGAAGGCGGCGTGCTCGGCGAAGTCGGTCACCGGCACGCTGACCGGGGGCAAGCTCGAGGACGTGCACACCGTCGATCCCAGCGCGCTGTTCGCGAAGTAGCCGGAACACCGGGAAGGACGGTCGCGCCGATGAGCCAGTACGTCGTGTTCCTGCTGCTGGGACTGGGAAACGGTGCCGTGTTCGCCGCACTCGCGCTGGCACTGGTCCTCACCTACCGCAGTTCCGGCGTGGTCAACTTCGCCACCGGGGCGATCGCGCTCTACACCGCGTACACCTACGCGTTCCTGCGCCGGGGTGAGCTGATGGTGCCGATACCGGGCCTGCCGCACACGGTCGGGCTCGGCGAACCGCTCGGGCTGGTCCCGGCCGCGGTGCTCGCGCTGCTGCTCGCCGCCGTTCTCGGGGTGGTCCTGTACGGGCTGGTCTTCCGGCCGCTGCGGGCCGCGCCCCCGGTGGCGAAGGCCGTCGCCTCGATCGGCGTGATGCTGGTGATCCAGGCCGTGCTCGTGGCGCGCGTGGGCACCGCGCCCGTCTCGGTCGAGGCCATCCTGCCGAACGACCCGCTGGACTGGGGCGGGACGCGCATCCCCGGCGACCGGCTGTGGTTCGCCGCGGTCGTCGTCGCACTGACCCTGGTACTGGCCCTGGTGTTCCGCCTCACCCGGTTCGGGCTGGCGGCCCGGGCCGCGGCGGAGTCGGAGAAGGGCGCCCTGGTCAGCGGGCTGTCGCCGGAGCGGATCGCGACCGCGAACTGGGCGCTGAGCTCGGCCATCGCCGGCCTGTCCGGCATCCTGATCGCGCCGATCGTGCCCCTGGTGCCCATCTCCTACACCCTGTTCATCGTGCCGGCCCTCGCCGCGGCGCTCGTCGGCAACTTCACCGCGCTGCTCCCGGCCGTCGGCGCCGGACTCGTCATCGGGATGCTCCAGTCGGAACTGCAGTTCCTGCAGGGCACCTGGTCGTGGCTGCCGCAGAGCGGCCTGGCCCAACTGGTGCCGCTGGCCGTGATCCTGGCCTACCTCGTGGTCCGCGGACGGCCGCTGCCCACCCGGGGCATGCTGGTCCGCCAGACGCTCGGGCGCGCACCCCGGCCCGACCGCATCCTGGTCCCGGCCGCCTTGAGCGTGCTCCTGGGTGTCGTCCTTCTCTTCGCCACCCAGGGCAGCATCCGCGCCGCGGTCATCACCTCGCTGACGCTGGGGGTCATCTCCTTGTCGCTGGTGGTGGTCACCGGCTTCGCCGGGCAGATCTCCCTGGCCCAGCTCACCCTGGCCGGGGTCGGCGCCTTCAGCCTCAGCAGGCTGACCACGGAGTGGGGTGTCCCCTTCCCGGTCGCGCCACTGCTGGCGGCCGTGGTGGCGATGGTGATCGGCGTCGTGATCGGGTTGCCCGCCCTGCGTATCCGCGGGCTTCCGGCCGCGGTGGTGACGGTCGCGCTCGCGGTGGCCCTTGAGGCCTTCTGGTTCCGCAACACCGAGTTCAACGGCGGCCTGGACGGGGCGACCGTCTCCGCGCCGCACCTGTTCGGGATCGACCTGGGTATCGGCGCCGGCGCGGACTACCCGCGCATCCCGTTCGGACTGCTGTGCCTCGCGGTGCTGTTGCTGGTCGGGCTGGGCGTGGCGTGGCTGCGCCGCAGCCGGCTCGGGGCGGCGATGCTGGCCGTGCGGGCCAACGAGCGGTCGGCCGCCGCGGCCGGGATCGACGTGGCCCGCACGAAGATCATCGCTTTCGCGATCGGGGCTTTCGTCGCCGGGCTCGGGGGCGCTCTCATCGGGTACCAGCAGACCGTGGCCGACGCCGAGATGTTCACCGCGATCGGCGGACTCGGCCTGTTCGCCACCGCGTACCTGGCGGGCATCACCGCCCTGTCCGGTGGCGTCGTGGCCGGTGCGCTGGGGGCCGGCGGGCTGGTGTCCGTGGTGCTGGACCGGGCCCTGTCACTCGGGGACTGGTACGGCGTGATCATGGGCGTCGGCCTGGTGCTCACCGTGATCACGAACCCGGAGGGCATGGTGGGCCCCGCACACGAACTGACGGCGAAGCTGCGCCGCGGGCGCCGGACCGTGACCGCCGACCAGGACGCCGACGTGCCGACCGGTACCGCGGCGGAGATCCGCCCACCGGTTCCCGAACCGGGCGAGGTCGTGCTGTCGGTGCGCGACGTGGGCGTGCGCTACGGCGGTGTGGTGGCCGTCGACGCGGTCTCTTTCGACGTGCGCGCGGGCGAGATCGTCGGAGTCATCGGGCCGAACGGCGCCGGCAAGACCACGCTGCTCGACGCGATCAGCGGGTACCACCGCAGCACCGGAACGGTCGAGTTCGACGGGCGGTCGATCTCCTTGCTGAAGCCGCACCGGCGCAGCAGGGCGGGCCTCGGCCGCACCTTCCAGGGCATCGAGCTCTACGAGGATCTCAGCGTGGAGGAGAACATGCTGGTCGGCGAGACCGCGGCCCGGCACGGCGGCGACCACGTCGGCCCTCCGCGGGAGCAGTGGTTCGAGGCGCTGCACCTGAGTCGCTTCCGCGACCGGCCGGCGCGTGAACTCTCCCAAGGCAGACGGCAGTTGGTGTCGGTCGCCCGGGCCCTGGCCGGCCGACCCCGGATGCTTCTGCTGGACGAGCCCGCGGCCGGGCTGGACAGCTCGGAGAGCCGCTGGCTGGGCGACCGCCTGCGCGCCGTCCGGGCCGCCGGAGTGACGGTCCTGCTCATCGACCACGACATGGGCCTGGTGCTCGACGTGTGCGACCGGATCGTCGTACTGGACCTCGGGCAGGTGATCGCGGAGGGGACCCCCGCCGAGATCAAGGCCGATCCACGGGTCGCCGCCGCGTACCTCGGTACGCCCGAAGGGACGCCCGAAGTGCGCAAGGAGGGTGTGCAGTGACCGTGTTGGCCTGTGAAGGAGTGGACGCCGGCTACACCAGGGGACGGCCGGTGGTGCGCGCGTTCGACCTGGAACTGCTTCCGGGCGAGGTCGTCGCCCTGCTGGGGCCCAACGGAGCCGGGAAGACCACCCTGTTGCTGACCCTGGCGGGCCTGCTGCCGTGGCTGAAGGGGTCGGTGACTCTCGACGGTCACCAGGTCCGTGGCGGACGGGCCCGGGTGGCGGCCCGGCGGGGGCTGGTCCTCGTACCCGACGACCGGTCCCTGTTCACCCAGCTCACCGTGCGGGACAACCTGGCCCTCGCCAGGCGGCGGCACGGCAGCACCGTGGACCAGGTGCTCGACTACTTCCCGGCGTTGGGCAAGCGTCTGAAGGTCGCGGCCGGGATGCTCTCCGGCGGGGAACAGCAGATGCTGGCCCTGGGCAGAGCCCTGATCCAGGATCCGCGGGTGCTGCTCGTGGACGAGCTCAGCCTGGGGCTGGCGCCGGTGATCGTCGAGGAGCTGCTTCCGGTCGTCCGGCGGATCGCCGACGGCACCGGTACGGCGGTCGTGCTGGTCGAGCAGCATGTCCGGCTGGCCCTGGAGGTGGCGGACCGGGCGGTGGTCCTGGTGCACGGCGACACGGTGCTGAACGGGTCCGCCGCGCGGCTCGCGGCGGACCCCGGGTTGCTGGAACGGGCCTATCTGGGTGAGCAGTTGGCTGAGCCGCCGGCCTGAGAGGAAAGTCGGGAAGTCGGCAGCCTCCGGCCGGAGCGGGTGAGTTGGCCGTGCCTCCGGCCGGAGGAAGACCGTTGGCAGAGCCGCAGGCCTGAGGGGCAGTCGGCAGCCGCCGGCCTGGTGGGGGCCGACGGCTCCGATCGGCCTGTCAGTAAAGGCCGCCGTCCACCCGGATCAGCGCCCCCGTCGTGTAACTCGACGCGTCGCTCGCGAGGTAGAGCGCGGTGCTGACGATCTCCTCCGGCCTGCCGGGCCGGCCGAGCGCGCTGCGGGTGCTCTGCCGTTTCTCCTTGGGCCAGGCCTTGGAGATGTCGGTGAGGAAGGGACCGGCCGAGATGGTGTTGACCCGCACCTTCGGGCCGTACTCCAGGGCGAAGACGGTGGTCAGCGCGTTGAGCGCGGCCTTGGCGCCCGCGTACGGCCCGAATCTGGGCTGGGGCATCAGCGCGCCCGAGGAGGAGACGTTGATGATCGAGCCGCCGTCGCCCTCGGCCATCCGCGCGCCGATCAACGAGGCGAGCCGGAACGGCCCCTTGAAGTTGACCCCGACGACCTTGTCGAAGAGTTCCTCGCCGGTCTCGGCCGACGAAGGCGCCACCGGGGACATTCCGGCGTTGTTGACCAGGACGTCCACCGTGCCGAACTCGTCGTAGGCGGCATCGGCGAGCCGGCCCAGGTCCTCCCAGTGCCCCACGTGCGCCGCGACCGGCAGGGCGCGCCGGCCCAGGTCGCGGACCTCCTTGGCGGCCGCCTCGCACGCGTCGGGCTTGCGGCTGGCGATCACGACATCGGCGCCCGCGGTGGCGAAGGCCCGCACCATCTCCAGGCCCAGGCCCCGGCTGCCTCCGGTGACCAGCGCGACCTTGCCGGACAGGTCGAACAGGTTGGACGCGGCGAACTTCACGGGTTCGCTCGTCATGCGTTCACCCGGCCCGAGAGGCCGTCGTCGTTGATGATGTGCGCGTACCGCTTGCGGACGGCGTCGAGCTTCGGCGGGATGTGCTCGCTGGGGAACAGCCCCTCGGCCGGGCGGTAGTTCTTCAGGAGCTGTTTGGCCACCGTGGTGCGGTGCACCTCGGTCGGGCCGTCGGCGAGGGCGAGGTTCGGCACGGACATCCACCACTGCGCGAGCGGCAGTTCGCCGGTGGTGCCGAGCGAACCGTGCAGATGCAGGGCCCGCTGGATGACGTCGTGCAGCACCCTGGCCATCGCGACCTTGCACATCGCGATCTGGGTGCGGGCGGCGCCGTGCGGCTGGGTGTCGATGATCCACGCCGTGTTGAGCACGAGCAGCCGGAACTGCTGCAGCTCGATCCAGGAGTCCGCGATGAACTGCTGCACGGCCTGCTTCTCGGCGAGAAGGGTGCCCTGAGTGCGGCGGGACATCGCGCGTTCGCACATCATGTCGAAGGCACGCGTGCACTTGCCGACCGTGCGCATGGCGTGATGCACCCGGCCGCCGCCGAGGCGGGCCTGGGCGACCTTGAAGCCCTCGCCGGGGCCGCCGAGCATGGCATCGAGCGGCACCCGGACCTGGTGGTAGCGGATGTAGGCGTGAATGCCCTCGTCGAGGGAGTCACGTTCGTCCATCGTGCCGACGTTGCGCTTGATCTCGATGCCGGGTGTCTCGGACGGCACGACGAACATCGACATCCGGGCGTGCGGCGGCGCGTCCGGATCGGTGACGGCCATGACGATGAGGAACGACGCGAAGCGGGCGTTGGAGGAGAACCACTTCTCCCCGTCGATCACCCACTCGTCCCCGTCCCGCCATGCCCGGCACGCGAACTCCTTCGGGTCGGCACCGGCCTGAGGCTCCGTCATCGAGAAGGTGGAGACGATGTCGCCGTTCAGCAGCGGCTCCAGATAACGGTCCTTCTGCTCCTGCGTACCGAACATCGCCAGGATCTCCGCGTTCCCCGTGTCGGGGGCGGCGGTGCCGAAGACGGTGGGTGCCCAGTAGGAGCGGCCGAGGATCTCGTTGAGGTGGGCGAGCTTGACCTGGCCGTAGCCCGGTCCGCCCAGCTCCGGCCCGAGATGGCAGGCCCACAGACCCTGCGCCCTGACCTGTTCGCGCAACGGCCCGAGGATCGCGCGGGCCTTCTCGTTGCCCGTGTCGTACGGATCGCCGCCGTGCGGGAACAGCAGGTCCAGCGGCTCGACCTCCTCCCGTACGAAGGCCGCGGCCCAGTCCAGTTTGGCCTGGAACTCCGGTTCGATCGAGAAATCCAGCATCGCTCCTCCGAAGGGGGATCAGCGGGTGAGACGGGTGAGCGCGGCGGCGAGCAGCAGCGGAACGCCGTGGCGCATCCGTTCCACCCGCTCGGTGACCTGGTCGCGGCGCACGGCGTTCTTGACCAAGAGCGCGGACGCGGCGGCCTGCTTGTAGCGGACGAGGGCGTCGAACCAGCCCAGGTCCGCCACCGGTTCGCCGCTCGCCGTCTCGTAGACGGCCAGCAGCTCGTCGGGTTCCAGGGCGGGGGCATCGGGTGCGACTGCCGTCGGGTGCTCGGGGTCGGACATCAGCCGCAGCCATGCGAGGTCCAGCCGCGGATCGCCGACCGACCAGATCTCCCAGTCGATCACCGCGCGGATCTGCGCGCCGACGCACTGCATGTTGCCCAGTCGCCAGTCGCCGTGCAGCACCGCGGGCCGCAACGGCGCCGGGAGCGCCGCGGTGAGCCGGCTCCGGCACTCCGACTCGGCCTGTGCGGCGGCCGGTTCGAGCTCGCACGTGGCCAGTGCCGCGCACCATCGCTCGACCTCGGCCTGCGGCGACACCGCTTCCTCCGCGATGCCCAGCTCGGCGGCGCCGACGGTGTGCAGCGCCGCCAGCATGCGGGCGGCGGCCGCGCCCCGCTCGCGCACCTCGGCGGCAGGCGGACGCCGTGTGAGCTCGGTGTGGCGGGGTTCGTAACTCTCGCCTTCCGCGAAGGACATGACGAACAGCGGCGGTACGTCCGGCGGCTCGCCGGAGTCGGTCCCCAGCACCTTCGGCACGGCCACGTCCGCCACCGCGGTGAGCGCGGTGAGCGCACGGGCCTGGCGCAGCACGTCCCGGTTGCGGACCGGGGGGAGGCCGGGCGGGGCGACCTTCACGACGACGCGGACGCCCGCGTCCGTGGTGGCGGCGTAGGTGAGGCTGGAGTTGCCGCCGGGCAGCGGTGCCAGGTCGCGTACGGGCCGGCCGACCGCCCTCGTCGCGCGTCGTACGACGTCGGAAGGATCGGCGATGCCGATCCGCGGGCGTACCGCTGGTCGTCCGTCGGGCATGCCTGCTCCGTCCGTCGTGATCGCTGAGGGAGCCGGACGCGGACCGTCCGGAATGCCGTTCTGGATGGTCGGCCCCTAAAACGTATACTCTTTTATGCGGTGAGTCCACGGCAAGGCCGTCGGAGCGGCCGCCCGCTCGGAGGAGGAAACGTGTCGGACGAGGTAGTTGTCGAGCGCCACGGCGCCGTCCAGGTCATCACGATCAACCGCCCGGAGGCGAAGAACGCACTCAATGGCGCCGTGGCCGCCGGGGTGGCGGCGGCGGTCGACGAGCTGGACGAGTCGGACGACCTGCGGGTCGGCGTGCTCACCGGCACGGGCGGGACGTTCTCCGCCGGGATGGACCTGAAGGCGTGGCTGCGCGGGGACAGTCCACTGATCAAGGGCCGCGGGGTGTGCGGCATTACGGTGACGCCGCCGCGCAAGCCGCTGATCGGCGCGGTCGAAGGCTGGGCGCTGGCCGGCGGGTTCGAGCTGCTCCTCGCGTGCGACCTCGTCGTCGCGGCGCGTACCGCGCGCTTCGGAGTGCCGGAGACGACGCGGTCGCTGATCGCGGCCGGGGGTGCGGCGCTGCTGCTGCCCCGGCGCGTCCCCTTCGCCATCGCGCTCGAACTGCTGCTCACGGGGGAGCCGTTCGGGGCGGAACGGGCGGCCGAGGTCGGTCTGGTGAACCGGCTGACCGACGAGGGCGGGGCCCTGGAGGGCGCGCTGCGGCTCGGTCGGACCATCGCGGCCAACGGTCCCCTCGCCGTCGCGGCGACCAAGCGGATCGCCCGGTCGAGCGCCGACTGGACGCTGGACGAGGGCTGGGCGAAGCAGACCGAGATCGCCGACCCGGTGTTCGCGTCGGAGGACGCCAAGGAGGGAGCCAGGGCGTTCGCCGAAAAGCGGGCACCGGTCTGGAAGGGCCGCTGAGGTCCCGCAGGACCTCGCGAGAGCCGCAAAATTCACCCTGTGCTCGGGGATTGCCGTTCTCGGCGGTGCGATGGCATGGTGAGGGAAACCTCGAAAGAGGAGCCTCAATAGGGCGCGACGGCGGAAGCCCGGCGCTGTGCGGGACTTGGGGAGCTGTCGCCGGAGCTCTGCCGGGAGACCGGCCACCCGCCGCGCCACCCTTCCCGGAGAGGAACCGCGATGAGCGCGACGCTCGAGCCCGAGGGCACCTACGAAGGCGTGCCCGCGTACTACTTCGACAACACCGCCGGCGGCCCGGTCCTGAGCCACCAGCGCCGATGGGACGAGATCGCCCGCACCCACTCCGGGTTCAGGAGCAGCATCGCGCGCGGCTACTGGGTCGTCACGGACGGCGGGGCGGTGCAGGCGGCGCTGCAGGACTGGCGGACGTTCTCGAACACGTCGGTGACGGCTCTCGATCCCGACCCGAAGTTCCTGTGGATCCCGGAGATGCTGGACCCGCCGCTGCACACCGAGTGGCGGCGCCTGCTGGGCCGCGAGTTCTCGCCCAAGTCGATCGCCGCCCGGGAGCCGGAGATCCGGCGGGTCGCGGTCGAGATGATCGACCGGCTGAAGGACAGTGGCGGGGCCGACGTGCTCGACGAGTTCGCACGCAGGTTCCCGACCCTGATCTTCATGCGCCTGATGGGCCTGCCCGAGGAGGACCTGAACACGTTCCTCGACTGGGTGCACAACATGCTGCACCTGTCCTACGAACAGGACCCGGACCGGAGCAGGCAGCTGGCGGCGATCACCGCCGTGTCGGCCTACTTCGAGGAGCAGATCGCCCTGCGGCGGCAGGCCCCGCGGGACGACCTGCTGTCCCGCGCGATGACGTGGGAGATCGACGGCGAACCGATCAGCGACCGGGACATGCACGCGTTCTGCGTCCTGATGTTCCAGGCCGGCCTCGACACGGTCCCGATCTCGATCGGCTGGGCGCTGTACCACTTCGCCAGTCACCCGGAGCACCGCAAGGCGATCGTCGCCGACCCCTCGCTCATCCCGACGGCCGTCGAGGAGACCCTCCGCGTCTACTCGTTCGTCGTCCCGGCCCGCAAAGCGACCAAGGACGTCGAGATCGGCGGCTGCCCGGTCAAGTCCGGCGAGATGGTGATGCTGCCGCTCGCGGTCAGCAACCGTGACCCCGAGCGGTACGAGAACCCGCTGAAGGTGGACCTGGACCGCAAGGTGAGCAACCACATCGCCTTCGGTTCCGGCCCGCACCGCTGCCTGGGCTCGCACCTCGCCCGGCTCGAACTGAACGTGGCGGTCGAGGAGTGGCACAGGCGCATCCCGGACTACCGGATCGCCGACGGCCAGGGCCTGGAGCAGACCGGCAACATGTACGGCATCAAGTCGCTCCGGCTCGAGTGGTGAACGCGGTGACGACACACCCCCTCAGCGCTGCCGACTTCTACCACACGGGCATCGTCGTACCGGATCTCGAGGCGGCCATGGCCCGCATGAGCGAGGTCGCGGGATATCGGTGGACGGAAATCGTGGCCTACGAAATGCCGGTGCGCCTGGCGGAAGGCGAGCGGGTGCTGCTTCTGCGTTTCGCCTACTCGCTCGACGCCCCGCACCTCGAACTGGTGCAGGAGATCCCCGGCACCCCCTGGTCGACGGCACCGCAGGGCGCGGCACATCACCTGGGCTACTTCTGCGACGACGTCGCGACCACGTCGAAGCGGCTCGAAGCGGCGGGATTCGCCCTGGAAGCCTGCGCCACGGTCGATGGCACGCCGTCGATCTTCGCCTATCACCTGGCCCCCTCCGGCATCCGCGTCGAGATCGTGGAGCGCGAACGGATTCCGGACTTCGCCGCCTACCTGCGCGAGAGGACGCCGGAGCCACAGGACTCCTAAATAGAGTGTCCTCTTTATGTTCTGGCGGGGTATCGTGTCCGGAGAGCTCGGCCGAATCGACCGCAATCGTGGAGGAGCCAGGTGACCCTCACGTTCACCGAGGAGCAGGAAGAGCTGCGGGCGTCGTTGCGACGCTTCCTGACGGACAAGTCGCCGAGCGAGGCCGTACGTCGGTGGATGGAGGCCGAGGAGGGCCACGATCCCGCGCTGTGGCGACAGATGGCCGAACAGCTCGGGCTGCAGGGCATCGCGCTGCCGGAGGAGTACGGCGGGGCGGGCGGCGGCCCGGTCGAACTGGGGATCGTGCTGGAGGAGATGGGGCGGGCGCTGCTGCCCTCGCCGTTCTTCGCGACGGTGGCCCTGGCCGGCCAGGCGCTCGCCGCCTCCGGCGACGACGCGGCCAAGTCGCGGTGGCTGCCCGGCATCGCCGCCGGCTCGCTGACCGCGACCGTCGCCATCGCGGAGGAGAGCGGCTCGTGGAGGCTTGAGGACGTCGCGGCCACGGCGACGACGGCCCCCGGCGGAGGCTGGACGGTGTCCGGTACCAAGATGTTCGTCATCGACGGCCACACGGCCGGCCTGCTGCTCGTGGTCGCGCGCACCGGCGCAGGGCCGGGGCTGTTCGCCGTCGAGAGCGACGCGGCCGGGATGACCCGGACCCGGCTCGACGCGCTCGACCCGACGCGACGGCTGGGCCGGATCGACCTCGACGGCACCCCGGCCGTGCGGGTCGGGCCGGACGGCGGGGCGGATGCCGCGCCGGCGTTCCTGCGGGAGGCGCTCGATCTGGCGGTGGTCGCCCTGGCCGCCGAGCAGGTCGGCGGGGCGCAGGCGTGCCTGGACACGGCGGTGGAGTACGCGAAGATCCGGGTGCAGTTCGACCGGCCGATCGGGTCGTTCCAGGCCATCAAGCACAAGTGCGCGGACATGCTGCTCGCGGTCGAGGCCGCACGATCGGCCACGTACCATGCCGCGTCGGTGGCGGCCGAGGGCTCGGCCGAGCTGCCGGTGGCCGCGGCGCTGGCCGGGGCGTACTGCTCGGAGGCCTGCACCCACGCGGCCAAGGAGAACATCCAGATCCACGGAGGCATCGGCTACACGTGGGAACACGACGCGCACCTGTACCTGAAGCGGGCCAAGTCGTCCGAGCAGTTGTTCGGGGCGCCCGCGGCGCACCGGGCCCGTCTGGCCGACCTGGTCGGGATCTGAGGGGGCACAGGTGACATCGACGACCGTGCGGAACCGGCACGACGACGCGCTCGAGACCGACGACGAGTTCCGGGCACGCCTGCGGACCTTCCTGACCGGGAACCACCCCGGCCGCCGGCCCAAGGACCCCAGCGAGCGCCTGGCCTGGCGCAAGGCGTGGCTGGCCACGCTCTTCGACGCCGGGTACGCCGGCCCCAGCTGGCCGCGTGAGTACGGCGGGATGGAGCTGAGCTTCGCCCGGCAGGTGATCTACCAGGAGGAGTACGCGAAGGCCAGGGTGCCGGGGCCGCTGGGCACCGGGCTCGGCATCGCCGCCCCCACCCTCATCAAGTACGGCACGACGGAGCAGAAGGAGCGCTTCCTGCGCCCCATGCTGCGCGGCGACACGGTGTGGGCCCAGGGCTACTCCGAACCGGAGGCCGGTTCGGACCTCCCGGCGCTGCGCACGACGGCCCGGCGTGAGGGCGACGAGTACGTCGTCAACGGACAGAAGGTGTGGAACAGCGCGGCCGACCTGGCCGACATCATCTTCACCCTGGTCCGCACCGGCACCCGCGAGTCACGGCAGCAGGGCATCACCTATCTGCTGATCGACGCGCACGCACCCGGCGTCACCGTGCGGCCGCTGCGCGACCTGACCGGGGACGCGCACTTCTGCGAGATCTTCTTCAACGACGTACGCGTGCCGGTCTCCCACCGCATCGGCGAGGAGAACGGCGGGTGGCCGCTCGTACGCACGAGCCTCGGCCACGAACGCGCCGCCGGGACGATGAACCAGGCCGCGATGTACCGGCGCGTGCTCGACGAGCTGATCGAGCTGGCCCATGAGCGCCGGGCGACCGCGGATCCGCTGGTGCGCGACCGGCTGGCGGACTTCGAGGTGCGGGTGCGGATCATGCGCTACACCGGGATGCGGACGATCTCCGACATCATGGCCAAGGGCGAGCCGGGTCCGGCGTCGTCGACGTCGAGGCTGTTCACCGTGACCTTCGAGCAGGACCTGCACGAGTTCGCCGTCGAGATGCTCGGCTCCCACGGGGTGCTCGGCCGGCACGATCCGCACGCCGTGCAACGGGGGCGCTGGGTATGGGGTTTCCTGCGCACCCGGGCATCGACGATCGGGGCCGGTACCGCGGAGATCCAGCGCAACACCATCGCCGAGCAACTGCTGGGCCTGCCCCGCGACCCGGCCATGCCCCCCATGGTGAGGTCGCAGTGAGGGCCGCGCGCTGTACGGAGTACGGGCCGCCGAGCGGAATCTCCGTCGTCGAAGTCGACGACCCCGAGCCGGGCCCGGGGGAGGTCCTGGTCCAGGTGCACGCCGCGGCGGTCAACTACCCCGACGTGCTGATCGCTGCGAATCGCTACCAGGTCTCCGCGCCCCTGCCCTTCACGCCCGGCAGTGAGTTCGCCGGTGTCGTCACCGCTCTGGGGCCCGGGGTGTCCGGGCCGGCGGTGGGCTCGCCCGTGGCCGGGGCGGTGCTCAGCGGTGCGTTCGCCGAGCAGGTCGTGGCGCCCCTCGCGGCGCTGCGCCCGGTCCCCGACGGCCTCGACATGGTGCATGCCGCCGCGTTCCACGTGACCTACAACACCGCCTACCACGCTCTCGTGACGGTCGGCGGTGCCACGGCGGGGGAATGGGTGGCGGTGCTCGGCGCCGCCGGCGGGGTCGGCACGGCCACGGTCGACGTCGCCAAGCGGCTGGGGTTGCGCGTCGTCGCGGCCGCGTCGAGCGAGGACCGGCTCGCGGTCGCGCGCAAGCTCGGTGCCGACGCCGGGATCGACTACGTCCGGGAGGACTTCAAGGCCCGGATCCGTGAGCTGACGGGCGGAGAGGGCGCCCACCTCGCGATCGACCCGGTCGGCGGCGACTACGCGGAGGCCGCCCTGCGTGCGTTGCGGCGGGACGGCCGGTTCGTCACGGTCGGCTATGCCGACGGGCGCATTCCCCGTGTCCCGCTGAACCTCGTACTGCTCAAGAACCTGGTCGTACGGGGATTCGAGGCGCGGACCATTCGCCAGACCGACCCGGATGCCACGGCCG
Organism: Streptomyces sp. MMG1533; assembly: GCF_001279775.1. Classification (GTDB taxonomy): domain Bacteria; phylum Actinomycetota; class Actinomycetes; order Streptomycetales; family Streptomycetaceae; genus Streptomyces. The sequence goes on along the minus strand of NZ_LGDG01000248.1, from coordinate 65,249 downwards.
CGGCCGCGAGCGCCCTCGCAGGCATGGTTCGTGACGGGCTGCGCCCCCTCGTCTCCCGCGTGCATCCCCTCTCCGATGTCGCGGTCGCGCTGACCGACGTGGCCGAACGCCGGACCACCGGAAAGATCGTCCTCGACATGGAGGCCGGGTCATGAGCAGTCCCGCCGAAGCGGCATCGACGGGCGGGCCGCTCGCCGGCCGACGCGCCGTGGTGTCCGGGGCGGCCAGTGGAATCGGTGCGGCCGCCACGGCCTCGTTCCTCGCGGCCGGGGCGGAGGTCGTCGGTCTGTTCCACGCGACGCCGCCCCCGGACGACCTCAGGGAACGGTGTGCCTGGGTGGCGTGCGACGCGCGCGACCGCCGCTCGGTCGATACGGCTTTCGAGCAGGCCACGTCGATCCTGGGCGGTCTCGACGTGCTGCTCCACGCGGCGGGTTCTTGGCGGCCGGGTACGCCTGAGTCACTGTCCGACGACGAACTCGACCTGGTCCTCGACATCAATCTCCGGTCGACGGTCCTCACCAATCAGGCGGCGTTCGCGCGCATGCGTCACGGCGGCGGGCAGATCATCAACCTCGGATCGGCCGAGGGGGTCCGTGGGAATCCCCTGGCGCCGCACTACGCGGTGGCGAAGGCCGGCGTCCACGCGTGGACCCGGTCGGTGGCTGCGGCGTGGGGGAGATTCGGGGTCACGGTCAACGCCCTGGCGCCGGCGGTCGGCACGCAGGGCGCCGAACGGCTGTGGGAGCACCTCGGCCCGGAGCGTGCCGCCGCGTTCAAGGAGCGCTTGCGGACGACCATGCCACTGCGGGGTGAACTCGGTGACCCGGAGACGGATCTCGGGCCCGTCATGGTGTTCCTGGCCGGCACCGGGGCGCGGTTCATGACCGGTCAGCTGATCGCTGTGGACGGTGGACTGCAGATGCTCGGCGCCTGACCTGACGCCGCAGTGTCGCTCACCCAGACACCGGATTTAGTCTCCTCTTCTTGAGGTGTGGATGAACATGAATCGACTCGACGTCGATGAGCGGCCTGGTGTGTCGGTCGGTCTCGAGCACCTGAGCCTTCGCGAGGAACCCTTGTCCGTCTTTGTCGAGGCAGCCGCCGCGGGCGGCGCCGAGACCGTTTGTCTGAGCGTCGCACACCCCGGTGTTCACGATCGGCGGGTGTTGCGTGAGACTCTCTCGCAGCTGGATGCGCTGAATCTCTCGGTGGCCATGGGGGACGGATTCCTTCTCGCGCCCGAAGAGGGGCTGGACGGTCTGAGGCGCAAGCTGGACGTCCTTGCGGAACTGGGCGCCCCCTTGGCCAACACCTGCGCGTTCGAGCCCGACGCGGGTCTGCGGCGCGGGCCGGGTCACATCGAGGACCTCCTGGGCGAGTTCTGCCAGGTCGCCCGAACCGCTCAGGTGGACGTGCTCATCGAGTTCACACCGCTCTCGCACGTGCCCTCTCTGGCGGCGGCGGTCGAACTGGTGGAACGGCTTGACCAGCCGAACCTCAGGATTCTCGTCGACACGCTCCATCTCGCGCGGGCCGGAGAAGGCCCGGACGACGTCCGGAACGTGGATCGCCGGCTCTTCGGATACTGCCAGCTGAGCGACGGCCCCCGTGTTTCCGAGAGCCTTTCCGCCTACCTGGATGAGGCCGTCAACGAGCGAGCCATTCCCGGGGACGGAGAGTTTCCGCTGGGGGAAGTGCTGTCCTTCCTGCCCCGGGGCATCACCGTCAGCGCTGAAGTTCCGCTTCGTGGACTCAAGCAGGCCGGAATCTCGCCGAAAGAGCGTGCCCGCCGGATTCTTGACGGGAGCCGGCGCCTCGTGGCCCGCGCTTGGATGTGAGTGACGACTGACGGACGCCTTAATTGAGTATACTCTGTTGGTCGGCGTGGTGATCTGGCGTGACGGATCCGCGCGCGAAAGGGAGGGATCGGAGTGATGGTCCGCACGGACGAGCGCGTCGTGGCGGGGACCGCCGCCGCCGAGCTGCGGACCTACCTCGACACGGTGGTGCCGGGGTATCGCGCGCAGTGGGGTGCCGGCGAGTCCTTCGAGGCGGCGCTGGCCTGGCAGCGGCTGCTCGCCAAGGGCGGCTGGGCCGCGCCGTCCTGGCCGGTCCACGCCGGCGGGCGTGGCCTCGACGTGGTCGACCGGATCGCCTGCGACGCCGAACTCGCGCGCGTGGACGCCCCGATGCCCGCGGGTGTGCTGGGGCTCGACAACGTGGGACCGGCCCTGATCCTGTTCGGCGACGAGACGCAGCGCGCGTCCCTGCCGCGCATCCTGAACGGCGAGGAGATCTGGTGCCAGGGCTTCAGCGAGCCCGGCGCCGGCAGCGACCTGGCCGGGCTCGGCACCCGGGCCGAGCCGCTGGGCGCCGACGGGGCCGACGGGTTCGTCGTCAACGGCCAGAAGGCGTGGACGTCGGCGGGGATGCACGGCACGCACATCATGCTGCTGGTCCGTACCGACCCGCGCCCCCCCAAACGCGAGGGCATCTCGGTACTGCTCGTGCCGATGGACGCACCGGGCGTCGACCGCCGCCCGGTGCGTCGGCTCACCGGCGAGCCGGACTTCGCCGAGGTGTTCTTCAACGACGTGCGGGTGCCCCGCTCCGCGCTGCTCGGCCCCCTGAACGAGGGGTGGCGGGTCACCATGACGACGCTGGGCTACGAGCGCTCGGGCGTGATCTCGACGGCCGCCGCGCTGCAGCGCGAGGTGGAGATCCTGGTACGGGATCTGCGCATCACCGACCCGCTCCTGCGTGACGAGGTCGTACGCCGCTGGATGGACGCCCGCCTCACCGGCCTGCTCGGGGCGCGCGCCCTCGCCGCACTCGGCGAAGGCGGCACACCGGGTGCCGCCCAGTCGGTCATCAAGCCGGCATGGAGCCGGACCACCTCCGAGCTCGCGGAGACACTGCTGCGCGTCCAGCGCTCGGACGGCCTGCTCGCGGACAACCCTGCCGTGCACCGCTTCCTGCGCAGCCGCTCGGCGACGATCGCCGCGGGCACCACGGAGATCATGAAGAACCTCCTTGCCGAGCAGGTGCTCGGCCTGCCGAAGGGCTGATCACGTGGCAGTTCGCGACCCGGTGCCGGTGCCGGTGCCGGTGGCGGCGTCAGAGGCCGATCCGGGACGGACCCGGGCCGGGGATGTGACACAGGCTCTGAGCAATCGAGGAGGATCTGCGATGACGAGTATCGAGGAGAAGCCGGCCGAGCGGTTCGGCGTGCTGACCGACGAGGCGATCGAGCGGTCCCGCCGCCGCCTCGGCATCCCCAATCCGCAGCGCAACCCGCCGCACAACTACGAGGTGACCTGGGACGGCGTACGGCACTTCGCGTACGGCTACGGCGACGACAACCCGCTCTACTGCGACCCCGGGTACGCCTCGGGCACCCGCTGGAGCGAGCTGGTCGCGCCGCCGACGTTCCTGTACACGATGGGCGAGGACGCCGCTCCGAAACCGGACCCGGAGACCAAGGCGCTGCTGCGGGGCGACCCGTTCGCCGGACTGGGGTCGTACCAGGCGGTCATGGAGTTCGAATGGTGGCGGCCGCTGCGGCTGGGCGACCGCTGCCGGATGCTGCAGACCCAGGTGGGCGTGCAGCCCAAGCGCAGCAGTTTCGGCGGACGCACCGCGCACGTCACCCACGACTACCTCTACACCAACGGCGACGGCGAGATGCACGCGCTGCGGCGAGGCACGTGGATCAACGCCGAGCGGCACACGTCGAGGAAGCGGGCGAAGGAGACGCTCGAGCAACCGCCCTACACGCCCGAGCAACTCGCCGAGATCGACGCGGCGTACGCGGCCGAGACCAGGCGCGGCGCCGAGCCGCGGTACTGGGAGGACGTCGAGATCGGCGAGGCGCTGCCCGCCAAGGTGAAGGGTCCGCTGACCACCACGGACGTGGTCGTCTGGCACCTCGGCTGGGGAATGCAGCTCACCCCTCCGGGAGCGTTCGGGATCGCCGCGCGCATCCGCCGCAAGGCCCCGGGGCTCTACCCGCCCAACAGGCTGAACATCCCGGACACCGTCCAGCGCCTGCACTGGGAGCCCGAGCGCGCCACGGAACTCGGCCTGCCGAACTCCTACGACTACGGCGGCATGCGCGAGACGTGGCTGTGCCATCTGCTCACCGACTGGATCGGCGACGACGGGTGGCTGTGGAAACTGCGCTGCGAGCACCGCAAGTTCAACTACCTGGGCGACACCACCTGGGTGCGCGGCGAGGTCGTGGACAAGAGGCAGGCCGACGGCCGCAACGAGGTGCATCTGGCGGTGCGTTGCGAGAACCAGCGGGGCGAGGTCACCACGCCGGGCACGGCGGTCGTCCTGCTGCCGACCCGCGACCGCGTCGTGGAACTGCCGGCGCCGCCCGCCCCGGACCTGCCCGGGATGGTGGCGCACGAACTGGCCCGGTTCAGCGTCGCCGACTGAGCGCCGCTCAGTGCCACCACGGCACGAGCGCGTCCAGATGCCGGCGCATCCGGTGCCGGGCGACTCCGGCGTCCGACCCGAGGATCGCGTCGAGGATGCGCTGGTGCACGTGCTGGACCTCCTCGGCCGCCGCGTCGCCCGGCAACTGGCGGTCCTGGCCGGCCGCGTGCCTGCGGAACAGCTCGGTGATGATGCCCAGGAACAGCGACAGCACGGGATTGCCGGACAGTTCGGCCAGCTCGGAGTGGAACAGATCGGCCTTGCGCGGATCGTCGGCCGGCCCCTCGGTGGTCCAGCGGACGGCGGCGGCGAGACGCTCGGCCACTTCCTGGTCGCCCTCGGCGTGCCGGGCGGTCACCCGGGCGACGGTGCCCAGTTCCAGGGCGTCGCGCACGGTCCGCAGATCGTCGGCCGTGACGCCCTGGTACTCCAGGAAGAGCGCCATCGTGTCGATGCTGGCCTGCGGCTCCGGTTCGGTGACGATGAGCCCGCCGCCGGGGCCGCGGCGCATCCGGGCCACCGCGTGGTACTCCAGCAGCCGGACGGCCTCGCGCAGCACCGCCCGGCTGATGCCGTAGCGGGCGAGCAGATCGGCCTCCGAGCCGAGCACCGAGCCGACCTGCCAGCCGCGCGCGGCGATGTCGTCGTGGATCCAGGACGCTACGACCTCGGCGAGCTTGGCCCGCGGCCCCTCGGACACCTCCGGCTCGATCACGTTGCCCGCGATCCGCGTGCGGCGCACCCGGTGCTTCTCGATCCAGGCGGCCACCCACTCCAGGTGTGCGGTGAGCGCCGTCTGGGCGCGGGCGCCGTCGCCGGCCACCACGGCGTCGACGATCGCCTGATGCGCCTCGTACGACTCCTCCGCGGAGGCCACCAGCTCGGCCTTGGCGATCCGGCGGGAGGTGTGCGCGTACCGCGCGGTGAGCCGGGTGAGCACGTCGATGAAGAGGTGCAGCACAGGATTCCCCGACAGTCTGCCGAGCACCGGGTGCAGGGGGTCGTGCGACTCGACGCCCTGGTCCTCACGGTGCGCGCGCTCGTCGTCGAGGGTGGCACGCAGCGTCTCGATGCCCTCCTCGGTGATCCGGTCGGCGGCCAGGCCGGCGGCGATCGGTTCGAGCAGGAGACGGGCGTGGAGCAGGTCCGTGACGCTGGTGCCGACGTACTCGAGGTAGATCACGATGGACCGGGTGGCCGGGCCCGCGTCGGGTGCGCAGACGATCAGACCGCCGCCCGGTCCCCGGCGCATCCGGGCGACCTGGTGGTGCTCGACCAGCCGCACCGCCTCACGCAGCACCGAACGGCTCACCGAGAAGCGCTCGCGCAGTTCCAGCTCCGAGCCGAGCGACTCGTCGACGGGCCAGCCCCGGCGCATCACGTCCGCTTCGATACGGTGCGCGATCTGCGCGGCGAGCTTGCCGACCGGGGCTTCGCTCCCGCTCGCGGCGAGGTCCGACTCCCGCTCGCCGTCGGCGGGTTCGAGGTCGGCGGCAGTCGCCATGTGGCCAGCTCCTCAGAAGACGTTGCGTATCCTCAGTATATGTGGCCGACATGGCGCCGCCGTGCACGTCAGGCAGGCCGACCGGACTGAAATGTCGGGTTGCGGGTACTGTTTTCCGGCCCCGTTCCGCGGAGGACGGCGTGGCGTGGAAGACGGCTCACCGCGGTGCGAAGCGCTGCCCGGCGTCGAGGCGCAGACACTGCCCGTTGAGCATGGGGTTGTCGACCACGGCGAGCACCAGTTTGGCGTACTCCTCCGGGCGACCCATGCGCTTGGGGAACGCGGCGTCCTTCACCAGCGCGGCCCTCGTCTCGGCCGGGACCCTTTCCAGTGCGCCCGTGTCGAACAGGCTCGGCGCGATCGCCAGCACGCGGATGCCCAGCGAGCCCAGGTCGCGGGCCATCGTGAGGCTCATTCCGGCGATGGCGGCTTTTGCGGCACTGTAGGCGACCTGGCCGATCTGGCCCTCGAACGCGGCGATGGAGGCCGTGTTGACGATGACCCCGCGTTCACCGGTCACCTCGGGGTCCTCGGGTTCGTTCCGGCTCATGTGCGCCGCGGCGAGCCGACTGATGTTGAACGTCGCGACCGCGTTGAGGTCGAGGACCTGGCGGAAGGCCGTCAGGTCGTGCGGGCCCTCTTTGGTGAGGGTGCGCATGGCCCTGCCGCCGCCCGCGGTGGTGACGGCGACGTGCAGCCCGCCCAGGCCCTCGACGGCCGCGGCGAGTGCCTGCTCGGTCCCGTCGAAGTCGGTGACGTCGACCGGGTGGAAACCGCCGCCGAACGCGGCTGCGACCTCGGCGCCGGCGGAGCCGGGGCGGTCCAGCACGGCCACGTCGGCGCCCCGGGCCGCGAGCAGTTCGGCGGTGGCCCGGCCCATGCCGGACGCCCCGCCGAACACCACCGCCTTCTTGCCTTTGATCTCCACTGACAATCCTCTCGTTCCTCGAACGCTCCACGAGGGCTGACGGTCACCCGCTCAGACCGGCACCGGGGACCGCCGGATCAGCTCGCACAGCCGTTCCCGATGGATCCCGGCGTCGCCGTACAGCACGCCGTCGGTCTTCGCCCGGCGCAGGTAGAGGTGCAGGTCGTGCTCCCAGGTGAAGCCGATCCCGCCGTGCAGTTGCAGCGACTCGCCCGCGACGTGCCCGGTCGCCGCGCTCGTGTACGACGCGGCGACGCACGCGGCCCGGGCGGCGTCCGCGGTGCCGGCGTCGGCGGCCATCGCCGCGTAGTGGGTGGCGGCCCGGATGCCGTGGACGAGCAGCGCCATCGTGGCGCACTTGTGCTGGACCGCCTGGAAGGTGCCCAGCGGCCGGCCGAACTGGACACGTGTCTTCATGTACTCGACGGTCATCCCGAGCAGACGGTCCAGGACGCCGAGGGTCTCGGCCGACAGCAGGACCGACGCGTCGTCGAGCAGCCGCTGGATGTCGGTGGCGCCGCCGTGCAGGCGGCGGTCCGGGGAGACCCGGACGCCGTCGAACCGGACCTCGCAGAACGTGCGGGTCAGGTCGAGGACCTTCTGCCGCCGGACGGTGACGCCGGGCGCGTCCCGGTCGACGAGAAACGATGCCGGTGCGCCCTCGTGTCGCGCGGTCACCAGCAGCCAGCGCGCCCCGTCGGCGTCCTGCACCGCCGTCTTGACGCCGTCGAGCACGACGGCGTCGGCATCGGTGCGCGCGGTGGTGTGCACGCCGTCGAGCGTCCACGGCGAGCGGTGTTCGGCGAAGGCCCAGGTGGCCCAGGCGGTGCCCGCGGCCAGGGAGGGCAGCACGTCCGCCCGCAGCCGCTCCGAACCGCCGCGGGCCAGCGCCTGTCCGACGAGCGCGGTGGGCAGGAAGGGCCCCCGTGCCGCGGCCCGGCCGATCTCCTCGGCGACCAGGGCGAGTTCGACCAGCCCCTGGCCGGCGCCGCCGTACTCCTCGGGCAGGGCGAGCCCGGGCCACCCGACCTCGGCCGCCGACCGCCACAGCGCCGGGTCGACCTCCGCGTCCTGGTCCGGTTGCGCCCGCAGCGCCTCCGTCGGAGCACGGTCGCGGAGCAGGTCGCGCGAGGCTGCGCGCAGCATCGCCTGCTCCTCGCTGAGTTCGAAGTCCACCAGTCACCACCCAGGTCGGAACGTCGCCGTGCCGGTTACGGTGTCGCAGTGAAGAAAGTATCCTCTTTTATGGATCAGGTCGAGCTGCTTCCTTGGTAAAGGTGGTTACGTCTGATTCGATCACGTGGTTAGAGTAGCCCCATAAGGCAGGACGACCGTGGCTCTCGACGAAGGGCGGATGGCGATGCGGCTGGAGTCCACGCCGGAGCTGGAGGCGTTCCGGAAGCGGGTGCGGGCGTTCGTCGCCGAGCACGCGCCCGGCGTCAAGAAGCACGCGGGCGTGCGCGCACCCGAGCCCGCGCTGATGCCGGCGATCCGGGAGTGGACGGCGAAGCTGTACGAGGCGGGCTTCCTCGGCATCGACTGGCCGGGGGAGTACGGCGGTCGGCCCGACGCTCATCCCCTCGAACCCTTCGTCGTCGCCGAGGAGATCGCCCGCGCCCGCACCTGGCCGCCCGTCGGGGCGGCGGCGCTGGCGTCGGCCGCGCTGATCGAGTTCGGCAGCGACGAGCAGCGGGCGCGCTTTCTGCCCCGCATCCGCACCTGTGCGGACGTGTGGTGCCAGTTGTTCAGCGAACCGGGCGCGGGCAGCGACCTGGCCGCGCTGCGGACACGGGCGCGTCGCGAGGGCGAGGGCGACGACGCGGTGTACGTCGTCGACGGTCAGAAGGTCTGGACGACCAACGGCCAGTACGCCGACATGGGTTACCTCCTTGCGCGTACCGACCCGGACGCCCCCCGGCACCGGGGCATCACGGCGTTCGCACTGGACATGCGCAGCCCGGGCGTCGAAGTCCGGCCGCTGCGCGAGATCACCGGGACCACCGACTTCAACGAGGTCTTCCTCGACGGCGTCCGGATCCCGGCGGCCCACGTCATCGGCGAGGTGAACGCGGGCTGGCGGGTGGCGATGAGCAGCCTCGGCCACGAGCGCTCCGGTGTGGCCGCGCGCGGCGTGGAGCTGTTCGCCGCGCTCGACGACCTGCTGCGGCTCGCCGAGGGGACGTCGGTCGGCGGGCAGCCCGCCCTCGAGGACTCCGCCACCCGGCAGGACATCGGCGAACTGGCCACGCGGGTGTACGTCAACGCCGCGATGGGCGCACTCGCCCAGTCACGGACGCTGCACCGCACCGAGCAGCCCGCCGACGCCCCGGTCGGCAAGATCTTCTTCAGCGAGCTCAACCACGATCTGACCGCCTTCGGCATGCGGCTGCAGGGCCCGGACGGAATCCTCACCGAGGGCGACCCGGACGTCGCCGCGGACGGCTGGTGGCAGGACGCGTACCTGTACGCGCGCGCCTACACGATCGCCGGCGGCGCCAACGAGGTCCTGCGGACGCAGATCGCGGAGCGGGGGCTGGGGCTGCCCCGGGAGCCTCGCGGGGGAGCGGGACGTGGCTGACAGCGTGATCCTCCAGGAGTTGTTCGGCCGGCTCGCGGTCCTGGGCGCCACCGCGGTGCTGGCCGTGACCCTGGGCCTGGTGGCCGGCCGACACCTCGAACCCGCCACCGTGCCAAGGCGGTTGGTCCGCCGGGTGCGCTGGCTGAACACCCACGGACCTGTCGTTCTCGCGTGCGGTGTCGCCCTCACGCTGGCGTCTTTGTTCGGCCTGGCGATGGCGCATGCCTGAGGGCCGCCTCGCCCGCCCCGGGGCCGGGTTCGTGCTCCTGGAAACCGACGGAGAGGGCGCGCAGCGCCCCGTCCAGGGTCTCGCCCGGGTCCGAGTCGTCGTACCGCAGCCACTGCTCGTAGGCGGCGACGGCGGCGCCCAGGCAGGCGTGGGCGATCACCTGGGGCAGCAGAGCCTGGGCCGCCCGGCCGAGACGGCCGGCGGCGAACTCCGCGACGACGGCCCGCCATTCGGCGTACCGGAGCGTGGCGTCGTCGCCCCCCGCATCCTGGGCCTGGCCGACTCCGGCTCCTGGATCTCGCGGCTCCCCGACATCCGCGGGCGGGCCCGGTGACGGGGGATGCCGCCGAGACCGTACGACGATGGCTGCGCGCCCTCGGCGACCTCGCACCGCCTCCGATCGCCCCCGGATGCCCGTTCCTCGACTGGGCCGCATCCGGAGGCATGGCCCTGACCGGTGAGGCGGACGGCCCGCCCGACCTCTCACCCGCACCGATGCTGTCCCTGATCGGCGCCGTCCGCAGTGCCCTGTCCCGGCTGGGCGCCGACATCGGGCCCGGCCTCCTGCTCGGCGGCAGGGCGGGCGCCATGAACCTGACCCGGCGGGGCCGCACGTCCGCGGGCGGCGCGAGCCGGCTGCTTCCCGCGGCCGACGGATGGCTGGCGGTGACGCTCAGCCGCCCGGACGACGTCGACCTCGTCCCCGCGATGCTGGGCCGCGCCGACGTGTCCGACCACTGGCAGGACCTCGCCACTGCCGTACGCGCCGCCCCCGCACGGGAGTTCGCCGCGCGCATCCGCATGCTCGGCGTCCCCGCGGCAGCTCTGCCGACCGCACCTTCCCCGGTCTCCGCGCCGTGGAAGGTCACCTCGATCGCCGCGCCCCACAGGACCGACCGGCCCCTCGTCGTCGACCTCTCCTCCCTGTGGGCCGGCCCCCTGTGCGCCCACCTGCTCGGCCGGGCCGGCGCCCGAGTGGTCAAGGTGGAGAGCACCCGACGGCCCGACGGGGCGCGGTCCGGGAACCGGCGGTTCTACGACTGGCTGCACGCCGGCCACGAGAGCGTCGCCGTGGACTTCACCTCCGCCGCGGGACGCGCGGCGCTCGCCCGACTGGTGGACGCCGCCGACGTGGTGATCGAGGCGTCCAGGCCCCGCGCGCTCGCTCAGTTGGGCCTGGCCCCGGAACACCTCGACCACCGTCCCGGCAAGGTGTGGGTCGGCATCACGGGATACGGTCGCGGTCGGCCCGACCGGGTCGCCTTCGGGGACGACGCGGCGGTGGCCGGCGGGCTGGTCGGCCGGCACGAGGGGCGGCCGGTTTTCTGTGCCGACGCGATCGCGGACCCACTGACGGGGCTGGTCGCCGCACTGGGCGCACTGGGCTCGCTGGCCGGTGGAGGCGGACGGCTGATCGACGTCTCGATGCGGGACGTCGCGGCGGCCTTCGCCGGGGCCGGGCCGGGCTGCCCCGGGCCGCACCCGATACGGACGGACGCGGCCGGGCCGGTGGTGGTCGAATGCGGGCGGACCGGCCGCTCGCAGCCGGTGCTCCCTCCGCGCGCACCGGTCCCCGGAGGGACGGCGGCTCCACCGGGCCGCGACACCGGACCACTGCTCGCCGAACTGCACGACCGGTGACGGCCGTTCTGGCTCGGCCCGCTCAGATTGGCCGCTCAGACTCGGCCCGTTCAGTCCGGGTCGTTGAGATCTGCCCGTTCAGACTCGGCCCGCTCAGGCTCCGTGCACGATGCGCCCGTCGATCAGCGTGGCGCGCACGTGTCGGGCGTCAGGCGCGCGCAGTGCGTCCGCCAGCGGCCGGTCCAGCAGAACGAGGTCCGCGGGCCCACCCACCGCGATCTCCCGCGGTGGACCCCCGGCATCGTGCAGCGGCGAGAGCATCCCGCGCAGCACCGCCCCGGCCGGCACCCGCTCCCCGGGGCCGAGCACCCGCCCGGACGGCGTCAGCCGCTCGGCCGCGGCCCGCAGCCCCGCCCAGGGATCGGGGTCCCCGTACGGGGCGTCGCTGCCGGCCGCCACCTTGACGCCCGCCCGCAGCAGTCCGGCGTACCGCCACAGGTCAGGCCGGTCCTCGGGCTCGACACGCGCCCAGTAGTCGTCGCCGCGCAGGGCCACCAGCGTCGGCTGGGTGACCACCCGGATTCCGCGTGCCGCCAGCTCCTTCGCCGCGGACAGGTCGGCCACGGCACAGTGCTCGACACGGTCGCCGTCCATCACGCCGGCCTGGTCGAAGGCCGCCAGGGTCAAGGCCAGCGCCGTCCGGGTCACGCAGTGCACGGCGACCGGACGCCCGCCCGTGTGGGCCCGTTCCATCCGGCCGGCCAGGTCGTCGAGGTCCGGCAGGGCGTGGTCGGCGACGACCAGCTTGACCGGCCCGACGCTCAGGCGCGGGTGGGCCGGCACGTCCGCATCGGCCGCCATCACCATGACGTGCTGGGGGAGTTCGTCCCGTCGTACGGCTTCGGCCACGACCTGGGCGGCGCCCGCGTCCGGCGTGGCGTCCGCGACGTGGGTGACTCCGAGCGCGGCCAGCCGTGTGCCCACGACCCGCAGGGACGGCGGCCGCCCGCCGAGTGCGTCCCGCAGCCAGGCGTCCGCACGCCACAGCCGGCCGGTCGGCCGACCGGCACGGTCGCGCTCGACGCCCTCGTGCGAGGCCGCCCCGGCCCCGAGCCGTTCTAGTCCTGCCGAGTTGACCACCCACAGCGCACCGGACCGATGCTGCACCCGCACCGGCACCGCGCGGCTCCAAGCGTCCAGGGTGTCCCGGTCCAGGTCACCGTGGACCACCTCGTCGTAGTCCACCACCCGCACCCACCCGTCCTCACCCGGCACCGCCCCGCCGAGCAGCGCGGCGAAGCCCTCGCGGGAGGCGGCGGACAGGTCGAGTGAGGCGTCGCGGGCCGCCGTCGCCGCGAGGTGCAGATGGTGGTCCGCCAGGCCGGGCAGCAGGGTCCCGCCGTCTCCTCGTACGACCGACTCGGCCGAGCCCGCCCGCAGTTGAAGTCCGATCTGCGTCACCACACCGCCGCTGATCCGGCAGTCGACCAGGCGGCCCCGGAGCTCCACGCCGCGCAGCAGCACGTCACCCGTCATGGCCCTCGACCTCGTCCACCAGCCCCCACCGCAAGGCGGTCGCGGCGTCGACGCGGGTCCCGCTCAGCATCATCCATGCCGCCCGCCACCGGCCGATGCGCCGCGGCACGCTCACCGTCCCGCCGGCGCCGGGCACCAGGCCCATCGCCACCTCGGGCAGGAGGAAGAACGCGTCGGGCGAGGCCACCACGCGACCGGCGAAGGCGGCCATCTCGATGCCGGCGCCCACCGCCGCCCCGTGCACCCGGACCGTCACCCGCTCCCGCATCCGGTCGAGCAGCCGCCACGGCGCCCGCTCCAGCCGCACCAGGTACGCCGCGACGAGATCCGTCGCCGTACCGAACTCGGCCAGGTCGCCTCCGCTGCAGAACACCGGCCCGGCGCCGGTCAGTTCGACCTCGTCGACCGTGTCGTCGAGAGCGGCGATGTGCAGCGCCTCGAACAGCTCCTCCCGCATCCGGAAGCTGAACGCGTTCCGTCGCTCCGGACGGTCCAGCAGGACCGACAGCGTGCCGCCGTCCCGCCGTACGCGCACCAGCGGCAGGTCCGATTCCGCGGGACGGGCCGCCCCCCGTCCGGCGAGCCAGGCCGCGAACTCCGTCCCACCGAGCAGCATCGAGTACGCCGCGGCCTCGGCCGCCAGGCCTTGAAGCGTGCCGAGCGTCGGTGTCTGGCGCAGCAACTGCCCCAGGGCAATGCTCGCCCGGGGGTGACGCTCGACGATGTCGGCCAGCTCCTCGAACGCCTTCCGCGGATCCGCCACGGACACCAGCTGCCGGGCGTCGGTGTCGGTGTCGGCGCTGCCGTCTGCGTCGGCTTCGACGTGCGGTGCGGCCAGTGTCAGGGTCAGCGCCTCCAGCAGGGGCCGCAGCCGGTCCGGCGGCCGCCGGGTGGCGATGCCCACGGTCGGCGACAAGGACTCGGTCACGCGGGCGGCGGCGGCCGCGACGCGGCTCGGGTCGGCGCCGTGCCAGTCGTCGAGAACCAGGTGCCGCAACGGGTTCCCCGGGTGCCCGTCAGGACGGAGCAGCAGCCCCTCGTCGATGTCCACGTGGCATGTCTACCCCCGCAACACAGGCGGGCGCACCCCTGACGGGCGAACGTGTCCGCGTGCCGACAGCGGGCGCGCGGCTGGGAAAGGTGCTGGTCAGCCTTACCCCGCAGACAGACAGGGACGGGGTGCCGGCCACGGGACCGGTTGCGGTGGGTCCGGACGCTTTTCACGGTGAGCGCAGGAACAGCGTTTTGGAAAGGAACGTGCGCTGCTCGTACCGGTCGGCACTGCCGCTGCCACGGGCGACATCCACGGAGAGGCCGCGGACCGTGCCGCCGTCGCACGGTCCGCGCCTGCGGCGGACGCGGTCGTGGAACGGCTCGACGCGCTGGAGAGAGCGGACCGCGGTGACGTGTTCGCCCCGCTCGTCGAGGCGGTGGAGTCCATCGCCGTGACGGAGGGCCGTCGCCTCGACCCGGCAGAGGCAGCCGCGTACGAAGACACCGTACGGACCGCGCACGCTGCTGTTCAGCAGCGGTTGGCCTCCTCCGTTCCGGAGGCCGCGGCTGCCGATCCGCTCTCGGACCTGTCGGCCACGGTCAAGGCGGCGGTCGACGGACTGCTGGAGTCACTCACCTCGCTGGACAGGGGCGCCGTACCGGGCGTCTTCACAGGACTGGTGACGCCGGTGATCGACCTGGTCACGGGAGTGCTGGGCGGCGGAGTGCCCGAGCTGTCCGCCGTATCCGAGCCGTCGGCAGTGCCCGAGCTGTCCGCCGTATCCGAGCCGTCGGCAGTGCCTGAGCCGTCCGCGGTGTCCGAGCCGTCCGCAGTGCCGGAGCCGTCCGCAGTGCCTGAGCCGGCCCCAGTGCCTGAGCCGTCCGCGGTGTCCGAGCCGTCAGCGGTGTCCCAGCTGTTCGGAGTGTCCGAGCTGTTCGGAGTGTCCGAGCTGTCCGCACTGCTTGCGGCACACTTCCCGGCGGTGGCACCGCCGACCGGCTGAGTCGCGGGCACGACGCGGCAACGCGCCGTGCGTCGGCGGCGACCTGAGGGTGAAATCCCGTACCCCACCAAGGGAGTTCACCATGCGCACCCGCATTGCGCGTCTGGTCGCCGTCCTCGCGGCCCTGGCCGCGCTGTTCGCCGCACCGGGCCTGACGACGAGCCCGGCACAGGCCGCGGCGACCTCGGCGCAGGCAGCCGACGACTGGAACCCGCCCGCCAACCTGGTCCAGCCGCTCAACGAGGTCTGGAACCACGTCGAGTCGACCTATCCGGACCTCTACGGTTTCCGGAACTACGGCTGGGACCAGGTCATGGCCAACAAGGGCAGCATCAACTACTGCGTCCGCTGGGAGTCCGACGCCCCCGTCACCGCCGCCCTGCGCGACCGCATCCACACCGCGCTGAAGAAGCAGTTCGGCAAGTGGACCGCGGCGATGGTCGAGGGCGGCACGGGGCACAACGCCTGGCCGTACACCACCGTCCCCGTCAACATCGTCGGCTGGGCGGTGAAGGACCGGTCGACCCTGCAGTGGACCGACAACTCCGTCCACATCTACGCCGGAAACCTCGACGGCGGCGGCGCCCCGCAGTGCGCGCCGGACTGCGGCCGCTTCTTCCACCAGGACGGCAACTACTCCAAGTGCCCGGGCGGCGCGTCCCGCCACTACGACCAGTCGCTGTGGCTGACCAAGGGATTCCAGGGCGGCGCAGGCGGCGACTGGGGCCAGCGGGTCGGCCAGGAGTACTTCACCGGCGCGCTGGACCAGGAGAACATCCACATCTACCTGCACGAAGTCGGCCACACCTTCGGCCTCGACGACTTCTACGACTGGACGCCGACCGGCCAGTGCTGCTTCCTGATGAACGCGGGCAGTGCCGTCCAGATCACGGAGTTCGACAAGTGGATGTTCCGTGACTTCTGGCGCCATGTGAAGAGCCGCTACGGCTTCTGAGGCCCCTGCAAGGGCCTTGGCCCCGTTGGCCGGTTTTTGAGTCAGTTGCTCGACCTCGCTCCTGTGGGGTGGGTCGGCCGGGGATCCGGAGCCCGGCATTCCCCCCACAGGAGCCCCTTCGTGAGCGACGTACGCATCGAGCAGCCGCAACTGCGCAGTGTAGTGGCGGGCTGATTCTCGGCTGCGGTATTGGCATTCTCTTTTCTCGCAAGTAGCGTATCCGGCGATGGATGACTTCGCCCAGACCTCGTCCGGCATCCCGCTCAAGCCGGTCTACGGACCGGCGGACCGGGTTGCCGAGCCGCCCGACCCGGGCGCGTTCCCGTTCACCCGCGGCAACTACGCCTCCGGCTACCGGGGCCGGCTGTGGACGCTCAGGCAGTACTCGGGGTTCGGCACCGCGGAGGAGTCGAACCGCCGCTACCGGTATCTGCTGGAGCAGGGCGGCACCGGGCTCTCGGTGGCCCTCGACCTGCCCACGCAGTGCGGCTACGACTCGGACGACCCGGAGGTGCGCGAGGAGGTCGGCCGGGTCGGGGTCGCCGTCGACACCCTCGCCGACGCGGAGGTCCTGTTCGAGGGCATCCCCCTGGACCGGATCAGCACCAGCTTCACCATCAACGGGACGGCGGCGATCCTGCTGGCCTTCTACGTGGCCGCCGCCGAACGCAGGGGAGTACCCCGGGCGAAGCTCACGGGGACCATTCAGAACGACATTCTCAAGGAGTACGCCTCCCGCGGCACCTGGATCTGGCCGCCGGAACCGTCCCTGCGGCTGATCGCCGACACCATCGAGTTCTGCGCGGCCGAGGTGACGAAGTTCAACGCGATCTCGGTGGCCGGCGCGCACTTCCGGGACGCGGGCGCCAACGCCGTGCAGGAGATGGCGTTCACACTTGCCGACGGCGTCACCTACTGCGACACCGTGCTCGAACGCGGCCGTATGACCATCGATCGGTTCGCTCCGCAGGTCTCCTTCTTCTTCTACACGCACGGCGACTTCTTCGAGGAGATCGCCAAGTACCGTGCAGGACGCAGGCGTTGGGCGACGATCGTCCGCGAGCGGTACGGTGCGAGCTCCGACAAGGCCGCGATGTTCCGCTTCGGGTGTGTCGCGGGCGGCGCCTCCCTCTATGCCCCGCAGGCCCGCAACAACACCGTCCGGGTCGCCTACGAGGCGATGGCCTCCGTACTCGGCGGCGTGCAGTCGATGTTCACGGCCGCCTGGGACGAACCGTTCGCCCTGCCCAGCGAGGAGTCGGCGACCCTCGCCCTGCGCACCCAGCAGATCCTCGCCCACGAGACCGGCGTGGCCCGCGTGGCCGACCCGCTCGGCGGCTCGTACTTCGTCGAGGCGCTCACCGACGCCACCGAGGAACGCATCGCCCGGATCATGGACGACCTGGACCGGCACGGGGGAATGGTCCGGGCGATCGAGGACGGCTATCTGCAGGGGCTCATCGCCGACGAGGCCTACCGGATCCACCAGGAGGTGGAGGCGGGTACCCGGCCGGTCATCGGCGTCAACCGCTTCGTCGACGAGGACGAGCCGGCACCGGACGTCGCCACGTACGAACTCGACGCCAAGGGACGCGAGGTGCAGCTGCAGCGGCTGGCGCGGGTGAAGGCCGAACGCGATCCGGCCGCCGTGCGCACCCGCCTCGCCGACCTGTCCCGCGCGGCGGAGGGCGACGAGAACCTCATGGGCCCGCTGGTCGACTGCGCGAACGCGTACTGCACGGTGGGCGAGATGGTCACCGCCCTCAAACAGGTCTGGGGCGAGTTCCGGCAGCCGGTGGTGTTCTGATGGGAACCCGGATCCTGATCGCCAAGCCCGGTCTCGACGGCCACGACCGGGGCGCCAAGATCGTGGCGCGGGCGCTGCGCGACGCGGGCTTCGAGGTCGTCTTCACCGGCATCCGGCAGCGGGTCGAGGACATCGTGGCCGCCGCCGTCCAGGAGGACGTGGCGATGGTCGGGCTGAGCATGCTGTCCGGGGCCCATCTGGCGCTGACGACGCGCACCGTCGAAGGGCTCAAGGCCGCCGACGCGGGTGACATCACGGTCGTCGTCGGCGGGACCATCCCTCCGGCCGACGTGCCCCGGCTGAAGGCCGCGGGCGCCGCCGCCGTGTTCCCCACCGGAACACCCCTTGACGTCGTGGTGGCGGACGTCCGCGCCCTCACCTCACCCTGACCTTTGGAGGGATCGTGCGGATCGGAGTGATGATCGGGCCCGAGCGGGGGGACTCCGCCCGGAAGGCCGAGCGGATGATCGCCGACGTGGAGTGGGCCGAGGCCGCCGGGATGGACACCGCCTGGGTGCCCCAGATCCCCACGGACTTCGACGCGTTGACCGCCGTCGCGCTGATGGGAGCCAGGACCACCCGGATCGAGCTGGGCACCGCCGTCGTGCCCCTCCAGGCACAGCACCCGATCGCGCTCGCCCGCCAGGCGCTGTCCACGCAGGCTGTCACCGGCGGCCGGCTTGCGCTGGGACTGGGCCCCTCGCACCACTGGATCGTCCAGGACATGCTCGGGCTTCCGTACGAGCGTCCGGCCGGCCTCACCCGTGACTACCTCGACGTCCTGGACGCGGCCCGAAGCGGCCCCGGACCCATCGACGTCGAGAACCGCACCTACACCGTGCACAACCCCCTCGACCTGGCCCCCGTCGCCCCGCTGCCGATCCTGCTCGCCGCCCTCGGCCCGGTCATGCTGGCGCTCGCGGGGGAGCGGGCCGACGGGACCGTGCTGTGGATGGCCGACGAACGGGCCGTCGCCGACCACGTCGTCCCCCGCATCACCAAGGCGGCCGAGGCGGCGGGCCGACCGGCACCGCGGATCGTCGCGGGCATTCCCGTCTGCCTGTGCCGCCCCTCGGAGGCCGAGGCGGCACGCGAGCGCGCGAACCGGATCCTCGGGGAGGCCGAGGTGTCCCCGAACTACCAGCGGCTCCTCGATTACGGCGACGCCGAGGACGTCGGCGACCTGTGCGCGGCGGGCGACGAGGCGGCCATCGCGGCCCGGTTCAAGCGGTTCGCGGACGCGGGGGTCACCGATCTCTCCGTACGGCTGCTGCCCATCGGCGAGGGACGGGACGAACTGGTCGCCTCCAAGCGCCGTACCAGGGAGATGATCGCGGGACTCGCGGCGGAGTTCCGGTGACCACCACGCCCGGGCCGCTCGCGGGCATCCGCGTCCTGGAGGTCGGGCACATCCTCGCGGGTCCGTTCGCCACGATGCTCCTCGCCGACCTGGGCGCCGAGGTCACCAAGGTCGAACCGCCCGGCGGGGATCTGTCGCGCCAGGTCGGCGACGCCTACTTCGCCAGCCTCAACCGCAACAAGCGCAGCCTCTGCCTCGACCTCACCACCGAGGAGGGGCAGGAGCGGCTCGGTGAACTGGTCGCCGGGGCGCACGCGTTGCTGGTGAACCTCAAGCCGTCGGTGACGCGGCGGCTCGGGCTGACGTACGACGCGCTGCGCCGGTGGAACGAACGGATCGTCTGCGTGGCCGTCACGGGCTACGGCCTGGCGGCGGGCGACGATCCGGCCTTCGACTACGTCATCCAGGCGGCCACCGGCGTCGCCGCGCTCACCGGCGACCCCGACGGCCCGCCGACCCTGCCCGGGTACTCCTCGGCCGACAACTCCGCCGCGCTGACCGCAGCGCTCGGCCTGCTGGCCCAGATCGTGTCGGGGCGCGGCGGCCAGGTCGAGGTGGCGCTGCGCGACGTGATGCTGGCCCAGCTCAACTACCGGGCGGCGGCCTACCTCAACGACGGGGTCGAGCCGCGCCGCCTGCCCCATGGGGCGCACTCCTACTACGTGCCCGCCCAGCTCTTCCCCACGGCCGAGGGGCACTTGGCACTGTTCGTCACGCACGACGGCTTCTGGAAGACCTTCGCCGCCGAGGCCGGGATCCACGGCTTTTTGACGATGGCCGAACGGGCGGCGCGCCGCGACGAGGTCCTCGCCGTCGTCACGCGAGCGCTCGCCGCGGATACGGCCCGGGGCTGGGAGGCGCGGCTGAGGCCGCTCGGCGTCCCGGCGGCCGCCGTGCGGACGCTGCCGGAAGCCCTGGCGGCAGCCCCGGAGATGATCGTGCGGGCCGGTGACCACCGGCTGGTTGGCAGCCCGATCCGGATCGCCGGATACGAGCCCGAGCACCGGCCGCCGCCCCGGCTGGGGGAGCACGGGGCCAGGTAGCACGAGGCCGGGTAACACGGTCACTCGCAGTGGACGGTCACCCGTAGTGGACGATCACTCGTAGTGGACGGTCACTGACCCCTCGTCCGGCACGCCCTGGCAGGTGAGGACGTATCCCTCGGCGACCTCGTCCTCCGTCAGGGCGTCGTTCACGCGCATGGTCGCGCCGCCCTCGGTCACCTTGGCCATGCAGGTGGCACAGTTGCCCGCCTCGCAGGAGAACGGCGGGGTGAGACCGGCCCGGCGGGCGCTCTGCAGGAGCGTCTCGTTCGGCCGCTTGGGCACCGACACACGCTGACTGCCGAGCACGATGGTGACGGTGCCCTGGTCCTCGGGCGACGGGGCAGCAGGCACCGCCGGTGCCGGTACCGGTGCTGGTACCGACGCCGCGCCGAACCGCTCGCTGAACACCCGCCCCGGCCCCGGCAGCGCGTTCTCCACGAGCTCCATGAACGGCTCCGGCCCGCATACATATGCGTCCGCACCCCCGTCCGACCCCACGAACGTCCGGACGGCCGGCGCGTCGACGAACCCCCGCTCGGCGTCGAGATGCCGCACGACCGTCAGCCGGCCGGGGTGGCGCGCGGCCAGCTCGGTCAGGGCCGCGTCGAAGATCGCCGACGCCCGGTCCCGGTCGGCGCACAGCAGCCGGACGCCCCGGTCGGTGGTCGCCAGCGTGCTCTTGGCGAGCGAGAGGATCGGGGTGATCCCGCTGCCGCCGCTGAAGCCGAGCAGCGGCGTGTCGGCCGGACGCAGACAGAACCGCCCCCTCGGCAGGGTCAGTTCGAGTTCGTCGCCCTCGTTCACGTGGTCGTGCAGCCAGTTGGAGACCTTGCCGCCCGGCACGCGCTTGACGGTCGTCATCAGCTCGGCGTCGGTCTCGGGGGCGCTCGACATCGAGTACGACCGCAGCAGATCCCGTCCGGCCACCCGGACCCGGAAGACGCAGAACTGTCCCGCCAGATAGGAGAACGGCACCTCGTGAGGGTCGAGCACAAAGGTCCGGGCGTCCTCGGTCTCCTGGACGATCTTGATGACGGTCGCGCGCTGGAACAGGGCGGGGATCGCCATGGACGCCCTCCTCTGGCTCTGGTATCAAGGTTCTGTTACTGCGAGAATACTATTCTCGCCAAGCAGATGGGACCCTCTCAATGTCTGGGGACGAGAGATGAGCGGGCCGACCGCCCTGGTCTTCGAGGACCGGCAGTACAGCCTGGCCGAATTGGAGGCCCTCGCGGACGGGCTGGCCGCGACGCTGGCGCGGCGGGGCGTACGGGAGGGGGAGCGGGTCGCCCTCATGTCCTCCAACCGGCCGGAGTTCGTGATCGCCGTGCAGGCCCTCTGGCGGCTCGGAGCGGCGGTCGTCCTGCTCGGCCCGGCATGGAAACGGGGCGAGGTCGAACACGCCCTGGACATCACGAAACCGGCCCACGCCGTCGGTGACCACCCGGTGCTGGCCGACCTGATGCCGATGCTGCACCTCGACGAGCCGATCGAGGCCGGGACCCCGTCCTTCGGCAAGCCCGCACCGGCCTTGGACGCCGTCCTCGTGTTCAGCTCCGGCACGACCGGCATGCCGAAGGCCGTACGGCACACGCACGCCTCACTCGCCGCCGCCGTACGCCACTGGCGGGACGCCCTCGGGCTCACCTCCCGGGACCGGATCCAGATCGCCACCCCGCCCTCGCACATCCTCGGCCTGCTCAACATCGTCACGGCCCTGGAGGCGGGTGCCTGGCTGCGCCTGCACCGCCGCTTCGACCTCGACCGGCTGCTGCACCACATCGAACTCGACCGCATCACCGTCGAGATGGCCGTCGCACCGATCGCCCTGGCTCTCGCGTCCCACCCGAAGCTGGAGTCGTACGACCTGTCGTCGCTGCGGTACATCATGTGGGGCGCGACACCCGTGACGCCGAGTGTCGCCGAGACCGTCACCCGGCGCACCGGCGCCGGCTGGGTGCCCGCCTACGGCGCCAGTGAACTGCCCGTCATCGCCTGCAACCCACTCGACGGGGCCCGCCTGGACACCCCCGGGCGGCCGGTGCCCGGGGTGAGCGTGCGGGTGGTGTCCCTGGAGACCGGCCGGCCGGTCGGGCCGGACGAGCCCGGGGAGATCGAGGCGCGCTCGGACTCCCTGATGGCGGGCTATCTGCCGGCCGAGGCCACGGCGGACGCCTTCCACGACGGCTGGTACCGCACCGGAGACGTCGGCAGCCTCGACGCGGACGGCTGGCTGCGGCTCACCGACCGCTCCAAGGAGATGATCAAGGTGCGGGCCTTCCAGGTCGCACCCGCCGAGGTCGAGGCCGTGCTCCACGGCCATCCGGCGGTCGCCGACTGCGCGGTGTTCGGCATCCCCGACCCGGCCGCCGGCGAGGCGGTCGTCGCGGCCGTCCGGGCGAGTGGCCCGGTCGGGGCCGCCGAGCTGGTCGAGCTGGTCGGCGACCGGCTGGCCTCCTACAAGCGGCCGAGCCACGTGGAGTTCGTGGCCGAGATCCCCCGTCTGCCGTCGGGAAAGGTGCTGCGGCGAGTCCTGAAACAACGGTTTCTCAAGGAGCGTGATGGACGCACGGCTGACCGCTGAACAACGCCAACTCCGAGACACCGCAGCCCGGTTGGCCGACGACCTCGGCCCCGGATCGGTCCTCGACCTGGACGACGAGGACCGGATCGCGCGGCTGGAGAAGGCGGTCGGGTCGACCGGCTGGCGGACCCTGCGCTCCGACGGCGCGTCGGGGGTCGAAGTGGCCCTGGTCGTCGAGGAGTTCGGGCGGAGGCTCGTCGATGTCCCGTTCCTCGGCCCCGTACTCGCGGACGACCTGGGCCGGCACGTCGGGGTCTCTTCGGCGACCGTCGTGGTGGGGGCCACGGCGCGGGACGCCCGTGGGGTGCGGCGGGCCCTGGCACTCGACGGCAACCGTGTCCTGACCGCCGAGGTCGGCCCTCCCGCCCCGGGCGCCGACTTGACCAGAGGGAATGCCTCATTGCACGGCCGACCGGAGCCGGTCGGCGTCCTGCCCGACGAAGTCGCCGAACGCTGGCGGGCGCTGGCCCTGGTGGCCACCTGCGCCGACCTGGTGGGGACGGCTCGCGGTGCACACGCCCTCGCCTGCGACCACGCCAAGGTCCGCGAGCAGTACGGCAGGACGATCGGCTCCTACCAGGCCGTGGCCCACCTGCTGGCCGAGGGCCTGGCGCTGATCGAGGGCTCGGTGAGCGTCCTGCGGCACGCGGCCTGGGCCGTGGACGAGCTTCCCGTGGCCGAGGCCCTCCGCGCGGCCCGCATCGCCAAGCTGTACTGCGCCCGCGCCGCCCGCACCGTCTGCGAGACGGCCGTACAGGTGCACGGCGGCATCGGCAACACCTGGGAATGCCTCGCCCACGTCCATCTGCGCCGGGCTCTGACATCCGCCGAACTGTTCCCCGCGCGCCTGGAGGAGATCGACTGTGGACTTTCGTGACTCGCCTCAAGAGGCCGCTTTCCGGGACCGGTTGCGAGGATGGCTGGCCGAACGGGCGGGCACGTTCCCGACCTCGGGCGACGAGTACTGGGCCCGCCAGGGCGAGTGGCACCGCGCCCTGCACACGGCCGCGTTCTTCGGTCTGTCCTGGCCCGAGGAGTACGGCGGCCATGAACTGCCGCCCGTCTACGACGTCATCCTCGACGAGGAACTGGCCCGCGCCGGAGCCCCGCCCCGCCCCGGCCTCGGCTACCTGGTCCAGGGCCTCGGCCGGCACGGCGGCGAGGAACTGCGCCGCCGCTTCCTCCCCGGGATGATCGACGGGACCGAGCGCTGGTGCCAGGGCTTCAGCGAACCCGGAGCAGGATCCGACCTGGCCTCCCTGACGACCGCGGCCACCCGCGACGGCGACACCTACGTCGTGCACGGCCATAAGATCTGGACCAGCTACTCCGACGTGGCCGACTGGTGCCTGCTGCTCGCCCGCACCGACCCGGACGTCCCCCGGCATCGGGGCATCTCGGCGTTCGTCGTCTCCATGCACCAACCCGGCGTAGAGCAGCGTCCGTTGAAGACGATGAGCGGGGTCACCAAGGAGTTCGGGCAGGTCCACTTCGACGGCGCACGGGTGCCCGCCGACCAGATGGTGGGCGCGCCGGGGGAGGGCTGGGCACTGGCGATGACGGTCGTCGGGCACGAGCGCGAGCCCGCGACACTCGGCTTCTCGGCCCGGTACGGCAAACTCGTCCGCCAACTGGCCGCACGTACCCGGGGAACCACCCCGCCGCCCGAGCTCGCCTGGGCCGCGGTGGAGACCGAGATGCTGCGGCTGCACGTACGGCGGCGGCTGTCCGAGCAACTGGACGGCGTCTCGCACGGACCCGAAGGCTCCCTGGACAAGCTGCTGATGACCTGGGCGGAGCAGGCGGTCGGCCACGCGGCCCTCGCCGTCGGCGGCACCGAGGACCCCGAGCTGCTGAACGCCTACCTCTACAGCCGCGCGCAGAGCGTGATGGGCGGGACCTCGCAGATCCAGAAGAACATCATCGCCTCGCGGATCCTCGGACTGGGAGCCTGACGTGACGGACGCACAGGGCAAGACGGACGCACAGGGTAGGACGGCCGGACAGGGCAAGACGGACGCACACGGTATGTACGGCATGCCGGAGGAGATCGATGTCCGCGCGGACGGCCCGCTGAGGATCATCACCCTCAACCGGCCCGACGCCCTCAACGCGGTCAACGACCCGCTGCACACCGGCCTCGCCCGGCTGTGGCCCCGGCTCGGCGAGGACCGGGACGCCCGCGCGGCCGTGCTCACAGGGGCGGGCAAGGCGTTCTCGGCGGGCGGCGACTTCACGTATCTCGACGAGCTGCGCCGTGACGCCGACCTGCGCGCCCGGACCATCGCGCACGGCAGGGACCTGGTCCTCGGCATGGCGCGTTGCCGCGTCCCCGTGATCGCAGCCGTCAACGGCCCCGCCGTCGGCCTCGGTTGCAGCCTGGTCGCCCTCAGCGACATCGTCTATCTGGCCGACTCCGCCTACCTCGCCGACCCCCATGTACAGGTCGGTCTGGTCGCGGCCGACGGCGGCCCGCTGACCTGGCCCCTGCACACCAGCCTGCTCCTGGCCAAGGAGTACGCCCTCACCGGCGCCCGCATCCCGGCCGAGCGGGCCGTCGCGATGGGTCTGGCCAACCATGTGGTGGCCGATCCGCTGGCCGAGGCGACGGCGTGCGCGAAACGCATCGCCGGGCTGCCGCGACAGGCGGTGGAGAGCACCAAGCGGGTGCTGAACATGCACCTGGAGCGGGCGGTGCTGGCCACACTCGACTATGCGACGACGGCCGAGGAACAGTCGTTCCGGACCGAGGACTTCCGCGCCACCATCGCGCGGCTGACCGGAGGGGACACCTGACGCGGCTCACTTCGGCGGGAACCGCAACGCCCCGTCCAGGCGCACGACCTCCCCATTGAGATAGTCGTTCTCGCAGATGTGCTGGACGAGGGAGGCGTATTCCGGGGACCGGCCCATGCGCCTGGGATGCGGCACCTGCGGGCCCCAGTGCGCCTCCAGTTGGTCGCCCGCCTTGCCGTAGGCAGGAGTGAGGAAGGTGCCGGGCGCGATGGTGACCACCCGGATGCCGAGCGGGGACAGGTCGCGCGCGGCCACGAGGGTCATGCTGACGACTCCGCCCTTGGCGGCGGCGTAAGGGAGCTGCCCGATCTGCCCCTCGTACGCCGCGATCGACGCCGTGTTGACGATGACGCCCCGGCCTCCGTCGCCGTCCACCGGTTCCTGGCGGGCCATCGCGGCCGCGGCCAGCCGCATCACGTTGAAGACGCCGGTCAGATAGATGTCGACGGTCTGCCGGAACCCGGCGAGGCCCAACGGGTCGCCGTCCCTGCCGACGAGCCGCCCGCCGCTCGCCGGCCCGCCGTGCGCGTCCACCGAGATCCGCAGCGGGGCCAAGGCCTCCGCTTCGGCGACAGCGGAGCGGACATCGGCCTCGTCGGTGGCGTCGGTGCGTACGTATCGCACGCCCAGCTCCTCCTCCAGGGCCTTGCCCTTGTCGTCGGCCAGGTCGGCGACGACCACCGCCGCTCCCGCCGCGTGGAGCCGGCGGACCGTGGCCTCGCCGAGACCCCCCGCCGCACCGACCACGAGCGCCGACGTCCCCGCAATCCGCATCGCAGCCCCTACCTCTTGTGAGTGTGGTTCTATTTTTGCGAGAGTAGCATTCTCGCAAGGTGATGTGACCCCCTGCGAAACCCTGTCCGGCCCGCCGAGTTGGTTGGAGACCGTCCATGCCCGAGGCAGTCATCGTGAACGCCCTGCGCACCCCCGTCGGCACCGCCTTCAAGGGGACCCTGCGCGACACCACGGCCTTCGACCTGGCCCACCGCATCGTCGGTGCGGCGGTCGGCGGCCTCGACCCGGACCGCGTGGACGACGTCGTCCTCGGCGAGGGCCTGTACGGCGGCGGTGTCCTGGCCCGGCACGCCGCCCTGACCACCGGGCTCACCTCGATCCCCGGACAGGCCGTCAACCGGCACTGCGCCGCGGGCCTCACGGCCGTGGCCGGCGCGGCGGCGAGCATCCGCGCGGGGATGGACGAACTCGTCGTCGCCGGCGGTGTCAACTCGGCCTCCACCGCGCCGAAATCGCGCTTTTGGATCGACGGAGAGTGGGTCGAGCCGTGGCTGCCGCCCACCCACCCCGACCGGCCCGACGCCCCCAACTCCGACATGTCGATCACGATCGGCTGGAACGTCGCCGTACGGGCGGGCATCGGCCGCGAGGAAATGGACGCCTGGGCGCTGCGCTCGCACCGCAACGCCGTACGCGCCATCGACGAGGGCCGGTTCGACGCCGAGATCGTCCCGGTCGAGACCGTCCACGGCCTCTTCTCCGTCGACGAACACCCGCGCCGCGACACATCGCCCGAGAAGCTGGCCGCGCTCAAGCCGCTGCACCCGGAGATCGAGGGGTTCAGCATCACCGCGGGCAACGCCTGCGGCGGCAACGACGGCGCGGCCGCCCTGGTGGTGGCGAGCGCCGAGGCGGCCGCCACCGAAGGCCTGCCCGCCCTGGCCACCGTACGATCCTGGGCGTCCGTCGGCGTCGACCCCGCCGAGACCGGACTGTCCCCGGTGAAGGCGATCCCCAAGGCGCTGGCCCGCGCAGGCCTGACGACCGCGGATGTCGACCTGTTCGAGATCAACGAGGCCTTCGTCTCGGTCGCCGTCGCCGCCGTACGTCTCCTCGACCTCGACCCGGACCGCGTCAACGTCAACGGCAGCGGCTGCTCCCTCGGTCACCCCGTCGCCGCCACCGGCGCCCGCATGCTGGTGACCCTCGTCCACGAACTGCGCCGCCGGGGCGGCGGTATCGGTGTCGCGTCGATGTGTGCGGGCGGCGGGATGGGATCGGCGATGGTCGTCGAGGTGCCGGCACCCTGAGGTCAGCCCAGTCTCGCCGTCACCTGCGGCAGGTCGAGCGACGAGCGGATCCCGGGCGGTGCCGCGCAGACCAACGGCACCGCGTTCACAGCGCGGTTCGCGGTGTACGACGGTGACACCTCCGCCATCCGGTCGAGCGGCACCGGCAGTCGGAGGTCGACCTCCAGTGGCGCGTCGCCGTCGACCGAGAGGTGCCAGCCGGTGGCGCGGACGTCCCAGGCGGGTTCGAGGTCGGTGGTGCAGTACCAGGTCGCCCGGAACCGCAGCAGCGGGCGGCCGTCGCGCATCCCGGACACGGTGAGGCGCTGGGCGGCCACCGTGTCCGCCTCCAGCGTTCCGGCGGCGATACGAACCCGGCGTCGCGCTGTCGCCACCTCGCCACCCGCCTCCAACGAGTCCAGCGGCAGCCCGAGCGCGTCGGCGACCAGCCGCAACGAGGGGCCGAAGCTGGTACGCGCCTGGGACAACCGCGCCTCGTCGAACTCACCGGCCCCGGCACCGAAGCCCATCACCCCGAACAACAGCTCGGGCGAGGGGCGTTGGGAGAGGTCGGCGAACTCGTCGATGGTCAGCCCGTCCAGTCTCCGCGCGATCGACGTGAGGACGAGCGGCACCGCCTCCGTGATGAAGCCTGGACTGCTGCCCGTGCTGTGGATCGAGGTGCCGCCGCGTTCGCACGCGGCCTCGACGCGCTTGCGTACGTCCGGATCCATGCTCGCCGGATGATGGAACTCCCCGCGCGTGGTGACGATGTCGGCGCCCGACTCCAGGATCCGGCACACCTCGTCGATGTCGCACAGGAGCGGCATGTACAGCACACAGTCCGCACCCAGCCCCAGGATGTGCTCGACGTCCCGGGTGGCGGTGACCCCTGTCGACCCGAGCCCGCACAGCTCGCCCGCGTCCCGTCCGGCTTTGCCGGGCGCGTGGACGCGGACGCCGACCAGGGTCAGGGCGGGATGCTCGACGACGGCTCGCAGCGCGCGGGCGCCGATGGTGCCGGTGGCCCACTGGACGACCCGGTGCGACCGGGCGGCGGTCGTCATTCTGCCTCCCGCGTCAGCCGCAGCAGCGCTTCCTGGGCGTAGGACGCGACCAGGGAGCCGTCCTCGGTGAAGACGTCGCCCCGGCCGAAACAGCGGCCGTGGGCGAGGATCGGGCTGTGCTGGCGCAGCAGCAGCCACTCGTCGGCGCGGAAGGGCCGGTGGAACCACACCGTGTGCGAGGTGACGGCGGAAGTGAAGGCCCGCCCGGCGTCGCGCTGGCCGATCCCCTTCAGGGGGCGCAGCGCCGTACCGATCAGGGTCAGGTCGGTGGCGTACGCCGTGAGGGCCGACGCCAGTTCCGCGTCGGCCGGAGGGGTGCGCATCCAGAGGTCGAGTTCGGGAGGCGCTGCGTCGGGCGAGTCCAGGTCGACGGCCGACCGGGTCTCCCAGGGCAGCAGGTCGAGCTCCAGGCGGTGCTCGGGGCCGAGAACGGGTGGCAGGGCTGACGCGGACTGGTGGTCCGGTCCCTCCTCCATGGCGTTCAGGGACACCGACGCGGTGGCCACGACGCCCTTCGGCTGCCGGGCGACGATCGCCAGCGTGGCGAAGGTGCCGCCCTCGTGATGGCGTTCCACCTCGTAACGGACGGGTTCCCCGGGGTGGCCCGCGCGCGGGAACAGGGCGTGCAGTGACTTGACGGCCTTGTCCGGGGAGGCGAGGAGCGCCGCCCGGACGAACTGGGCCAGCAACTGCCCGCCGAACAGGCGGTGGTAGCCGAGTCGCTGGTTGGGCCCCTCGTACACGGGGCCCACGTCATCGTCGTCCAAGTGCAGGTCGAGGCAGGCGAGCAGATCGTCCCAGGGTTCGATCGAGGCAGGCGGCATGCCTGCGAGCGTAAGGGAAATTTCCCTCCGCGAGAATGGGGTTCTCATATCGCGTGCTCGCCACGCCCTCACGTGCTCACCGTGATCGCCGCGATCTCCCTGGCTGGGTGCCCTAGCTCAGGGTGAACCCCTTGGCGCAGAAGTCCCAGATCTCGTCGGCGGTGAGCGGGTGGGTGCCCTCCTGGCCGCTGGACTGCGCGTTGAACATGACGGTCTGCATGGTCAGCGCGGCTGCGCGCCGGGCTTTGAAGCCCGAGCGCAGCAGGTTGGCGTCCTCGAGCTCCGTCATCAGATCGGTGAACAGGGCGAGGAGCGGGGCGTTCGCGACCCTCATCTCGGCCGGGTGCGAGACCAGCAGGCGCAGGGCGAAGTCGGTGAACAGCGGGCGCTGGGCGCCCGACGGGTCGGGTCGCGAGCTCTCGAACAGGTCCTGGATGACGACCCTGAGCCGGTCCAGCGGGTTCGTCTGCTGGGCCGCGGCGGTGCGCAGTTCCTCGGCCGACTTGCTCATGGCGTCCTCGAACAGTGCGAGCAGCAGCTCGTGCTTGCCGTCGAAGTGCTGGTAGAAGCTCCGCAAGGACTGGCGGGACCGGTCGACGACCTCCTGGACCGTGAAGTCCGTGGTGCCCTTCTCCGCCATGATCGCCTGTGCCGCATCGAGGAACCGCTCGACCCTTTGCTCGGCCCGACGTTTCGCCGCCTGGGTGGAACGTTCGACCGCGCGCTGCTTCCAGGCCGGTTCCTCGATCGGGGTGCTCACGGGCTGGTCCGCCTTCTGTGCCATGAGGAGAACATTACTGCAGTCTAACGGCAAGCTCACGCGCCCAGCCTGGACACCTCCGACGATGTGCGGAAGACTCTGAATTGCACATAGGGAGAATTGCATTCTCGATACGCGTGACTTGAGACGCGTGACTTGAGGAGCCCCGATGCTGTTTGAGTTCGACGCGGAACAGCGCCTGTGGCAGGACACCGTGCACAAGGCCGTCGCCAAGGAATGCCCGCCGACGCTGGTCCGCGCAGTCGTCGACGACGGCGCGGACCCGGCTCCGCTCTGGCGGGTCTACGGCGATCTGGGCTGGACCGAGCTGACCGACCCCGCGGACGCGGTCGAGCTGGCGATCGTCCTGGAGGAGCTCGGCCGGGCGACCGACCCGACGCCCTACCTGGCGACCACGACCCAGTTCGCCCCCTTGGCACCCGGCTTCACCGAACCGGGACACTCCGGTGCGGCCGCCTTCTCGGGCGTCACCGCCCGCCCCGCCGACGGCGCCTGGGTGCTGGAGGGCGCGGCGCGTCACGTGCTGGACGGCGACCGGGCCGACCGGCTGGCCGTGGTGACGGACGCGGGCGTCTTCGTCGTACCGGCCGCCGAGGTGAGTGCCGTACGGACGCCCGTCTTCGACCCCGTCCTGCACATCGCCGAGGTCACCTTCCACCGGGTGCGGGTCACCGACCGTGAGCGCGGCGGCGCCGACCCGGAGCGCGCCCGCCACCTCGCCCTCATGGGCATGGCCCTGACCATGGTCGGCGCCTGCCGCCGGGCCCTGGACCTGGTCCTGGAGTACGTGCGCACCCGCCGGCAGTTCGGCGCCCCCATCGGCTCGTTCCAGGCCGTGCAGCACAAGGCGGCCGACATGCACGTGGCGGTGGAGCGCGCCCGCGCCCTCGCCTACTACGCGGCGCTGACGATCGCCGCCGACGATCCGCGGCGCCGGTCGGCCGCCGCCATGGCCAAGGCGGGGGCGGGGGAGTGCCAGGCCCTGGTGTTCCGCCACGCCGTGCAGCTGTTCGGGGCGATGGGGCACACCTGGGAGAACGACCTGCAGTTCGCCGTCAAGCGGGCCAAGGCCGGCGAGCTGATGCTGGGCGGCGCCGCCCGGCACCGGGAGCTGATCGCCGAGGAGAGCCTGGCCCAGGGAGTGTCATGAGACTGACCTTCGACACCGACGTCGAGGCCTTCCGCGCCGAGTTCGCGGCGTTCCTGGAGGCCAACCTCCCCAAGGAGGCGGAGGCCACCGAGCGGTCCCGCTCTACCGGCCACATCCCCGACTGGGCCAGGCGCTGGCAGTGCCTCCAGTTCGACGAGGGCTGGCTGCTGCCCGGCAATCCGCCGGAGTTCGGCGGGCGTAACGCCACGGTCCTCCAGCAGTACGTCCACCGCGAAGAGCTGTCCCGGCGCCGCATCTGCCACAGCTTCAACCCCCAGGGCGTCGGCATCATCGCCGCCTCCCTCATCTCCTTCGGCACCGAGGAGCAGAAGCACCGCTGGGCCGTGCCCATCCTGCGCGCCGAGATCACCGCCGCCCTCGGCATGAGCGAACCCGGCGCCGGATCCGACCTCGCCTCCCTGCGCACCCGCGCAGTCCCGGACGGCGACCACTTCACCGTCACCGGGCAGAAGGTGTGGACCTCCGGCGCCCACGACGCCGACGTCCTGCTCACCTTCGTCCGCACCGACCCCGACGCCCCCAAGCACCAAGGAATCAGCGCGCTGCTGATCCCCACCGACACCCCCGGGGTGCGCCGCCGGCCGTTCGCCTCGTACACCGGCCCCGAGGACAAGGACTTCAACGAGGTCTTCTTCGAGGACGTCCGCGTCCCCGCCGAGAACCTCGTCGGCCCTCTCCATCAGGGCTGGCGCGTGGCCAACGGCTCGCTCGGCCACGAACGCACCCTGATGTGGCTGGGCGAGGCGGAGCGGATGGACGCCATCGTGCGGGACTTCGCGCCCGCCACAGCCCTGGAGAAGGACTGGTACGCCACCCTGGTCATGGACCTGCAGGCGCTGCGTCTGCTCGGCTCGGCCGCCCTGGCCCGAGCCGCCCGCGGCGAGCAGGACGTACCCGCGCTGTCCGTGCTGAAAGTGTTCGGTTCGGAGGCCGCGCAGAGCGCGCTCGAGCGGGTCCTGGAGGCGTCCGGGCCGGACGGCCTCGTCCATCCGGCGCCGACCGCGCCGTACTGCCACATGAGCTTCGACGACGACTCCGCCAGCTGGTTCAACCGCTTCGCCCGCAGCTTCGGCGGCACCATCGCCGGTGGTACGTCCGAGATCCAGCGCACGATCATCGCCGAGCGTGTGCTCGGTCTGCCCCGACGCTGAGGAGACGTTCGTGCACATCCTGTACGAGGTGAAGGACCGCATCGCGACCCTCACCCTGAACCGCCCCGAGGCCGCCAACGCGCAGAACATGGCCCTTCTCGACGAACTCGACACCGCCTGGACACGGGCCGCCGAGGACGAGGACGTGAAGGTGATCGTGCTGCGCGCCGAAGGCAGGCACTTCTCCGCCGGGCACGATCTCAAGGACCGCTGGCCGGCCCCGGACGAGATCACCCTGGAGTGGATCTACCGAGCCGAGAACCGCCGCTATCTGGAGTACACCCTGCGCTGGCGCAACGTGCCCAAGCCGTCGATCGCCGCGGTCCAGGGCCGTTGCATCGCGGGCGGGCTGATGCTGTGCTGGCCGTGCGACCTGATCGTGGCCGCCGAGGACGCCCTGTTCTCCGACCCCGTGGTCCAGATGGGCATCGGCGGGGTCGAGTACCACGGCCACACCTGGGAGTTGGGCCCCCGCAAGGCCAAGGAGATCCTGTTCACCGGGCGGCCCCTCACCGCCGAGGAGGCCGAGCGGGTCGGAATGGTCAACCGGGTGGTCCCCCGCGACGAGTTGGACACCGAGACCCGCGAACTGGCCGAGCAGATCGCGAGGATGCCGGCGTTCGGGCTCCGCCAGGCCAAGCGGGCCGTCAACCAGACCCTGGACGTGCAGGGCTTCTACGCCGCGATCCAGTCGGTGTTCGACGTCCACCAGACGGGGCACGGCAACGCCCTCAGCGTCAGCGGCTACCCGATCCTGGCCAAGCTCGACGAGATGAAGGAGAAGCTCCGGTAGGGAGCCGTGTTCGAACCCGCGCTACTCGACCAGGCTCTGGGTGCCGACCACGGAGAGCAGCTCCAGCTTCTCGGCGGCCTCGGTGCCCGGCTCGGCCGAGTAGACGAGGATGTGCAGGTCGTTCCCCTCCACCCTGAGCAGGTCGCAGTCCAGCGTCAGCAGGCCCACCTGCGGATGCTCGATCGTCTTGCTCGAGGCCTCCAGCCGACCGACCACGCCCGCGTCCCACAGCTCGGCGAACCGCTCACTGCCCGCACGCAACTCGACGATCAGGCACCGCAGTTGCCGGTCAGCGGGATACCGGGCGGCGGTCGCGCGCAGTTCGGCGACCATGCCGGCCTCGAAGGCGCGCCGTTCCTCCGGTGTGTGCCGCACCCGGGTGGGAGCGCCCATGAAGTTGCGCCACACCCCGTTGCGTTCGAAGCCGCGCCTGCCGGACGGATCGCCCAGCAGCGCCGCGTACATCGGGTTGGCCATCAGCAGTGTCATCGCGGCGTCGGAGACGCCGACTGGGGTGTCCACCAGTCTGTCCAACAGCCGCTGGACGCTGGGCGTGATGTGCCCGGGCACCATCTCGGGCCCCGGGGGCACCAGCCCGGCCCGCCGGAACAGGTACGCCCGCTCGTCCCCCGACAGCCGCAGCGCCCGGGCCAGGGCCTCGACGACCTGCCCGGACGGGTTGGC
This sequence comes from Streptomyces sp. MMG1533, assembly GCF_001279775.1. GTDB lineage: Bacteria > Actinomycetota > Actinomycetes > Streptomycetales > Streptomycetaceae > Streptomyces. The sequence continues at coordinate 31,407 of NZ_LGDG01000248.1, read as the reverse complement.
GGCCCGGCCCTGTTCGAGGCGGGTGACGTAGTCGACCGAGATACCGGCCAGCAGGGCCAGTTCCTCGCGCCGCAGCCCGGCCGCGCGCCGCTGTCCGCCGGACGGCAGTCCCGCCGTCCCGGGGGAGACCCGGTCCCGCCAGCGCCGCAGCGCGTGCCCGAGTTCCGTCGCCGTCATGCCCCCAGTGAACACCGTCGGCCGAACCCGTGCCTGGTACCGGGAGTCCCAGGAAGAAGGGTCTTCTGGCTGATCGCGCCGCCGCGCAGGAACGTGGAGGCATGACGACAACACTGATCACCGGAGCGAACAAGGGGCTGGGCCTCGAGTCCGCCCGACAGCTCATCGCCGCAGGTCACACGGTCTACGTCGGCGCCCGGGACGCCGGGCGCGGGCGCCGCGCCGCCGAACGGATCGGCGCCCGGTTCGTCCAGCTCGACGTCACCGACGACGCCTGTGTGCAGGCCGCCGTGAAGACCGTCGAGGCCGACGGCGGGCTGGATGTGCTGGTCAACAACGCCGGCATCGAAGTGAGGGGCGAGGGCAACAGCGTGCCCGGCGCCGCGGACCTCACCGCCGACGACATGCGGACGCTGTTCGAGACGAACGTCTTCGGCGTGGTCCGCGTCACCCACGCGTTCCTGCCCCTGCTGCAGAACTCGGCCGCGCCGGTCGTGGTCAACGTCAGCAGCGGGCTGGCCTCGCTGACAGCCCTCTCCGACCCGGGCCATCCGGCGTCCTTCTACCCGGGCGTCGCCTACCCGGCGTCGAAGACCACGGTCAACATGATCACCGTGCAGTACGCGAAGGCGTTCCCGGCCATGCGGATCAACGCAGTGGAGCCCGGCTTCACCGCGACGGACCTCAACGGGAGGACCGGCACGCAGACCGTCGAGGAGGGCGCCGGGATCATCGTCCGCATGGCGCAGGTGGGCCACGACGGTCCGACCGGCGGCTACTTCTGCGCCGAGGGGACCCTCCCCTGGTGAGATCACTCTGATCACAGGTCACAGGTCACAGGTCACAGATGCACGAGCCGGGGCGCCGAGCCCGCCGCCCGCAGCAGCGCCCCGGCCTCGCGCGTCAACTCCCGTGAACTGCCCAGCAGTCCGTCCAGCACCAGAGCCCGCCGCACATGCCGGTGCAGCGGGTGCTCGGCGGTGAATCCGATCCCCCCGAGGACCTGTTGACAGTGGCGGGCCGCGGTCAGCGCCGCCTGTCCGGCCGCCGCCTTGGCCAGCAGTGCGGCGAAGGAGTCGTCGGCGGCGGCCACCAGGGTCGCCTCGGCACCCTCCAGCGCGACGAGTGTCTCGGCGAGCCGGTGCCGTACAGCCTGGAAGGCGGCGAGCGGACGACCGAACTGGACCCGGTCCAGGGCGTGTGTCCGGGCCAGCGCGAGCATGGCCCGCCCGCTCCCGACCAGCCACCAGCCGAGCGCCCGGCGGCCCGCGGCGAGCGGCACCGGGCTCCCGGCCGGCACGGACCGCAGCGGCAGCTCGCCGTCCAGCACCTCGCTCGGACCGCCGTCACCGGTGCGCTCCCAGACGACCCACCCGCCACCGGCGTACGGCAGTACCGGCGCCCCGCCGAGAGGCAGCCCGGCCGCGTTCAGCACCACGTCGTTGAGGAGCGGCGCGTGCGCCCCGGTCTCGCCGAGCAGCCGGAACACGGTCGGGATCGCCACCTCGGGACACTCCGCCAGCAGTTCGGGCCAGCCGAGCTCGGCCAGTGCCGCGTCGAGGGCGGGCCCCGACGCCCCGGCCATGGTCTTGCGCAGCGTCCCGGCGAGCAGTTCCACCTCGGCGGGGTCCATGGTCACGTGGTCACTCCTTCCCCAGGTCGAGCAGTCGGCGGGCGATGATGTTCCGCTGGATCTCGGCGGTGCCGCCGTAGAGCGTGGCCGCCTTGGCATACAGGTACTCCGACCGCCACGGCGACTCGGTGAGCTCCAGCACTCCGGGCAGCAAGTCCCTTGCGGTGTCGAAGAGTTGCTGTTCGGCCGTGGCCAGGAGGACCTTGTCGACCGAGGTCTCCGGGCCGAGCCGGGCCCCGTCGGCCAGCCGGCGCTGGGTCGCGTGGGAACGGCAGCGGAGGGTGTGCAGGGAGAGGTAGGCGGCGCCGAGGGCCGCGTCGTCCACGGCGTCCGTCTCGTCGAGCAGTCGGTCGAGGCGGGTGTAGAGGTGGGCGATGCGGTGCCAGAAGCAGGTGGAGCGCTCGTGCGGGAGGAGGTCCATCGCGAGCCGCCAGCCGTCCCCCGGGCGGCCCAGCATCCGGTCGGCGGGGACGACGACGTCGTCGAGGAACACCTCGGCGAACTCGTCGACGCCGTGCATCGTGCGCAGCGGCCGGACGGTGATGCCAGGGGTGTCCATGTCGACGAAGAAGGCGGTGATCCCGTCGTGGCCGGGTGCGGTGCGGGTGAGCAGGACGCAGCGGGCCGCGTACTGGGCGAGGCTCGTCCAGACCTTCTGCCCGGTGACCACCCAGGAGCCGTCGGTGCGCGGGGCCGCCCGCGTGGTCAGGGACGCGAGGTCGCTGCCGGAACCCGGCTCGGAGAAGCCCTGGCACCACTGCTCGCGGCCGCCGAGCAGCAAGGGGACCATTTCGGCTGCCAATGGGGGACGGGCGTACGAGATCATCGTCGGGGCGAGGACCTCGACCATCGAGTAGATGCCGGGCTCGGCCAGGCCGCGCGTGGCGACCTCCTCGCCGAGCACGGCCCGGAACGCGGCCGGTCCGCCGAGTCCCCCCACTTCGGCGGGCCAGCCGTAGCGCATCCACCCGGCGTCGAAGAGCGCCCGGCGTACCCGTGCGAGCTGCGCCACCTGGGCGTCGAGCGAGTGGTCGGGGCCGGGGGAGAGGTCGTGGTCGGCGAGCCAGGCCCGCAGCGCGGACCGGAACTCCTCCACGGTTGTCGGGCCTGTCATACGGCGGGACGCCCGAAGGCGTGCGGGCGCCCCGAGTCGTGCGCCCCGTTACGGCGGATGAACGTCATGGCGCGGGTCCGCAGCCGCCATCCGTCCGCCGTACGGACGTAGGTGTCGCTGTAGTAGCCGATGCGCAGGTCGTGTGTGGCGTGGTCGACGAAGCACAGGGGCTGGGTGCCGGTCGCGGTGTCGTCGTCCGACAGTTCGATGGCGGGCGTCCCGGTGAGGAACAGTCCCTTGGGTGCCGCCTCGACCAGCGCCGGGAAGTCGGCGAGGGGGTAGGTGTCGCCGAAGGCGCTGTAGGAGCCGTCGGGCGTGAACACCGCGAGCAGTCCCTCCATGTCGCCCCGGGTGATGGTGACCGCGTACCGGGCGAGGAGCTGCTCGATCTCCACGAGGTCGTCAGTGGTCATGGCCGCTCCCTTCGGGCAGGAGGCGTTCCTCGTCGTCGGGCGGCACGTCGAAGGTGTTGAAGGCCATGGCCAGTACGGCGTACGCGCCGACCGTGAAGACCAGGTCCATCCGCTGCTGTTCGTCGAGGTGTTCGCCGAGCGCCGCCCAGGTGCGGTCCGACACGGTGGAGTGGTCCTCGAGTTCGTCGACGGCGTCGAGGACCGCGGCGTCCAGCGGATCGACCGCCTTGCCCCGGCCCGCCGCCTCGATCTCGGCCTCCGACAGACCGGCCTGTCGGGCCAGCCCCACATGGCTGGCCCATTCGTAGGCACAGTCCCTGCGCCGGGCGACGCGTAGTGTCACCAGCTCGCGCAGCCGGGGTGGCAGCGTCGAGCGGAACAGCACGTAGGTACTGAAGGGGAGGAATGCCTCGGCCAGATCGGGGTGGCGGACGAGCGTGGCCATCGCGTTTCCGGCGCCGCGCGGGTTGCGCAGTCTCCTCGGGAGCAGGGCGGCCAGCGCGTCGCGCGTCCGATCGTCCCACTGGTCGTCCGGCAACGGGGCAAGGCGCGGAGGCATGCCATGACTCCCTCAGCTGTGAGAATGTCATTCTCGGTATCGGGGTCACAGGTTTCCATGGTGGTCTCGCGGGCGTCAACCTTCAGACGCGCAGCTTGCCGAAGTCCCAGCTCACGATCTTCTCCGGGCGGAGCCTGAGCCAGGCGTGCCGGCCGTCGTACCGGAACGTTCCGCCGCCCGAGTACTTGTCCGCGAACCGTCGCTCGACGTCCGCGAGGTCGTCGCACCGCTCGCCCTTGCGCGGCACCTCGCCGACGACCTCGGCGCTGCCCAGCAGTTCGACGCCGCGCAGGCTCAGGAAGTCGAAGCCGCCGTCGTCGACGATCACGCCGATCCTGGGATTGCTGCCGATGTCAGCCCATCGTCGGCTTTTTGTCAGGGAGTTGAGCCACAATACGGTCCCGTCCCAGACGAACCAGAGCGCGCTGGCGTGCGGGTGCTCGCCCGTCCTCGCGGTCGCGACACGGCAGACCGGCTGGGCGTGCAAGAAGGCGTCCCGTTCCTCGTCCGTCATGGCGATCCTGGTGCCCCTGCGCTGACCGGGCATGATTCCTCCCGCTCTCAAGTGAATGTCTAATTCTCCTGCACGAATGGTTGCTTCTCCATTAGTGAGAAGCTACTTTCCACCGCAGGCAGGACCGTCGCAAGCGGGGGCCCTGCGAAACGGGAAGAGATGGGGAGCCGTGAGTCTTTTCCATGAGGACCGGCTGTTGATCGACGGAGAGCTGGTGCGCACGGAGCGCAGCTTCGAGACCGTCGATCCGTCCACCGGAAAGGTGCTGGGAACGGCATCCGACGCGGACGCCGACCACGTCGAGGCGGCGATCGCCGCCGCCCGCCGGGCCTTCGACACGACCGACTGGATGCGCGAGAGCGACCTGCGGCTGCGCTGCCTGCGCCAGCTGTACGACGCGCTCCTCGAGCACCGCGAGGAACTGCGCGAACTGACCATCGCCGAGGTGGGCGCCCCGCGCTCGCTGACCCACGGGTCGCAGCTCGACGAGCCGATCGAACTGGTCAAGTGGTACGCCGACCTGCTCGAACACCACGAGTTCCGCGAGGAACTCCCCGCACTGGACAGCCGCGGCCGGCGCAGCCGCCGCTGGGTGGAGAAGGAGGCGGTCGGCGTCGTCGCCGCGATCCTGCCGTACAACTTCCCCAACCAGCTGGCCCTCGCCAAGCTGGCCCCCTCCCTCGCCGCCGGCTGCACGGTCGTCCTCAAGGGAGCGCCCGACACCCCGTGGACGACGCTCGCGCTCGGCCGGATCATCGCCGAGCACACCGACATCCCCGCCGGCGTTGTCAACGTCCTCACCTCGTCCGGGCCCGGCACGGGCGAACTGCTCACCACCCACCCCGATGTCGACATGGTGACCTTCACCGGCTCGACCCCGGTCGGCAGGGCGATCATGGCCGCCGCCTCGGCCACCCTGAAGCGGGTGTTCCTGGAACTCGGCGGCAAGTCCGCGATGATCGTGCTGGACGACGCCGACTTCACGCAGGCCGCGATGATGGCCGCGTTCACCGTCTGCACCCATGCGGGCCAGGGCTGCGGGATCACCTCGCGGCTCCTGGTCCCGCGCGCCCACCACGACGAGATCGTCGGGCTCGTGACCGCCATGCTCGGCCGCGTCACCTACGGCGACCCCGCAGACCCCGCCACCCACATGGGCCCCCTGATCAGCGAACGGCAACGGACCAAGGTGCACGGGCTGGTCGAACGGGCCGTCGCCGCCGGCGCCCGCCTGGTGACCGGCGGCCGCCCCGCCGACCGTGAGGGCTTCTTCTACGAGCCGACCCTGCTGTGCGACGTGGACCCGGCCTCCGAGATCGCCCAGGAGGAGGTCTTCGGACCGGTCCTCGTCGTCCTCCCGTACGACGACGAGGACGACGCCGTCCGCATCGCCGACGACTCCGTCTACGGGCTGTCCGGCGCGGTGCTGAGCGCCGACGAGGAACGGGCCGTGGCCCTGGCCCGACGGATCCGCAGCGGCAGCTTCAGCATCAACGGCGGCATGTTCTTCGCCCCCGACGCACCGTTCGGCGGCTTCAAGCAGTCCGGCATCGGCCGGGAGATGGGTGTGGCGGGGCTGGAGGAGTTCCTGGAGCTCAAGACCTTTGGCGCGGCGGAGAAGCAGCGAGCGCACGCGCAGCCGTTCGGGGACAGCACCGAGGAGGAAATCCCGTGAAAGTCCACGCAATCCCCGCCACCCTGCTGGCGGCCGCACTGCTCGCCGTCGCCGGATGCGGCGGCCACGACGACACCACCGATTCGGGCGGCGAGGAGACGCCCACCAAGGCCGCACAGCAGGCCTCCACGGCCGACTTCGGCGACCTGAAGAAGGTCTGCGGACCCGGCGACGCCAAGAGCGCCTCCGCCCAGGGCGTCACCGCCGACTCGATCAAGCTCGGGGTCTTCTCCGACATCGGCTTCACCAAGAAGTCGGAGTTCGTGGACGCCGCGAAGGTGTTCACCTCCTGGTGCAACGCCGCCGGCGGCATCAACGGCCGCAAGCTCGTCGCCACCACCCGCGACTCCAAGCTGATGGAGGTCCGCCAGCGGATGCTGGAGGCCTGCAAGGAGGACTTCGCCCTCGTCGGCGGCGGCGCGGCGTTCGACGCCCTGGGCGTCAAGGACCGGCTGAACTGCACGCTGCCCGACTTCCCCGCCCAGGTGGGCCAGATTCAGAACATCGGCTCCGACCTCCAGGTCCAGGCGACGGGCGGCGCCTCCTACAACCGGTACGCCGGCTACTTCGAATGGCTGGTGAAGGAGGCCTATCCAGAGTCCGCGAATGCCGTCGGCGTCATCGGCGGCGACGTCCCGATCACCAAGGTCATCAGCGCCCAGGTTTCAGAGGCTCTCCCGGCCGCCGGAGCGAAGCTCATCTACAAGGACCTCTACCCCGCGCAGGGTGTGTCCGACTGGACGCCCTACGCCCAGTCCATCAAGAACAAGAAGGTCAAGGGCCTGATCTTCAACGGCGACTTCGTGAGCCTGGCCAAGCTCGAACAGGCCCTGACCAACCTCGACTACAAGCTCGACTGGATCGACGCCAACAACAACGCCTACGGCCCCGCCTTCGTCCAGCTCGCCGGCAAGTCCCTCGACTTCCAGAACAACCTCGCCGACCTCAGCGGGGTGTACCCGCTGGAGAAGGCCGCCGACAATCCCGCAACGCAACAACTCGTCGACCTGTTCAAGAAGTACGCCCCGAAGGCACAGGTCACGCTTCCCGCGGTGCGCGGCTTCGGGGCCTGGCTGCTGTTCGCCAAGTCCGCGTCGAGCTGCGGCGACGCCCTCACCCGCACATGCGTCTACGAGGCGGCCCGCAAGGAGAGCGCGTGGACGGCCGGGGGCCTGCAGGCCCCCGTCGACCTCACCAAGTCGGACGCCCCGCTGACCTGCTTCAACGTGGAGAAGGTCACGTCCAAGGGCTGGGAGCCCGCTGACAGGTTCGAGCCCGACCAGGGCGCCTACAAGTGCGACGCGACCGCCTACAAGTTCAAGGGGAACTACGGCAAGCCGCTCACCCTCGCCGACGTCGGCAAGAGCATGAGCGACGTGAAGTGACGTGATCTGATGGAGCAGTTCCTCACCTTCGGGATCGTCGGCCTGAGCACCGCCGCCATCTACGCGGTGATCGGCAGCGGACTGGTGCTCACCTACGTCACCACCGGCGTGTTCAACTTCGCGCACGGGGCGGCGGGCATGCTGGCGGCGTTCTGCTACTGGCAGTTCACCGTCGGCTGGGGCTGGCCCGTCCCGGTGGCCCTGGCGGTGGTGCTGCTCGTCCTGGCCCCCGGTTTCGGCCTCGCCGTCGAACGGGTCCTGATGCGGCCCGTGCAACGCCTCGGCGAGGCCGAACGTCTGGTGATGACGGTGGCGCTGCTCAGCGGCGCCATCGCCGCCGCCCGCTGGATCTGGGACCCCAACGTCCCGCGACCGCTGCGGGTGTTCTTCGCCGACCGGGAGCCCTTCCGCATCGGCCCGGCCGCGGTCACCTGGCACCAGGCCCTCACCATGGCCGTCGCCCTGGCGGTCGCGGCGGGCCTGTGGTTCGTGCTGAACCGCACCCGCACCGGCGCCGAGATGCGGGCCACGGTGGACGACCGCTCCCTGGTCCAGCTCACCGGCGCAGACCCGGTCCGGGCCAGCCGGGTCGCCTGGATCCTGGGCACCCAACTCGCGGCAGTCGGCGGCATCCTGATCGCCCCGACCGTCGCCCTCGACGCCTCCCAGCTCTCCCTCCTGATCGTCAGCGCCTACACCGCCGCCGTCTTCGGCCGCCTGCGCAGCCTGCCGCTCACCTTCGCCGGCGCGGTCGTCGTCGGCTGCCTGGAGAGCTACCTCACCGGTTACCTCCCGCAGAACGACTACCTGCCGGGTCTGCGCCTGGCCGCCCCGGCCCTGCTGCTCTTCCTGGCCCTGCTGCTCTTCCGCCACCCCCGGCTGCGCCACCGAGACCGCCGCCTGGTCCAGGTCCAGGCACCGACCCTGCGCGGGACCCTCGTCTTCGCCGCGTCGACCGTCGCCTTCGCCGTGGTCCTCGCCACGGTGCTGGGCGAGGCCGACCTGATCACCTACGGGCCGGTCTTCTCGCTCGGCATCGTCGCCCTGTCGTACGTCCCCCTGGCCGGGTACGCCGGCCAGATCTCACTCTGTCAGCTGAGCATGGCCGGGATCGGCGCGGTCGTCTGGGGGCACCTCGGCTCGCACGGCCAACTGTGGGCGCTGGCGGCGGCGATCGCGGTGACGGCCGCCGTCGGGGCGCTGATCGCGCTGCCCGCGCTGCGGTTCTCGGGTGTGTACCTGGCACTCGGCACGGCCGCGGTGGCGGTCGTCCTCGACCGGTGGATCTTCACCCTGCCGTCGTTCGAGGTGCTCGGGGTGCGGATCGCGTTGTTCGACCAGGGCTCGGTGGAGATGGCGGGCCCCGGTCTCCTCGGCCTACGGCTGGACTCCGCAGGGGAGTTGATGGTCCTCGCCGCGACCTGCCTCGGCCTGGCCTCCCTCGGGGTGGCATGGCTGCGCCGCAGCGGTTTCGGGCGGCGGCTGATCGCGCTGCGCGACAGCGAGGCGGCGTACGCGACCCTCGGCGGCAACCTCCTGGTGGCCAAGGTGCTGGTGTTCGCGCTGGCCGCCGGGATCGCCGGACTCGGCGGAGCCCTGTACGGCATGCAGCAACGGTCCATCACCGCCGAGCAGTTCAACCTGATCGCCGGACTGCCGATCTTCCTGGTTGCGGTGATCGGGGGCCTCGGTGCGGTCGGGGGCGGCCTGTTCGCCGGGACCGCCTTCGTCGGCCCGAACATCCTGCTCGGCCTCGCCTCCTGGACGCAGAACGTCATCAGCGTCCTGCCCGCCCTGGCCGGCATGGGACTGGGCCACAGCCCCGAGGGGATCATCGCCCGGTTCCGCCGCGCGTGGGAGCCCCTCGGCCGCGACCGGATCGCCCTGCCCGCCCTCCTCGCCACCCTGGCGCTGGGCTGGGTGCTACGGCTGTCCGACGTGATCAACGGCTGGACGTTCCTGCTCGGTTCACTGGTTCTGGCGTACGCCCTGCGCGGCTGTGCCGCCGTGCGCCGGGCCCCGAAGACCCCACCGGACGTCCCGGTGGAGTGGTGGGGCGTACGACGCCCCTGGAGTGCGCAGGACGGGGAGGTGCTGGCCCGTGGCATTGCTGGAGGTTAGCGGGGTGACCGTCGCCTTCGGCGGGAACCGCGCGCTGGACGACGTCGGCATGAGCGCCGACCGCGGCCGGGTCACCGGCCTCATCGGGCCCAACGGGGCAGGAAAGAGCACCCTGTTCGACGTCGTGTCCGGGCTGCGCAGGCCCTCGGCCGGACGCGTGGTCCTGGGCGGCCGGGACGTCACCCGCCTCGGCCCCGCCCGCCGCTCCCGGCACGGCCTTGCCCGGACCTTCCAACGCCTGGAACTCTTCGGCCGGTTGAGCGTCCGCGACAACCTGCTGGTCGCCGCGGAACTGGGTCCCGAACGCAGGCGCGCGGCCCGGGCCGCCGACGACATCCTCGAACGGCTCGGCCTGACCGGCATCGCCGACACCTGCGCCGACACCCTGCCCACCGGCGTCGCCCGCCTCGTCGAGGTGGGCCGCGCGCTCGCCGTACGCCCCGGACTGCTGCTCCTCGACGAGCCCGCCGCCGGGCAGGACGGCCGGGAGACCGAACGGTTCGCCGCCCTGCTGCGCTCGCTCGCGGACGACGGCACGGCCGTCGTCCTCGTCGAACACGACATGGGCCTGGTCATGGCCGTGTGCGACGAGGTGTACGTCCTGGACCTCGGCAAGGTCGTCGCCGTCGGCCCGCCCGAGCGGATCCGCACCGACGAAGCCGTGCTGGCGGCCTATCTGGGGGACGTATGAACGCTCTGCTCGAACTGCGCGACGTACGGGCCGCCCACGAGAACATCACCGTCCTGCACGGCGTCGACCTGGCCGTCGCCGCCGGCCAGGTGGTGGCGCTGCTCGGCCCGAACGGCGCCGGCAAGACGACCGCGCTCCGGGTGGCCGCCGGCCTCCACCCGCTCCAGTCCGGTCGACTCCTGCTGGGCGGACGGGACATGAGCGGGGCGATCCCCGCCGAGCTGGCACGGGCCGGCGTCTGCCTGATCCCCGAAGGGCGCGGAGTCTTCCCCAACCTGTCGGTCCGCGACAACCTCCTGATGATGACCTTCACGGGCCGGAGCCGCGCCGAGATCGAGGAGAGGGCCTTCACCCGCTTCCCCGTCCTCGCGCGGCGCTCCGGACAGGCGGCCGGCACCCTCTCCGGCGGCGAACAGCAGATGCTCGCCCTCGCCCGGGGCCTGGCCACCGACCCCGCCGTACTGCTGCTGGACGAACTGTCCATGGGCCTCGCCCCGTTGGTCGTGACCGCGCTGTACGAACAGGTCGCCGAGATCGCCCGGCAGGGCGTGGCGGTGCTGGTCGTCGAACAGTTCGCGGCCGCCGTCCTCGGCATCGCCGACCACGCCGCCGTCCTCGTCCGCGGCCGGGTGGAACGACAGGGCAGTCCCGACAGCGGGCTGCGCGACGAACTGTCCGCCCTCTACCTGGGGAGCTCCGTATGACACCGACCGAGCCGCGCGCGGATGTGAAACCGAAACCGGATGTGTCGCCCCCGGACCCGACATCCACCGAACCCACCTCGGCCCAGTCCCGTGCCGACCGCTTCGTCCGCGACCTCGCCGCCCTCAAGATCCCCGACCCGGCCGCCGCCCGTGCCGGCCTCTGGCTGCGCCTCGGCGGCACGCTGATGGTGCTCGGCCTGGTGCTCGCTCTGTCGGCCTATCTCGTCTCCCACAACACCCAGAACCCGCTCGACCAGCGCGACGGACTCGCCCTCGGCCTCGGCGGGATCGCGGCGAGCGTCGTGGGCGGCGCCCTGTTCCTGCGCTACTCGCTCACCGGTTTCCTGCGGTTCTGGATGGCCCGTCAGTCCTACGACCTCGCCGTGCTCGCCGACCGGCTGTGTGCCGCGTCAAGCGAAAGGGACCCGCACCATGACCGCACCAGCACCGACGCCGCGCCCCGGTGACCAGTTCGCCAGCACGGTCTGCACCACGCGCGTGGTCGTCGTCCGGGCCACGGCCGACCGTCGGCCGGCGATCACCTGCGGAGGCAGCCCGATGGTGCCCGCGGCCGCCGCGCCGCCCGCGCCCGCTCCCGCGCCGGGCATCGCGCCGGTCACGCTCCTCGGCAAGCGCTACGTCGACGCCGACGGCACCTTCGAGGTGCTGTGCACCAGCGCCGGACCCGGTGAACTCGCCTGCGACGGCATCGCCATGACCCTCAAGGCCGCCAAACCCCTCCCCGCGTCCGACTGACCCCGCGTCCGAACTGAAAGGGACTTCGGTGAACAAGGAAGACATGATCCTGATCAGCGTCGACGACCACATCATCGAGCCGCCCGACATCTTCGTGAACCACCTGCCGAAGCGGTACCTGGACGACGCCCCCCGGCTCGTCCACCTCGACAACGGCACCGACGTATGGCAGTTCCGCGACAGCAGGGTCGGCAACTCGGCCCTCAACGCGGTCGCCGGCCGCCCCAAGGAGGAGTACGGCGTCGATCCCCAGGGCCTCGACGAGATCCGCCCCGGCTGCTACGACGTCCACGAACGCATCAAGGACATGAACGCGGGCGGCATCCTGGCCCAGATGAACTTCCCGTCCTTCCCCGGCTTCTCGGCGAGGATGTTCGCCACCGAGGACTCCGACTTCTCCCTCGCCCTGGTCCGGGCCTACAACGACTGGCACATCGACGAGTGGTGCGGTGCCTACCCGGGCCGGTTCATCCCCATGGCGCTGCCCGCCATCTGGGACGCCGAACTGTGCGCCGGCGAGGTGCGCCGGGTCGCGGAGAAGGGCTGTCACTCGCTGACCTTCACCGAGAACCCGGCCGTGCTCGGCTACCCGAGCTTCCACGACCCCTACTGGAACCCGCTGTGGCGGGCGCTGTGCGACACCGACACCGTGATGTCGGTGCACATCGGTTCCTCCGGCCGGCTCGCCATCCCGTCCGCCGACTCGCCGCCCGACGTGATGATCACGCTCCAGCCGATGAACATCGTCTCGGCGGCGGCCGACCTGCTGTGGTCCCGGCCGGTCAAGGACTACCCGGACCTGAAGATCGCGTTGTCGGAGGGCGGCACCGGCTGGATCCCGTACTTCCTGGAACGTCTGGACCGCACCTTCGAGATGCACTCCACCTGGACCCTCCAGGACTTCGGCGGAAAGCTCCCCAGCGAGGTCTTCCGCGAACACTTCCTGACCTGCTTCATCACCGACAAGCTCGGCATCCGGCTGCGTCACGACATCGGCATCGACAACATCTGCTGGGAGGGCGACTACCCGCACAGCGACTCCCTGTGGCCGGACGCCCCCGAGCAGCTCCACGACGTACTGGAGGAGTACTCCGTCCCGGACTCCGACACCGCGAAGATCACCTTCGAGAACGCGATGCGCTGGTACTCCTTCGACCCCTTCACCCACATCCCGCGCGACCAGGCCACCGTAGGCGCGCTGCGCAAGGCGGCCGAGGGCCACGACGTCAGCATCCGATCCAGCAGCCACCAGCTCATCGAACCGGCCGAGAAACTGGAGTCGTTCCGTGCCAAGGCGCGCGCGGCCGTGGCGGCGGCGAGCAAGTAGTGGCGGAGCAAGTAGTGGCGGAGCAAGCAGTGGCGGCGCAAGCAGTGGCGTACGACACCGACTCACCGGTGATGTGATGCCGCCTCCGCAGCAGCCGGGACCCCTGTCGGGTGTCACCGTCGTGGCCCTGGAGCAGGCGGTCTCCGCACCGATGTGCACCCGCGCCCTGTGCGATCTGGGAGCCCGGGTGATCAAGGTGGAGAACCCCGAGGGCGGTGACTCGGCCCGGCACATCGACGACGTGGTGGGCGGCCTGGCCGCCCACTTCGTGTGGTGCAACCGGGGCAAGGAGTCCGTGGCGCTCGACCTCAAGTCCCCGGCCGGGATGCGGATCCTGCACCGCCTGCTCGACCGCGCCGACGTCCTCGTCTCCAACCTCACCCCCGGCACCACCGCCAAACTCGGCATCGCCCCCGAGGACCTGGCGACCCGTCACCCCGGCCTGATCGCGCTGGAGATCGACGGTTACGGCCAGGGCGGCCCGCTCTCCCACAAACGGGCCTACGACCTTCTGGTCCAGGCCGAGTCCGGTGTCTGCGCCGTCACGGGACACCCCGGCGCACCGGCCAAGCCCGGCCCGCCGATCGCCGACGCGAGCACCGGCCTGTACGCCGCGCTGTCGATCCTGGCGCTGCTGTACGCCGGCGAACGCAGGGGCGGGTGCGGCGGCACCGTCGCGGTGAGCTTGTTCGACACGATGACCGAGCTCATGGGCTATCCGCTGACCCACACCCGGCACTCGGGCGTGGAGCAGCAGCCACGCGGCATGGGCTCGCCCGCGGTCGCCCCCTACGGCGCCCACCGCACCGCCGACGGGCAGACCGTCGTCCTCGGCACCACCAACGACCGCGAATGGCAGCGCTTCGCCCGTGACCTGCTCGGGCGGCCCGACCTGGCCGACGACGCACGCCTGCGCACCAACCCCGGCCGGGTCGAGCACCGGGACCTGCTCGACGCTGAGGTCGGCGCCTGGTGCGCCCGGCACGACCTGGCGTACATCCAGCGCTGCGCGGACGAGGCGGGCATCGGCAACGCCCGCTACAACACCCCCCGTGACGTCCTGGCCCACCCGCACCTGGCGGCCCGCGACCGCTGGCGCCGCATCGACACGCCGGCCGGCCCGGTGCCGGCGCTGCTGCCGCCCCCGGTCATCGCCGGTTTCGAGCCGCCCATGGGCGCCGTACCCGCGCTGGGGGAGCACACCGACAAGGTCCTCGCCGAACTCGGCCTCCCGGACGCGGAGATCGCCGAGCTGACGGGGAGGAGCAGGTGACCGACGACCTGCTGTCGAGCGACACCGGGGGCGTCCGGACCCTGACCCTCAACCGCCCGCACCGAAGGAACGCGATCGACCCGGGACTGTGGGCCGCGCTCCGCGGTGCCCTCACCGAGGCCGCGCACGACCGCGCCGTACGGGCCCTCGTCCTCACCGGCGCCGGGGGAGCCTTCTGCTCCGGCGCCGACCTCACGGCCGCCGGCGACGACCACCGGCATCCCCTGGACAAGGTGCGCGACCTGAACGACGTCGCCGTCCTGCTGCACGAACTGCCGGTCCCCACCGTCGCCAAGGTGACCGGCGCGGCCGTCGGCGCGGGCTGGAACCTGGCCCTCGGCTGCGACCTGGTGGTGGCCACACCGGAATCCCGCTTCTCGCAGGTCTTCGCCCGCCGCGGACTGTCCCCGGACTGCGGCGGCTCCTGGCTGCTGCCGAGGCTCGCCGGACTGCAGCAGGCGAAACGGCTCGCGCTGCTGGCCGAGACGATCGACGCCGAGGAGGCGCGATCCCTGGGCCTGGTGACATGGGTCGTGCCGGCCGAGGGGATCGACGCCTTCGTGTCCGACCTGGCGGGACGACTGGCCTTGGGCCCACCCGTTGCCCTCGGGCAGACCAAGGCCCTCCTGAACGAGGCCGCCGGCCGCACCCTGCGCGAGGCGCTCGCCTCGGAGGCCCGCGCCCAGGCGGTGAACTTCGCGACGGCCGACGCACCCGAGGCGTACTCCGCGTTCGCCGAGAAGCGCGAGCCCCGCTTCACCGGCCGATGGCACCGACAGCCCCCTTCGGAGGACACGCCATGACCGAAGCAGTGATCGCCGATGGCCGAGCGACACTGCGGACCACGTGCGCGGGCGGCGGCACGGCCGGCGCCGCGCTCGTCGACCGACAGGGGGCATCGTGCGCCGAGAAGTCTTCGACACCGACCACCAGGAATTCCGCAAGCTGGTGAGGGAGTTCGTGGCCAGGGAGGTCGTGCCGAACTACGCCGCCTGGGAGAAGGACGGCCGTCTGCCGCGATCGGTGTTCGAACAGCTCGGCTCGCTCGGACTGCTGGGCATGGCGATCCCCGAGGAGTATGGAGGGACCGGCCTCGACGACTACCGCTACAACGTCGTCCTGCAGGAAGAAGCGGCCCGTGCCCTGGTCACCCTCGGCACGGTCCGCACCCAACTCGACGTCGTCCTGCCGTACTTCCTCGCCTACGCCGACGAGGCACAGCGCCGGCGCTGGTTCCCCGGGCTCGCCGCCGGGAAGCTGCTCACCGCCGTCGCCATGACCGAACCCGGCACGGGCTCCGACCTCGCGGGCATCCGCACCACCGCCGTACGCGAGGGCGACGCGTATGTCCTGAACGGTGCCAAGACGTTCATCACCGGCGGCCTGCTCGCCGATCTGGTCATCGTGGTGGCGCGCACCTCGACGGACCCCGGCGACCGACGCGGGGGTCTGACCCTGCTGGTCGTCGAGGACGGGATGCCCGGGTTCACCCGGGGACGGGTGCTCGACAAGATGGGCATCAAGGCCCAGGACACCGTCGAACTGGCCTTCGGCGACGTACGCGTACCGGTGGCGAACCGGCTGGGGGAGGAGGGGGCGGCCTTCGGCTATCTGGGCCACAACCTGCCCCAGGAGCGGATGACGGTCGCGGTCGGCTCGGTCGCACAGGCGCGGGCCGCCCTCGACACGACGATCGCCTACGTCAAGGACCGCGAGGTCTTCGGAAAGCCTCTGGCGTCCTTCCAGAACACGAAGTTCGAACTCGCCGCCGTCGCCGCCGAGATCGAGGCCGCCCAGGCGATGCTGGACCGGGCGGTCCTCGAACTGGTGGCGGGTGACCTGTCCGGCCCCGACGCGGCGAAGGTCAAGCTGTTCTGCACGGAGATGCAGGCCCGCGCCGTCGACCGCTGCCTCCAGCTCTTCGGCGGCTACGGCTACATGGCGGAGTATCCGACATCCCGGCTGTACGCCGACGCCCGCATCACCCGCATCTACGCCGGCACGAGCGAGGTGATGAAAGTGATCATCGCCAAGTCGCTGGGGCTGTGAGGCTGTCGCTGGCTACCGCCCGTAGCGTGTCGTCTCCGCCAACTCGGCAGCGCCCTGCATGAGTTGCAGGACCAGCGGGCCGAAGGCCTGCAACTTCTCGTTGTCGCCGGCCCGTTGGTAGCCCTGTTCCAGGACGACGGCCAGCTTCCACTGGGCGAGGACGTCGTAGTAGTCCATGTCGTCGACCTGCCGGCCCGACACCTCGGCGTAGTGCCGGATGAGCGCCGAACGCGACGGCATGCCCGTCAGGTCGACGTACAGGGCGGTGGCCGCCTCGGGCGCGTCGGTGTCCTCGGGCCAGCCGCGGAGCATCCAGGCGAGGTCCAGCTTGGGGTCGCCGACGGTGCCCATCTCCCAGTCGACGATCGCGGCGAGCCTGGCCGGGGCGCCGTGGCGGTACATGACGTTGGCGAACTGGTAGTCGCCGTGCATGAGGCCGGGGACGTAGTCGAGTGGCTTGTGGGCGCGCAGCCACGCGGCGGCGACGTCGAAGCCGGGCAGCTCACGGCCCTTGATCCGGTCCAGGTAGCGGGTCCAGCGGTCGACCTGGCGCTCGTGGAAGCCGTCGGGGCGCCCCAGGTCGTGCAGCCCCTTCGCCCGCCAGTCCACCCGGGACAGCAGGGCGATTCCCTCGGCCAGCCGGTAGGCCAGGCCCGCCCGTGCCGCGAGGTCCGTGTCGAAGGGCTCCGGCCAGCCGCGCACGCCCATGGGGGACCAGCCGTCGACGAACTCCATCAGATAGAACGTCCGGCCCAGCACCGCGGCGTCCGTGCACACGGCGACCGCCTCGGTGTGCGGGACGTCCGTGCCGTTCAGCGCCTCGGTGATCCGCCACTCCCGCAGGATGCCCTCGTCCCGGGCGGCCGGTGCGGCGGGCGGCGGGATGCGCAGGGCGCAGTGGAGTTCGCCGCGGCGGATCTCGTAGATCTCGTTCTGCGCGCCGCCGGAGACGTACCGCTGCTCGATCGGCTCCCCCTTCCCGGGAAGCCCGGACTCGTCCAGCCAGCCGGCCAGCCGCTCGACGTCGATCATCGGCCGACCGCCTCGTCGTCCAGGAACTCCGCGTACTTGGCGCGCGCCGCGGCCACTCGCGTGGGCAGGTACCCGCTGGGCCACAGGTCGTCGCTCGCCTGGTAGCCGCGCAGCACCTGCCGGGCGACCGTGACCTTGTGGACCTCGGTCGGACCGTCGGCGATGCCGAGGACGCTGGCGCCCAGCAGCATCCGGAACAGGGGCATGTCGCCGCTCACGCCGAGCGCGCCGTGGACCTGGATCGCCCGGTGCGCGATGTCGTGCAGCACCGCGGGCAGTTGCGTCTTGACCATGGCGATGTCCTTGCGGACCTTGCGGTAGTCGTTGTACTTGTCGATCTGCCAGGCGGTGTGCAGCACGGCCAGCCGGAACTGTGTGAGCTGTGCGTACGAGTCGGCGATGTGCCCCTGCACGAACTGCTTGTCGGCCAGCACACCGCCCTGCGTCCGACGGCTCAGCGCCCGCTCGCACATCATGTCGAAAGCCTTCCTCGCCAGCCCGATCGACCGCATGGCGTGGTGGATCCGCCCGCCGCCGAGCCGTGTCTGGGCGATCACGAAGGCCTGGCCCTCACCGCCGAGCAGCGCGTCCGCGGGCACCCGTACGTCCTGGTAGTGGACGAGCGCGTGCGAACCGCGTTCCTCGGGCTCGCCCGCGAGAGCGACGTTGCGTTCGATGACGATGCCGGGGGTCTCGGCCGGGACCAGGAACATCGACATGCTCTTGTACGGGTCCCCGTCCGGGTCCGTCACCGCCATGACGATGAAGAAGGCGGCCGTCCTCGCGTTCGAGGAGAAGTACTTCCAGCCGTTGACCACCCAGTGGTCGCCGCTCCGCACCGCCCGGGTGGTGAACTCCTTGGGGTCGGAGCCGGCCTGCGGCTCCGTCATCGAGTAGCAGGAGAAGATCTCGCCGTCGAGCAGCGGGCGCAGATAGCGCTCCTTCTGCGCCTCGGTGCCGTAGTGGGCGAGGATCTCGGCGTTGCCGGTGTCCGGGGCCTGGCAGCCGAAGACGACCGGGGCCCAGGAGGAGCGGCCCAGGATCTCGTTGAGCAGGCAGAGCCTGACCTGTCCGTGGCCCTCGCCGCCGAGTTCGGGGCCGAGGTGCGTCGCCCACAGGCCGTGGGCGCGCACCTCCTTCTTCAGCGGGTCGAGGACCCGGCGGAGGGTGTCGTCGGGCGGTGTGAACTGCAGGCCGTCCCACAGGAGATCGAGGGGCTCGACCTCCTCGCGCACGAACCGGTCGGCCCAGTCCAGCTGAGCCTGATAGTCCGGGTCGGTTTCGAAGTCCCACGACATTGTGTCTCCTTCCGGCGGCTGTCAGAATAGCGTTCTCATGAAAGAGAACACAATTCCCCCGACGCGGAACGACGTTGCGGACCGGATCGCGCAGCGCGCGCTGGCCAGGCGTGGCGCCCACTACGCGTCCGAGGTGCGCGCACTGCTCGACGCCGCGCTGGACGTCATGCGGGGCTGCGGCACCGCGTCCCGGCCGCGCGTCGCCGACATCGTGGCGGCGGCCGGGTTGTCGAACGAGGCGTTCTACCGGCACTTCCCGTCGAAGGACGCACTGGTCGCCGCGATCATGGAGGACGGCGCCGAGCGCCTGCGCGGCTACATCGCCCATCAGATGGCCAAGGAGGCCACCCCGGAAGGCAGGGTGCGGCGCTGGGCGGAGGGTGTCCTCTCGCAGGCGATGGACGAGGAGATCGCGGCGACGACGCTGGCCGTCATGTGGAACGCGGGCAGCGTGGGGGAGCGGTTCACGGCGGGCCCACCGTCGGCCGCCGGCCCGCTGGCGACGCTGCTGCGCGAGCCGTACGCCGAACTCGGCAGCGCCGACCCCGACCTGGACGCGTCCCTCGCCGCGCACGCGACCGTGGGCAAGCTCGCCGACCACCTGTGGCAACGGGTCCGGCCCACTGGTGCCGAGGTCGACCACATCGTCCGGTTCTGCCTGCGCACGGGCACCCGGCCGGGGTGCGACGAAGGGGCGTACTGATGAAAGCCACCGACCAGTTCCACGTCGGCATCGTCGTCGACGACCTCGCGGCGGCGTCGGCCGAGCTCGCGGAGGTGTTCGGGTACGCGTGGTGCGAGGCGATCGGCGCGCCGTCACAGGTCGGCCTTCCGGCCGGTGACGCGGTCCTCGACCTCAGGTCCACGTACTCGATGTCGACGCCCCGGGTGGAGCTCGTCCAGAGCATCCGGGGGACCCTCTGGACGCCCGCCGACTCCGGTGTCCACCACCTCGGTTACTGGTCCGACGACGTGACCGCCGACTCGGCCCGGCTCACCCGGCGCGGCCACCCGCTCGAAGCCCTCGGCACGCGCCCCGACGGCACCCCGTACTGGGCGTTCCACCGCGGGAGCACCGGCCCGCGCATCGAACTCGTGACCCGGGCGCTGCAGCCGGTGCTGGAGCGGTACTGGGCCACCGGAAGGAAGCCCTCGTGACGAAGGAGGAACGGATGACGACCGTGGGGATCGCGACCGGCGCCGGCCGCGGGATGGGGCTGGAGTGCGGGCGGCGACTGACCGGCATGGTGGACCGGCTGCTGCTGGTCGACCTGGACGAGCCGACGGTGACCGCCGCGGCCCGGGACCTGTCGGCCTCCGGGCAGAGAGCTGTGGTCGAGCCCTTCGTCCTGGACGTCACCGACGGCGAGGGCCTTGCCCGGCTCGCCGCCCGCACCCGCGAACTGGGCACCCTCCGGGCCGTGGCCCACGCCGCCGGCATCTCGCCCACCATGGCGGACTGGCGCCGCATCCTCCTGGTCGACCTCGTCGGTACGGCACTGCTGGCCGAGGCGCTGCGACCGCTCGCCACCGAGGGTACGGCGATGGTGTGCTTCGCCTCGATGGCGGCCCACCTCGCTCCCGTCGAGCCGAACCCCGCGGCGGAGTCGGTCCTGGCCGACCCGCTGGACGAGGGCTTCCTCGACCGGCTCCGCGACGAGGTCGGGCCGGCGGTCGAGGACCCTGGCGTGGCCTACACCTGGGCCAAACGCGGAGTGCAGCGCTTCGTCCAGCGGGAAGCGGTACGCCTCGGGCAGGTCGGGGCGCGGGTGTGCGCGGTGTCGCCCGGCATCGTCGCCACCCCGCAGGGGCGGCAGGAGGCGGCCCACCACCCGTCGATGAAGGTGCTGTCGGAGCAGTCGGCCCTCGGGCGGGAAGGCCGCGCCGAGGAACTCGCCGCGGTGGTGGCCTTCCTGCTGTCGGACGAGGCTTCCTTCCTCACCGGCGTCGACATCCTCGTCGACGGCGGGGTGTGCGCGGCACTGTCACTCAGGACGTGAGGGCAACTGGAAGCCGGTCACGATCACCGCGTCGGTGTGGGCCGCCGCGTGCCCCAGGGGCCTGGCCCGAAGGTGACCTACGCCTTCGGCGCGGCCCTCCTCAGCTCACGGTGATGGCGCGCTCGGGGCACATGCCGGCCGCGGAGCGGACCGCTTCCTCGAACTCGGCGGGTACGTCAGGGGTTTCGACCACGGTGTAGCCGGCGTCGCTGAGCTCGAAGACCTCGGGGCACAGGGTGCAGCAGACCCCGTGGCCCCGGCAGCGGTCGTCGTCGACGGAGACCTTCATCAGGCCTCGCCCCACTCCAGGTTCAGATGGGTCAGGCCCCGCAGGATGAAGGTCGGCACGTACGGGAAGCGGCGGGCGTCCGCGGGGCCGTGCACGGACTCGGCGATCCTGATGTCGGACGTACGGTCCAGAAGCCGCTCGATGGCCACCCGGGCCTCGGCGCGGGCCAGCGGTGCGCCCGGGCAGGTGTGGATTCCCCGGCCGAAGGCGAGGTGCCGGCGCACGTTCGCCCGGCCGACGTCGAAGGCCCCCGGATCCTCGAACTGGCGCGGATCGCGGTTGGCGGCCCCGTTCAGCACCATCAGCGTGGTGCCGGCCGGGACGGCGACCCCGCCGACGGTGGTCGCCCGCTTCGACAGCCGGAAGTCGCCCTTGACCGGGCTCTCCGCCCGCAGCGTCTCCTCGACGAAGTTCGGGATGCGCTCGCGCTCGGCGCGCAACAGCCGTTGCGGCTCGGGTCGTTCGGCGAGGAGCCGGAGCGCGGATCCGAGGAGCCGGACAGTGGTTTCCTGGCCCGCCGCGAACAGGTTGGCGGCGACGCGGACCACGTCCGCGACCGCGGGCGTCGAACCGTCCGGGAAGGTCGCGGTGGCCAGGCCCGTGAGCACGTCCTCACGGGGGTCGCGGCGGCGGTCCTCGACGTACGCCGCGAAACGGCCGTAGAGGAACTCCAGCGGCGAGTGGTGCAGCGTGTCGTCGCCGGTGCTCCCGACGCCGGCCTCCGTGCGCGGCCGGTGCTGGATGTGCTCCATGAACTCCTGGCGGTCCTCCTCGGGCACGCCGAGCAGGTCGGCGATGACGAGCAGGGTGAAGGGGCCGGCGAAGCCGCCGATGAACTCGCCCTCGCCCGGGGCGAGATAGGTGTCCAGGAGCCCGTCGGCGAGGTGCCACATGGACGCCTCGTTCTCCTTGAGGCGCTTGGGCGTGATCAGCCGCATCAGCAGCGCGCGGTGATCGGTGTGCCGGGGCGGGTCCATGGTGGGGAGCTGGTCGCTCATGGGGAGTTCGTCGCGGTGCTGTTCGATGAGCTCGCTGACGTCGTCGCCCTCCAGTCCCTCCAGCGGGACCGGGAACCCGGGAAAGGGGCCGGTGACCGAGGTGCACGAGGAGAAGGCCTCGGTGTCGTTGTAGACGTGCACCGCCTCGTCGTACCCGGTCACCATCATCACGTCGTGGTGGTTCTCGCGCTTCACGGGGCACTGTCCGCGCAGGGCGTCGAAGTACGGATAGGGGTCCGCGACGAGCCGCTCGTCCCGGAAGAAGTCCATCGCCTCGAAGTCGGTCACGGTCTGTTCGACTCCTTCTCGTCGGCACCCTGGCGACGAGGAACGGTAGCACAATTCTCCGCATGCTGGAATCTCACCTGCGCATTTGAGAGAGTGACATTCTCGCTTCTTCATCGCCCACCCAGGGAGACCCGTGGAAGAGACCGAGAAGACCGTCGGATGCGTGGGCCTCGGCAACATGGGCAGTGTCCTGGCCGCGAACCTGGTGCACACCGGCCACCGGGTCGTCACGCACGACGCCCTCGGCCCGGCGCGGTCCCCCGCAGGCGCGATACATGTGCCCTCGGTCGCCGAAGTCGCCCGGCGTGCCGACGTGGTGGTGCTCAGCCTCCCCGACGGGGCCGTGTCCGAGAAGGTGGCCCGCGAGGTCCTTGCCGCCGCGGCCCGCCGCGTCCGGTGCGTGGTCGACACCTCGACGATCGGCGTGAGTGCCGCCCGCGCGGTCGCCGCGCTGCTGGCCGAGGAGGGAATCGGTCACGTCGACGCCCCGGTCTCGGGTGGCGTGGCAGGCGCCCGGGCCCGCACTCTCACGGTCATGTACGCGGGCACCGACGAGGCCTGTTCCGGCGCCGAGGGTGTACTGGCCGGTCTGAGCGACCGCCGCCACCGCGTCGGTGAGCGCCCGGGCATGGCCCAGGCGCTCAAGCTCGCCAACAACTTCCTGTCCGCCGTGACCCTCGCCGCCACCAGCGAGGCCGTCGCCTTCGGCCTCTCCGCGGGGCTCGACATGGCCACGATGCTCGACGTGCTGAACGGCTCCAGCGGCCGCAGCGCCGCGACGGACGACAAGTTCCCCCGCCACGTCGTGACCGGGCGCTATGCCGCCGGCTTCACCAACTCCCTCATGGCCAAGGACATACGGCTCTATCTGCGCGAGGCCGGGGAGAAGGGCGGCCCGGTCGCGATCGGGCAGGTCACCGCGGCGCTCTGGGAACGGTTCGCGGCAGCCGAACCCGGGGTGGACTTCACCCGGATCTTCCCCTTCACGGAGGCTTCTTGACTGCCGTTCACAAGCGAGAATACGATTCTCTTTGAGAGAGACGAAGATTATCGCTCCTCCGTACCGTCGACTGAAGGGCCAGACCCCATGGCGCACTTCAAGAAGCCCGACGAGGGCAGCTGGACCGAACACCTCAAGATCGACACGGAGCCGGTCTCGTACGAGGACTCGATCACGCCCGAGCACTACGAGCTGGAGCGGGACGCGATCTTCAAGCGGACCTGGCTGAACGTCGGCCGCGTGGAGCAACTCCCCAAGCGGGGCAGCTTCTTCACCAAGGAGCTGGACGCGGCCGGAACCTCGGTGATCGTGGCGCGGGGCACGGACGACGAGGTGCGGGCCTTCCACAACGTGTGCCGGCACCGCGGCAACAAGCTCGTGTGGAACGACTTTCCGCGCGAGGAGACCAGCGGGGTCTGCCGCCAGTTCACCTGCAAGTACCACGCCTGGCGCTACGACCTCGAAGGCCAACTGGCCTTCGTCCAGCAGGAGCAGGAGTTCTTCGACCTCGACAAGTCGAAGTACGGGCTCCAGAAGGTCCAGACCGACGTCTGGGAGGGGTTCGTCTTCGTGAACCTCGACCCGGAGAACACCACGCCCCTCAGGGAGTACCTGGGCGAGTTCGCCCACGGCATCGAGGGCTATCCGTTCCACAAGATGACCCAGGCCCACAAGTACCGGGCCGAGATCGGCGCCAACTGGAAGCTGTTCATCGACGCGTTCGCCGAGTTCTACCACGCGCCGATCCTGCACGCCGGCCAGTACGTCTCCGACGAGGCCCGCAAGATCCAGAAGTACGGCTACGAGGCGCTGCACTACGACACCGACGGCCCGCACAGCATGGTGTCCTCCTGGGGCGGCATCGCCCCGCCGCACGACCGCACGATGGTCAAGCCCATCGAAGCCGCCCTGCGCAGCGGCCTGTTCGGCCCCTGGGAGGCACCGGACATCGGCCTGGCCACCCAGGAGCTGCCGCCGGCGATCAACCCGACCCGGGACCGGCGCTGGGGCATGGACTCGTTCGTCTTCTTCCCCAACTTCATGCTGCTGATCTGGCGGCCGAACTGGGTGCTGACCTACCACTACTGGCCCACCGCGTACAACACCCACATCTTCGAGGCGACCTGCTACTTCGTCCCCCCGGAGAACGCCTTCCAGCGGTTGCAGCAGGAGCTGGCCGCCGTGTCGTTCAAGGAGTACGGCCTCCAGGACGCCAACACCCTGGAGGCGACGCAGACCATGCTCGAGTCGCGCGCGGTACGGGAGTTCCCGCTCAACGACCAGGAGGTGCTCCTGCGCCACCTGCACAGCACCGCCCGCCAGTACGTCAGCGAGCACCAGCAGCACACCTCCGGCGCCCCGGCCGCGTCCTGACCCGAGGAGATCCTGAGTATGGGAACCGTCTTTCCCCCCGAGTTCGCCGCCCTGGAACCCTTCGCCGACTGGGCCGTCCCCACCGAGAAGGCCCGCTACGCCAAGCGGATCGCCAGCACGATGGACGAGCTCGACGCCTTCTACAACACGGCGTTCCCGCTGCTGGAGTCCGGCACGGACTACCTCCAGCAGGTTTCCATGGACGGCATCTCCGAGCCGGACAAGCGGCTGCTGTGGGCGTTCTGCGCGCTGGTCACCGTCGCCTTCCCGGTGGAGGCCTGGCGCCAGCCCAAGGTCCCCGACACCGGCGCGGCGTGCATCGACGCCGTCCTCGAACCCGCCGTATGACGTCCGTGGGAGCCGCCTGATGCCCCGTCCGCGCACCCCGCAGCCGCCCGTCCGCCTCCGTGCCGCCCGCATGCTCGACGTCGACAAGGGGGAACTGGTCGCCCCCGGGGACCTGTTGATCGAGGGCGAGCGCATCGTCGAGGTCGCGCCCGCCGCCGTCCCGCCGGACACCGTGGAGATCGACCTCGGCGATCTGACCCTGCTGCCCGGGCTGATGGACATGGAGGTCAACCTCCTGCTCGGCGGTCCCGACCACCGAAGTCCCCTCAACCCGGTGCAGGACGACCCCGCCGTACGCACCCTGCGGGCCGTCGCCAACGCCCGCCGGACCCTGCGGGCGGGCTTCACGACCGTACGCAACCTCGGTCTGTTCGTGCAGACGGGCGGGCTCCTGCTCGACGTGGCCCTGCAGAAGGCCGTCGACCTCGGCTGGATCGACGGGCCGCGGGTCGTCCCCGCCGGGCACGCCATCACGCCCACCGGCGGACACCTGGACCCCACGATGTTCCAGGCGTTCGCGCCGCACATCATGCCCCTCACGGTCGAGGAGGGCATCGCCAACGGCGTCGACGAGGTGCGCAAGGCCGTCCGCTACCAGATCAAGCACGGGGCGCGGCTCATCAAGGTCTGCGCGTCGAACGGCGTCATGTCGCACACCGGCCCGGCCGGCGCCCAGCAGTACTCCGACGAGGAGCTGCGCGCGATCGCCGACGAAGCCCACCGCGCCGGACGCAGGGTGGCCGCCCACTGCATGGGGGACCGGGCGATCCGGGCCGCGCTGGACGCGGGCATCGACTGCATCGAGCACGGCTTTCTCGCGAGCGACGAGACCCTCGACCTGATGGTGGAGCGCGGCACGTTCCTGGTGGCGACCACCTACATCGCCGACGGCATGGACGTGTCGAAGGCGGCGCCCGAGCTCCAGGCCAAGGCCGCCGAGGTGTTCCCGCTCGCCAAGGCGACGATCCGGCTCGCCATCGAGCGCGGGGTACGCGTCGCCTGCGGCACGGACGCCCCGGCCATCCCGCACGGCCGCAACGCGAAGGAGCTGATCGCCCTCGTCGACCGGGGCATGACCCCGCTGGCGGCGATCCGGGCCGCCACCACGGTCGCCGCCGAGCTCATCGAGGCGGACGACCGGGGCCGCCTGGAGCCCGGCCTGCTGGCCGACGTCATCGCCGTGCCAGGCGACCCGCTCACGGACATCGGCGTGACCGAGGACGTCCGGTTCGTGATGAAAGGTGGTCAGGTGTACCGCCGCCCGCCCTCTCCGGAGACGGGATCGCTCTGAGCCGACCGCATGATCCAGCCAATCGATCTCTTGTCAGCCGGGTGGCGGGAAAATGTCAGGTTCACAGGGTTCGCTGTCGTGGACTCCCCTCCCCCCACCGAGGAGCGACATGACCAACGCCCTTGCCGACATGCAGGACGAGGCCGTTCCCGACTTCCCGATGCCCCGGGCGGCCGGATGCCCGTTCGCCCCGCCCCCGGAGATGATGAGACTGCACGCCGAGAGCCCGGTCTCCAGGGTCCGGCTGTGGGACGGCAGCGTGCACTGGCTCGTCACCCGCTACGACGACCAGAGGGCCCTGTACGGCGACCAGCGCCTCAGCGTCGACACCGGCAGGCCGGGCTTCCCCTTCTCGAACGAGGCCTTCCGCAACAGCGTCACCCAGGCCCCTGCGTCCTTCCTCAACATGGACGACCCGGACCACGCGCGGATCCGCCGGATGGTGACCGGCGCGTTCACCATCAAGCGCATCGAAGCCCTGCGCCCCACCATCCAGAAGATGACCGACGACCTGATCGACGCGATGCTGGCCGGGCCGAAGCCGGTCGACCTGGTGGAGGCGTTCTCACTGGCGCTCCCTTCGCTGGTGATCTGCGCGCTGCTCGGAGTGCCGTACGAGGACCACGAGTTCTTCCAGGAGAACAGCTCGGTGGGGCTGCGCCGGGACGTGAACCCCGAGGAGGTACGGGCCGCCACGGTGGCGCAGCTCAAGTACCTGGAGGACCAGCTCGACGCGAAGGCCGCCGACCCCGCCGAAGACCTGCTCTCCGACATCGCGGCCAGGATGGACGCCGGCGACCTCACCCGCCTGGAAGCCTCCATGCTCGGCGTTCTGCTCCTCGGCGCGGGGCACGAGACCTCGGCCAACATGATCGCCCTGGGGGTCCTCGCGCTTCTGGAGCACCCCGACCAGCTCGCCATCGTGCGCGACACCGACGACCCGAAGGTCCTCGCGGACGCGGCGGACGAGCTGCTGCGCTACCTGACCATCGTGCACATGGGCCAGCGCCGTCTCGCTCTCGAGGACATCGAGGTCGGCGGCCGGGCCATCCGCGCCGGGGAGGGCATCATCATCCCGGGAGCCACCGGCAACTGGGAGGCCGGCCACTTCCCCGAGCCCGAACGGCTCGACGTCACCCGGGACGCCCGCCGCCACATGGCCTTCGGCTTCGGCATCCACCAGTGCCTGGGGCAGCCGCTGGCCCGCCTCGAGCTCCAGATCGCCTACCAGACGCTCTTCCGCCGTGTCCCGACGCTGCGCCTGGCCACCGACATGGAGAAGCTCCCGTTCAAGGACGACGGCCTCGTCTACGGCGTCTACGAACTGCCGGTGACCTGGTAACGGGCCATCGCTTGCTCCGAGGAGGCCGCCGGTCCGCCTCCTCGGAGCTCACACCTTGCGCGTGATCCCACCGTCGACCCGGACGATCGCCCCGGTGGTGAAGGCCGACGCCGCACTGGCGAAGTGCAGGGCCAGCGGCGCCACGTCGTCCGGCTGCCCGAGCCGGCCCAGCGGCACGAACGAGGCGTCGAAGTCCTCGGCCGCCCACGCCTGGTGCGCGTCGGTGAGGACCGGCCCCGGCAGGATGGCGTTGACCCGCACCTTGGGCGCGTACGCCTCCGCCAGGCCCACGGTGAGGGCGTTCAGGCCCGCCTTGGCGCAGGCGTACGGCAGTTCGTGCACGCTGGCCAGCAGGGATCCGGCCGTGCCGATGTTGATGACCGACCCGCCGCCGTGGTCCGCCATGTGCGTCGCGGCGAGGACCGCCAGGCGGAACGGCCCCTTCAGATTCACCGCGAGGGTCTTGTCGTAGAGCTCCTCGCTCACCGCGTCGAGACTTTCGTAAGTCGGCGACATACCGGCGTTGTTGACCAGGACGTCGAGCCGGCCGAACTCCTCCAGCGTCTCGGCGACGAGCCGCTCGCAGTCGCCCCAGCGGCCGACGTGGCAGGCGACGCCCACCGCACGCCGCCCGGTCGAGGCACGCACCTCCCCGGCCGCCGCCCGGCACGCCTCGACCTTGCGCGAGGCGATGACGACATCGGCGCCGGCCTCCGCCAGCGTCTGCACGATCGCCCGCCCGATGCCGCGCGACCCCCCGGTCACCACCGCCACCTTGCCCGTCAGGTCGTGGAGCTCCGCGAAGGACGTCACGTGCCTCAGCCTCCCTGCATCGTCGTCGGCAGCTCGCGCCGCAGCAGCTTTCCGGTGGGTGTGTACGGCAACTCCGGGCGGAAGACGACCACATCGGGCGTCTTGGAGCCGCGCAGCCGGCCGCGCACCCAGGCGCGCAGGTCCTCGGCGTCGACCGCCGCCCCCGCGCGTACGACCACGAAGGCGGCGATGCGCTCGCCCCACATCGTCCGGCACGCCCACGACGGCCGCCTCGCGCACGGCCGGGTGCCGCAGCAGGACGTCCTCGACCTCCGCGGGGGCGATGTTCTCCCCGCCGCGGATGATGGTGTCGTCGGCGCGCCCCTCGACGAACAGGTAGCCGTCGTCGTCGAAGCGGGCGAGATCGCGGGTGCGGAACCACCCCTCGGCGTCGAGCAGCGGGGCGGCGCCCCGGTACTCCCCGGACACCTGCGGCCCGCGCACCCACAACTCGCCCGGAGTCCCGGGCGGCAGTACGGCACCGGTCTCGTCGCGGATCTGCGCCTGAACGCCCGGGACCATCCGCCCGGCCGAGCGCAGCCGGTCGCGGGTCACCGGATCGTCGGAGTCGAGGGCCGAGCGGTGCTCCTGAGGGCCCAGCAGGGCGATGGTGGAGCTGGTCTCGGTGAGGCCGTAGGCGTTGGTGAAGCCGGTGCCGGGAAAGGCGCGCAGGGCGGTCTCCAGGACCGCGTGCGGCATCCGGGCGCCGCCGTACGCCAGTGAGCGCAGCGTGGGCACGTCGGCCGGCCGGCCCTCCAGGTGCTCCACGATCCGGGCCAGCATGGTCGGCACGAGCATCGCGGAGGTGACCCGCTCGGCGCGCACCAGCCGCAGCCACGTGCCGGGATCGAAGGCGGCGAGGTGCACCATGCGCCGCCCGGCGTGGAGATTGCTGAGCACCGAGCCGACGCCCGCGACGTGATACGGCGGAACGCTGCTCAGCACCGCGTCGTCCGGCCCGGCCGAGGCGAACTCGACGGTCTGCAGGACGTAGCTGGTCAGATGGCGGTGGCGCAGGACGGCCGCCTTGGGCGCGGCCGTCGTGCCGCTGGTGAACAGCAGCACCGCCGGGTCGTCCGCAGAGCCCTCCAGCCCTTCGGCCGGCTCGGCCGCGAGCCCTTCCTTCAGCAGCGCATCCGGCGTACGCACGTCGATCCCGGTGCCCGCGAAGACATCCGCCAACCCCTCGTCGGCGACCACCATCGGCCTTTCGGTGTGCCCCAGCAGCGCGGTCAACGCCTCCGCGGACAGGCGGTAGTTGACCGGCACGAGCGGCACGCCTGCCAGCGCGGCGCCGAACAACAGCACAGGAAATGCTGGGCCGTTGACCCCCGCGAACACCAACTCCCGTGCACCCGCGTCGTGGACGACGGCCGCCACGCCCGCGGCCGTCCGCCGCAGTCGCGCACAGGTCGTACCGGAGCCGCGGGGGCCGACGGCCACCCGGTCGGGGGCGTCGGCCACGGCCATGTCGAGCAGCGTCGCGATGTTCAAGGCGAGGTCTTCCTTTCTCGACGGTCGCGAACGGTATTCTACGTATCAGGAAACCTCATTCTCCAGAGGGGGCGGCCCGTGGATTTCGAGCTGACCGAGCAGCAGGAGGACATCCGCGCGGGCGTCCGCGAACTGGCGGCCTCCTTCGGCCCCGGGTACTGGGCCGCGCAGGACGAGAGGGGAGAGTTCCCCTGGAGCTTCTACGACGCCTTCGCCAAGGCGGGCTGGCTGGGCATCGCGGTGCCCGAGGAGTACGGCGGCGGAGGACTCGGCGTGCTGGAGGCCTCGCTCCTGCTCGAAGAGGTGGCCGCCTCGGGAGCCGGGATGAACGGCTGCAGCACCATGCACCTGACCATCTTCGGCCTCAACGTCCTTGCCCGGCACGGCAGCGAGGCACTGCGCCGCGAGGTCCTGCCGCACGCCGCCTCCGGCGAACTGCACGTCTGCTTCGGGGTCACCGAGCCCGACGCCGGCACCGACACCACCAGCATCTCCACCTTCGCCCGCCGCGACGGCGACCACTACGTCATCGACGGCCGCAAGATCTGGATCACCAAGGCGGGCGACTCCCAGAAGATGGTGCTGCTGGCGCGCACGACACCGCGCGCGGAAGTCGACAAGCCGACCAGGGGAATCTCCGTCTTCCTGGTCGACGTCGACCGCACCGCCATGGACATCCGGCCCATCCCCAAGATGGGACGCAACGCGGTGGCCTCCAACGAGATCTTCATCGACGGCCTACGGGTCCCGGCGAGCGCCCGGATCGGCGAGGAGGGCGAGGGATTCCGCTATCTGCTCGACGGCCTCAACCCCGAGCGCATCCTCCTCGCCCACGAAGCCGTGGGCCTCGGCCGCGCCGCCCTCGACGCGGCCACCCGCTACGCCGGGGAACGCGTCGTCTTCGGCCGCCCCATCGGCCAGAACCAGGGCATCGCCTTCCCCCTGGCCGAGGCCCTGACCCGGCTCGACGCGGCCCGGCTCATGGCCCGCAACGCCGCCTGGCGCTACGACCGCGGGCTGGAGTGCGGACGCGAGGCGAACATGGCCAAGTTCCTCTGTGCCGACGCGGGTTTCCAGGCCGCGGACCGGGCCGTGCAGACGCTGGGCGGCATGGGATACGCCCGCGAGTACCACGTCGAGCGGTACTTCCGTGAGTCCCGGCTGCTGCGGCTGGCCCCGATCAGCCAGGAGATGGTGCTCAACTACGTGTCCCAGCACGTGCTGGGGCTGCCCAGGTCGTACTGACCCGGACAGCCCCGGCCCGAACGGGTTCAGCCCTTGCGGGTGTTGATCTCTTCGGTGAGCTGGGGGACGACGTCGAAGAGGTCGCCGACCACGCCGTAGTCGACGAGGTCGAAGATCGGGGCCTCGGCGTCCTTGTTGATCGCCACGATGGTCTTGGAGGTCTGCATGCCGGCCCGGTGCTGGATCGCGCCGGAGATGCCGGAG
>NZ_LGDG01000247.1 GCF_001279775.1 Streptomyces sp. MMG1533 | reverse complement strand
GGTCACGGGGGACCAACGGGGGAAGCACGGGGGAGCACCAAGGGAGCGGGACTGGAGGGCCGGGGGGTCCGTCCAGTCCCGTTTCTCGTGTGCGCTCAGGGGGTCGGGGTGGCTGCCGGGCGGCGACCCACGGCGGATGCGGCCAGGCGGCCCAAGGCCTCGTCCCTGTCGCAGGCGTACGCGCCCAGCGCCGTCTGTCGGGCGATGATCGAGCGCTCCTGCCGCATCAGGCGCCAGCCGCGGCGCAGCAGGAAGGGGACCGACTTGCGGCCCTCCTTCAGGTCCCGCAGGAAGCGGCGGCGGAAGGTGCGGACCGGGCCGCGGCTCAGACACAGGGCGTCGGAGAGGACGCCGAGTTCCCGGCAGCGGGTGACGATCTCGGCGGCGAAGATGCCCTCCGCGATGAACAGCGGGGTCCGCCCCACGTCGACGGACTCCTCGCCGGTGCGGGCGCTCAGCGAGATGTCGTAGACGGGGATCTTTGTTCGGCCCGTGCGGCACAGGTCCACGATCGCGGCGATCGCCGTGTCCGCGTCCCACGAGTCCGGGTGGTCCCAGTCGATGTCGGAGCTCCCGGCCACCAGCGGCAGCGTCGGGTCGTCGCCCTCCTTGTAGAAGTCGTCGAGGCGCAGGACCGGCAGGCCGGAGCGGGCGGCGAGGAGGGACTTGCCGGAGCCGGAAGGGCCGCAGAGCAGCGCGACTCGCGTCGGTATGGCTGGATGGGAGCTCACGGGACACCAGTGTGAGGCATCCGTCGGGCCTCGAACGACCCCGAGGGTCGGCTTTGAAGCGCGCGTCACACCTCAACTACCCTTGGTGTCAACCTCATTACCGTGTGCAAGCGGAAGTGGGCGGAAGGTGGCAGAGGCGCCGACGGCCCGACATGCGTCCTCCCGGAATCCGACCGCCCGGCGTGCCCGGGTCGCCCTCGCGACCGCAGGCGTGGCCCCGGGAGCAGGCGTGGCGACGGCCTCGGCGGACACCGGGCCGGTCGTCGACGTGATGCGCACCCGCCCCACCTCGCTCGGCAACGTCGGCCCGCAGGCCGGCCTCCCGGCCCTCACCGGGACCGTCGGCCACGTCACCGGCCCGGTCGGGGGCCTGGAGCCCAACCCCCTCGCCGGGACCGGAGCCGGACCCGCTCGACAACGGCGTCGGCACCCGGCTCGCCGACTTCAAGCCGCTGACCTCGCAGGCGCTGACCGGGCCGGTGGCGCGGGCGCAGTCCATCGGCGGCGTGCCGGTGATCGGGCAAGGTGGTGGCGCCGCTGGGCAGGCAACGGCTGAGCACGGCAGAGGGCCGCGCCTCCCCCGGACGGAGGGGAAGCGCGGCTCTCCGGTCTCAGGCGGCTGTCAGTACGCCGAGCCGGACGCGCCCAGCGAACCCGTCGGGTGCCAGACCGTCTTCGTCTCCAGGAACGCCGTCATGCGGTCGGTGCCGGGCGTCGCCGCCCAGTCGTCCACAGGCTGTGGACGAAGGACGCGCTTCAGGTTGTCCGCCGCCGCGATCTCCAGTTCCTTCGCCAGGGCCTCGTCGGCGCCGGCCAGATCGATCGCGTTGACGTCCTGGTGCGCCGCTAGGGGCGTCGCGATCTCCGCCGTACGGCCGGAGAGGATGTTGACGACGCCGCCGGGCAGGTCGGAGGTGGCCAGGACCTCGCCCAGGGAGAGGGCAGGGAGCGGGGACTTCTCGCTCGCGATCACGATCGCCGTGTTGCCGGTCGCGATCACCGGGGCGACGACCGAGACCAGCCCCAGGAAGGACGACTCCTGGGGAGCCAGGACGGTGACCACGCCCGTCGGCTCGGGGGACGAGATGTTGAAGTACGGGCCTGCCACCGGGTTGCCGCCGCCGACCACCTGGGCGATCTTGTCGGTCCAGCCCGCGTACCAGACCCAGCGGTCGATCGCCGCGTCCACCTGCTCGGCGGCCTTGGACTTCGACAGGCCCTCGGCGTCGACGACCTCGCGGACGAACTGCGCCCTGCGGCCCTCCAGCATCTCCGCGATGCGGTACAGGATCTGGCCGCGGTTGTACGCGGTCGCCCCGGACCAGCCGCCGAACGCCTTGCGGGCGGCGACGACCGCGTCACGGGCGTCCTTGCGGGAGGAGAGCGGCGCGTTGGCCAGCCACTTGCCCTTGCCCGCCGCGTCGGCGGCTGATGTTGCTGTGGTCACCTCGTACACCCGGCCGCTCTCGGAACGCGGGAACTTCCCGCCCACGTACAGCTTGTAGGTCTTGAACACACCGAGACGGTCAGACATCGAGGTACGCCTCCAGGCCGTGGCGACCGCCCTCGCGGCCGAAGCCCGACTCCTTGTAGCCGCCGAACGGCGAGGTCGGGTCGAACTTGTTGAACGTGTTGGACCAGACGACGCCCGCGCGGAGCTTGTTCGCCACCGCGAGGATGCGGGAGCCCTTCTCCGTCCAGATGCCCGCCGACAGGCCGTATTGGCTGTTGTTGGCCTTGGCGACGGCCTCGTCCGGGGTGCGGAAGGTGAGGACGGACAGCACCGGGCCGAAGATCTCGTCGCGGGCGATGGCGTGCGCCTGGGTGACGTTCGTGAAGAGCGTCGGGGCGAACCAGTAGCCGGAGGAGGGGAGTTCGCAGGCCGGGGACCAGCGCTCGGCGCCCTCGGCCTCGCCCTGATCGACGAGCGTGGTGATGCGGGAGAGCTGTTCGGCGGAGTTGATCGCGCCGATGTCCGTGTTCTTGTCCAGCGGGTCACCGAGGCGGAGGGTGGAGAGCCTGCGCTTCAGGGAGTCCAGCAACTCGTCCTGGATCGACTCCTGGACCAGGAGACGGCTGCCCGCGCAGCAGACCTGGCCCTGGTTGAAGAAGATGCCGCTCACGATGCCCTCGACGGCCTGGTCGATCGGGGCGTCGTCGAAGACGATGTTCGCGCCCTTGCCGCCGAGTTCGAGGGTGACCTTCTTGCGGGTGCCCGCGATCGTGCGGGCGATCTCCTTGCCGACGGCCGTCGATCCCGTGAACGCGACCTTGTCGACGTCCGGGTGCGCGATGAGCGCCGCGCCCGTGCCGCCGTATCCCGGAAGGATGTTGACGACCCCCTTGGGGAGGCCCGCCTGGCGGCAGATGTCCGCGAAGAACAACGCGCTCAGCGGTGTGGTCTCCGCCGGCTTCAGGACGACCGTGTTGCCGGTCGCGAGCGCCGGGGCGATCTTCCAGGCCAGCATCAGGAGGGGGAAGTTCCAGGGGATGACCTGGCCGGCCACACCGAGCGGGCGCGGGTTCGCGCCGTAGCCCGCGTGGTCGAGTTTGTCTGCCCAGCCCGCGTAGTAGAAGAAGTGGGCGGCCACGAGGGGCAGGTCGGCGTCCCTCGTCTCCTTGATGGGCTTGCCGTTGTCCAGCGTCTCCAGGACGGCCAGTTCGCGGCTGCGTTCCTGGATGATCCGGGCGATGCGGAACAGGTACTTGGCGCGCTCGGAGCCGGGCAGCGCGGACCAC
This sequence comes from Streptomyces sp. MMG1533, assembly GCF_001279775.1. Classification (GTDB taxonomy): domain Bacteria; phylum Actinomycetota; class Actinomycetes; order Streptomycetales; family Streptomycetaceae; genus Streptomyces. The sequence continues at coordinate 116,521 of NZ_LGDG01000247.1, read as the reverse complement.
TTCTCGAACGCCCCGCGGGCGGCCTTTACAGCGCGGTCCACGTCCTCGGCGCCGGCCTGGGCGATCTCGGACAGCACTTCCTCGGTGCTCGGCGAGACCGTCTTGAAGACCTTGCCGTCGGCCGCCTCGGTGAACTCGCCGTCGATGAACAGGCCGTAGGACGGGGCGATGTCGACGACCGAGCGGGACTCGGGGGCCGGTGCGTACTCGAATACGGAAGCCATGATGATCAGTCCACCGTCACGTAGTCGGGGCCGGAGTAGCGGCCGGTGGCCAGCTTCTGACGCTGCATGAGCAGGTCGTTCAGGAGCGACGAGGCGCCGAAGCGGAACCAGTGGTTGTCCAGCCAGTCCTCGCCCGCGGTCTCGTTGACCAGTACCAGAAACTTGATGGCGTCCTTGGACGTGCGGATTCCGCCGGCCGGCTTCACGCCGACCTGTACCCCGGTCTGGGCGCGGAAGTCGCGCACGGCCTCCAGCATCAGAAGGGTGTTCGCCGGGGTGGCGTTGACCGCGACCTTGCCGGTGGACGTCTTGATGAAGTCGGCGCCCGCGAGCATGCCGAGCCAGCTGGCGCGGCGGATGTTGTCGTACGTCGACAGCTCGCCCGTCTCGAAGATGACCTTCAGGCGGGCGGAGGCTTCGCAGGCCTCTTTCACGGCGACGATCTCGTCGTACACCTTGATGTAGTTCCCCGCGAGGAACGCCCCGCGGTCGATGACCATGTCGATCTCGTCGGCACCCGCCGCGACCGCGTCGCGGACGTCCGCGAGCTTCACGGAGAGCGCGGCGCGGCCGGCCGGGAAGGCGGTGGCGACCGAGGCGACCTTCACCAAGGAGCCGGCGACGGCCTCCTTGGCGGTGGCCACCATGTCCGGATAGACGCAGACGGCCGCGGTCGACGGGGTCGTGCGGTCGGTCGGGTCGGGGCGGACCGCCTTGGCGCCGAGTGCCCGGACCTTGCCCGGGGTGTCCGCGCCTTCCAGCGTCGTCAGGTCGACCATCGAGATGGCGAGGTCGATGGCGTACGCCTTCGCGGTCGTCTTGATGGAACGGGTGCCGAGCGAGGCGGCGCGCGCCTCCAGGCCGACCGTGTCGACGCCGGGCAGCCCGTGGAGGAAGCGGCGCAGCGTGCTGTCTGACGCGGTGACGTCGGCGAGAGCGGTTGCAACGGGTGCAGTGGTGGGCATGGTCACAAGCCGAGCATATCTACGCGCGTAGCGGCTGTACACCCCGGCAGACAATCAGGTACTCGTCCTGTACGGCGGTACCACGTACGAGCCTCGCCAGGGGCTTCGGGCAGAATCGGGGCATGACGACCCCGGAACCCCAGTCACCAGCGCCGCAGCCCTCGGCACCCCAGCTGCCGGACCGGATCTATCGGTCGCCCGCGGCCATGGCCGGCGGTTTCCTGCTGCTCGGGATCGCCGGCTGGCTCGGCGTCGACGCGATCGTCTCCGGGGAGGGGCGTACGCCCTGGCTGGCGCTCGCCTCGCTGATCCTCCTGGTGCCGCTGGTGGTGGCCTTCACACTGCGGCCCGCCGTGTTCGCGAACGAGGAACGGCTGCGCATCCGCAACCCGTTCCGCGTGATCGCGCTGCCGTGGGGGCAGATCGAGTCGTTGCGCTCGGGCTACTCGAACGAGGTCGTCGCCTCCGGCAGGAAGTTTCAGCTGTGGGCCGTTCCCGTGTCGCTGCGGGGGCGGAAGAAGGCGGCCCGGCGCGAGGAACGGCGGGGTGCGGAGGGCGCGGGCCGGGGCGGCGCGTTCGGCGGAGGTCTGTCCGGGCTGTCCGGGGCCGGGGGGATGCGCGGCGGCGCGTTCGGCGGTGGTCGCACGGCGGTGCCGGACGGGCCCGTGCGCGCCGAGACCGACCGGATCATGGACGAGCTGCGGGGGCTGCTGGAGACCCACGGGAAGTCGGAGGCGGCGCAGGGTGAGGTGACCGTGCGCTGGGCCTACGAGATCGTGGGACCGGCGGTGGCCGGGGCGGTGCTGCTGGCCATTCTGATCGCGATGGGGTGAGGGAGCCTCAGGGCAGGCGTCGGCCGGGGGCCGGGACCGCCTCTCACGGCGCTCCGTGCCACACCAGAGCCATGTACGCCCCGACGTACGCCGAGCCCGCCACCGCCGTCGTCAGGGCCAGGGCGCGGTAACGGCGGGACGCGCGGGACAGGTGCAGGGCCGGCGGGAGGAGCAGGGGGAAGGCCGGCAGGAGGAATCGGGCCCGCGGGAAGTAGACGCCTTTGCTGCCCAGCACGATCACCAGCAGGACGCCCGTGAAGACCAGGAGCGGCAGCGGCTGGCGGTCCCAGAGGGACAGGCCGAACATCACGACCGAGGCCAGCAGGGTGAGCGTCACCGCCACCAGGAAGAGCTCCGGCCTCGTGTCCCGCCACAGCAGGTCCCGCATCAGCACCAGCGTCCGCAGGCCGCCGTCCAGCTCGTTGCTCCACAGCCGCTGTACGGCGAAGTAGCCGTCCCAGCGGCCCAGGTGCAGGCCCACCCAGCCGACGTACCCGCACCAGCCGAGCGGCGCGAGGAAGGCGGCCGCGAGAGCGCGGGTCTCCCGTGGGCGGCGGCACAGCGCGACCAGGGCCGAGACGGTCACCGCGGCCGCCACCGCGACGCCGGTCGGGCGGGTCAGGCCGGCCAGGGCCGCGCAGCTGCCCGCGGTCAGCCAGCGGCCGGTGAGCACCCCGTACAGCGACCACGCCACGAATGCCGTGAACAGGGACTCCGTGTAGCCCATCCACTGCACCAGGCCGACCGGGAACGCGGCCCACAGGACGGTGAGCAGGACGCCCACGCGGCGGCCGTACAGCCGGTCGCCGACGGCGAAGACACCCCAGGCCGCGACGAGCGAGGCGACCACGGCGACGGCCAGGCCGGTACTGGCGCGGCTGCCGGGGGTGAACGCCGCGACGGCCTTCACCAGCACCGGATACAGCGGGAAGAACGCCATGCTCTTCGCGCTGGGGACGGCTCCGACTTCGTGGGCGTAGCCGTGGTCGGCGATGCGCAGGTACCAGCCGGCGTCCCACTGCGTCGCCAGGATCGGCCAGACGCCCTCGTGCCGGCGGTGCGCCCAGAAGGCGAGGACCAGCAGGCCCGTGGAGCGTACGGCGACATAGGCGAGGAGCGCGGGGGCCGCGTGGCGGAGGGCGTGCAGGGCGCGCCGGGGGAGGGGGGTACGGGGGTGCGGGGAGTCGCCCGGCCGGTGGTCGCGGGGTGCGGGGGGCGCCGGGCGTGGGGTGGTCTCGGTGGTCGCTCGGGGTGTCGGCCGGAAGGCGGTCGAGGACACGGCGGCGGCTCCAGGCTGGCTCGGCGGGGCGCTTCCGGTCCACCGTTGCCCCAGGGGTGGGGCAACGCGTGGAGCCCGCGTCAACCTGTCTGGGGAAATCACCCGATGGGGTGCCCCCGGGTTTTCTCGGGGGCACCCCGTCGCGTCGTCCATGGGCGAGTCTCTCGCGCGCTGCTCGGATCCGTCGCGCTGTTCGGATTCGTCGCACCTGCTCGGATTCGTCGTACCGCGCACATCCGTCGTGTGCCTCGGGTCCGTCGTGTGGCCCGGATGCGTCGTACTGCCCGGATCGGTCGGGTACGGCTCAGATGCCGGCCGCCGTCGACAGGTCCCGCTTGATCGTCGCCAGCAGGTCCGTCGCCCTCGCGCGGGCCGCCGGGAGATCGGCGTGCGTGGCGACCGGGACGACGACCTCCAGGTAGCACTTCAGCTTCGGCTCCGTGCCGCTCGGGCGGACGATGACCCGGGCGCCGTCGAGGGTGTAGCGCAGGCCGTCGGTGGGCGGGAGCCTGTCCGTGCCCCGGGTGAGGTCCTCGGCCCTGGTGATCGCCAGGCCCGCGAGGTGGGTCGGGGGCTGCTCGCGCAGGCGCCGCATCGCGTCGGCGATGACCGACAGGTCCTCGACGCGGACCGCGAGCTGGTCGGTGGCGTGCAGGCCGTGCTCGACCGCGATGTCGTCGAGGAGGTCGAGGAGGGTGCGGCCCTCTTCCTTGAGCGTGGAGGCGAGTTCCGTGATCAGGAGGGCGGCGGTGATGCCGTCCTTGTCCCGTACGCCGTCCGGGTCCACGCAGTAGCCGAGGGCCTCCTCGTAGCCGTAGCGCAGGCCCTCCACACGGGCGATCCACTTGAAGCCGGTGAGGGTCTCCTCGTAGGGCAGGTTCGCCTTCTCGGCGATACGGCCCAGGAGGGACGAGGAGACGATCGACTCCGCGAAGGTGCCGCGGGCTCCGCGGGCGACCAGGTGGGTGGCGAGGAGCGCGCCGACCTCGTCACCGCGGAGCATCCGCCACCCGCCGTCGCCCTTGACCGCGACCGCGCAGCGGTCGGCGTCCGGGTCGTTGGCGACGATCAGGTCGGGGTGCGTCTCGTCGGCCTTGGCGAAGGCGAGGTCCATCGCGCCGGGCTCTTCCGGGTTGGGGAAGGCGACGGTCGGGAAGTCCGGGTCGGGGTCGGCCTGTTCGGCGACGAGGACGGGTTCCGGGAAGCCCGCGCGGGCGAAGGCGGCGAGGAGGGTTTCCTTGCCGACGCCGTGCATCGCCGTGTAGACCGTGCGGGCCGTGCGGGGGGAGTCGGCAGCGAGGACGGCGTCCGTGCGGGCGAGGTAGGCGTCGAGGACGGCGTCGTCGAGGGTCTGCCAGCCGGTGGTGGGCCGGGGGACGTCGTGGAGGGAGCGGACGGCGTCGATCTCGGCCGCGATCTCGGCGTCCGCCGGGGGCACGATCTGGGAGCCGTCGCCGAGGTACACCTTGTAGCCGTTGTCGCGGGGCGGGTTGTGGCTGGCGGTGACCTCCACGCCCGCAACCGCGCCGAGGTGCCTTATGGCGTACGCCAGGACGGGGGTGGGCAGGGGGCGGGGGAGGACGGCCGCGCGGAGTCCCGCTCCCGTCATCACGGCGGCCGTGTCCTGGGCGAAGTCGGCGGACTTGTGGCGGGCGTCGTAGCCGATGACCACGAGGCCGTTGTCCTGGCCCTTCGCCTTGAGGTACGCGGCGAGGCCGGCGGCGGCGCGGATGACCACGCTGCGGTTCATGCGCATCGGGCCCGCGCCGAGTTCGCCTCGCAGGCCCGCGGTGCCGAACTGGAGGGTGCCGCTGAAGCGTGCGGTGAGCTCGGTGACGTCCTCGGCGTCGATGAGCTTGGCGAGTTCGTCACGGGTTTCCGTGTCGGGGTCCTCGGTCAGCCATGCCTTGGCTCGCGCGATGAGATCGTCGTGCACGTTCGGTCAACCTCTCGTTTCGGTTCGTCGGTGGCTGCGGGACGGGATTCTCGCCCCCGCCGCCCCTACCCGTCCCATCCTCAGGGGCTCCGCCCCTTCGACCCCGCTGGGGGCTGCGCCCCCAGACCCCCGTTCGGCCCTGAACGGGCCTCGTCCTCAAACGCCGGACGGGCTGAAAACAGCGGGCCGGCGGTTGATCGTGCGGCCGGACTTGCTGAAAGCAGCGGCCGACGGTTGATTGTGCGGCCGGACGGGCTGAGGGGGTACCAGCGCCTCTCGAGTGACCGAGTCGGGTGGTGGGTGGGCACAGGCCGGGGTCCAGGGGGCGGAGCCCCCTGGTGATGGTGGGGGTGCCTACAGCCGGCCCAGTACCTGCGCCAGCAGGGAGCCCATCTGCGTCGCCGAGTCGCGGCCCGCCTGGAGGACCTCCTCGTGGTTCAGCGGCTCGCCCGTCATCCCGGCGGCGAGGTTCGTCACCAGGGAGATGCCCAGAATCTCCGCGCCCGCCTCACGCGCCGCGATGGCCTCCAGCACCGTCGACATACCCACCAGGTCCGCGCCGATGACCCGGGCCATGCGGATCTCCGCCGGGGTCTCGTAGTGCGGGCCGGGGAACTGGGCGTAGACGCCCTCCTCCAGCGTGGGGTCGATCTCCTTGCACAGGGCGCGCAGGCGCGGGGAGTAGAGGTCGGTGAGGTCGACGAAGTTCGCGCCGACGATGGGGGACGTCGCCGTCAGGTTGATGTGGTCGCTGATCAGGACCGGCTGGCCGGGGCGCATGCCCTCGCGCAGGCCGCCGCAGCCGTTGGTGAGGACGATCGTCTTGCAGCCGGCGGCGACGGCCGTACGGACGCCGTGCGCGACGGCGGCGACACCGCGGCCCTCGTAGTAGTGGGTGCGGCCCAGGAAGACCAGGGCCCGCTTCGCACCGATCCGGTACGAGCGGATCTTGCCGCCGTGGCCCTCGACCGCCGGCGGCGGGAAGCCGGGCAGCTCGGTGACCTGGAACTCGGCGTCGGGGGCGCCGAGGGCGTCCACGGCCGGCGCCCAGCCGGAGCCCATCACGAGGGCGACGTCGTGGGTCTCGGCGCCCGTCAGTTCGCGCAGGCGCGCGGCGGCGGCGTCGGCGGCGGCGTGGGGGTCGCCCTGGATGTCGTCCGGAAGAAGAGATGCGTTCACGCGACGAGGGTAGCCGCTCAGGGCCTACGCGCGTAGATGACAGAGCCAACGGGATGGGGATCGTTGTCTTGTCGTTTCCAACCAAGGAGAAGCCGAAAAGGCCCGTCCGGACAGCCTCAGCAGGGGTGCTTCCGCAGCTCCATCACATAGTCGTGCGGCGCGCCCGCCGACTCCGCCGCGTCGGCGATCTCGCCCAGGTAGCGGGCCGAGGGCAGGCCGCCCTCGTAGCCGTTGAGGACGTACACCCAGGCCGGCTCCTGGCCCTCCAGGGTGTGCACGCGGACGCGCATCCGGCGGTAGATGTCGAGGCCGACGCCCTCCCAGCGGTCCATCGAGTCCTCGTCCAGGGGTGCGAGGTCGTACAGCGCGACGAAGACCTGGGCACCGGGCGCCTCGACGATCGTCGCGAGTGCGCCCTCCCAGCCCATGTGCTCGCCGCCGAAGGTCAGCCGCCACCCGTTGAGCCAGCCCGTCGCGCGCAGCGGCGAGTGCGGGGCGCGGCGGGTCATCAGCCGCGCGTCGAGGTTGCCGGCGTACCCGGCGTAGAGCGACATGCGTCGAGGGTACGGCAGGCTTTTCGCGTGCCCCTCCCGTCACGGACGTAACGGATGGGCCTCCCTGTCGCCCCCGGGGCGGTGGCACGCCGGGGCGTGCGGGACAATGGAGTACGTGACTCGGATCGTGATCATCGGTGGCGGACCCGGCGGATACGAGGCGGCCCTGGTGGCCGCCCAGCTCGGCGCGGAGGTGACCGTCGTCGATTGCGACGGTCTGGGCGGGGCGTCGGTGCTCACCGACTGCGTCCCGTCGAAGACTCTTATCGCTACGGCCGAGGTGATGACCACCTTCGATTCGTCGTACCAAGAGCTGGGGATCATCGTCGCCGACGACACTCCGCCCATGGAGCAGGCCGCCCGGGTGGTGGGGGTCGACCTCGGCAAGGTCAACCGCCGTGTGAAGCGGCTCGCGCTGGCCCAGTCGCACGACATCACCGCCTCCGTGACGCGCGCCGGCGCCCGGGTGCTGCGCGGGCGCGGGCGTCTTGAGGGCATGCAGGCCCTCGACGGCTCGCGGAAGGTCGTCGTGCGGGCCGTCGACGGGACCGAGGAGACCCTCGTCGCGGACGCGGTGCTGATCGCCACCGGCGGTCACCCGCGCGAGCTGCCGGACGCGCAGCCGGACGGTGAGCGCATTCTCAACTGGACCCAGGTCTACGACCTCGACGAACTCCCCGAGGAGCTCATCGTGGTCGGTTCCGGTGTCACCGGTGCCGAGTTCGCCGGTGCCTACCAGGCGCTCGGATCCAAGGTCACCCTCGTCTCCTCCCGCGACCGGGTGCTGCCGGGCGAGGACCCGGACGCCGCCGCCGTACTGGAAGAGGTCTTCCGGCGCCGTGGCATGAACGTCATGGCCCGCTCCCGCGCCGAGTCCGCCAAGCGCGTCGGCGACCGCGTCGAGGTCACCCTCGCCGACGGGCGGGTCATCAGCGGCTCGCACTGCCTGATGGCCGTCGGCGCCATCCCGAACTCCGAGGGCATGGGCCTGGAGGAGGCCGGGGTCAGGCTCCGCGACTCCGGGCACATCTGGACCGACAAGGTCTCCCGGACCACCGCCCCCGGCGTGTACGCCGCCGGTGACGTGACGGGTGTCTTCGCCCTCGCCTCCGTCGCGGCGATGCAGGGACGTATCGCCATGTACCACTTCCTGGGCGACGCGGTGGCCCCGCTGAACCTGAAGACGGTCTCCTCGAACGTCTTCACCGACCCCGAGATCGCCACCGTCGGCTACAGCCAGTCCGACGTCGACTCCGGCAAGATCGACGCCCGCGCCGTGAAGCTCCCCCTCCTGCGCAACCCGCGCGCGAAGATGCAGGGCATCCGGGACGGCTTCGTCAAGATCTTCTGCCGGCCGGGCACGGGGATCGTCGTCGGCGGAGTCGTGGTCGCTCCCCGCGCCTCGGAACTGATCCACCCCATCTCGATCGCCGTCGACAACAATCTGACGGTCGAACAGATCGCGAACGCGTTCACCGTCTACCCCTCCCTGTCGGGGTCGATCGCCGAGGTCGCGCGGCAGCTGCACACCCGTAAGGCGGGCGACGAAGGCTGAGGCACGTCCCGGCGGCCGAAAGCGATTCCCCGCTGGTCACGGGGAGTTGTCGCGCATGCGTGCGGCATAGGCGCCGGGATTAGGCCCTATACCACTCCCCGCCCTTGTGTACGAACAACTTCTGTAATTCGGCGCAAACTGCTGAAACCAGACGGTCGTTGGGGTTACTGTCAGTTTCGTGTTCGCTGCAGAACGTCGCCAATTGATCCTCGAAATGGTGCGAGCGAACGGGGCCGTGTCGCTCCGTGAGCTCGCCCGCGTCGTCCAGACCTCCGAAGTGACCGTACGGCGGGACGTGCGCGCACTGGAGGCAGAAGGACTCCTCGACCGCAGACATGGCGGTGCGGTATTGCCGGGCGGGTTCACGCGAGAATCCGGCTTTCCGCAGAAATCCCATCTCGCGACCGCCGAGAAGACGGCCATCGCCGATCTCGCCGCGAGCTTCGTCGAAGAGGGCGAAGCCATCGTGGTCGGTGCGGGTACCACCACCCAGGAGCTGGCCCGCCGGCTCGCCCGGGTGCCCGGGCTGACCGTCGTCACCAACTCTCTGCTGGTGGCCCAGGCGTTGGCCCACGCCAACCGCGTGGAGGTCGTGATGACCGGCGGTACGCTCCGCGGTTCGAACTACGCCCTCGTCGGCAGCGGTGCCGAACAGTCCCTCCAGGGGCTCAGGGTGTCGCGGGCCTTCCTCTCCGGGAGCGGACTGACCGCCGAGCGCGGGCTCTCCACGTCCAACATGCTCTCCGCGTCCGTCGACCGGGCGCTGGTGCAGGCCGCCTCCGAGGTCGTGGTCCTCGCCGACCACACCAAGCTCGGCACCGACACCATGTTCCAGACCGTGCCGACGGACCTCATCACCCGCCTCGTGACGGACGAACCGCCCGCCCACGACGACCGCGCGGCCACCGAGCTCCAGGCCCTCGCCGACCAGGGGGTGCAGATCGCCGTGGCCGGGGCGTCGGAGAACCCGGGGGGTGATCAGGTCCCGGCGCGTCGGCAACAGCGTCGGGACGTGCCCCTCCCGGGCCCGCGCCGCGGCCAGGTCCCGGGCGGCGGTCCAGGACTGCGCTCCGCCACGGTCCTGGGCGAGCAGACGCCCGGCACGGAACGGGCCCGGGTCGCCGACCTGCGTCGCCGCTGACGGCACGCCCGTGAGCAGGGGCGTGCCGGTGTGGTCCGGGTGGACTCCGTTTGAGCGTCGCCCGGCTGCAACCCGCGGCCGTGGAACGCCAATCGGTCGAGCGCCGGCGCCTGCTCGCGCTCTCCGCCGCCGCCCTCGAACTCGCCGGCGGCCAGGGCTGTCGGAGTCGCCACCCTCGACGACGCCGGCCGCCCCCAGCCCCTGAACGCCGTCGCCGCCGCCCTGCGCGACGACCCACGGCTCACCGGGCCCACCGCCTCCTTCACCGCACGCCACGTCGAGGTGCGATACGTCCCCACGGCCGCCCCCGGCCTTCCCGCGCTGCTCCTGCTCCGCGACCTCTCCCGGGCCCGGGCCGTCGCCCGCCTGCTCGGCGTCACCGAGCAGGAACACCGCACGCTCCGCCACCTCCACAGCGGCCTGACGCGTCGCTCGACACCGTGCTGCTCGGCGGACTCGACGAGGGAGTCGGCCGGGACGTGCTGGTCGAGACGGCCGACGGCGTCGACGGGCTGGCCCTGGTCAAGCCCCGATCCTCTACTTCGTCGCCGCCCATGTCGTCGGCGCCATCCTGCTCGGCGTCGCCCTGCTGCGCGGCCGTGTGATCCCGCCCTGGGCCGCCTGGCTGCTGATCGTCTCCATGCCGCTCAACGTGGCCGGGTACACGAGTGGCCCGATGCCCCTCGTCGTCCTGCCCCTCGTCGTCCTGTCCTTCGTGTTCGCCGCCGTCGCCTTCGGCTGCGCAGCACTCGTCATCGCCCGCCACGGCACCGGCTGGGTGAGCGCGGCAGGGACCGACGGGGGAGACGGGGAAAACGAGGCGCCCGGCGGACTGATCGCTTCAGTCCGCCGGGCGCCTCGGGATGTCGTACGGAAAGGCCGTCAGTCCTTGATCTCGCAGATCGCCGCGCCGGACGTGACCGACGCGCCGACGTCGGCGGACAGGCCCTTGACCGTGCCGGCCTTGTGCGCGTTCAGCGGCTGTTCCATCTTCATCGCCTCGAGTACGACGATCAGGTCGCCCTCCTGGACCTCCTGGCCCTCCTCGACGGCGACCTTGACGATGGTGCCCTGCATCGGGGAGGCGAGGGTGTCGCCGGAGGCCGCGGGGCCGGACTTCTTCGCCGCGCGGCGCTTGGGCTTGGCGCCCGCCGCCAGACCGGTGCGGGCCAGGGACATGCCGAGCGAGGACGGGAGGGAGACCTCCAGGCGCTTGCCGCCGACCTCGACGACGATCGTCTCGCGGTCCGTGTCGTCCTCGGCCTCGGCGTCGGCCGGGGCGGCGAAGGCGGGGATCTCGTTGACGAACTCGGTCTCGATCCAGCGGGTGTGGACCGTGAACGGGTCGGTGGAGCCGGTCAGTTCGGGAGCGAACGCCGGGTCCTTGACGACCGCGCGGTGGAACGGGATGGCCGTGGCCATGCCCTCGACCTGGAACTCCTCCAGGGCGCGGGCGGCCCGCCTAAGGGCCTGCTCGCGGGTGGCGCCGGTGACGATCAGCTTGGCCAGCAGGGAGTCCCAGGCCGGGCCGATGACCGCGCCGGACTCGACGCCCGCGTCGAGGCGGACGCCCGGACCGGACGGCGGGGCGAACGAGGTGACGGTGCCGGGGGCCGGGAGGAAGTTGCGGCCCGGGTCCTCGCCGTTGATGCGGAACTCGATGGAGTGGCCGCGCAGCTCGGGATCGCCGTAGCCGAGTTCCTCGCCGTCGGCGATGCGGAACATCTCGCGTACGAGGTCGATGCCGGCGACCTCCTCGGTGACCGGGTGCTCCACCTGGAGCCGGGTGTTGACCTCCAGGAAGGAGATCGTGCCGTCGACGCCGACCAGGAACTCCACGGTGCCGGCGCCGACGTAGCCGGCCTCCTTGAGGATGGCCTTGGAGGAGGAGTACAGCTCGGCGATCTGCTCGTCGGAGAGGAAGGGCGCCGGGGCCTCCTCGACCAGCTTCTGGTGGCGGCGCTGGAGGGAGCAGTCACGCGTGGAGACGACGACCACGTTGCCGTGCTGGTCGGCCAGGCACTGGGTCTCGACGTGCCGCGGCTTGTCGAGGTAGCGCTCGACGAAGCACTCGCCGCGACCGAAGGCGGCGACCGCCTCGCGGACCGCCGATTCGTACAGCTCGGGCACCTCTTCGAGGGTGCGGGCGACCTTCAGACCACGACCGCCACCACCGAAGGCGGCCTTGATCGCGATGGGCAGGCCGTGCTCCTCGGCGAAGGCGACGACCTCCTCGGCACCGCTCACCGGGTCCGGCGTACCGGCGACCAGCGGGGCGCCGGCGCGCTGGGCGATGTGCCGGGCGGCCACCTTGTCGCCGAGGTCGCGGATGGCCTGCGGCGGCGGGCCGATCCAGATCAGCCCCGCGTCCAGGACCGCCTGGGCGAACTCGGCGTTCTCGGAGAGGAATCCGTAGCCGGGGTGGATGGCGTCGGCGCCGGACTCGCGCGCGGCGTTCAGCACCTTCTCGATGTCGAGGTAGCTGGTCGCGGGAGTGTCACCGCCCAGGGCGAACGCCTCATCCGCGGCGCGGACATGCAGAGCGTCCCGATCCGGGTCGGCGTAGACGGCCACGCTCGCGATACCGGCATCCCGGCAGGCCCGGGCCACGCGGACAGCGATTTCGCCACGGTTGGCGATGAGCACCTTGCGCACGATTGAGGCTCCCTCCTTGAAACAAGCCGAGTTTAGGGACTGCCGACACGGCACTACGACCCGTCCCCACTGGTGAGCTTGCCCACACGGAGCGTGATGCGAGGCCAGCCCGACCGTGAAATCCCTTGTCGCACCTAGGTACGCAGGACTCCTGCCGAAACCCTAGCCCCCCTTTGTGGCCAAGGTCTCTATGAGAGCGTGCCGCGGGCCACAGGGTTTCTTTGTGGAGTCCCTACGAATGGCCCAATGATTCTTTGCCCGGCGCCGGACTCTTGTCCGTGGGTTTACCGGTTAGTAGCGTTCAGGGTGTCCCGAACGTACTAGGGGTAACAGCAGCCTTGCTCGAGTGGCACTCGAAGAAGCTCGGAAGTGGGTGGGGACCGGTGGTGCGCAGACCGGTGGCGTGGATCGTGGCGGTCGTGCTCTTCGTCGAGGCGCTCGGGGTCGTCGCGCTCAACTGGATCCTCGGGACCGTCGTCGACAACCAGCAGATGTCCCTGGCCGGCCTCGACCCGGACGTGATGTCCACGTCGTCGAAGGGCGCCGGCGTCGTCTTCGGTCTGTACTTCGTCCTGTGCGGCGTGGTCGCGCTCCTGGTCGCCCTGCGCAATCGTCCGCCTGCCGGTCTCGGCCGCGTCCTGCTGATCAGCGCGGCCGTGGTGCACGGGCTGCTGGGCGCGTTCGCGTGGGGCCTGATGGGCTGGCCCGAGTTCCTCTTCATGATCCTGGTGCTGGCGCTCATCGTGCTGCTGCTGATGACGTACGACGGTCAGGGTGAGCCCGAGTCCGAGCCCGCCGGCACGACGCCGGACGGCACCAAGGGCGGCGACGGCTCGCCGCTCACACCGCCGCCGGCGCCCAGCACCCCCTGATCGCTTCTCCCGGTCACTTCTCCCCGGGCGTCCACAACTCCGTGATGCCGACGCCCAGTTCGGCCAGCAGCCGCCGCAGCAGGGGCAGGCTGATGCCGATCACGTTGCCGTGGTCGCCGTCGATGCCGTCGATGAAGGGGGCCGAGCGGCCGTCCAGGGTGAACGCGCCGGCGACGTAGAGGGGTTCGCCCGAGGCGACGTACGCGGCGATCTCCTCGTCGGTCGGATCGCCGAAGCGGACCACGGTGGACGCGGTGGCGGACGCGTACCTGCCGGTCGTCGTGTCGTAGATGCAGTGCCCGGTCTGGAGCGTGCCGGCCCGGCCGCGCATGGACTTCCACCTGGCCGTCGCCTCCTCGGCGTCCGCCGGCTTGCCCAGGGCCTCGCCGTCCAGGTCGAGCACCGAGTCGCAGCCGATCACCAGGGCGCCCTTGACCTCGGGCTTCGCCGCCACCACGGACGCCTTCGCCTCGGCCAGGGCGAGCGCCAGTTCGGCGGGGGTGGGCGCGCTCACGGCGTCCTCGTCGACGCCGCTCACGATCACCTCGGGGTCGAGTCCGGCCTGGCGCAGCAGACCGAGCCGGGCGGGGGACTGGGAGGCGAGGACGAGTCGGCGGCGCGGCTGATCAGTCATGCGGCCAGGGTATCGGCGCCCCGTCGCGGGGACCTCACCTCACCCCGAGCACGATCATCGCCAGCACCATGGCGAGCGCCATGAGAACGCCCAGCCGCCGAAGCATTCTCTGCATGTCGCGCAGTTCCTTCGGCGGCTCGTTCTCGGGGTCGGACCACAGCATGGTTTCCAGCGTGCGCGGCTTTCGCGGCGGGCGCCTGAGTACGCGTACTCAAGTTCACTCCGGCTCGACAAAGGGGTCTCCCGTTCCGTTAAGCTAAAGGAACTTCAGTCCCGTTTGGAGAGGGTGTGCCATGTTCACCGCCGCTTGGACCGCGTCACCCCAGCTGCCCGCCGAGGGCTTCACCCCCAACTGGTCCCGGGAGGGCTTCTGGCGCCAGTCCGTCCGGCAGGTCGTACGGCTGACCGCGGGCGGCGGCCGCGTCCGGATCCGGCTCTCCAACGCGTACGGCACGTCGGCGCTGCGGGTGGCCGGCGCCACGGTCGGCCGTACGGCCGCGGGGGCCGCCGTCGCCGCGGGCTCGGTCACCCGGCTCACGTTCGAGGGGGCGTACGACGTGACGCTTCCGGCGCGCGGGCAGGCCGTCAGTGACGCCGCGGAACTCGCCGTGGCGGCCGGGGAGTCGGTGACGGTCACCCTGTACTTCGACGCCACGACCGGGCCCGCGACCTTCCACGCCCAGGCCTTCACGACCAGCTACCGGGGCGAGGGGGACCTCCTGGCGGAGGCGGGCGGTGAGGGGTTCGACGCGAGCACCGAGTCCTGGTACTTCCTGTCCGGCGTCGAGGTCGACGCCGGCCGCACCGACGGCATCGCCCTCTTCGGCGACTCGATCGCCGACGGGTTCGGCTCGACGCCCGGCACCGATCGCCGCTGGTCCGATGCGCTGGCGGGGCGCACGGGACGACCGGTTCTGAATGCCGGGATCGGGGGGAACCTGCTGCTCAACGACTCCGCGTGGTACGGCGAGAAGGGGGTTCACCGGCTGGGTCGGGATGTGCTGGAGCAGGCCGGGGTGGACACGCTGGTCGTGTTGGCCGGGCTGAACGACATCGGGTTCAGCGAGACCGACGAGCAGCCCACGTACAAGCCCGCGCCGGTGGTGGACGCGGACGAAGTCGTCGCCGGACACCGGGAGTTGATACGGCAGGGGAAGGGGCGGGGGCTTCGGGTGGTCGGCTGCACCCTGCTGCCGTTCGGGGGCTCGGACCACTGGGGCGAGCGGGCGGCGAAGGTGAGCCACGAGGTCGACGAGTGGATCCGGTGCGCGGGGGAGTACGACGCGGTGGTCGACCTTCGTCGCGCGCTGGCCGATCCGGAGGATCCGGATCGGCTGCGGCCGGCTTACGACTTCGGCGATCACCTGCACCCGAACGACGTCGGATACGAGGTGATGGCCGAAGCGCTGTCAGCGGTTCTCTAACCGGGCCAGTAGGTGCGGCCCCACGCCGTCGGCCCCGGCTGGGGAAGCCGGTGTGCCGCGATGCGGGCGGGGTCCGACCACGAGTCCCGTGGGCTCGGCGCGCCGGGCGGCGCGGATGCCGCCGCCACGGCGCGGGCGCGGACCACCGCCAGGGCGGCGGCCAGCTCCTCCGGGGTCGGGTTGCCTCGTACGACCTTGATCGTCATGACGGCTCCTAGAGGGGGATGTTGCCGTGCTTCTTCGGAGGCAGGGATTCCCGCTTGGTACGCAGCTGACGCAGGCCGCGTACGACGTGCCGGCGGGTTTCGGACGGCATGATCACGGAATCGATGTAGCCGCGCTCGGCCGCGATGTAGGGGTTGAGGAGGGCGTCCTCGTACTCCTGGATGAGCCGCGCCCGGGTCGCCTCCAGGTTCCCGCCGGCCTCCGCCTCGGCGATGGTCCTGCGGTGCAGGATGTTGACCGCGCCCTGGGCGCCCATCACGGCGATCTGGGCGGTGGGCCAGGCGAGGTTGATGTCGGCGCCGAGGTGCTTGGAGCCCATGACGTCGTAGGCGCCGCCGAAGGCCTTGCGGGTGATGACCGTGATGAGCGGGACCGTCGCCTCCGCGTAGGCGTAGATCAGCTTGGCGCCGCGGCGGATGATGCCGTCGTGCTCCTGGTCGACGCCCGGCAGGAAGCCGGGGACGTCCACGAAGGTGATGACCGGGACGTTGAAGGCGTCGCAGGTGCGCACGAAGCGGGCCGCCTTCTCGCTGGCCTTGATGTCGAGGCAGCCGGCGTACTGCATCGGCTGGTTGGCGACGATGCCGACGGGGCGGCCCTCCACCCGCCCGAAGCCGGTGAGGATGTTCGGCGCGAACAGCGGCTGGGTCTCGAAGAACTCGGCGTCGTCCAGGACGTGCTCGATCACCGTGTGCATGTCGTACGGCTGGTTCGCGCTGTCCGGCACGATCGTGTCCAGCTCGCGGTCCTCGTCGGTGAGGACGAGGTCCGCCTCCTCCGGGAAGAGCGGGGGCTCGCTGAGGTTGTTGGACGGCAGGTACGACAGCAGCTGCTTGACGTACTCGATGGCGTCCTTCTCGTCCCCGGCCATGTGGTGCGCCACGCCCGAGGCGGAGTTGTGGGTGCGGGCGCCGCCCAGCTCCTCGAAGCCGACGTCCTCGCCGGTGACCGTCTTGATGACGTCCGGGCCGGTGATGAACATGTGCGAGGTCTGGTCGACCATGACGGTGAAGTCGGTGATCGCGGGCGAGTAGACCGCGCCGCCCGCGCACGGCCCGACGACCAGGCTGATCTGCGGGATCACGCCGGACGCGTGGGTGTTGCGGCGGAAGATCTCGCCGTACGCGCCGAGGGAGGCCACGCCTTCCTGGATGCGGGCGCCGCCGGAGTCGTTGATGCCGATGACCGGGCAGCCGGTCTTCAGCGCGAAGTCCATCACCTTGACGATCTTCTGGCCGTAGACCTCGCCCAGCGCGCCGCCGAAGACGGTGAAGTCCTGGGAGAACACGGCGACGGGGCGGCCGTCGACGGTTCCGTACCCGGTGACGACGCCGTCGCCGTACGGGCGGTTGCTTTCCAGGCCGAAGCTGGTGGAGCGATGCCGGGCGAACTCGTCGAGTTCGACGAAGGAGTCCTCGTCGAGCAGGAGCTCGATCCGTTCACGGGCCGTCAACTTGCCCTTGGCGTGCTGCTTTTCGACGGCGCGTGCGGAGCCGGCGTGCGTCGCTTCCTCGATGCGGCGCTGGAGATCCGCGAGTTTGCCCGCGGTGGTGTGGATGTCGATCCCTGGGATCTCGTGACGCTCTTCCGGCTCGGACATCGGGATGCGGCTCCCTGCCTGCTCAAAAGGGGGGACGGTTACTCATCCGTAGAGTAGTGGGGTGCCTGCTAATCAGCAGTGCGGCGTTTACCACACCTAGGGTGGCTTGCATGACGCCGCGAGATGCCTCAGACGACAGCCGTTGGTCCGACCTGGACCGTCCTCCGCTCAATGGTGCCTCGTTGCGCAGGGCGCTGGTGCGGGACGGTGCGCTGTGGTCCGGGGTCGAGGTGGTGCAGCACACCGGCTCCACCAATGCCGACCTGGTGGCCCTGGCGGCGCAGGGCAAGGCGGCCGAGGGCGCGGTCCTCGTCGCGGAGGAGCAGTCGGCCGGGCGCGGCCGCCTCGACCGCCGGTGGACGGCACCGGCCCGCTCCGGGCTGTTCTTCTCCGTCCTGCTGAAGCCGGGTGACATCCCGGTGGCCCGCTGGGGCTGGCTGCCGCTGCTCACCGGGGTGGCGGTGGCGACGGGGCTGTCGCGGGTGGCGGGCGTCGATACGGCACTCAAGTGGCCCAACGACCTGCTGGTGACCGTGGACGGGGAGGAACGCAAGGCCGGGGGCATCCTCGCCGAGCGGGCCGGTGACGACGGGGTGGTCGTCGGGATCGGCATCAACGTCACCCTGCGCGCGGACGAACTGCCGGTGCCGCAGGCCGGGTCGCTGGCGCTGGCGGGAGCCGTGAACACGGACCGGGATCCGCTGCTGCGCGGGGTGCTGCGGTCACTGGAGGACTGGTACGGGCGCTGGCGGGCAGCCGGGGGTGATCCGGCGGCGAGCGGGCTGCAGGAGACGTACGCGGCGGGGTGCGCGACGCTGGGGAGGATGGTGCGGGCGGAGTTGCCCGGGGGCCGGTCGGTGGTGGGAGAGGCGGTGGCGGTCGACGGGGACGGGCGGTTGGTGCTGGCGACCGCGGACGGGGTGCAGGAGCCCGTGGGGGCGGGGGACGTCGTGCATCTACGGCCGGCTTGAGCCGTGCGGCTGCCCGGCGTGGGTGCGGGCGTGGTGCCGGGGGCTCCGCCCCCGGACCCCCGGGCCTGTGCCCACCCATCACCCGTCTCGGTCGGACGAAAGGCCGGCCACACCCCCGCCAACTCACGCCAGTGAGCTGGCGCACACCTGCCGTAGAGTTGAGGCCGGTCGATACCTGACCGTGACAGATCGGAAGGGCAGCAGGCGTGACCGTCGACGACACGGGCTCCGGCGCGGACGCGGACGGCCGGGCAGACCCCGATGCCGCCGAGTCCGGCGAGGGCGAGGACCCACTCGCCCTGCGCATCGAACAGCTCATCCTGGGCGCCGAGCGGCGCTACACCCCCTTCCAGGCGGCCCGTAGCGCGGGCGTCTCCGTGGAGCTGGCCACCCGCTTCTGGCGGGCCATGGGCTTCGCCGACATCGGGCAGGCCAAGGCGCTCACGGAGGCCGACGTGCTCGCGCTGCGCCGGCTCTCCGGACTCGTGGAGGCGGGGCTGCTGAGCGAGGCGATGGCCGTGCAGGTGGCGCGGTCCACGGGGCAGACCACCGCCCGGTTGGCGGAGTGGCAGATCGACTCGTTCCTGGAGGGGCTGACCGAGCCGCCCGAGCCCGGCATGACCCGCACCGAGGTGACGTACCCGATCATCGAGCTGCTCCTGCCCGAGCTGGAGGAGTTCCTCGTCTACGTCTGGCGCCGCCAGCTCGCCGCCTCGGCCGGCCGGGTCGTGCAGACCGCCGACGACGAGGAGATGGTCGACCGCCGCCTGGCCGTCGGATTCGCCGACCTCGTCGGGTTCACGCGGCTGACCCGCCGTATGGAGGAGGAGGAACTCGGCGAGCTCGTCGAGGCCTTCGAGACCACCGCCGCGGACCTGGTCGCCGCGCGCGGCGGGCGGCTCGTCAAGACGCTCGGCGACGAGGTGCTGTACGCGGCGGACGACGCCGGTGTCGCCGCCGAGATCGCCCTCCGTCTCATAGAGACCATGGCCAACGACGAGACCATGCCCGAGCTGCGCGTCGGCATAGCCTTCGGCACGGTCGCCACCCGAATGGGCGATGTCTTCGGTACGACGGTGAACCTCGCCTCCCGGCTGACGTCGATAGCCCCGCGTGACGCCGTCCTCGTTGACAGCGCCTTCGCGGAGGAGCTGATCCGCACCGGCGAGGCCCCGGCCTCCGAGGCGGACGCGGCCGAGGCCGCGGCGACCGCCGAGAAGGAGGGCGAGGAGCCGCCGACGTACCGCTTCGCGCTGCAGCCGATGTGGCAGCGGCCGGTGCGCGGACTCGGCGTGGTCGAGCCGTGGCTGCTGACGCGGCGGGGCGGGCAGTCGTAGTCCCCCTCAGTCGTGCCGGGCGGAGAGCGGGTCGGAGAGCGGATCCACGCACACGCCGATGACCGGCACGCACAGGCCGGGCTGGTCCGGGGCCGGGGGAGTCGTGGTCCTGCTCGGCGGGGGTGTCGGGGCGGGATGCGGGGTCGTGCCGGTGGACGTCGAGGTCCGGGGTGCGCTGCCGGGAGTGGCCGTGCCGGTCGGGTTCGGCGCCTGCGGGACGGTCGTGGGCGTCGGCTGGGACGACCCCGCGGCCGGGATGGGGACGACGGACACCCCCGGCGTGGGCAGCGCGCTGGGACCGCCCATGGCGGTCGACGCCGACGGGCTCGCCGCGGGGACGACGGCCGCGACGGTGGCGGCGGCGTCGGTCGACAGGTCCGTGCCGGCCTCCGGGCCCGAGCGAGGCTCGGCCTCCGCGGTGCCGAGGCCGCCGACGCCCGTGTCGGGGGTCAGCCGTACGAGGCTCAGTGCGCCCGCCGCCAGGGCGAGGCTTCCCGCCGCCAGCAGCACCTTGCGGGGGCGGGGTCGGCGGTGCCGGCCGCGGGGACTCCGGAGCCGGGTTCCGATGCCGTACGACTCCGGCTGTACGGACGCCGCACCCTCCGTGCCGTCTCTCTCCGTCGCCGGCGGCGTGTGCGTCGTCGTCATCGCGATCCCTCCCCCTGCGCCCGCGCCCCCGGTGCGCTGTGGCGGACGCACGTTATGCGCTCCCATGGGCGGTGGGGCAGGAGTTGGGCGGGATGTCACTCGAACGGGGTGTCGGGCGCGACTGCGGGAACCGGCCTGCCCTTTCCTGTGCGGGGCGCGGCTGCGATGATCGGAGCGAAGGGTGTTAACCGTCGTTAACCGGGAGGCTGTCATGGGCGAGGAGCGGTTCGGGGAGTTCGTGCTGGTACGGCGGCATGCGGAGGGGCATGTCGCGGAGCTGGCCCTGGACCGGCCCAAGGCCATGAACGCCGTCTCGACGGAGATGGCCCGGTCGCTCGCCGGGGCGTGTGCGGCACTCGGTGCGGATCGTGAGGTGCGGGTGGTCGTGGTGACCTCCACCCATGAGCGGGCCTTCTGCGTCGGGGCGGACCTGAAGGAGCGGAACTCCTTCAGCGACGCGGACCTGGTGCGGCAGCGGCCGGTGGCGCGCGGGGCGTACACCGGGGTCCTTGAGCTGCCGGTGCCGACGATCGCGGCCGTGCACGGGTTCGCGCTCGGGGGCGGCTTCGAGCTGGCGCTCGCCTGCGATCTGATCGTGGCGGACCGTACGGCTGTGGTGGGGCTGCCGGAGGTGTCGGTCGGCGTGATTCCCGGAGGCGGCGGTACGCAACTGCTGCCGCGGCGGGTGGGGGCCGCCCGTGCGGCCGAGCTGATCTTCACGGCCCGGAGGGTGGAGGCCGGGGAGGCGGCCTCGCTGGGCCTTGTGGATGTGCTGGTGGAGGAGGGGCGGGACCGCGAGGAGGCGTTGACGCTGGCGTCTCGCATCGCGGGGAACTCGCCGGTGGGGCTGCGGGCGGCGAAGAAGGCACTGCGGCTCGGGCAGGGGCTGGATCTGCGGGCGGGGCTGGAGGTCGAGGACGCGGCTTGGCGGACGGTGGCGTTTTCGGGGGACCGTGCGGAGGGGGTGGCGGCGTTCAACGAGAAGCGGCGCCCTTCCTGGCCGGGGGAGTAGGCACCCGGGGTTGCAGCCGGGGGGCCGGGGGCGGGGTTCCTGACGGCGGCCCCCAGGGCGCGGGTCGCCTCTTTGGCCGACCGAGTCGGGTGGTGGGTGAGCGCAGGTCGGAGGTCTGGGGCGGATTGGGCGGAGCCCCCGGTGGCGGCCGCAGGCGGCGGCCGCACCGGTGCCGGGTGTGGCGCCACCGACGGTCACCGAATCCCCGGTCACCCCACCGCCGCATCAACCGCCCGATTCCTCCCAAACCTCCCTAGCCTGGAGTGATGGGTGAGGACAGTCGGCTCGCGGGTGTCGTCGCGTTGGCCCAGGGTATGGCCGTGGCGCACAGCTCGCGGGAGGTGTGGTGGGCTGCCGCGAACGGGGCGTACCGGGCCCTGGGCGGGAGCTTCGCCGCGCTGTCCGTGTGGGAGCGGGAGCTCGGGCGGCTCAGGGTCCTCGTGAACGTGGGTGAGCGGGCCGAGGACGAGGAGGAGTTCCCCGGCGACGAGGCCTACCCCGTGCACCAGTTCGCCGAGATCACCGAGTTCCTGCACGAGCGGTGGGCCGAGGGCGGCGAGCCCAACGCCTGGGTGGAGACCGCTCAGGGCCCGGCCGCCGGTCGTCGCCCCGGTTACGTCCATCAGCGCGTCGCCGCACTCCGCAGGCGGGGCCGCGGTTGCTGCGTCATCGCGCCGATCGTGCTGCACGGCCGGGCCTGGGGCGAGCTGTATGTCGCCCGGCCCGTCGGCGCCCCCGTCTTCGGTCGCGAGGACGCCGACTTCGCCACCGTCCTGGCCTCCGTCGTCGCCGCGGGCATCGCCCAGACCGAGCGGCTGGAGGAGGTGCGGCGGCTGGCCTTCACCGACGCGCTGACCGGTCTCGCCAACCGCCGGGCCGTCGACGCCTGCCTGGACGAGGCCGTCGAGCGGCACCGCAGGGACGGCGTGGTCGTCAGCCTCGTCGTCTGCGACCTCAACGGGCTCAAGCGCGTCAACGACACCCGCGGCCACGCCGTCGGCGACCGCCTCCTGGAACGCTTCGGGTCGATCCTCTCCCTCTGCGGCGCCATGCTTCCCGGCGCCCTCGCCGCCCGCCTCGGCGGTGACGAGTTCTGTCTGCTCGCGGTCGGACCGTCCGCCGACGAGGTCGTCAGGGCGGCCGGCGAACTCTGCCGGAGAGCGGCCGAGTTGGAGCTGGGGGAAGGGGTCGCCTGCGGGGTCGCGTCCACCGGGGACTCCATCGGGCCCGTGGGCTCGGCCCGCCGATTGTTCCGGCTCGCCGACGCGGCCCAGTACCGGGCCAAGGCCGAGCGGGCCGCCCGGCCGGTCGTCGCCGGGCGGCAGGGCCCCGACGACCCCGTCGTACGACTGGCCGACGAGCCCTCCGCCGAGCAGCCGGCCACCGAGCGCCGCCGCTTCCGTGGGCGTGGCTGAAGTGTGACCCATCGGTAAGGGGCAAACCCGGCCCCCACTGGTGACATCCTTGAATTCACTGCGTACGCTCCTGAATATGGATATGCACACTGTGGTGGTGGGGACGTCCGGGGTCACCGCGTCCGACGTCCTCGCCGTGGCGCGCGCCGGCGCCCGGGTCGAGCTCTCCGAGGAGGCGGTCACGGCCCTCGCCGCGGCCCGCGGCATCGTGGACGCGCTGGCGGCCAAGCCCGAACCCGTCTACGGCGTGAGCACCGGCTTCGGCGCCCTCGCGACCCGGCACATCAGCCAGGAACTGCGGGGCCGGCTGCAGCGCAACATCGTCCGCTCGCACGCCGCCGGCATGGGGCCGCGGGTCGAGCGGGAGGTCGTACGGGCCCTGATGTTCCTGCGGCTCAAGACCCTCTGTTCGGGACACACGGGCGTACGCCCCGAGGTCGCGCAGACCATGGCCGACGTCCTGAACGCGGGCATCACCCCGGTCGTCCACGAGTACGGCTCCCTCGGCTGCTCAGGCGACCTCGCCCCGCTGTCCCACTGCGCCCTCACGCTCATGGGGGAGGGCGACGCCGAGGGCCCGGACGGGGTCGTACGACCCGCCGGTGAGCTGCTGGCCGAGCACGGCATCGCGCCCGTCGAGCTGCGCGAGAAGGAGGGCCTCGCCCTTCTCAACGGCACCGACGGCATGCTCGGCATGCTGGTCATGGCCCTCGCCGACCTCGACACCCTCTACAAGTCCGCCGACATCACCGCGGCCCTGTCCCTGGAGGGCCTGCTCGGCACCGACAAGGTCCTCGCCCCCGAGCTGCACGCCATCCGCCCGCACCCGGGGCAGGGTGCCAGCGCCGCCAACATGCTGGCCGTACTGAAGGGTTCGGAGCTCACCGGGCACCACCAGGACGACGCGCCCCGCGTCCAGGACGCCTACTCCGTGCGCTGCGCCCCGCAGGTGGCGGGAGCGGGGCGCGACACCATGGCGCACGCCCGTCTCGTCGCCGAACGGGAGCTGGCCTCCGCCGTCGACAACCCGGTCGTGCTGCCCGACGGGCGCGTGGAGTCCAACGGCAACTTCCACGGCGCCCCGGTGGCCTACGTCCTCGACTTCCTGGCCATCGCCGCCGCCGACCTCGCCTCCATCGCCGAGCGCCGCACCGACCGGCTGCTCGACAAGAACCGCAGCCACGGGCTGCCGCCGTTCCTCGCCGACGACGCCGGTGTGGACTCCGGGCTGATGATCGCCCAGTACACGCAGGCCGCGCTGGTCAGCGAGATGAAGCGGCTCGCCGTACCGGCGTCGGCGGACTCGATCCCGTCCTCCGCCATGCAGGAGGACCACGTCTCCATGGGCTGGTCGGCCGCCCGCAAGCTGCGCACGGCCGTCGACAACCTCACCCGGGTCGTCGCCATCGAGCTGTACGCCGCCACGCGCGCCGTCGAACTGCGCGAGGGGCTGACCCCGGCGCCGGCCTCCCGGGCGGTCATCGACGCCGTACGGGCCGCAGGGGTCGAGGGCCCGGGTCCGGACCGGTTCCTCGCGCCCGACCTCGCCGCGGCGGACGCCTTCGTGCGGGCCGGGCACCTGGTCACGGCGGCGGAGACGGTCACCGGACCGCTGCAGTAAGCAGGCAGGCACAACGGGGCCCTGCCGGTCTTTTGACCGACGGGGCCCCGGGGGTGGGTCACTTGAGCTTGGCGCCCTGCGCGTCGATCACGGCGGCCGGGACGTCGTACGCCTTGCCGGTCGTGAGCGAGGAGAAGTTCACCGAGTAGTACGTGGCGATGGTGCTGCCGTGCCGCACCACCTCGGTGTGGAAGGTGCCCGACTCGCCGTCCGCACCGGAGTCCACGGCGAACGCCACCGACTCGTCACCGGCGCCGGAGGCCTTCTCGGAGGTGATCTTGGAGATCTTCGTGGCCGTGCCGTCGGCGGTGAAGCCGAATCCGCCGGAGCAGGCCGTGATCCCGTCGGAGACCGCCTTGAAGGCCTTCTCCGCGCCGTCGCCCTCGTACGAGGAGAGGCCCACATAGGTCCCGGTGAGGTTGAAGGCCTCGGCGAAGTCGCCCTCGGAGGCGGCGTCCGTCGGGGCGTCCTCGGTGACCGAGTTGCTCGCGCTCGCGTCCGTGTCGCCCGGCGGCAGTGCGGCCATGGCGTAGGCGACGGGCTCGCACTCGGCCTTGTCGATGTTCTTCAGCACGCTCTTGGAAGCCGGCAGGGTGTCGTCCCCGGAGGTGACCTTGTACCCCTTGATCTCGCCCTGCGCGAGCAGCAGCTTCTCCAGCTCCGCCGCGCTGTACGCCTTCGCGGCCGTGGTCGGCGACGAGGACGAGGCGGACCCGGAGCTCGCGGAGTCCTTGGAGTCGTCCGACCCGTCGTCGGAACAGCCCGTGACAAGGGCGAGCGACAGCACGCTCACGGCAACCGTGACGCTCATGCGCGCGCCCGATGATCTCTTCATGCGGGGACTATGAAGGTTTCTTGAAGAACGCGTCAAGCGAGTTCAAAAACCGAGGCGTTCGCGACGTACCGAATAGACGACAAACCCGGCACCCAGCGTCAGACAGATGGTCCCGCCGGCGATGTAGGGCGTGGTGTCGAAGCTGCCGGTGTCGGCGAGCCGGGTGACGTCACCGGTCGTGCTGCCGGTGTCCGTGGACGTGACCCGAGCCTGCGTTGTGACCTGCGACGTCGGGGTCGCGGACGGCTCCGTTCTCGCCGGCTGGTCCCCTGTCGCGTTGGCGGAGGGGACGAACCACAGGGCGCCCAGAAGGGTCCCCGCGGCGGTGGCGGTCAGCAACGAACGTCGAGCGGATGACACGGAATATCGATCCCCTTGTGGCGCTGGCGAATTGGCCGTGTGGGGCGATGTTAGTGAAAGGCGCGGGTCACGGGAAAGTCACGGGAGCCATGAGTCGTACGCTCCGGGCATGAGCACTCCAGAGACATCACGATTTGTACGGCTTCGCGTCGAGCTGGTCCTCGAAGTCGAGGATGCCGGGGCCGTCACCGAGGCCGCGCTGGGACGGATCGCGGTCGACACCGATATGCCGGCCGGTGAACGGGTACACGCCGAGAACGCTGTGACCGAGGACACCGCGGAGGGCCTCGCGTATCTCGTCGACCCGTTCGACCTGGTCAACGAGATCCCGGGGGTCGAACTCGCACAGGCCTCCTGGTCCAGCGAGCAGATCGACTACGACCCCGATTCACCCGACTGGGATCTAGACGAGGATGATGTCGACGAAGAAGACGAGGCAGCAGACGAAGACGAGTACGACGGCGACGGCGAAGCCGTGGACGACCACGAGGACGAGCGGGTCGGCTGACGTTCCTTGGGGAAATCGTGACCCCGGACGGCAACCGCTGTCCGGGGTTTCGTCGTCTCATGGGGCGCACGGACCGACACCCGCACCACCCGCCTCGGCGAACGTGGTGTGCCCCACACCTTCGAAGAATGTGGAACGGGACGAACCGGTCGTAGCGTTGAAGGTTCTTGACGGGGACTCTCGGGGTTTTGGGGATTCGGCAGCGATGGAGAAGCGTGTGATGACCAACAGTAGGCGGCGCAAGGGCCTGACGGTCGCGTCCGCACTGCTCGGCGGTGTGCTGGTGCTCTCGGCGTGTTCCGGAGGCGACGACGATGCCTCCGGGAGCGACGGGGGCAACGACAGCTCGCAGTCCAAGGTCGACGAGGCAGCCGCCAAGAAGACCTCCGAGGCGCAGATCAAGATCACGCCGAAGGACGGCTCGGACAACGCCTCCATCAACAACTCCGCAGCCGTCACCGTGAGCAAGGGCACGCTCACGGACGTGTCGATGACGACCGCCGACGGCACCGCGGTCAAGGGTGAGATATCCGCGGACAAGCTGAGCTGGAAGCCCAGCGGCCAGCTGGAGCGGTCCACCACCTACAAGCTGACCGCGGAGGCCAAGGACTCCGACGGCCGCGTCGCCCACGAGAACGCCTCGTTCACCACGGTCTCGCCGACCAACAGCTTCATCGGCACCTTCACGCCGGACGACGGCACCACCGTCGGCGTCGGCATGCCGGTGTCGATCAACTTCGACAAGGCGATCACCAACAAGGCGGCCGTCCAGAAGGGCATCACCGTCTCCTCCACCAGCGGCCAGGAAGTCGTCTGCCACTGGTTCAACGCCAACCGCATGGACTGCCGGCCCGATGACTACTGGCAGGAGAACTCCACCGTCACGCTGAAGCTCGCGCTCGACGGTGTCGAGGGTGCCTCCGGTGTCTACGGCGTCCAGCAGAAGACGGTCACCTTCAAGATCGGCCGCAACCAGGTCACGTACGTCGACGCCAAGACCAAGCAGATGAAGGTCACGCAGGACGGCAAGACCGTCAAGACCATCCCGATCTCCGCGGGTGCGCCCGACAACAAGACGTACGAGGGCCGGATGGTGATCTCCGAGAAGTTCAAGGAGACCCGGATGAACGGCGCGACGGTCGGCTTCACCGACGACGACGGCAAGGGCGAGTACGACATCAAGGACGTACCGCACGCCATGCGTCTGACCACCTCCGGCACCTTCGTGCACGGCAACTACTGGGGCGCCAAGTCCATCTTCGGCAGCGTGAACACCAGCCACGGCTGTGTGGGCCTGTCGGACACCAAGGGCGCCAACGACCCGAACACGCCGGGTGCCTGGTTCTACAACAGCTCGATCATCGGTGACGTGGTGGTCGTCCAGAACACCGGCGACAAGACGGTCTCGCCGGACAACGGTCTGAACGGCTGGAACATGAGCTGGGCCGACTGGAAGGCCGGTTCGGCGGTCTGACCGACCGGGTTCACAGCTTTCCGATGCCGCCCCCAGGGGCGGCATCGGTGTTTCCGGGGCCAATCACAGCCTTCTCATGCTTCTCTTATTTCAGCCTTATCCCTTCATCACACGCCGTACCTACCTTGCGGCCATGTTCTTCACCTACCTGAGGCGCGAGCTGCGCCGCCGCAGAAAAGCGGCCCTCGTCGTCGCCTCCGGGCTCGCGCTGGGCATCGCGCTGGTCATCGTGGTCAATTCCGTGTCCTCCGGCATGGGCAGGGCCCAGGACAAGGTCCTCCAGTCCCTCTACGGCCTCGGTACGGACATGACGGTCACCAAGGCGGCCCAGCCGCAGGCCAGTGCCTCCGACCGCCCGCGCTTCCAGTTCGACGCGCAGGACGACGACTCCGGCGCGGAGCAGAGCACCGACCGCGTCATGGTGCAGGGCTTCCAGACCCTCTCCACCGCGACCGTCACCAAGGTCGGCAAGCAGACCGGCGTCTCGGGCGCGGTGGGCGGCCTCAGCCTGCAAGTCATCAAGGTCAGCGGCGAGTTCACCCGCGGCCAGTTCCAGCAGAACGGCGAGGGCGGCAACCAGCAGGGCGGCGCCCCCGGCGGACAGGGCGGCGGCACCGGCCAGCCGCAGGGCGAAGTGCAGGGCGGCGGCGCCAACTTCGACGTCAACAACTACTCCGTCTACGGCACCGACGTCACCGAGCCGGCCCTCGGCCCGCTGACCTCCTCGAAGATCACCAGCGGTCGTACGTTCAAGTCGTCCGAGACCGATGCCAAGGTGGCCGTCGTCGACTCGGCGTACGCCAAGGAGAAGAAGCTCAAGGTCGGCAGCACGGTCACCATCAAGAGCGTCAAGTACAAGGTGATCGGCATCGCCACGGCCGACAGCGGTGACGCGGCGGCCAACGTCTACATCCCGCTGACGCAGGCGCAGACGCTCAGCGACTCGAAGAACAAGGTCACCACGATCTACGTCCAGGCGACCGACTCCCAGAAGATCGACAGCGTCAAGTCGGCCATCCAGAAGAACATCTCGGGTACGACGGTGACGACCTCCGCCGATCTCGCGGACACGGTGTCCGGCTCCCTCTCCACGGCCTCCTCCCTCGCCACCAGCGTCGGCAGGTGGCTGTCGATCGCGGTGCTCATCGCCGCGTTCCTGGTCGCCGGTCTGCTGACCTCCTCGGCGGTGTCCCGCCGGGTGCGCGAGTTCGGCACGCTGAAGGCGCTGGGCTGGAAGTCGGGGCGGGTGACCCGGCAGGTCGTCGGTGAGGCGATGGTCAACGGCCTGGTCGGCGGTGCGCTGGGGATCGCGCTGGGTCTGGCGGGTGCGTACGTCGTCACGGCCATCAGCCCGACGCTGCAGGCGCAGTTGGGCGGCGGCACGGGCGGTGGCGGCGGTTTCGGGGGCGGTCCGGGCGGGGGCGGCGGCTTCGGCGGTGGCCGGCAGGCCGCGGCCAAGACCCTCGACGTCGCGCTCACCGCGCCGGTCAGTCTGACGACCATCGGTGTCGCGGTGGGGCTTGCCGTGGCGGGTGGGCTGATTGCCGGTGCGTTCGGTGGCTGGCGGGCGTCTCGCCTGCGCCCGGCGGACGCGTTGAGGCGCGTCGAATAACCACGGTTCGGTTGCAACCGGCGGGACTTGCCCCACTCGGGGGCGCGGGGAACTGCGCGACCAGCCCCAGGCGCCGGCAGCCGAACATCGACCCACATCACCCCCGAACCCCCAGGAGTCACCCACCATGTACGAACTCAGAAGTGTCACCAAGCGCTATACACGCGGCAAGGAAACCGTCGATGCCCTCGACGGCGTGGACCTCACGATCGCCGACGGTGACCGCCTGGTCATCCAGGGCCCCACCGGCGGCGGCAAGTCCACGCTGCTCCAGATGCTCGGCGGCCTCGACCGGCCCACGTCCGGTGAAGTCGTCCTCGACGGCACGGACATGGCGAAGCTGTCCGAGGCCCGGCTCACCAAGGTGCGCAGCGAGAACATCGGCTTCGTCTTCCAGAGCTTCAACCTGATCCCGACGCTCACCGCCCAGGAGAACGTCGAGACCGCCCTCGTTCCGCTCGGCGTGAAGGGAAAGGAGCGGCGCGAACGGGCCGCCGAGGCGCTGAAGTCGGTCGGGCTCGGCGAACGGCTCGGGCATCTGCCGGGCGAGATGTCCGGCGGCCAGCAGCAGCGCGTCGCCATCGCCCGTGCGCTGGTCAAGCAGCCGAAGGTGCTGCTGGCCGACGAACCCACCGGAAACCTCGACGAGTCGATGCGCGACGAGATCATGGACGTACTCGAGACGATGTGGAAGGAGCTCGGGCTGACCTTCATCATGGTCACCCACGACTCCGCGATCGCGAAGAAGGCCCCGCGTCTGGCGACGATCCGCAAGGGGAAGATCACGGTGAAGGAGAACGCCGCGTCATAGCGGCGAACTCGCGACGACGGGATTCGGAAATGGCCGGGGATATTCGCTTACCCGGCGATCGTGTAACAGACCCTTCCTGTGCGGCGCCTGTCTATTGAGGTGTCTGATCACCCCCCGGCATACTGCGAGTTCCGGGGGGTGCACGGGTGTGCGTGCGAGACCGCCCCCGGCCGGGTGAACGGGGAATTCACCTGGTACTTCTGCAAGGGGGAAACTTGCGCAGACAAGTGAAAAGAGCATGCGCGGCCACGATAGCCACGGCAGCCGCCGTGGCCCTGGCGGCGGGCATGACCAGCCCGGCGTCGGCGAAGCCCGAGCAGCGTGCGACCGGCGCTGCCCAGCTCACGTCGAACCACCGCATCACCCTGATCACGGGTGACCGCGTCTCCGTCGACTCCAAGGGCCGCGTGGTCGGCCTGGAGCGGGCAAAGGGACGCGAGCGCATACCCGTCCAGATCCGCAAGGTCGACGGACACACGCTCGTGATCCCGGCCGACGCGGCCCGCCTGGTCGCCACCGGCAAGCTCGACCAGCGCCTCTTCGACATCACCGAGCTCAACAAGGCGGCGACCCGCACCTCCCAGAAGAACGGCCTGAAGGTCATCGTCGGCTACAAGGGAGCCGCCGCCGCCACCAAGGCCGACGTCCGTGACGCGGGCACCCTGCGCCGGACCCTGAACTCCCTGAACGCCGACGCGGTACAGACCCCGCACCAGGACGCGCCGGAGCTGTGGGACGCGGTCACCAACGGCGACAAGACGGCCTCCGGCATCGCGCACGTCTGGCTCGACGGCGTCCGCAAGGCCACCCTCGACAAGTCCGTGCCGCAGATCGGCGCCCCCAAGGCGTGGGCCGCCGGCTACAACGGCAAGGGCGTCAAGATCGCCGTCCTGGACACGGGTGTCGACGCGACCCACCCGGACCTGAAGAACCAGGTCATCGCGGCCAAGAACTTCTCGACGTCCACCGACGACAAGGACCACGTCGGCCACGGCACGCACGTCGCGTCCATCGCGGCGGGCACCGGCGCCAAGTCCGGCGGCAAGTACAAGGGTGTGGCGCCCGGCGCGTCGATCCTCGCCGGCAAGGTCCTCGACGACACCGGCTCCGGCGACGACTCCGGCATCCTGGCCGGCATGGAGTGGGCGGCCGCTCAGGGCGCCCAGGTCGTCAACCTCAGCCTCGGCGGCATGGACACGCCCGAGGTGGACCCGCTGGAGGCGGCGGTCGACAAACTCTCCGCCGAGAAGGGCATCCTCTTCGCGATCGCGGCGGGCAACTCCGGCCCGGAGTCGGTCGGTTCGCCGGGCAGCGCGGACTCCGCGCTCACCGTCGGCGCCGTCGACGACACGGACAAGCTCGCCGAGTTCTCCTCGACCGGCCCGCGGCTCGGCGACGGCGCGATCAAGCCGGACGTCACCGCGCCCGGCGTGGACATCACGGCCGCGTCCGCCAAGGGCAGCCTCATCGAGCAGGAGGTCGGCGAGAAGCCGGCCGGCTACCTGACCATCTCCGGTACGTCGATGGCGACCCCGCACGTGGCCGGTGCCGCCGCGATCCTCAAGCAGCAGCACCCGGACTGGACGTACGCCGAGCTGAAGGGTGCGCTGACCGCCTCTACCAAGGGCGGCAAGTACACCCCGTTCCAGCAGGGTTCGGGCCGGATCCAGGTCGACAAGGCCATCAAGCAGACGGTGATCGCCGACCCGGTGTCGGTGAGCTTCGGCACGCAGCAGTGGCCGCACACCGACGACAAGCCGGCCACCAAGCCGCTGACGTACCGCAACCTCGGCACCAAGGACGTCACGCTCACCCTGTCCGCGACCGCCACCGACCCCAAGGGCCAGGCGGCTCCCGCGGGCTTCTTCAAGCTCGGCGCGACCAAGGTGACCGTCCCCGCGGGCGGCAAGGCGTCCGTGGACGTCACCGTCAACACCAAGCTGGGCGGCACGCTCGACGGCGCGTACTCCGCGTACGTGACGGCGACCGGTGGCGGCCAGAGCGTCCGTACGGCCGCGGCGGTCAACCGTGAGGTGCAGTCGTACGACGTCACCGTCAAGCACATCGGCCGGGACGGTCAGCCGACGGACGGCTACAACACCGTGCTCCTCGGCTACGCGGGCCTGGGCAACGGCCGGGCCTACCAGGTCCCGACGGTCGCCTCCGGCTCCACGACCATGCGGCTGCCCAAGGGCACCTACCTGCTGGACGCCTGGGTCATGAAGGACTTCGTGAACCTGGAGGGCGGCCTCGACTGGCTGGTCCAGCCGAAGCTGAGCGTCACCAAGGACACCTCGGTGACGATCGACGCCCGCAAGACCAAGTCGGCCGACATCACGGTGCCGGACGCGCAGGCCAAGCAGACGGCCGCGATGAGCAACTACTTCTACGAGCCGGCGGGCATCGGCATCGGCTTCGGCCTCGAGAGCTTCGCCGACCTGCGGATGGCCCACCTGGGCCCGGAGGCCGCCACCGGTCTCACACAGACCTGGAACGGTCAGTGGACCAAGGGGGCGAACGCCGAGTACGACGTGGCCACCACCGCCAAGGTCAAGAAGATCCAGGGCGACAAGGTCCGCCACTTCAAGGCGAGCGAACTCGCCACGGTGAAGAACAACCTCGGTGCCGCCGCCGCAGGCAAGTCCGGCGGGCTGGTCACCTGGGGCTTCTTCCCGGAGGACACGGTCCTCGGCTTCCCGGTGGAGCAGAAGCTGCCGGGTACGCGCACGATGTACCTCTCGACGGCCGACAAGATCCAGTGGACCTTCGATCTCGAGCAGTACAGCGGCAAGGACGCGGACGGCTTCCCGGTCGTCGACGCGTACTACACGCTCGGCGCCCCGCAGACCTTCAAGGCGGGCCAGAAGTACACGAAGACCTTCAACACGGCGGTCTTCGGCCCGCATCTGAACGCGGACTACGGGCTCTTCCGCGAGGGCAACAACATCTACGGGCTGCTGCCGCTGTTCGCCGACGGGGCCGGACACGCCGGTTCCTCGGACTTCACCTCGGTCGCCACCTCGCTGTACCGCAACGGCACCAAGGTCGGCACCAACGCCGACCCGCTGTTCGGCGAGGGATCCTTCAAGGTCCCGGCCGGTGACGCCGAGTACAAGCTGACCACCTCGGTCAAGCGGAGCGTCAAGGTCGCGGCCGCCTCCACCCGGATCGACGCGAGCTGGACCTTCCGCTCGAAGAAGCCGGCCGGCGACAACACGGCCACGCTCCCGGCCTCCACGGTCCGCTTCAAGGCCCAGACCGGCCTGGACAGCAAGGTCGAGGCGGGCAAGACGGTGTCGGTTCCGGTCACCGTCGAGGGCGCGGCCAAGGGCTCCAACCTGAAGTCGCTGTCGGTGTACGTGTCGTACGACTACGGCCAGACCTGGAAGAAGGTCACCGTCAAGGACGGCAAGATCACCGTGAAGAACCCGGCGAAGGGGAAGGCCATCTCCTTCCACGCCAAGATCGCCGACAAGAAGGGCAACAAGTCGACGATCTCGATCTACAACGCGTACTACGGCAAGTGAGCCGTACGACGGGTGAGTAGGCCCTGAGCGAAAGGCCCGCCGGAGGCACAGCCTCCGGCGGGCCTCTCGTGCTTCTGTGGGCGCATGACGACTCAGACGGTCGAGTACATCCGGTACCACATCCCCGAAGAGCGGTCGGCGGAGTTCCTGTCCGCCTACACCAAGGCCGCCGCCCTGCTGGCCGCGGCACCGCAGTGCGTCGACTTCGAGCTGGCGCGCTGCGAGGAGGACTTCGAGCACTACATCCTGCGCATCACCTGGACCTCGACCGAGGACCACCTGGAAGGCTTCCGCAAGTCGGAGCTCTTCCCCGACTTCCTCGCCGAGATCCGGCCGTACATCCCCAGCATCCAGGAGATGCGCCACTACAAGCCGACCACGGTCCGCGGCACGGGTTCCGCCGTCCCGACGCTGTACGAGTGGGCGGGCGGCGTGGAGGCCTTCGAGCGGCTGACGACGGTGTTCTACGAGAAGGTCCTCGCGGACGAGTTGCTGGCCGAGGTGTTCGCGGGACTGGCTCCCGAGCACGCTTCCCATGTCGCGCTCTGGCTCGCCGAGGTGTTCGGCGGCCCGTCCGACTACTCCGAGACGCAGGGCGGGCACGGGCACATGGTCGCCAAGCACATGGGACGCGGGATCACCGAGCCGCAGCGCCGACGCTGGGTGAATCTGATCCAGGACGCGGCGGACGAGGCGGGCCTGCCGACGGACGCCGAGTTCCGCTCCGCGTTCCTCGCCTACGTGGAGTGGGGCACGCGACTGGCCGTGTACTTCTCCGGTCCGGACGCGAAGCCGCCGGCGGAGCAGCCGGTGCCGAAGTGGACGTGGGGGGCGGCACCGCCGTACCAGGGCTGACGCGGCCACCCTGACGCAGCACAGGACGTGCTCGTCCTCGTTCGCCGCCGAGGTCCCGGCCAGGGTCGGTGGCCGTAGCGGGGGCGGCCGCCACCCTGCGCGGTGTCGGCCGGTGCATAGGATCCGCTCCATGACCGACGCCCTCGCCACCACGATCACCGCTGTCGTCGGTGTCCTCGGAACCCTCTTCGCGCCCGTCCTCAGTCACCGGCTCACCAAACGGCAGCGCGCCGAGGAGATCGAACTCGAGGAGAAGAAGCGGGCGTTCGAGGAGCGGCGGGACGCATACACCGCGATGAACAGGGCCTCGCGGCAGTTCCACACCCTGCTGAAGGACGCCCTGCACCGGCTGCGCGACGACGTCTACGGCGACCAGGAGCGCGAGCAGCTGGAGGAGGCCCGCCGCGACTACCGCGACCGGTACGCCGAGGCGCAGATGGTGGTGCCGGAGCGGATCATGGAAGCCTCACGGTCCGTCAACGAGGTGCTCGCCGACATCGACGCCGTCGCCAAGCGCCTCGACCGGGGCCGGGCCCGGGAGGGTGAGAGCGCACAGCAGGCGCTGCTCGACCTGAAGGCGGCCGAGCCCCGGCTGAGCGCGATGCGGCGGGTGATGCGGGAGGATCTGGGTGTGCGGAACTGAACACGGTACGACGTCCATGGCCGCTGAACCGCCGTGTCAGGCCTGGGGCGTCGTCGACTGCGTGCCCGAGCGCGTCGCGTCCGTGCCCCAGCTCGCCAGCAGGCGCAGGGCTTCGGCCGACGGGGAGCCCGGTTCGGCGTGGTAGGTGATCAGGGTCTGCTCCTGGTCGTCGATCAGCCGGAACGTCTCGAAGG
The DNA here is from genome assembly GCF_001279775.1 of Streptomyces sp. MMG1533. GTDB lineage: Bacteria > Actinomycetota > Actinomycetes > Streptomycetales > Streptomycetaceae > Streptomyces. The sequence continues at coordinate 81,622 of NZ_LGDG01000247.1, read as the reverse complement.
AGAGCTCGAGGTGGCCGACGAGCGGATGCTGCATCCGCTTGACGCCGTAGCTCTTCTCCTTGACGTCGTGGGTGGCCCACAGCCGCCTGAACTCCTCGCTCTTCACGGAGAGTTCGCCCACCAGCGCGGACAGCCGCGGGTCGTCCGGGTGACAGCCCGCGTCCAGGCGCAGATAGCTGACGATGTCGGTCGCCTTCTGCTCCCACTCGACGAACAGCTCGCGGTACTCCGGCTTCAGGAACGTCATCCGCGCCCAGTTCCGCTCCTGCGGCGGCAGCTGCGACCAGTCGCCGAAGACCGCCGCGGCCATCCGGTTCCAGACGAGGATGTCGGAGCGCCGGCCCACGACGTACGCGGGAATGCCGTCCATGGTGTCCAGCAGCTGCCGCAGCGCGCCCCGCACCTGCTGGGTGCGCACGCCCTGCTTCTTCTTGTGCTGCTTGGGCTTCGCCAGATGCGTGAGGTGGGCGTGCTCGGCGTCGGACAGCCTGAGCGCGCGGGCGATGGCGTCGAGGACCTCCGCCGACACGTTCCGCCCGTTGCCCTGCTCCAGGCGTGTGTAGTACGCCGCGGACACCCCGGCCAGCTGGGCCAGCTCCTCCCGGCGCAGCCCCGGCACCCGGCGGTGCCGCCCGAAGTCCGGCAGCCCCACGTCCTCCGGCTTCAGCCGGGCCCGCCGGGTGCGCAGGAACTCGCTGAGCTCGGCGCGCCGGTCCAGGGACCCGCCGGTCTCGGGGGAGGGGTCCTGTGCGGGTTCGGGCTGTTCGTCCATGCCTCCAGTATTCACGGTCGTACGCACACCAACCTGACCCCGCCAGTGGTAGGACCGGTGGACGTAGGCAGAGCCGTGGTCTGGGTGAACGCCGATCGGTCGGGCAGGCTGATCTCCGTGCCCAGCCGGAAGGCAGCCGGGCGCGACACCACTGCTAGGAGAACCCCGGCATGACCACTGTTGCTGCATACGCCGCACCCGCCGCCAAGGCTCCGCTGGAGCGCACCACCATCGAGCGCCGAGCGGTCCGCGAGTTCGATGTGCTGATCGACATCAAGTTCGCCGGCATCTGTCACTCCGACATCCACCAGGTCCGCGAGGGCTGGGGCGAAGCGATCTTCCCGATGGTCCCGGGCCACGAGATCGCGGGCGTCGTCTCCGAGGTCGGCCCCGGTGTCACCAAGTACAAGGTCGGCGACCGCGTGGGCGTGGGCTGCCTGGTCGACTCCTGCCGTGAGTGCGACAACTGCAAGGCCGGGCTGGAGCAGTACTGCACCGGCGGCAGCGTCGGCACGTACAACGCGCTCGGCAAGGACGGCGAGCCCACCTACGGCGGCTACTCGGAGAAGATCGTCGTCGACGAGAACTTCGTCGTCCGCATCCCCGACGGCCTGTCCCTGGACGTGGCGGCGCCGCTGCTGTGCGCCGGCATCACCACGTATTCGCCTCTGCAGCACTGGAACGCGGGCCCGGGCAAGAAGGTCGCCGTCGTCGGCATGGGCGGCCTCGGTCACATGGGCGTCAAGATCGCGCACGCGCTCGGCGCCGAGGTCACGGTCCTCTCGCAGTCCCTGCGCAAGAAGGACGACGGCCTGAAGCTGGGCGCCGACCACTACTACGCCACCAGCGACCCGAAGACCTTCGAGGAGCTGGCCGGCACCTTCGACCTGATCATCTCGACGGTCTCCGCCCCGCTCGACTTCGGCGCGTTCCTCTCGCTGCTGAAGACGGACGGCGCGCTGGTGAACGTCGGCGCCCCCGAGGAGCCCATCTCCCTCAACCTCTTCTCGGTGATCGCCGGCCGCAAGACCCTCGCCGGATCCGGCATCGGCGGCATCCAGGAGACCCAGGAGATGCTGGACTTCTGCGCGGAGCACGGCATCGGCGCGGAGATAGAGCTGATCGGCGCCTCCGAGATCAACGAGGCGTACGAGCGGGTGCTGAGCAGCGATGTCCGGTACCGGTTCGTGATCGACACGGCGACGATCTGAGTCTCGCCGTACGAGCGAGGGCCCCGGGTGTTCCGGGGCCCTTCATCGTGCCGCCGTACGACGGCCCAGCAGCCACAGCAGATACGGCCCGCCGACCAGGGACGTGAGCGCGCCGACCGGGATCTCCAGCGGGGGCAGCAGGGTGCGGGCCGCGAGGTCGGCGACGACCAGCACGAACGCGCCGGTCAACGCCGAGCACACCAGAGGCAGTTGGGGCGTCCGGGTGATCCGGCGGGCCAGCTGGGGTGCGGTCAGGGCGACGAAGCCGATCGGTCCCGCGGCGCCGGTCGCCGTGGCGGCGAGCACGACCCCCAGCACGGTGAGGCCGAGGCGGGCCCGGTCCACCCGTACACCGAGTGCGGCCGCCGTGTCCGGGTCGAGCCCGAGCGGCCGTACTGCCCGGCTCGCCCACACCAGCGCGGGCAGACACAGCAGCAGTACGACGGCCAGGGGCCCCGCCTGCTCCCAGCCGCGCCCGTTGAGGCTGCCGGTCAGCCACAGTTTGATCTGCTCGGCGGCCTCCAGCTCGCTGTCGGTGAGATACAGCTGGACGATCGCGGACAGCGCGACCCCGATGCCGACACCGGTGAGCACGAACCGGCTCGGCTGCATGCCGCGCCGCCACGCCAGTACGTAGACGAGGGCGGCGGCGCCGAGCCCGCCGGCGACGGAGACGGCGGGCATCGCGCCGGGTGAGCTGACGGTCCCGGTCGCCAGGGCGAGCACGGTCGCGGCCGCGGCGCCGTGCCCGACGCCGATCACGTCCGGGCTGGCGAGGGGGTTGCGGGTCACGCTCTGCACGAGCGCCCCGGAGACCCCGAGCGCCGCCCCCACGAGCGCCCCCAGCACGATCCGCGGCACCCGCAACTCCCCGACGACCAGGTCGTACGGCCCGGATCCGGTGCGCAGGGTGCGCCAGACCTCGGCAGGGGAGACGTACGTCTGCCCGAGACAGGCCGAGGCGAGCATGACGCCGACGAGGAGCACGAGGAGGATCACGGCGGCTGCTGCGGAGCGGCGGTGGAGGAGGAGGGAGACGCGGGGGCGGGGGCGGAGGATCGTCATTCCGGGGGTGGTCGTGGGCGTTGTCCTGTGAGTGGTCGTGTTCGCCGTCCCGCGGGTGGCGGACCCCGCCGTCCCGTGGGTGGCGGACCCCGCCGTCCCGTGGGTGGCGGACCCGGCCGTCCCGTGGGTGGTTGTCCCCGCCATCCCATGGGTGGTTGTGCCCGCCGTCCCGCGCGTGGCCGACCCCGCCATCCCGCGGGCATGCGTGCCGCCTGGGGCGGCACGGGTGGGCGCGGGCGGCACCCCGTGGCGCCGGGCTGCGCCACCCACCCGCCGGCACCAGCGCCGGGCGCCCTTCACGCGACGGCTCCCTTACGCCGTACCAGCACCACCAGCACCGGCACCCCCACCAACGCGGTCATCACCCCGGCCGGCACCTCCGCAGGAGCCCGTACCACCCGCCCCGCCACATCCGCGCCCAGCAGCAACACCGCCCCGAGCAGCGCGGACAGCGGCAGCACCGCACGATGCCCCCCGGACACCAGCCGTCGGGCCAGGTGAGGCACGGCGAGGCCGACGAAGGCGATCGGACCGGCGGCGGCGACCGCGGCAGCGGTCAGCAGGGTCGCCCCCAGCGCCGCCGCCCCCCGCACCAGCTGAACCCGGTGCCCCAGCGCCCGCGCCGTCTCGTCCCCCAGCGCCAGCGCGTCCAGCCCGCGCGCACAGGCCAGCACGAGCAGCGCCCCGGCCGCCAGGAACGGCAGCATGCGTACGACGGTGTCCGCGTCCCGCCCGCTCAGCGCGCCCACCTGCCAGAACCGGAACTGGTCGAGCGTGGCGGAGCTGGAGGTCAGGACGACGGTCGTGGCCCCGGCGGTCATCGCGGACAACGCCGTACCCGCCAGCGCCAGCTTCACCGGCGACGCCCCGTCCCGCCCCCGCGCGGCGATCGCGTACACCAGACACGCGGCGACGACGGCACCGGCGAAGGCGTACCAGACGTACCCCCCGAAGCCGTTCGCCAGCCCGAACCCGATGGCGAGGACGACCCCGGCCGCGGCGCCCTGGCTCAGCCCGAGGATGCCGGGATCGGCGAGCGGATTGCGGGTGACGGCCTGGAGCGCGGCGCCCGCGACGCCGAGCGCGGCACCCGCAGTCAGTCCGACCTCGGTCCGCGGCACCCGAAGCGACCGTACGACCAGGGCGTCCGGCGAGCCCCCGCCGTGCAGCAGGGCGTCGAACACGGCCGGCAGCGGTACCGCACGGGTGCCGACGGCGAGGCTGAGCATGCCGACGGCGGCCACCGCGAGGACGGCCGCCGGCCAGGCCAGGCGTTTCGGGCTCACTTGCCGATGTGCTCGGCGAGCTGTCGTATCACCAGACGCGCGGCGGTCGGACCGGCGTTGAGGTACCAGGGGTCGTCGTCGACCTTCACGGCCTGCCCCGCCTCGACCGCCTTCATCGACTTCCACAGCGGCCCGGCCAGCACTCCCCCAGAGGGGGTACCCCCAGCGGCGTCGGTCTCGGACGCGTCGCCCTGGACGGAGTAGAAGATCCAGTCACCGTCGGCGGTGTCGATGCTCTCCGGGCCGATGTCCTCGGAAATCGCCTTGAACTGCTGCGACTTGGGCCGCGACAGCCCCATGTCGACGGCGATGGACCCGGTGAAGGAGGAGACGCCGAACATACGGGTGCGGTCCGGGGTGAACCGCACCATGGAGACGGTGGGACCGCCGAGGTCCGCACCCTTGTCGGCGGCGTCGGACGTGATGTCGTCCAGCATGTCCCGGGCCGCCTCGCCCTTGCCGACGGCCTCGCCGACGAGGAGCAGGTCGCGCTTCCAGTTGATGCCGTTGCCGGCGGTGATCACGGTGGGCGCGATCTTCGACAGCTTGGGGTAGAGGTCGCCGAGCGAGTCGTTGGCGAGGATCAGGTCCGGCTTGGCCGCCGCGAGGGACTCCAGGTTGGGCGCCTGCCGGGTGCCCGCGTCGGTCATGCCGGCGAGCTGCGACTTGTCCTTCGGGAAGGCGTCGGCGAGGTAGTCGGGTACGAGCCCGGCGTTGTCGGCGCGGGTGGTGGCCGTCGGCACGATCCCGAGGGACAGCAGGTCGTCGAGCTGACCCGTGCTCAGCACGGCGATCTTCTTCGGCTCGGCCTTCAGGGTCGTCTTCCCCTGGAAGTGGGTCACGGTCCGCGGGAACGTCCCGTCGGTGTCCGTGTCGGCACCCATGCCGTCGGCGAGCGCGCTCGGCGCGGCGGACGGCCCCTCCGTGGCCCCCTCGGAGGCGCCCATGACGGGGTTGCGCGCGGCTGCCTTCTCCGCGCTCCCGTCACCGCCGTCCGAGGACGAGCAGCCGGCGAGCAGCCCTCCGACAACGGCCGTGGCCAGGACGGCCTTCACTGCTACTGCACGCACGACGACTCCGACGATGTGGTGGTCCACCGATGGTTCCGGCACCGTTGCACTCGTTTACCAATGAACCGGTTTGCTAAGGCAAGGCTTACCTTAACCGGTCGCGGAGTATGGTCGGTACGGAGGAGGCCCGCACTCGGCGCGAGGAGGTCCGCACGATGACCGTCCACCTGAACCACACCATCGTCGCCGCACACGACAAACACGCCTCGGCCCGATTCCTCGCCGACATCCTGGGCCTGGAGGTGCTGCCCCAGTACGGCCCCTTCATCCCGGTCGAGATCCCGAACGGCGTGACCCTCGACTACCTGGACACCACCGACTCCATCACCCCGCAGCACTACGCCTTCCTCGTCTCCGAGGAGGACTTCGACACGATCTTCGCCCGCGTCCGCGAGGCCGGCCTGACGTACTGGGCGGATCCGTACCATCGCCGTGCCGGGGAGATCAACCACAACGACGGCGGCCGGGGCACGTACTTCGACGACCCGAACGGGCACAACCTGGAGATTCTTACGCGGCCCTATGGCAGCGGGGATTGATGTTCGGCCGGTCCCTGCCGGTGCGTTTCTCAAGGTGCGGTTCGGCCGGAAGAAACCGAACTGCCGTCGCTTCCGCCCCTTCTTCCTCCCTGAGTGACAAAGGGAAGATCCGCGACCGGATATAGGCCGGGAGTGGGTCCCGTTTTCCATCGGAGTGCTAGCCATCCTGGTCATCGCTCCGGGATAGTGAATACGGCTGTCGGCAGGGAGGCCGTGATCGTCGTGATCGGCCGCCGGCCAGGGCGCAGGCGGGGGTGTGCAGCGTGATCACCTATCAAGATTTCGAAATTTCTATCGAGCCCACGAGACCCGATAGGTATCGAGCTTCGGTGCGTTCCCCGGTCGGCGAGTACAAGACCGAGAAGGACTTCAAGCTGCCGTCCGTCCTGGAGTTGGAGAATTTCCGGCTCAAGGTGAGTCGATCGAGGGGTGAGGGCACGCGCGGCCCGGGAAATCCCGAGCTGGCGCCGCTGAAGGACTTCGGCGGGCGGCTCTACAAGTCGTTGTTCCAGGGGCCGTTGAAAGTCGCACTGGAGAGCAGCCTCAGGGAGGTCGACCGGGCCGGTTGCGGTCTGCGCATCCTGCTGCGGCTCGGCGCTTCGGGAAGAATCTCGGAACTTCCATGGGAATTCTTGTACGACTCGGACCGCAGACGCTTCTTCGTCCACTCCCGGTGGACCCCGCTGGTGCGCTACCTGGAGATGCCCGACCGTCCGAATCCGCTCACGGTGCAGGCACCGCTTCGGGTGCTCGTCATGATTTCCAGCCCCAACGGCCTGGCACCCCTGGATGTGGAGCAGGAATGGAATCAGGTCAACCAGGCTCTCGCCGAGCTGAAGGCCGCCGGCCAGGTCTACGTCGAACGACTTGAGGGCGCGACGCTGACCCACCTGCATCGACGCCTGCGGCATGGGAAATTCCACGTCTTCCATTTCATCGGGCATGGCGTTTACCTGCCGGACTGGCAGGACGGCGTGCTCATGGTGGAGGACCCGAACGGGAACGGACGTAAAGTAACCGGTGAGGAAATCGGTGGGATGCTCCACGATCGCGGCATACGGCTGGCGGTGCTGAACGCCTGCGAGGGCGGCAGGGGGAGCGGCAGCGATCCGTTCGCAGGTCCGGCGCAGAGCCTCATCCAGCAAGGCCTGCCGGCCGTTGTGGCGATGCAGTTCGAAATCACTGATGTCGCCGCCATCGCGTTCGCCCGCGAGTTCTATCAGACCATCGCCGACGGCTATCCATTGGATGCGGCAGTCTATGACGGGCGCCGCGCGATTCTCAGCGAAGTGAACAACTTCGAGTGGGGCACTCCGGTGCTCTATTCGCGAACCCATGACGGCCGGATCTTCGACGAGGTCGCGCAATCCGGTCCTTCCGAGGCGGCGACCGTCCCATCGGGACAGCAGCGGCCGCCGCGCCCGGAAACGGCAACGGAGCCGGGCGGTCGCCACCCTCGCTCACCGCGTTCCGAGACCGTGCGGGAGCCGGAGGGGAAATCGGAGTCGGCCGAACAGGACGGTCCGGCGGCCTTGATCAGGCGGGCCGTCGGCCATCGTGAACTCGGCCGGCACGATGAGGCGTTACTCGATCTGGACCGGGCGCTGACACTGGAACCGGACGGTACGGCGGCGCTCGTCGAGCGCGGTGCCCTCCTCGCGGCCCTCGGGCGCAACGACGAGGCACTCCGGGACCTTGACCGGGCCCTGGTACTCGAACCGGACAACACGGTGGCGATCCTTGAACGAGGCGCCGCCTACTGGGGGCTCGCCCAGTATCGCGCCGCGCTGCGCGACCTCGACCGGCTGCTGCGGCTGGAACCGGACAACGCCTCCGCGCTGCACGGCAGGGGAGCCACGTACCAGGAGCTGGGGCGTCACGAGGAGGCGTTGCGGGACCTCGACCGAGCAGTGCAACTGAAACCGGAAGATCCGTACGTACTCACCGCCCGAGGCACGGTCCACCTGGCCACCGGGGACCAGGACGCCGCGTTGCGCGACCTCGATCGCGCGCTGCGGCTGGAACCGGACAACGTGATGGCCCTCGTCCTTCGGGGAACGGCCTACCGAAATCTCCAGCGCTATGACGATGCGTTGCGCGACCTCGACCGGTTGCTGAGGCTGGAACCAGACAACGCCTTCGCGCTGCACGGCAGGGGAGACACGTATCGCGAGCTGGGACTTTACGGGGAAGCGCTCCGTGACCTGGACCGAGCCCTGGAGTTGGAACCCGACAACGCGCAGGCACTGATCACTCGGGGAACCGTCTACCAGACTCTCGGACAGGACGCCGCGGCGGTAAGGGACTTCAACCGGGCGCTCGCGCTGGATCCCGACCTCACTCCCACGCTGCCCGGAGAGAGCGCACCCCACTCGGTGCCGGCCTCCGACTCCGATGGCCGACAGGCCTGGGTCCAGGCGTACGAGGTGGACTATGACGACATCTCCGCGCGCCCGGTCGACGGAGGGCAGTACTGGGAACTGGCCCGTTATGGCGAGGCGCTCAGGGATTTGAACCAGGCCGCCGAGCAGGACGCGAACGAGGCATTCCTGCTTCGCGACCGTGCCATGTCCTACTTGGAACTCGGGCGCTACGAAGAAGCCCTGAACGACCTCGACCGCTCATTGGAGCTGGACCCCGACAGCGCGGTCGCCGTGGGATATCGCGGGCTGGCGTACAAGGCACTTGGAGATTACTCGAGAGCCCTGTTGGACTTCGATCGCTCGATGGGGCTCGACCCAACCATCGACTGGGTGCAGGAACAGCGGGCAATCCTGCTGGGAATGCTCAGCTCCTAATCGCGTCAAGGGGGAATCGCGATGGCACTTGTGGGCACCGGGAGGGTCTGGCCGGGACGGTCCGACTACTACGACGTGGTGCTGCGCGCCTACGTCACGTACAGCATCTACGTCCTGCCCGAGCGGTCAAGCGTGGATTTCGACGTCCGCGTCTACGACGAGAACGACAACCTTGTGGCGTGGGACCTGGCACCCGACAGTGATGCCGCATGCACGGTGACGCCGCGGTGGACGGGTAATTTCCGGATCTTCGTCGATTCGGCGCGAGGCGTCGGCAACTACACGATCTCGATCCAACCTTGAAGCGGTCTGGTGGGCTCACGGGCGTAGGTGGGTGAGCAGTTCGTCAGCCACTGATTCCCGATTGCCCACCGCCCACCGGCCCACCGCCCTGCCATGTGACCCGTTGGAATCAGGCCCGCAGACCGTTGAGCCCGTCGTAGGCGGACATGACGATCTCCAGTCCCCGATTGTCGTCCGCGGGTTCGCGCATCTGGTTCGTCACGTACGCCACCGCCATCCGGGCCTCGGGTTCGATCATGACCAACGAGCCGCCCCAGCCGCCCCACCCGTAGGTGCTGCCGAACAGCCCGTACCCCAGGCCATAGCGCACCGGCATGCCCAGGATCCGGTCCTCGCCGTGGAACTGCTCCTCCCAGGCCCGGTCACAGCCGGCCTGCGACAGCAGCCGCTCCCCACGCACCGCTCCTCCGCACGCCATCACCGACTGCACGAGGGCGACCGAGCGGGCATTGCCGAATCCGCTCCCCGCGGGGATCTGCGCGCGGCGCCAGGCGACGCTGTTTCCGTCGCGGACCCGTATCCCGGTCGCGGCGGACGGCTTCGCGTTGCCGCCGGGCGCACTCGCGGTGTAGTCCTCGTCCCGGGACGGCGGCGGGACCGTGAGCGCCACGCGGTGGTCGTGCTCGGCGGACAGCCCGATGTGGAAGTCGGCGCCCAGCGGTCCGGCCACCTCGTCGGCGAAGTACTCGCCCACGCTACGGCCGGTGATCCGGCGTACGACCTCGCCCACGAGGAATCCCTGCGTGACCGAGTGGTACCCGGCCGCGCTGCCCGGCTCCCACTGAGGCGCCTGCCCGGCCAGCCGTGCCGTGGCGGACGGCCAGTCGTAGAGCTCGTCGACCGGCCCCTCCCAGTCGGGCAGGCCCGCGGTGTGCGCGAGCAGGTGCCGCACCAGCACCTTCTCCTTGCCCGCCGCGGCGAACTCCGGCCAGTACCGGGCGACCGGCGAGGCGAGGTCGAGCTCGCCACGGTCGGCCAGGACCAGCGCGCACAGCGCCGTCATCGTCTTGGTGACGGACCAGACGTTGACGATCGTGTCCCGCTCCCACGGGACCGTACGGCCCGCATCGGCGAACCCACCCCACACGTCCACCACCGGCTCGCCGTCCACGAAGACCGCCACCGAGCCGCCCGCGTCCCCGGCGTCCAGCAACGCGGCCAGCGCACCGGGCACGGCCGTGAACAGATCGTCGTACGAGCCCTGAATGTCAGCCATGGGCGGTATCTAGCCCCATCGGGCCATCAGAGGCAACCGAGTTTCCCATCCGGGCCCACCCGTTGAGCGCTCCAGTCGCCACCGCATGCAAGTGAGGAAATGGACACTGGAGTGCGTCGGGAAGCTGAGGCGCACGGAGCATGCCGACCCGAACCATACCGGCGTCTCCGACCCGCGTGACCGCACGCACGACCTTGGCCGGCAGTCGCGCCCCTCGCCGCTGATGATCGGCATTGACAATTCGAAGGTCGACGCCCGTGCAGTGGGGCATGCCGGTTGAGGGAGTCACGGGAGCAACATCCTATGCCAACGCTGATCACAAGATCTTTTGAGAATGTATCCCCGAGAGCGCTTAAGAACATGATTGACTGGAAAGCGTATCTGGGTAAGAGTCGGGCTTCCGTATGCGCACATTGCCGTTCCGATTCCATTGATTGGCCGGGGGAACGAAATGGAATTAATCATCGGTGTAGCGTCGAGCGTATTGGCGAGTGCGTTAATAGCCCTGGCTGTCTACCTGTATCCAACCGCCCTTAGAGTCACCGGTCGCGGAGTCCGCAATATATCCGGTTCATGGACCTACTATCAATTCTCGTCCAATGGAAGGAACCGACCCAGTGGCGAAGTAGTGATCAGGCAATGGGGTACACGCGTCTGGATGAGTTTCTCCGTGGCGCGGAGACTCAACGGCACCCAGTATACGGATTCTGCAGTTCACCACTTCAAAGTGCGAGCACGTTGGCGAAGTGACGAACTCATAGGCACCTTCACAGAACCGCATGCCCGACACCGCAGGGGGGTGTTGGTTCTTCACTGGCGCAGCCCCATGTTGGTAGGGAAGAGTATGTACGTCGAGAATAATCCCACTCAGGCATCTGTTCAAGCAGTCGATTCCAACTGGGTTACTGTGCACGACGTCAGACTCTCACGGTCGGGAACTGGGCGCGGAAGATGACATTGCGAGATTCTCAGGAAATGCCAAGGATTCTATACCTGCACGGCTTTGCGACAGGTCCGAAAAGCCGTAAGGCGCGCATTTTCGAAGCCGCCTGCGAGGCGAATGGCATCGATTTTTTATGCCCAGACCTAAACCTTCCGGATTTTGCACGCCTATCTTTCCCTGCCATGATCGAGGTGGTGGTCAACCTGCTGAACGAACACGACAACACCTATGCTGTCGCAAGCAGCATGGGGGCTTCGGTCCTCGTCGGCTCGATGATTGAGTTGCGAAAACGAAGCCCGGACGGAGATCTGCCGTTAAAGGCGATGGCTCTACTGGCCCCGACCGCCGACTTTCGTTCATCGCTCCTTAGAATGATAGGATCCAAGCAAGCGGATGAATGGCTAGAAAGAGGATGGAAAAGCTTTCCTCATCACGCCGTGAATAGAAGCATCGCTGTATCTCATGAGCTTCTTGACGCGTACTCGGCGCCCACCTCCGACGAACTTGACGCCATAAACATACCGGCGATCATCATTCACGGCGCCAAGGATGATGTGATATCCCGAGATGATGCCGAGCTCTTGCATGAAATGTTGCCCGATTCCACTCTAATTGAGGAATCGGAAGCGGATCATAGACTCTCACAAATGGGGGCAAAATCCTGGGATCGAGTCGCTTCTTTCTTCTCTGAGAAGTCGGATTCCGGTTTCATGCAGTCCTCGGAATCCGGTTTCAGGTTCGGTCTCTACACCTCTCGAGATCTGAGTAAGATGCCTGATTTCGTGGCAGAGGCTACGGAAATTATAGTTTCTTCTTACGGCCCCCTCAGTCATCCTAGGGATGTTCTTGTCCGTAGAATGACAGAGGATCCGGGGATCTTGGTCTGGGCTCGAGATGGATCGAGAATTGTCGGATGTTCACAGGTAAGAGCTGATGGAAAGTGGGGGGCATGTGGAGTACTTCCGAGATATCAAGGAAGGGGATTAGGTCGCCGACTTGCCCGACTGGGGCAACGCCAGATAACAGAGCAATTAGTGGAAGTCGGAAAGGCGAGCCACTCCGCACTCCGCCTTGTGCTGGGTTCCGGTTTTCGCCCCGTCTATGATAAAACTACCGCAGTTTCAGTACTGCGGTCTTCGGTGAGACAGGAGATCGAGATAATCGAGGTTGACAAGCTAGGTGTTGTATATCGCAGGCAGAGGGAGCGGGGGGATGACACAGGGCCGCTACGGCTTTGTACTTTTGGATATCGCGACGGTTTGGTCTGACGAAAAAATAGGCACGTCTCAAGCGCGTTGATGTGCGATGCATTTCACCAGGTTGCCCCGACTTGGGTTTAAGTCGTCCGTAAGCTCTTCTTGCTCTCCATCATTGTGCCGCTGCAGAACAAGCCCTCCACGGCACTAGGGCAATAACTTGCGTAAAGCATTGGAGTGCTGACTGACCATGCGTGTGACTGGGCTCGGACATGCAGGGCTGTTCATCGAGACAGTCGCCGGATCAGTGCTGTGTGACCCCTGGGTAAACCCCGCATTCTTCGGCTCATGGTTCCCGTTTCCCGACAACAGCGATCTTGATTGGGCCTACTACGGACGGGCCGCCGACTACCTTTACATCTCGCACCTGCATAGGGACCACTTTGACGCAGAAAATTTGAACAAGCATGTGCGGAAGGACGCTACAGTGCTCCTACCCGCGTTCGCGACCGCGGAGTTGGAGCGTGAACTGCGTGAACTGGGGTTCACGGAATTCCTGCGCACACGGAGCGGCTCGCCCGTGGACCGAGACGGGCTGCGGATCATGATCACTGCTTTGGCGGGACCCGGCGATGGTCCCATCGGCGACTCCATGCTGGCGCTGGACGATGGCGAGACGGTACTGCTGAACCAGAACGACGCACACCCGCGAGATGTTCAGGCAATTCATGCGTTCGGGGAGGTTGATGCGCACTTCCTGCAGTTCTCCGGAGCAATCTGGTTCCCCATGGTGTATCAGATGCCGCAGCGTGCGAAGCGGGAGTTCGCTGCTCGCAAACGACAGTGGCAGTTCGATCGCGCGCTGCGCTACATCGACGCATTACAGGCAAAGCATGTGTTTCCCAACTCGGGGCCACCGTGCTTTCTCGACCACGACCTATTCGACCTCAACGGCACAGGGCTCGACGGAGAGAGTATCTTCATCGACCAGCAGCAGTTCCGTGAGCAGCTCGCCAAGAAGCTACCGAAGACGTCTACGCACCTACTCCTCCCGGGAACCGTCACCGAAGTGCGCAAGAATCACTTCAATCTCACGCACCGTCACACTCCGGAGCGGATTGAGCTGTTTTTCAGTAACAAACGAGAATACCTACAGGATTATGCTCGCAGGCAACAGTCCCGTCTCTCAGCCGAACGTGCATCTCGCTCTCCAGCGCTGCCACGGGAACAACTCATTGCGGCGCTGAAACAGTGGTGGGAACCGCTACTGGCCCGCGCAGACCACATCTGTGCCGGCGTCGGCGGCCCGGTGCGGCTGGACATCGGTGACGTCCCGATCGTGATCGATTTCCCCACGCGACAGGTTCGCCAATGGGACGGAGAAAAATGCCGCTACACATTGTCTACCACCGGAGATCTGGTAGCCACCAACATCGCGCGGCGTGAGCCCGACTGGTCCAATAGCCTTCTGCTCTCGCTGCGATTCCGCGCGAATCGGATCGGCCCCTACAACGAATTCGTTTACATGTTCCTCACTTGTCTTTCCGTCGAGCGCATCGACTACGTCGAGAGCTACTACCGTGCCAGGCAGGAAAACGACGAGGACATCGTGCTCGACAACTGGCGCGTACAGCGCCGCTGCCCGCATCTCCAGGCCGACCTTAGCCAGTTCGGGCGGATTGAAGACGATGTGCTCACGTGCACCATGCACGGTTGGGACTACCACCTTCCCACCGGCCGCTGCCTGGTCGCGGATGGCCGCGATATTCGCGCCGCACCCATTGGGCGGCAGGACCGGGGTGGCGCCGCGCCTGGCCCAGGTGCATGAGGTCATCGTCGCCGTGCGTACCGATGCCAGTGCCGGAGCATCGAGCACGTTGTCCGGGAAGGTGGTCGCATATCCGGACGCCGCCGCCAGCTCATCGCGCTCACGCAACACCTTTTCCGGCGAATCGGGCAGGCTGTGACCGTGTTCCGGTTTGGGGACTGACCAGGGCGCCGATCGCATTCCAGAGCTCAGCCATGGCAGCCCACCCCCTACAGCCCTGCCGAGAGGATTGATCGAGGCGGTGGCCTCACTCTTCGACAGGAGTAATGCCCGTCGGGCAAGACGCCCCCAGTTCGTCTCGAACGGGTCACTCAGCCTGACCCCCGTCCCGGCAGGCTCTGCTGTCATGTGACCCGTTGTCTCAGACGGCGACGCCAGGTATGAGCGCCACCAGTCCTGAGAGGAAGCTGCCTGCTGCCGCGAGCGTGACGAGGGTGGCCTTGCCGTCTGAGAACAGCCCGGAGCAGAACTCACGCACACGCCGCCGGAAGATCAGCATCTTGAGTTTCTGCCAGCGGTGCTGATGGATGTGGCAGCCCATGAGAATGCCGGTCGCGTTGTTGCGACAGCCATCCGCTCGTCCTCTGACCGGAGCCCCGCAGGTCACCGGGGCTTGGAAGAAGGACCAGAGTAGGACCACCGCGGACAGGGTGATGATCACCGCTGGGCCCGCTGCTTCATTGATCCATGCCGCGATGAGGAGGGCGCCGGCCAAGACGCCCCACCACTGTCCTAAGCCGCCGAGCCGACTGCTCTTTGCCCCCGAAGTCGTCATGTCTGTAATCGTCGGGCGGGACGAATCATGCCGGGCGCGGGCGGTATGACCGAAAGCAATTCCAGGACGGCTGATGCCGCACAGCTGGATCAGCCTGACGACGCGCTGACCGGCTGTGCCGTCGTACTGTCCGGCGGTCGGCAGCGCATCCGGTCCAGGGGCGCGAGGTTGCAGACCTACCATTCTGTGGTCTCCGGCGCGGGCGCGACCCCGGTGGGACAGGACGCGAGAGATTGAGCGTTCGGCGGCCTCGCCGGCGTGGGGGTGGACAACAGGTCGGTGCGCTTCTCGCCGTGGCCGGTGGTCCGTGACCGCAGGGCCGGTCGGACCGGCACGGAATCGCCTGGAACCCTCGCGCGTTGAGGAGGGTGGGCGTGGGATGCCGTTGGTGTGCCGGCCGAACAGCCCGAGTGACCGAGCTGACAGATATGGGAGGGCCGCAATGGCTGGGCAGACGCAGAGGGCCGTGCTGGCGGGCGGATGCTTCTGGGGGATGGAGGAGCTGATCCGCCGACTTCCGGGCGTGACGGCGACCCGGGTGGGATACACCGGGGGCGACGTGCCGAACGCGACGTACCGCAACCACGGCACGCACGCGGAGGCCATTGAGATCCTTTTCGACCCTGCGAAGACCGACTTCCGCGCGATCCTGGAGTTCTTCTTCCAGATCCACGACCCGAGCACGAAGAACCGCCAGGGCAACGACATCGGCCTCAGTTACCGCTCGGCGATCTACTACGTGGACGACGAGCAGAAGCGGATCGCCGAGGACACGATCGCGGATGTGGACGCCTCCGGCCTGTGGCCGGGCAAGGTCGTCACCGAGGTGGAGCCGGTGGGCCCCTTCTGGGAGGCCGAGCCCGAGCATCAGGATTACCTGCAGCATTACCCGGACGGCTACACCTGCCACTTCCCGCGCCCGGGATGGCGGCTGCCCGCCCGCGCCGACGGTTGACCGCGAGGCGGCCCGGCGGACGGCGGAGGCTGACCGGCGGAGGCTCCGCAGCCCGCCGGGCCGCGCTTGCCCTACACAAGCGGTACACAGTCGGGGCAGGCCGCCCAGCTCGTCACCGTGCCGCCCAGCTCGTCACCGTGCCGCCCAGCTCGTCACCGTGCGTCGCGTAGCTGAAGAAGGTATGCCGCAGTCAGCGCAACGGCACGGTTCCCGTCGTGCGACAGCTCCACGAGGGCGTCTGCGGCCGTGCTCCCCGGGATGTCCGCCAGCGCCTGGGTCAGCCGTACGCGTGCAGGCGCGTCAGTGGTGTCGTGGGCGAGGCGGTCGACGAGCCTGGTGGCGATCTGATCCGCCGTCGCGGTGTCGCTCGACAGCATGCTCAGTGCATCGGCTGCATCGGTGTCGTTCCTTCCCTCCACGATCAGGTCGATGAGTGCCGGGACCGCGTCGGCGACTCCACGCGTCCCGAGCGCCAGAGCCGCATGGCCGCGGACCACGGCATCGGGGTTCGCGAGGACGTCCCGCAGCCGGGCGGTGGCCTCGTCACCGGGCATCTCGGCGAGGGACCGAACGGCACGTTCCCGCACCGCGGCCACCGGTGAACCGAGGCCCTCCGCCAGCAGTGCCGTGCCGCCGTCGCCCGATCGCGCCAGCGCCCATCGAAGGGCTCCGGCGACGTTCGGCTCCGTCTCCCGAAGTACCGCCTCGACCAGGGCCTCCACCGGCACCGGAACCTCGTCGACCGAGGAAAGGGCCGCGCGCTGGCGCGCGGCAGCGCTCTTCGACCCCAGCGCCTGGAGGAACGCGACGGCCTGGAGGACGTCCTCCCAGCCGGCGGGTTCCGCGGCATCGATCCGGCGGAGCCGCGCGAGCAACTCGGTCTCGGCGGCGATGCGTTCGCGCGTCTGACGGATGAGGTCGTCGACGAGCGCCGAGGGCGTGAAGCCGGGATCGTCGAGCGCGCGTCCGATCTCACGCAGCGACAGTCCCAGTGACCTCAGGCTCTCGATGTGGAAGATCCGCCGGATGTCCTCGCCGGAGTACTCCCGATAGCCGGAGCCCGTACGACCCGAAGGCCGCAAGAGGCCGAGCGACTCGTAATGCCTGAGCATGCGGGCACTGACCCCGGACCGTCGCGCCACCTCACCGATCAACACTGCCTATCGTCCTTCCTGGCCGGACCCACCGAGGGCCACGACGCGCTTCGCCTCCTCGACGGCGAACTCGAATCCGGCATCCGGGTCGCGCAGCAGCAGTTCCGTGGCGAGCGCGTGCGTGCGCACCCGCCGGTCAGGGGCCGTCGTCGCAGCACTCAGGGCCGGCTGAACGACCTCACCCAGCGCGACCAGCGCCCGGCTGAGACTCAGCTGCGTCTCCCGCTCCCCGCGCCCGAGCTGCGTCGCCAGCACCGCGGCCAACCCGGACTCCTCGCCTTCCGGCACGAGCACGACCGCGGTCCGCCAGGCGCTCCGCGCCACCTCGTCGTCGGCGTCGGACAGGAGCCCCCGTGTGATCGCCGGCCACCCATGCGGGTCCCCGATCTTGGACAGCGTGTGCAGGGCCTGGCTCCGTGCCTGCGCACGCTCCGAGCGGACTTCGCGGAGCAGCTCGGGGAGCGTGACGGACACCGGGTGGCGGGTGAGCGCCCAGGTCAGCATGTCGCGGACGAAGAACTCGGGCTCGATCGCGCATCGCTCGATGAGCTTGTCGACGTAGCGCGCGTCCGGCGTCGTGCCGACCGCCAGTGCCGCCCGCAGTCGCACGGACGAACGGCCGTCCTCCAGGCCCTGGAGCGCTCGTATCGCATCCGTGTCCTGTCTCGCGGTCATCGGGACCACCTCCTTGGCAAGCAGTGAAGGCCTTGTCACCGTGTCAAGGTCAAAGGCTCACCGGGCGACTTCGCACCTTCGCCGGTCTTGAGGGCCCACCCGGGGGACGACGTGAATGGCACCTTGACCATGGAATCGGTGGTCTGCCCGGCAACCATTGCAGGACTGATCTCCCTGGACGAGGTCATGACGAAGCTGTGACTGGTTCGGCGGTCGAGTTCAACAAGGGCGTGGATCTCGTGGGCGAGCGGGGTCACGTCGCGGACGGCGACCGTCCACTCGTCCGCGTACCGTCGTGCGGCCTCACCGGAGAGACCGAGTTGCAAGGACCGGTACGGCAGGGGCTGTAGGCGCAGGTCCCGCTCGGGGTCCCACCGCACGCGAGCGGGCGCACGCTTCAACTGACGCCGGCAGGTGGCTCGGTCGGGGTACACCCCGCGGACGTAGCCCGACAGACACGCGTGACGCAGCCCCCACTCGAAGCCGTCACGGCTGATCCCGACAGCCAGGACGGTCTCCTGCCCCGCTTTCGCGCCCCAGCCGCAGCGGTACATCATCCACAGGAACGACGGCTTGATCCATGTCAAGCCTCCTCGTAGCCCCCAGCGGGACGAGATGGGAAGGACTGTGCTGCCGGTCAGACGGCCCGGCTGAACCGTATGCCGCAAGGCTGTCCCATCGGGCTGCGGCAGGCCTCTCCACCTGGCGCGGCGCCCTGGGCGGAGTAAGCAGTGGCTCCGAGGCACTCTGGAGGACGCGGACTCGTTCCCGGAGAATGGCAGGCGTCGGACAGCAATTCAGGGGGACTGGCATGACCAGCTCGCAGCGGTCGGAGGGGGTCAGCGCGGCACTCGCCGCCTTTGTCTCAGCCGTTCTCTCAGTAGCGCTCACCATCACGGGCACCCTGGTCGGCCTCAGATCCCAAGCCTCGCAGGGGGAACTCTTCCTCGTCCTGACCTGGATATTGATCACGACCTCCGTAGTCTCCGGTGCGGTCGCAATGTGGATACTCGCCGACTCTATCCGGAAGAACGTGCGAGAGCTGGAACATCTGCGGAACCTCGAGGATTACATGCCTCAGCTTGTTCGGTTTCGTCGACGGCACGACACCTTTGTTATTCGTTCCGACGGTGACGCCCTGTTGTCCATCACGTGTGATGTCGAATCACCCACTGCGGCATTCGTGCCATGGATATCTTTCGCCACGACTGCAGAGGTGGCCCGCGGAGGTCCGGAGTGGGAAAGCATCCAAGTGAGGCGCGTATGCGTGGACGGAGTAGACGCTGACCCGGCCGTCTCCTTCGTGAAGCTCTACCGGAAGATACCGGTCGACGAGTCCAGCGTGAACGGTCGCTTGGTCGAAGTAGGGGCCGTACGAATACCTGTTTCACTCGACTCCGGTCGGACGCGATGTTCGTTCGACGTGGAACTCGAACTGCGTGGGGCCTTCACCTACATCGACCAAGAGGAGAAATGCTACGCGGAAGTGCCACATGTGACGGACGAACTGAGGGTGATAATCAAGGGGGAGGACGGGCTGAGGATCTCATGTTCTCCATTTGCTGAGCACCGTGTTAAAGCAACTCTCCTCAGTACAGAGATGCCTGACCTTGTCGAATCACAGGTGCAGTCCGCTTACTGCCAGATGTCCGACGAAGTTCGTTGGGTAACCAAGAATGCCAAAGTCGGTTACTCCTATGCTATCGCCGTGCGCGGTCAGCCATGACCGGAGGCGGCAAGCGGCCATCGGGCAGCGATCCAGGCCGCCAACTCGTCCGGCTCCAGTCGGACGTCCAGAGAACGCAATCGACAGTAGACGTCTCGTACAAGGGCCGGACGCCGGAGCAACAGCTCCGCTCCGGGATGTGGGTCGAGGGACGCCCAGGCAAGCGCGAAGCCGACCCAGGAAGCTGAGGAATCGCGAGACGCGGTGATCTCGGACCGGTAGGCCATCCAGGCTTCGGCGTAATCGCCAGCGGCAAAGGCCCTGTCCGCAGCGCTTGCTTCGGACTCCAACTCTGGGCAGCAAGCACCGGCTTCGGGCGGGATGACCTGACAGCGGATCAGGTCTGAGCGAGTGGGCAGCCATGAGGCAATAGCGTCAGGGACGAGTGCATCTGGCGAGAGGTCGTTGTGACCGCGCGCGGGTCCCGCTCCAGTGCGAGTGGTGATCAGCCAGGCATGAGACACCTGCGCCACTGTCCGCACATCTGGCTGCAGATGATGCAGTCGCCAGGCGACTTGGTGGTCCCTTCCCACGGTTTCGACGGCCGCCGCGATGTCCTCAGGAACCGGTTCCTTCAGCCAGGGCCTGATTTCACCCTCGATCTGCTGCAGGACTCGTCTTCCGGCCACTGTGAGGGAATGGTTGTCCTTCAGCGTATCGAGTGCCTGGCAGGTCGCGGCACGCCATCGCGCAAATTCGAATGCGGCGGTACGGCGTGACCCCTCTTCCTGGGCGCGATACAGAGCACGCCAAAACCGGGTCACTCCAAAGAATGCGTAAATACCCTGGAGTAGCCCGCCGACCGGACGCGGATCGTCACGCCAGGGTGCGTAGAAGCGCGCCTCCGGGGCGTTGTCGTGTAGTGCGACGAGATGAAGCAGGCCACCCAGCATGATGTGCTGGTATTCGTGGACCAGCGTTGCAGCAAGTATTGCCGGACTCTCAGGCCTCGACATGACCACACCGCCGAAGGCCTCGCCGCTGGAGGCACTGGAAACCTGAAATCGGCCGGGGGCGGGCACCGGCACGAGAACGTTGAGTACCGAGCGCATAGCCCCGGCCTGTTGGGGGAGATGGCGGCAGATGAGCCTCCAAGCGTCCTCCAGCGCACGCTGCCAAGCGCGTACCTCAGCGATCTCTACGCGGTCAGGTTGTCTGGGGCCGTACAAGCCCCGGTAGGGATCCAGGTCTTCGAACAGCAGTGAGAGCGTGTGCTGGCCGGAGGCCACGGCAAGTCGACGAAGCCCTGACCATCCTGGCGCGTCGTCAGCGAGATTGTCGGGAAGTCTGATGGTCGTTTCACCCCAGCGGATCTCTGTGTGTCCCGATGTTGAGCACACCTCCGCCACCGACGCCTCTGTCCCCTCGGCCACCGAAGTCCCAGCCATGCTGGTCAGGTGGGCGGTACCGAGGGTTGGCAGGGCCACCATGCCATTACGCACCGGAACTTGGACTTGTACATCGAGTCCAGCACGGATCGACGCAGCGGCAGCAACGCTGTGTAGATGCCCGACATGCACCCACAGTGGACTGGATTCGCTGCCACGGCCTCGTAGTCGGCGCAGGGTGTGCCCGGCCCAATTGCCGACGTAGGGGTACGTCAGTACCGCATCCAGGTCGGCGGGTGACTTCTGTTGGACGCGATCGAGGAGGTCCCAAGCGCGGTTCAAAGGCGGCAGGGGGCCGGAAACAGCCCTGTGCCCCCTCGCCTCGTCCAGCATCGCTCGCAGCATGAGCAGTGTGCGACTGCGCTCGGCTCGCCTCAGAAGCCAGACGACGTCTAACCCCGCACAGCCACGCGCGAGGAGGTCGATGTCCGCCCGGGAGATCTTGTGCTGCGCCCATTGCCGTGCCCCGCTCATACGGCTGACTGCAAGGCCAGAGTGCCTGTGGGCACCACGTCGACCACCAGTTCCCCCTTCAGTCGCATCGAGCCCCGGTGCCGCCTCCTTCGCCGCCTCCAAGGCTGATTGCCGGTGTGCGGTCAGCCTGCGCAACGACGTGCGCGAGCGCACAATCCATCTCGGCGCCAGCCAAGTCGCGTAGCTCCGACATACGGCACGCCCCCAGATCGGGAACATCCGACAGCACAATGTCGAGGTCTGAAACGAGCGGTGAACGGAGCTGTGCGCTCATGAAGATCCCACTCTCTTCCGCGTCCGCCGAACAAGGTTGTGTGCGCTGTGTGGTCTTCGCAGTATGACTGTTGCCTCGATCTCTCAAAACCCTGCCGTTTCAGGTCGTCGCCAACAGTCCGAGCGGTGACCGAGGTACTGGCGAGGGCGAAGGAAGCGTTCGAGGATAGGGACAGCGCTGATGAAGGGTCTCCCGGACACATGTGGCGTCACGGCGCGTAGCAGGTGCGTACAGAGCGGAGTGGCCCTCGGCGGAGATGTCCTCGAAGCCGCCAGCCTCTTCGCAGCGATCAGCTGTTGCAGCGCCGCTTCGGCTTGGGCAGCCGCCGGCTCGACAGGAACCCCTTGGTCCTGGCCAGTCGGCTTCCGCACAGCAACTGGGTGTCGATCGAGCAATCCGCGTACATGCTGGCGGACTTGGCCTGCCAGATGAGCGGTAAATCGTCGAGGGAGCCGACGTTGAAGAGTTGCACGCAACGCAGCTTCATAAGCTCGGTGTCGCCGCCACCCTGGGCACAAGCCGCGTGGGGACCAGCCGGACCAGCCATGCAGTCTGGTCCGTTCAGTGCTGGGCGCTGCTGGAGTGACCTTGGCCCGTCCTGCGTATCCACAGTGACATGTCGCTGCTCGTCGCGACGGCGATGGTCTGCCGGGAGGGTGAGAAGCCGGCTGCCCGGAATTCGGAGTAGTTCGAGTGGAAGATTGCCACCGCCGCTCGCCATGAAGGCCGGAGTGAGGCAACCTGCCGTCGTGGGCGAGCAGGACCCGATCATTCGGCCACGCCGGGTGGCAACCTCCAGAAGCGAACCGTCTGCGGTGGTGGTGTGGAGTCCTCCGCCGAAGAGCCCCGCTGTGTACCCGGCTTCCGGTGATCGGCCCGAAGCCGGGGCAGGACAAGTCCGGTGTGCGGTCGGGTGTTTCGTCCTCAGGGTCGGGTCCGCGGTGCCTGGCGATCTTCTTCCCGGTGACGGCGTGGAAGAGGCCGTGACCGTCGTGCGAGACGACCATCACCAAATCGCGGCGATCCTCGGGACGCGACAACAAGCCGATTCCGAGGAGCCCTCCGACGGGGACAAAGACAACGTGTTGCCAGGGTTTGGGTGCGTTCAGCAGGCTTCCTTGCAGACGGTGAACGCGGCTTGCTGACCCATGTCAAACCGCGTTCACAGACCTTTTGGGTCCTGCGGTTGTGAGGGAGGCCGAAGGCTCGAACCGGGAGTCCTGCAATCGATGCCGATGTCGGAGCCGGACTCACGGCGTCCGGAGGGTGCGATCGCGGGGCGGAGGAGGCACCGGACGTGCAACCGTTCGGGACCGACAGGAGTCTAGCGGTCGAAGGGATGTTCCCCCGGGGGACACCGTCCGTTTGCCCACATTCCAACAGAGGTTCCCTCCATGCCGATGCCCCCTCGCAACCGTCGCGCCTCCCGTGCCGCTGTTGCCTCCCTCGGCGCTGCCGGCCTGATCGCGCTGGCCGCGGCTCCCGCCGCCTTCGCCGATGAAACCGCACCCGAATTGGTCATTGGAGGCATCGAGCCGCTCGACGGGCTGAAACCGGGGAGCACCTTCGATGTGCCGGTCACCGTGGCGAACAAGGGCACCGGAGCCGCCGAGAAGGTATGGGTCTACTACGCCGTCACCCGGGGACTCGACTTCGCGGAGGTTCCCTCCAACTGTCGAACACAGTACGTCCGCCCCTACGACGAGATGCCCGAGAGGTGGACCGCGGTGTGCGCGTTCGACCAGGCGGTGGAGCCAGGCGTCGTCTACATGCCCGAGAGGCCTCTCGTGTCGGGGAAGACGATCCGGGGGTGGACGACAACGGCACTCCGCCGGTGATGGGAACCGCACCGGCGGTGAAACTGGTCGAAAGCCAGGCCGGGGGCCAGGGGTCCGCGCGAGTCGTCGATGTGCCCGTCACCTCCGTCAACTCGGCCGACTTCCTGGTGACGGGTGCCGCGTTGAAGGGGAGCGTCGGTGAAACGGTGCCGATGAAGGTGGAGTTCACCAACGCCGGGCCCGCCTGGGTCATGACCAAGGTGGGGGAGCCCTCCGTCAGGGTCATGGTCACGCCGCCCGCCGGAACGTCGGTCGTCAAGACCCCCGGCTTCTGCAAGGCCAGGGGCGAGGCGTACGACTGCGGCACGAGTGAGCGGGCTCTCTACGAGGACGGCCGCGAGGCCTACACCTTCAAGCTGAAGATCGACAAGCGGGTGGCGCACGCCAAGGGCTCGGTGGCGCTGAGCACCGAGGCGCGGCCGTCCGACCCCGACAAGACCAACGACCAGGCCGACATCACGCTGGACGTCACGGGTGGGGGGCCGACTGGCTCGACGGGCAGCGCGAGCGGATCGTCCGGTGGGTCGTCCGGCGGGTCGTCGTCGACCGGCGGCGAGGGGACGACGGCGACTGGCGGCGACGGGACGACGGCGACTGGCGGCGCCCTGGCAGACACCGGGTCCTCGGCGCTGCCGATCACGGGCATGGCTGCCGCGGCGGTGGTCACGGGTTCGGGCGTACTCGTCATCGTGCGCCGCCGCCGCGTTCAGAGCCTGAGTTGACGACCGTCCGACGCGAGCGGTGGCCCCCGCCCCGGGCCGCTGGTACGGGCCCCCGCGCTGCCTTGACCGGTCGCGCCTCCAGCGGTTCCCGGATCCGAACCGACCTGTTGAGCGGCGTCCACGAACCCCGTTGCCGGCGATGGGCCGGGGCGTACGGCCGAACAGCATGACGCGGGCTCCTTCAACCGTCGGTCATCCATCGGTTCGCGGGGCGGCAACGAGAACAACGTTTCCGTGCCGCCCCGAGTTCCGACCGGCACCGTCAGTCCGACGCCGCCCCGCCCGCGTTCGCCAGGCTGAGGTCCCGCATCCGGCAGAACTCGCCCGCCGGGTCGCCCCGGTAGCGCCACGGGAGGGCATCGACGTACCCGTCCACGAGGCGGAACTGCTCTACGGCCGCCTCGTCCCGGTCCTGGAGGCACAGGTAGTACGCCAGCAGGT
The DNA here is from genome assembly GCF_001279775.1 of Streptomyces sp. MMG1533. Taxonomy (GTDB): domain Bacteria; phylum Actinomycetota; class Actinomycetes; order Streptomycetales; family Streptomycetaceae; genus Streptomyces. The sequence continues at coordinate 56,973 of NZ_LGDG01000247.1, read as the reverse complement.
GGCGGACCTCCGCCAGGCGCGGGTGGGCCGGATCGGCGGCGGCCACGTCCGCGAGGGCCGCGTCGACCAGGGCCCGCATCTCGGGCGTACGGTCGCCGTCGGCCGAGTCGGAGTCGTCGTGCTCGAAGTGCGCGATCAGGGGGAACGCCGTCATCAGGCTGCCCAGAGGGGCCCTCCCGGCGGCGCTCGCCGCGAACTCTCGGGCCAGCTTCTCCGAGCCACGCCACTTGGCGCACCAGTACTGGAGGGCGAAGTAGTGGGCCTCGTAGTGGTGCGGGGAGCGGTCGGTGAGCTCCTTCCACAGGCGGTCCATCTCGGCGTGCGGGTAGCCGAGCCCCAGGGCGGTCGGGATCTCGCCGATGTACGGGGTCGGGTCGCCCTCGACGGCCAGTGCGGCCGCACGGGCGTGCTCCTCGCGGGACCGGGCCATGACGCGGTGGAAGCCCTCGAACTGCTCGGCGGTGGTGTACTTGGCCCGCTTCGCGCCCCGGATCTTCGAGGCCAGGGCCACCGTGCTGCGGGCCCGCACCAGCGCGGCGCCGGGGTCGTCGGGGCGGGCGGTCTCCCATGCCAGCAGCCAGGTGTCGTCCTCGGCGGCGAGCGACGAGAGCCGTCCGCTGTGGAACGAGCGGTGCTCCCAGTCCCGCGCGTCGGCCGTGGCGTCGAGCAGGGCCGCGGCCGGCTGCCAGTCGCCGGCCCTGGCCGCGTCGAGCGCCGAGACGAGCGCGGCCGGGAGCGGTGCCGCGGCCTGCGTGTTCTGCCGCTCGGGCGGCAGCAGGCCGAGGGCGGCGGCAGCAGCGGGCAGTTCGTACTCGCCGCCCCCGTCCTCGTCGCCCTCCCCGCGCCAGCCTTCTACGGCGCCCTGGACGATGGCCTTCAGGAAGTACAGGCCGAGGGCGAGCAGGGGGAGTCCGATGACGGCCAGGACGATCCAGAGGATGATCACGTCAGACCTCGGTGCTTCGGTCGTGGTGGGTGAGCAGCGCCCGCAGCGGGGCGGTGTCGGGGGCGTCGGCGACCGCCGAGCCGACCACGGCGTCGAGGTCGGTCTCGGTGCCGTCGGAGGCGGGCGGCAGGTGCGGGATCGCCGACCGCTCCCAGGAGAACTCCCAGCGCAGCAGCGAGCGGGCGTTGAGCTCGGCCAGTGCCATGCTGATCAGCGACTTGTGCAGGGTGGGGCGTACGAACTCGCGGAAGACACGGCCCTCCGAGGCGGCCGCCTCTTCGGACAGTGGCAGCCGCTTCGCCAGCTGCCACAGGCGGCCGTCCTCGATCACGTCGAGCAGCGCGGGCAGCGTCGGCTGCTCCTGGGTGTACTGCCTGAGCGCCCCGTGCAACGGCGTACCGTCGGCGGCGAGCGCCTCGGCCATCGAACGGTCGAGCAGTTCCTGCCAGTCGCGGGTGCGCCCGAAGCGCCGTACCTCGTCCGTGAGGACCGCGTCCTCCAGGGCCGCCAGGGTCCGCTCGGGGGCGGACAGGAGGTCGAGGGCCGCGCCCCGGGCCTCGTCCGCGCGGCCGTCGTCGGGCAGTTCCTCGATACGGCGGACCCGGTCGGCGATGGGCGGGTGCGAGTCGTACGGCGACAAGGGCTCGGTGGGCAGGTCCGTGCGCAGTCCGGACAGTTCGAGCTGACGGGCGGTCAGCATCCGGGCGAAGCCGCCGAACACCTCGCCGTGCGGCGGCAGCAGCCCCTTGTCCGAGCCCAGGGTGGCGTAGCTGCCCATGTAGAACCCGAACGCGGCGTCCAGCACCGGGATCTCGCGCAGGGCCGACGCGGTGGCGTCGCGGCCGACGATGCGGGCGGCCGCGGCGTCGGCGGCGTACTCCTGGCGGCGGGAGACGGCGAGTGTGGCGCGGAAGTAGAGCTTGGCGTAGCCGATGTAGATCTTCGCCATCGCGCGGTACGTGACGCCCGCGTGGCCGGTGTCGACCTCCTTGGCCTGCTTGCCCTTCGCCTCGGCCTTGGCGTTCTTCTTCTCCTGCCGGGCCTGCTCGCGCGCCGCGGTCCTGTCGGCCCGCTGCTCGAAGTGCGTGATGGTGCGCAGGACCTGTGCGCGGCCGCGCACGGTGAGGGCGGCCAGGCGGGTGTCGGAGTTCGAGTAGTGGCCCAGTTCATGGGCGAGGACCGCCCGCAACTGGGCCTCGGACAGGCCCTGCAGCAGGGGTACGCCGAGGTAGAGGCGGCGTGGTCCGGGCAGCAGGCCGAGCAGACGGGCATCCTCGGACACGGCGGCGTTCACGTCGGCCGTGAGGACGATGCGGGACGGGGCGCGGGTGCCGACCTGTTCGGCCAGGTCCCGTACGGTGCGCCAGAGTTCGGGCTCGTCGGCCTCCGTGACGGGCAGGCCCGCGGTCTCCTCGTCGCGCGGTGTGCGCAGCATGAACAGGCCGCGCACCAGCGGGATCGCCAGGAGTACCGAGACGATGGTCAGCTTCACCGTGACGCTGCTGGGAGCGTGCAGGTACAGCAGGTAGTCGCCGCCGGCGAGCAGGGCCAGCAGCACAACGCCGAGCAGATAGAAGCCGGCGAGCAGCAGAAGAGCACGCAGCGCGCGCAGAGTCGTGCCCATCGGGCAGAGGTCCCCCCACAGGACGGATCCGAAGATCGGAAGAAATCGATCGTGAAACGGCCCGGTGGTCGGAGAAGCACGGGACGTGCTCATGACCAACACGGGTGTAACGGCGGAGTATGACCGACCGATCCGTCACGAGGCAAGACGAATTCGGGGCACCGCCCCATGCCTGCCTGGTGAGGGCTCCCCAGACGCACGACCTGCCCGGTGAGGGGCTACGCCGCGGACGCCCTCAGTGCGGCAGTGTCGCCGGGCTCCCGCCGTTGGCCTCGTAGCCCGCGACCGCCAGTGCCCGGTAGACCGCGAACTCCGCGGCGGGGTCGGGGGACAGGGTCCAGGGGAGGGCGCCGACATGGCCGTCGATGTGGACGAGCTGGCTCATCGCCTCCGCCCAGCGCTCGGCGCGCACCAGGAAGAAGACCAGCAGATGGCGGACGTGCGCCGACATCGGGTCGTCGGTGCGGGCCGAGTGGACGGCGTGCAGTGCGCCGTGGATCGCCTTCGTCACGACCTCGCTCTGGTAGAAGCCGCTGACCAGGTTCACCTCGGGGAGGTGCTCGAAGACCGCGAAGAGAGGCATGGCCGCCAGCAGGGACCCCCGGGGGGCTCTCGCGGCCGCCGCCTCCGCGAAGCCGTACGCCTGCTCGCGCGAGCCGTGCCACTTCTCGCACCAGTAGTGCAGGGCGGCCAGATGCGCCCCCAGGTGGTTCGGGGCACGGTCCAGGATCTTCAGCCAGAGCTGCTCGAACTCCGGCTGGGAGTACGCCAGTCCGCGGGCCACCGAGAGCTCGACGAGGTACGGGATCGGGTCGCCCGGGGCCAGCAGCGCCGCGTCGCCGACCGCCGCCTGCGCCTCCTCCATGATGATCCGGAACTCGTCCGTGCCCGGCGTCGACGTCCGCCACGCCTGCTGGACCAGGAACTCCGCGTGCACCGCCGCGCCGCCCGCGTCCTTGGGCGCCTCGGTCCGCCACACCCGCAGCCACTGCCCGCCCGGCGTCTCGCTCACCCCGCCGGGCCGCTGTCGCAGCTCCAGCGAGGCGGCGCCCGCGAAGGCCTGCACGCGCTGCCAGCGCAGCTCGCCCGCGGCCTCCGTGCCGGCGAGGAGCTGGGCCGCCGCCCGGTAGTCCTGGGTGCGCTGCACCAGATCCAGTACCTCCTCCAGGTCCTGGTCGGGACCGGGCATCCGGACGTCCAGCTCCTCCTGCTGCACGAAGCCGTAGTTCGCCGGGTCCGCGGCGTCCGGGTGGCCGGGCGGTACCTGCTCGATCATGCCGCGCCTGCGCCGCATGAAGGGGAGCAGCACGAAGCCGAGCATGACCAGTGCCATCAGGACCCAGAGAATTTCCATGTCTCAAGGGTTCCAGACGTCTCCGACAATTGGCCAACCCGGTCGGCGCCCTGTGGAAAACTCTCGACGACGGCCTGTGGAAAACATTCGGGGCCCTTGTGCCTGCGCCCTCAGGCGCCCGTGCGGCCCCGCCGTCACCCCGCCGACCTCGCCGTCCCTCATCACGCCCGCGAGCGCACTACGCTCGGTGCCCATGAGCGACAGGCACATCAGTCAGCACTTCGAGACTCTCGCGATCCACGCGGGCAACACCGCGGATCCCCTCACCGGCGCGGTCGTCCCGCCGATCTACCAGGTCTCGACCTACAAGCAGGACGGCGTCGGCGGCCTGCGCGGCGGCTACGAGTACAGCCGCAGCGCCAACCCGACCAGGACGGCCCTGGAGGAGAACCTCGCGGCCCTGGAGGGCGGCCGCCGCGGTCTCGCGTTCGCGTCCGGACTGGCGGCCGAGGACTGCCTGTTGCGTACGCTGCTCAGCCCCGGCGACCACGTGGTCATCCCCAACGACGCGTACGGCGGTACGTTCCGCCTCTTCGCGAAGGTCGTCTCGCGGTGGGGCGTGGAGTGGTCGGTCGCCGACACCAGCGACCCGGCCGCGGTACGCGCCGCCATCACCCCGAAGACCAAGGCGGTGTGGGTGGAGACCCCCTCCAACCCGCTGCTCGGCATCACCGACATCGCCACCGTCGCCCAGATCGCCCGGGACGCGGGCGCTCGGCTCGTCGTCGACAACACCTTCGCCACGCCGTACCTGCAGCAGCCGCTGTCGCTCGGTGCGGACGTCGTGGTGCACTCGCTGACCAAGTACATGGGCGGCCACTCGGACGTCGTCGGCGGCGCCCTGATCGTCAGTGACCCGGAGCTCGGCGAGGAGCTGGCGTACCACCAGAACGCGATGGGCGCGGTCGCCGGGCCCTTCGACTCGTGGCTGGTGCTGCGCGGCACGAAGACGCTGTCGGTGCGCATGGACCGGCACAGCGAGAACGCCACCAAGGTCGCCGACATGCTGACCCGGCACGCACGCGTGACGAACGTTCTGTACCCGGGTCTGCCCGAGCACCCCGGTCACGAGGTCGCCGCCAAGCAGATGCGGGCATTCGGCGGCATGGTCTCCTTCCAGGTCGCGGGCGGCGAGGAGGCGGCCGTCGAGGTCTGCAACCGCGCCAAGGTGTTCACGCTCGGCGAGTCCCTGGGCGGCGTCGAGTCCCTGATCGAGCACCCCGGACGCATGACGCACGCGTCCGCCGCCGGCTCGGCCCTGGAGGTGCCCGCCGACCTCGTACGCCTGTCCGTGGGCATCGAGAACGTCGAGGACCTCCTGGAGGACCTCAAGCAGGCGCTCGGGTAGGGCCTGTCCGGCGGATCATGCTCCTCGGTCCGCAGACTTGGGGCCCGGCATGCCGATCTGCGGCGTTGTCGTCGGTGGCCGGCTCCCCCACTCCCGACTTCGCTCGAGCCGCCGATTTCCTGCGACCCGGTCCGCCGGACAGGCCCTGGTCGCCGGACGTGCCTGGCGGGCTCACCAGTCAGTGAGCGGTGGAGTCGTCTCCGACGGCGGCTCCACCCAGGGCTGGACCATGAGCGCCCACACGACGAAGGCGACGACCACGGCGGCGAGCAGCAGCCACAGCAGACGCCGGGCGGCCCTCCTGCGCCGCAGCATGCGGCCGCCGCGCCGCACGACCTCCCCGTACAGCTCCGGCGGCACGGACGGCACGGACCGGTCCATGATCCGCCGCACGGTGGCCTCCCGCTCCGGCCGGTTCACACCCACCTCCGGCAGACGGGCCATCGTGCGCCGCCGATCCGCTCCACGGCTGCGTCATGCGGCCGCCTCATGACGGCGCCACCCTCGGCCCCGCCACCGACGGCGCAGGGCCACGCGGCGGATGCAGCAGGGTCGCCGTCGCCCGGTCGCAGAGGGTGCGGACGCGTTCCACGGGGAGGCCGAGAAGTGCCGCCGCCTGCTCCTCGGCGACGCCCTCGTACAACCTGAGGACGAGGATCAGGCGTTCCTGCGGGGTGAGCCGGGCCAGGACGCCGGCCGGGTGCCGACGGGTCCGGACCAGCCCCCCGTACTGGTGCCACGCCCCGCGCGCGAAGCGGGTGGCCAGGTATTGGCGGGCCCGGTCGTACGGGTCCTCGCCGCGCAGCCGGTCCCAGGACGCGTACGTGTGGGCGAGAGCCAGCGTCAGCAGGCGTCGCGCGCGCGGGTTGTCGTGCGGCTCCTCCGCCGTGAGGAGCGTGGCGGCGTGCAGCAGCCGCCCGGCCGCGCCCGCGACGAACGCCTCGAACTCCCGGGCCCGACGGGCGACCTGGGCCGCTTGCCGTTGCCTCACCGCGCCTCCCGCCTGAGGGCGATCCTGAGGGAACGGGTCCGGCCGCGTACGCGAGGCGAAAGGGCGCGTACGACTGGGACCCGGTCTCATATGAGGCCAGGCGCGGCCCGTTGGTCAAGAGCCGCGCACGGCCGAGGCGGCCTTGGAGGTGTGCGGGGAGCCGTCGTTCAGGAGGCCGACGGCGCGTCCGCCCCCGGAACGTCCTGGGTCGCCATCCGCGCGGAGAGGGCGGTGTTGAAGCGCGTGAGGAGCGTGCAGAACGCCTCGCGCTCCTCGGGCGCCCAGTCGTGTGTCAGCTCGGCCATCAACTGACGCCGGGACGAGCGCACTTCCTCCAGGCGCGACAGCCCGCGCGGGGACAACTGGAGCACCACCGCCCGCCCGTCCTCGGGGTGCGAGGTCCGCTTGACGAGCCCGGTGTCGACGAGCGGAGCCACCTGACGGGTGACCGTCGACGAGTCGATCCCCATGCTCGCGGCGAGCGCCTTGACGCCCATCGGGCCTTCCTTGTCGAGCCGGTTGAGCAGCAGGTACGCGGCGCGGTCCATGGAGTTGCGCACCTGCCCCACCCCGCCGAGCCGGGTCTGTTCGGCACGTCGGGCGAACACCGCCACCTCGTGCTGCAGCGTGTCGAGGAGACCGCTGTCACCGACGGTCGTCATGTCCATCGACATTTCAGGTGTTGTGGGCATGGCCGGGGGCTCACTTCGTGAAAGGGCTGCTGGATTGGGGGACAGGGTACGCGGCCCGGAGGCGGGCCGTACCGGGGCTGGGCAAACCAGTCTCGGAGGTTGGTCACACAGGAGGTCCGCGCGTGTGAACTGCGAGACTTGAGTCATGAACTACCGTGAGGCCCCCTCCGTGCCACCGGTGACGCTCGACGACGTGCGCGGTGCCCAGAAGATGCTCTCGGGCGTGTCGCGGGTGACCGCGATGGAGGGCAGCCGACACCTGACCCAGCTGGTCGGCGCGCCGGTCCACTTCAAGTGCGAGAACCTCCAGCGAACGGGATCGTTCAAGCTGCGCGGCGCCTATGTCCGGATCGCCGGACTGCTGCCCGAGGAGCGGGCCGCCGGTGTCGTCGCCGCGAGCGCGGGCAATCACGCCCAGGGCGTGGCGTTGGCGTCGTCTCTGCTCGGCGTGCGTTCCACGGTGTTCATGCCGAAGGGTGCCCCGCTGCCGAAGATCAGCGCCACGAAGGAGTACGGCGCCGAGGTGCGCCTGCACGGCCAGGTGGTCGACGAGACGCTGGCCGCCGCGCAGGAGTACGCGGAGGCGACCGGTGCGGTGTTCATCCACCCTTTCGACCACCCTGACATCATCGCAGGTCAGGGCACGGTCGGCCTGGAGATCCTGGAGCAGTGTCCCGAGGTGCGCACGATCGTCGTGGGCATCGGCGGGGGCGGGCTCGCGGCCGGCATCGCGATCGCGGTGAAGACCCTGCGGCCGGACGTGCGGATCGTGGGCGTGCAGGCGGCGGGCGCGGCGGCGTACCCGCCCTCGCTGGCGGCCGGGCGCCCGGTGTCGATCGAGAACCCGGCGACGATGGCCGACGGCATCAAGGTCGGGCGGCCCGGCGACGTGCCGTTCGGGATCATCGGCGACCTGGTGGACGAGGTGCGCACGGTGACGGAGGACGAGCTGTCCACCGGGCTGCTGCTGTGCCTGGAGCGGGCCAAGCTGGTCGTCGAGCCGGCCGGGGCGAGCCCGGTCGCCGCGCTGCTGAGCGACCCCGGTTCCTTCGAGGGGCCGGTCGTGGCGCTGTTGTCCGGCGGCAACGTCGACCCGCTGCTGATGCAGCGCGTCCTGACCCACGGCCTGGCCGCGCAGGGCCGCTACCTGGCCGTACGCCTCCGGCTGACGGACCGCCCCGGTGCCCTCGCGACGCTTCTCGGGGTGTTGTCAGTGGTGGACGCTAACGTCCTCGATGTGGGCCACGTACGGACCGATCCACGGCTCGGGCTCACGGAGGCGGAGGTCGAGCTGCACCTGGAGACGAAGGGGCCGGCGCACTGCGCCGAGGTCGGCCAGGCTCTGCGCGAAGCGGGCTACACGGTCATCGGCTGAGAGCGGACGACTCCTCGTCACCCGTTTCGTCACCCGTTCGGGAAAGTCCATTGAGAGACGCGATACATCGCGTTATGGTGTGTCGCATCCACTCGTCGATGTGTATCCATCGACGTGTCACCCGGCAAGCGGAACAAAATGCACATATCTAGGCTTTCTGAAGATTCCTCAACGACGTGGAGACTCATATGCCAGGCGCCATCTACGCCGAAGGCCTGGTCAAGACCTTCGGCGACGTAAGGGCTCTGGACGGCGTCGACCTCGATGTCCCCGAGGGCACCGTGCTGGGCCTGCTCGGGCCGAACGGCGCGGGCAAGACGACCACCGTCCGCTGTCTGACGACCCTGCTGCGCCCAGACAGCGGCAAGGCGGTCGTCGCCGGCATCGACGTACTGAAGCATCCCGACCAGGTGCGGCGCTCGATCGGCCTGTCCGGCCAGTTCGCCGCGGTCGACGAATACCTCACCGGCCGCGAGAACATCCAGATGGTCGGCCAGCTCTACCAGATGAAGGCCAAGGCCGCGAAGGCCCGGGCCGAGGAGCTGCTGGAGCAGTTCCACCTCGCGGACGCCGCGGACCGCCCCGCGAAGACCTACTCGGGCGGCATGCGCCGCCGCCTCGACCTCGCCGCGGCGCTCGTCGTGTCCCCGCCCGTGATGTTCATGGACGAGCCCACGACCGGCCTCGACCCGCGCAACCGCCAGCAGCTGTGGGAGGTCATCAAGCAGTTGGTCTCCGGGGGTACGACCCTGCTGCTGACCACCCAGTACCTCGAAGAGGCCGACCACCTCGCCCACGACATCGCCGTGGTCGACCAAGGCCGTGTCATCGCCCGCGGCACCTCCGACCAGCTCAAGGCCCGCACCGGCGGCGAGCGCGTCGAGGTCGTGGTGCACGACCGCGAGCACATCCCGACCGCCCGCGAGGTGCTGGCCGGCTTCGGCAAGGGCGACACCACCGTCGAGGAACACACCCGCAAGCTCACCGTGCCGGTCACCGGCGGCGCGAAGCTCCTCGCCGAGGTCATCCGCGAACTGGACGTCCGCGGCATCGAGATAGACGACATCGGCCTGCGCCGCCCGACCCTGGACGACGTCTTCCTCTCCCTGACGGGCCATGTGGCCGAGGCCAAGGTCGAGGAGAACGGCGCGGCCGCCAAGGAAGCCAAGGACCGCCGGCACAAGAAGGAGACCACCAAGTGAGCGCCGTCACCGACGCCGTACGGATCACGGCGCCCACCAACCCCGTCACCCAGTCGATCCGCGACTCGCTGGTCGTCGCCAAACGCAATCTGATCCGGATGTCCCGCATCCCGGAGATGGTCATCTTCGGGCTCATCCAGCCGATCATGTTCGTGGTGCTGTTCAGCTACGTCTTCGGCGGGTCGATGAACATCGGCGGCACCACCGACCCCGGCGTCTACCGCGAGTTCCTCATGGCGGGCATCTTCGCCCAGACGGTCACGTTCGCCACCGCGGGCGCCGGCGCGGGCATCGCCGACGACATGCACAAGGGGCTCATCGACCGGTTCCGCTCACTGCCCATGGCGCGGGGCGCGGTGCTGACCGGACGGACGCTCGCCGACCTGGTGCAGACCGCGCTCACCCTGTTCGTGCTGGCGATCGTCGCCCTGCTGGTCGGCTGGCGGACCCACACCAGCGTGGGCGAGGTGCTCGGTGCCTTCGGGCTGCTGCTCCTGGCGGGATACGCGTTCACCTGGATCGGCGCGGTGATCGGCCTGTCCGTGCGCACGCCCGAGGCGGCCACCTCCGGCGGACTGATCTGGCTGTTCCCGGTCACGTTCATCTCGAACGCGTTCGTGGACTCCAGCCGGATGACGCCCTGGCTGCGCCATGTCGCCGACTGGAACCCGTTCAGCGCCACGGTCCAGGCCTGCCGCGTGCTCTTCGGCAATCCCGGGGTCTCGACCTCGGAGGCCTGGCCGATGGAGCACCCGGTGTGGGCCTCGCTGCTCTACTCGATCCTGATCATCGCCATATTCAGGACCCTGGCGGTGCGGAAGTACCGGTCCGCGACGGCCTGAGCCGGCCGCCGCGTACGGCATGACGGCGCCCCCGGCGTCAGCAGGACGCCGGGGGCTCGCCAAGGACGTGCGGGGGGTCGGGTCAGCCGCTGTAGGGCTCGGCCTTGAGGATCGTCACCGAGGCCTTCTTGCCGTTCGGCAGTTCGTACTCGGCGTCCTCGCCGACCTTGTGGCCGATCACGCCGGAGCCCAGCGGGGACTGCGGGGAGTACGTCTCCACGTCGGCGCTCGCGTATTCGCGCGAGGCCAGCAGGAAGGTCATCGTGTCGTCCTCGTCACCGTCGAAGGCGATCGTCACCACCATGCCGGGCGCCACCGCACCGTCGGCGGAGGCCGGGGCCTCCCCGACCTTGGCGTTGTCCAGGAGCTGGGTCAGCTGGCGCACACGGAGCTCCTGCTTGCCCTGCTCTTCCTTGGCCGCGTGGTACCCGCCGTTCTCGCGCAGGTCGCCCTCCTCGCGCGCGGCCGCGATCTTGGCGGCGATCTCCGTGCGCGCAGGACCAGACAGGTACTCCAGCTCGGCCTTGAGCTGGTTGTACGCCTCCTGGGTCAGCCAGGTGACGTTCTCGCTGGTCTGGGTCACAGGTGCTCCTCGTAGGTACTGGGAATACAAAGCATCGCCCTACCCAGAAGAATGTTCCTTCTCGGATGGGCGAAACCACGAGCCTAACAATTCAGCGGGCCAAGGGGGAGGACATAAGCCTCAGAATCCCGTCGCCGCAGGTCAGCGCAGGTCAGCGTCTACGCATTACGGAGGACCTCAGTCGGCGTGGCAGCCGAGCAGCTCGGCCGTCGTGCCCGGCGACGTCGTGCGCAGTGTGACGACCTTGTCGATGCGGCTGGCGTCCCCGTCGAAGCGGAAGTCGGCCCGGCCCACCTCGGCGCCGTTCTCCGCCTGGGAGCGCAGGGTGCAGTAGCCGCTCGCACCGGAGTCCTTGCGGACCTCCAGATGCACCTGCACCGTGTCCTTCCCGGGCTCGAACGTGATCACCTCGGCGCTGATCTCGTTCTGGCCGACGTAGTGGTAAGCGAAGTAGCCGACGAGGGCGAGGAGCAGAGCGGCGAGGACGGCACCGGCGATCTTGAGCTTGTGGTCGGCGCGCTCGTCCGAGGAGCGACCGTAGCGGCCCTCGGGCAGTCGCGTGCTCGCCGTACTCATGATCGTCCTCCCGGCAAGGCTCCCGAAGTGTGGGCCCCGGAATTATTGGCCCCTCGATTCGGTCACTATAGAAGCGCCGATCGCACCCGCTCACACCGGGCGCCGACATTACGAGGATTGAGTCTTGACTGACCAGCTGCGACTGATGGCCGTGCACGCCCACCCCGACGACGAGTCGAGCAAGGGCGCGGCCACCATGGCGAAGTACGTGTCCGAGGGGGTGGACGTGCTGGTCGTGACCTGCACGGGCGGGGAGCGCGGCTCCATCCTCAATCCGAAGCTCCAGGGCGACAAGTACATCGAGGAGCACATCCACGAGGTACGCAAGAAGGAGATGGACGAGGCCCGCGAGATCCTCGGTGTGGGGCAGGAGTGGCTCGGTTTCGTCGACTCCGGCCTGCCCGAGGGCGACCCGCTGCCTCCGCTCCCCGAGGGCTGCTTCGCCCTGGAGGACGTCGACGAGGCAGCCGGCGAGCTGGTGAAGAAGATCCGCTCGTTCCGTCCGCAGGTCGTCACGACGTACGACGAGAACGGCGGCTACCCGCACCCCGACCACATCATGACCCACAAGATCTCGATGGTGGCGTTCGAGGGCGCGGCGGACACCGAGAAGTACCCGGAGGAGGAGTTCGGACCGGCGTACCAGCCGCTGAAGCTCTACTACAACCAGGGCTTCAACCGCCCGCGCACCGAGGCGCTGCACCACGCGCTGCTGGAGCGGGGCCTGGAGTCGCCGTACGGGGACTGGCTCAAGCGCTGGGACGAGTTCGAGCGCACCGAGCGCACGCTGACCACGCACGTCCCGTGCGCCGACTTCTTCGAGATCCGCGACAAGGCCCTGATCGCGCACGCCACGCAGATCGACCCCGACGGCGGCTGGTTCCGCGTCCCGATGGAGATCCAGAGGGAGGTCTGGCCGACGGAGGAGTACGAGCTGGCGAAGTCCCTCGTCGACACCTCCCTCCCCGAGGACGACCTCTTTGCGGGCGTCCGCGACAATGCCTGACATGAGCGCAAGCGCAAGCCTGGCAATGACGCACCTCGTGACCCTCGCCAAGGAGGTCGACGAGGACAAGGTCACCCCCGGCGTCCTCGGCTTCATCGTCTTCGCGGCGATGGCCCTGGCCGTGTGGGCCCTGATGAAGTCGATGAGCCGCCACATGGGCAAGGTCGACTTCAAGGAGAGCCCGGACCCGAAGACGGGGTCCGTGGACGCCCCCGCCGAGCCCGGGGCGAAGCAGGGCTGACGTCCGCCCACCGGGTTGCGGCCCTCACCGGCAGTGGTCGGCCAGGGACAGCAGCAGGTGGGCGGACTCCGGCCGCAGATGGTCGGAGTGGGCGCCCGCCGGACCGTTCCCGCGCACGAACACGTCGCTCGCGTCGACACTGACGAAGCGGTGGTCGAGGGCGGCGAGCGGGTACGGCTCGTCCGGCGGCAGCATCCGGATCGCGGAGACCGGGGCGGGTGCGGTGCCGATACCGGCGTACCCGATGCCCGCCCGTTTCTCCGCCCGCAGATGCCAGAAGCCGGTGGCCCGGTCGTGCTGCGAGTACGTCGCGACGACCGGTCCGTGCAGGGGCGCCTCGGCGAGTGCGGTGAAGGTTGCCGCGAAGGCGTCGCGGGGCGCCGCCATCTGCAGCAGCAGCATCGAGTCGACGCTGAAGGGCCGCCCGGCCGGCGCCGGCGTACTCCACCCCAGGGTGAGCGCCTCCTGGTCCGCCGCCCACTGCACGGCCTCGCACAGGAGCCTGCAGCCGAAGGAGTGCCCGACCAGGTGCAGATACTGGCCCTCCCGGTTGGCGAGCACGGGCGGGGCCGCCGGATCGGCACGGCGGGCGTCCAGGTAGCCGAGCAGACGGCCGATGACGCGGGCCGCGTGGCCTTCCGTACCCATGGCGTGCGCACGGTCCCGGATGCGGCGGTAGCCGCCGAGGGAGGGGAGCGAGCGGGAAGGCCAGCGGATGAGGACGGTCCAGGGGCGCCAGGGTTCGAGCCGGGGGTACCGGGTGTCGTCGTACTGGGCCGCGGTCAGCGCCAGCAGCCGCTGTACCGCCGTGAGCGCGGACTCCGGTGTGGTCTGCCAGCCGTGGACGTAGACGAGCAGGTCCGTGGCCCAGGGCGGCGGGGCGAGTTCCTCGGCGAAGCGGGTGTCGAGGCGGTGGGCCGGGACGGGGCGAGGGCCGGTGGGCGTGTCCTCGAGGAGCCATCCGTCCGGGGCGAGGTCCACGACGCGGACGTCGGTCCGGCTCATGAGGTCGCCTCTGCGGGCTCGGCCCGTTCCAGACGCGCGTCCATGCCGCAGTGCAGGGCGTAGGCGAAGCCGAGGGGGTTGTGCAGCTCGTCGGCGAAGTGCCGGGCGACGGCGTGGGCGATCGCTCCGGCGGTCTCCTCGCCGGTGAGGTAGCGGGTGAGGAACTCCAGGGCGTACTCGGCGGCGAAGACCTGCGGCATCTCTATCTGCGGGCCCAGGATGCCGCGGGCGCCGGTCTCGATGAGGGCGTGGCCGAGGTAGGCGAGGTCGGCGTCTCCGGGGAGGCCCGCGTAGCAGGCGTTGAGGAGGACGAACGGATGGAAGGGGGCGCACTCGTGGCGGGGCGGCCGGTGGGCGCGCACGGTGTAGGCGTCGACGGGCTTCTGGTCGGTCAGCTTCACCACGAGATACGGCGGCTCGGGTTCGGCCGGCTTGAAGTGACCATGGCACCAGAAGTACATCAGCTGCTCGTCGAGGGTGGCGTCCTGCAGTGCCTGTTCCAACTGCGGACGGGTCGTTCGCTCGATCAGGGCCCCGCCCCGGGCGAGCGCGGCCGCGACCTCGGTGGCCCTTGTGCCGCCTCGTCGGTCGATGCCGGTGTCGTGGTTGAGGCTCAGGGCCGGTATCGGCTTGGGCGGGTGGCCGATTCCGTCCGAGACCGCCGTGTAGAAGCCGCCGCCGGTCTGCTCGATCCGGTGGCGGTGGCCGAGGAAGCGCCGGAACACTCCCGCGAATCCGGGCTCGTCCGTCGCGTCGGGGGGAAGGCACAGCATCGGCCACGGCACGAAGAGGTCGGAGTCGAAGCGGACCCGGAGCGGTTTCTCCGCGCGCAGCGCCTCGGTGAGGAAACCGCGGAACAGCTTCACCGGCTCACTGTCCCCGCCGAGCAGGACGTCGAACAGCAACTGGGATCCGTATGCGGCGAGTTGCGATATCGCGGCCAGCAGTTCGCCCTCCGGCTCGGCCGTCAGGTCCACGAGCGTCGCGTAAGGGAAGGCCGGGCGGTCGGGCGCGGGACGCCCCGACTCGTCGAGGGACTGTACGTCGACGAACTCCTCCTTCCACATGCGCCGCAGCCGCGCCGTCACGGAGCGGACCTCCCGGGGTTTCGCCTCCAGGAAGGTCTTGTGCTCGGTGCCGCTCAGCGCGGGAACCGCGGTGCCGTGCATCCGGGCCAGGATGCGGTCCCGGCCGTACAGGTCGAAGCCCACGACCAGGTCGGGCGGCTGGACGCGGGCCGGGAGGCGAGTGAAGCCGTCGCTCGGGTCCTGGACGATGCGGACGGGCAGATCGCGGGCCACCTGGTCAGGCCCTCCGTTCGGGAGCGGGCGGCGCGGCGGCCGGGGGCACGGCTGCGGAGCGGCTGGTGACGTCGAACTCCGTCTCCACCTGCTGAAGCACCGTTCTGGACTGCGTGTGCTCGATGGTGAACCGGATGCGGTGGCGGCCCGTGCAGTGCGGGACGAAGCTGAACAGCGCGCCCATGACGAGCGGTACGGAGTACGCCGGTTCGATGTCGGAGTCGGTCAAGGGGGTTGCCCGTGCGGTCAGCTGCGACTGGAAGTCGACCGGGTCGGACCACCACGGATGCTCGGGGCCGGGCATGACGTGCAGGCTGATGTGGGCCGGCCTCCCGACGACCGGAGGCCGCCTGTTCAGGAGCGTGAGGCGGACGCGCGATGCCGTGAGCGGCAGGTCGTCGGGAAGAGAGTCATCGCTGAAGGCACCTGGTTCGGGCATGAGGTGGCGGATGGCATGGGGGAGCTTGACCCACTCGCCGTCCCAGTTGATGCCGTCGAGGACACGACGCGGATAGCACCCCGCGAGCGTCCGTATCGCCAGTTCGGGCCGGCTGCCCGGGGGCAGCCCGTCGCGCTGGAGAGCCACCCATCGCGCGCCCGCGATGTCGTCGATCGCCTCGAAGTCGAGCTGAGCCCTGTCCAGCCACGTCGAAGCGTCGGAGTGGGGCCGGCGCACATTCGCGTGGATGGCCAGTTGGAGCTCTGTCCAGGCCTGGCCGCCCCTGCATCCGGCTTCGACGAAGACGTCCAGAGCCTGGTGCAGGTGCACCGAGTCACTGCGGTACGCCGTCAGTGCGAGGTGATGCAGGGCCCAGGCCCGCCCCAGCCGGTCCGGCAGGGACTCGAAGGATTTCAGCGCCCGGTTCAGGGTCCTCGACGCCATCGCCGGCTGTCGGGCATCGGCGTACGCCACCCCCAACGCCAGCGTCGCCCAGGCCTCGCCGCGCACGTCGCTGCACCGTTGGTGCGCCCAGGGCGATTCCCTCAGCTCTCGTACCACCTCGGGTTGCGGACCCTGCAGCAGCAGTGTGACCCGACGCAGCTCGGTGGCCGCCCAGGTGGCCCCCAGCACGTCGCCCACGTCGCGGAACGTGTGCCACGCCGTTTCGAGTCGCTTGCGGGCCTCCTCCAGGTCCCAGCGCATCAGTCGCAGGCGTCCGTAGTGGAGGACGGCCCAGGCCTCGCCACGCCGGTCGCCGCGTACCTGGTGGGTCTCGATCGCCCGACGCAGCAGCGGGCCGACAGCGTGTGGCTCGCCCCGGTCGGCGTGGATCGCCCCGCGGATGTGCAGGGCCCAGCCGTCCGGCCTGTCGGCGGGGAGGGTGTCGAGCGTGGCCTCGGCCTCCCGCAGGAGGCCCATGTGGTGCTGGGTGACGGCGAGTTCACGGACGGCGTCCGCGGTGTCGACACCTGCCAGCGTGCGGGCCGCGGCCTCCGGCTGTCCGGCGTGCCGGACGGCCATGGCCAGCGGGACGGTGAGCACACTCCGGTCGCCGCCCGCACGCTCCAGCCCCGCCTTCAGCATCAGCAGGGGGAGCAGGGCCCCTTCGACGGCCAGCTGCCGCGCCAACCAGCCGGTGAATCCGCGAGGGCCCCGGGCACCGGCGCGGACAAGGCGCAGTGCGAGGTCGACCGCGGACTCGGCCGCCTCGCCCAGTTCGCAGGGCTCGTCGATCCAGGAGCGGGCCAGGTGTCTGTCCAGCTCCTGCGCGATGCGGTGGCGAGTGTGGCGAGCGTGGTTCCGGGTGAGCTGTTCGCGCACCGAGGGACGCACTTCGTACCAGCCGGGGCGGGACTGCTGCAGCAGCTGATGCTCGTGCAGCCGTTCGATCGAGCGGCGTCTCTCCGAGGGAGTGGTCCTGCGGCGGGACAAGGGCATGTCCGGCGAGAACTCGCCTCCCTGCCAGGCGACGAGGGCGTCGAGCAGGGTGGCGTCCTGGTCTGTCAGCAGCCCGTATCGCCCCGTGACCCACTGCTGCGGGGAGGACTCGTCCAGCGGGGCCACCTCGTGGCGCAGGATGCCCGGATCGTCGTCCGTAGGCACCCGGCTCGTCCTGGACGTGACGATCAGGATGTGGCGCGTGCCCCTGAGCAGTTCGGCGAGCCCCCTCAGAAGTTTGCCTTCGGGGGCGCCGAGGGCGTCGAGCACGATCAGCGACGGTATGGCCTTGGACCAGTTCCGGCTGGTGGCCCTGGCCAGCGAGGTCAGGTCTCTGGGCTTCCCCAGGAGCGCGGTGCACAGTTCGCCGGGCGGAACCTCTCCCGCACGCTGGAGCACACGCAGCAGTGGCTGCTCGGGATTGCCTTCGCGGTAGCTCATCGCGAGCCACTGGACGGGCAGATCATGTGACGCCCCGAGCTCGGCGGCCAGCCTGCGTGCCAGCGTCGACTTTCCTGCGCCCGCAGGGCCGTGGAGCACGAGGATGCGCCGCCGACCCGGGGCCGGGAAGTCCTCCAGGGCAGCCCGCAGCCGTCGCATCTCGGCGTCCGTGTGCCGTTCCGCGGCGTCCATCTGCCGTCTCTCGGCGTCACGCGCCGTACCCGGCAGCCACTCGCTCACCCGCGCCCCCTCCGTCCGACCGCCGGCTCCTCGTTCCGCACGGCCTCAAGAAGCCGCAGCCACCGCCACCCCCATGACTTCCCGGGAATGCCGGCCCGGCACCATCCCCAACCGCCAAGCCTGCCACCCCGTTTCGAGGTCCACCCCCCGTTCCAGCAGGAGCTGGTACGCCTCCACGTAGTCGTCCAGCTTCTCGTCCCGAGCCGGATGCCCGGCCCGCCCCAGCTGGGCCAGCTCCTCCTGGGCCACGGCCGTACCGATCTCCACGCCGCCCGGGGCGGCGAACGGCAGCAGCGTGCAGCGCAGGAAACGCGCCCAGTCCTCGCCGCGCCGGTCCCCGTACGACGTGAAGAGCCCCACCGCCTCGTCGCACAGCGCCAGCGCCTGCGGAGTACGGGCGTTGCCCGCGTCCACCACGGCCAGCTCCAGGCAGGTCCATGCCTCCCCGTGGGCGACGCCGATCCGCTGGAAGTCGGCGCGGGCGTCCACCAGCAGCTGACGGGCGAAGCCCGAGTTCCGCAACGACCCCGTCTGCGCGGCCCGTTGGTCGCGGGTCACCCGTGCCGAGTGGTGCCGGGCGCAGGCCAGGCCGTAGACGTCCCGCATCCGCGAGAACATCGTGCGTGAGCGTTCCAGCTCGCGGACCGCCAGGGTCAGGTTGCCGGTCTCCTCCAGGGCCTGGCCGAGGTAGTACACCGTCCACGCCTCGCCGCGCGCGTCCTCGTTGTCGCGGTGCCGGGACGCCGCCTGGCGCAGACCGTCGACCGCCGCCGACGCGTCGCCGGCGACCAGGCGGGCGCGGGCCAGCTGGGTCAGGGCCCAGGCCTCGCCGCGGGCGTCGCGGGTGCGGCCGTACAGGTCGAGGGCCGTGCGCAACTCCTGCTCCGCGCGCGGTACGTCGCCCATGCGCAACCCCAGTTGGCCGAGCTGGAAGTGGGCCCAGGCCTCGCCGTGCACCGACTCGCCCGCGCGGTGCAGCAGGAGGGACTGGGTCAGCAGTTCCCTCGCCTCGGACAAGTGGGCCCGGTCGCGTTCCACCGCTGCCAGCGCGTGCATGGTCCACGCGCGGTCCGTGGCCAGCTCGGGGGCCGCCTGGAGGTCCAGGGCCTCGCGAAGCTTCGACGCGGCCTCCGTCAGGTTCCCCTGGTGGTGGAGCGTGATGCCCAGCGAACACAGGGCGCGGGCCGCGCCCGCGTCGTGATGCGCCTCCATGTAGAGGTCCACCACCGACGTCAGCGTCGTGCGCGCCTTGTCCAGCTCGCCCAGCTGCCGCGCCGCGATGCCCGTGCGCCACTGCACCGAGCGGACGAGCAGGCCCTGGTCGACCGCCTGTGCCAACTCGCTGATCTCGCCCAGGCGGTAGAGGTCGCCGCGCAGCAGGCAGTAGTCGCACAGGGCGCCGAGGAGGTTCAGTACGGCCGCCTGGTTCACGCCCTCCGCGTGCCTGAGCGCCGCCGTGATGAAGCTCGACTCGTCGTCGAGCCAGCGCAGTGCCTCGTCGAGGGAGTGGAAGCCGTGCGGGCTGAAGCGGTCCGAGCGGGTCGACATGTTGCCGTCGACCAGGCGCAGTACCGAGTCCGCGAGGTCGGCGTAGTTCACGATCAATCGTTCCTGCGCGGCCGTACGCTCTGCCGGCTCCTCCTCGTCGAGGAGGCGGGCGTGGGCGAAGGCGCGGACCACGTCGTGCAGTCGGTAGCGGCTGCCGCGGACGTGGTCGATGAGGCCCGCCCGGGCCAGGGCGACCAGGTGGCGGGTCGCCTCGGTCTCGTCGGTGGCCAGCAGGGCGGCGGCAGCGGCGGCGCCGAGGGAGGCGCGGCCGGCCAGGGCGAGACGGCGCAGCAGCCGGCGGGCCGTGTCCGTCTGGTCGGTGTAGCGCAGCCACAGGACTCTCTCGGCGGGTTCGACCGGGCCGTACGCGGCGAGGTCCGTGGCGAGCCGGCGGGGTGAGCGGGGGCCGAGCGACGAGCCGGCGATGCTCAGGGCGAGCGGCAGGCCGCCGCACAACCGGCTGATCCGGTCGGTGGATTCGGCGTCGTAGGGACCGGTGCTGTCCTGGGCGGCCGCGCCCAGCAGTTCCTCCGCGCCGGCCGGGTCCAGCCTCTCGACGGGCAGCTCGTGCACCCGGGCGGCCACGTCGGCGGGCAGGTCGAGCGGGCCGCGAGCGGTGATCAGGACCAGGCTGTCGGAGCGCTCGGGGACGAGGGTGCGGACCTGCTCGGGGTCCGAGGCGTCGTCCAGGACGATCGTGACGGGCAGGCCGGTCAGATGCTGGTGGTACAGCTCGCTCAGCCGCTTGACCTGCTGGTCCGCGGAGGAACGCTCACGGAACAGGAGCTGTTCGCGGGGGGCGCCGAGACGATTCAGCAGATGCAGCAGCGCGTCGCGGGTGGACAGCGGCTGCTCCTCCGGGCTGTCGCCGCGCAGGTCGACCACGCACGCGCCGCGGAAGTAGTCCTTCAGATCGTGGGCGGCGCGCACCGCGAGTGTCGTGCGACCGCTGCCCGGCGCCCCGTGCAGGACGACCACCGTCGGCCGGGTCTCGGTGCTCGCGCGGGCCGCCTGCACCCACTGCCGGATGCGCGCCATCTCCTGACGGCGGCCCGCGAACGGGCCCACCGGCTCCGGCAGTTGGCCGAACGACTGCTCCAGCACGTTCCGCCCGCGGGCCGCCGCGCTCTTGTCCGTGCCCTTCAGCCGCGGACCCGTCTGCTTCGGCCCGGTGGAGGCGTTCCGTACCCGCTGCTGGTCGAGGTAGGGGCGGATGCCGCGTACTTCGAGGGCCGTCAGCCACTGCAACCGCAGCTGCTCGGGCCCGCCGGGCTGGCCGAGCGCGCCCGCGCGGTGGTGCGCGGCGGGCAGATGCGAACCGGCCACCTTCACCACCGTCGCCGCGGCGCCCACCACTCCCACGGTCACCCCGGCGCCGAACGCCGTACTCGCGCCGGTGCCCAGAGTCAGGTCGGCGACGGTGGCCGCGACCGCCGCGACGCCCGCCACCAGCAACGGAGTACCGCCGCCCTCGCGCGCGTACCTCTGGCCGAAGGTGAGCTGACCGGCCTCCGACTCCTCCAGGGCGCGTGTGTACGCCTCGTACTCCTCGGCGGCGGTCTGCGCCATCGAGTCCAACGCCCCGCGCGCCCGCGACAGCAGCACGGCCCCGTCGGTACGTCCGCCCGATCGCCGTACCTCTTCTTCCACGGCCCGTACCAGCAACCGCTCGGCCTCCGCGCGATGACTGTCCCGCATGTCACGTCCCCCTCCGGCGGCAACGGCTCTTTCTCGGTGGTTCCTTGGTCAAGTGTGCTGCGGACGGCGCATTGGTGCGAGGGGGCGACGGGCTCCGATCGCCTTGCCGGACGTGCCAGTTGATGCGGCGGGGATCGTCATCCCCCTGGTGGGAGCGCTGGTCACGGTCCTGGTGAGCCAGTCGGACGCGTCTTGCTCGTCCGAGGTGTCGGACGACAGTGCGGACGTACTCCACGGAAGTGAAGCCGGGCGACCGCTTCTGCCTGCGGACCGGCGAGGGCGGGTGTCGCCTGCCTCGACGTCCTCGCCGCACCGGTCCAGGGCACGGGAAGACTCGACGTCACGGTCTGGCAGACGCGTGACGTGCGGGGTACTGCGGCAGGATGGACCCATGCCGAACCGACTGGCCCATGAGACGTCCCCCTACCTCCTCCAGCACGCCGACAACCCCGTCGACTGGTGGCCCTGGTCGGCCGAGGCCTTCGAGGAGGCCCGGAAACGGAGCGTGCCGGTCCTGCTGAGTGTCGGCTACAGCAGCTGTCACTGGTGCCACGTCATGGCGCACGAGTCCTTCGAGGACCAGGAGACCGCCGAGTACCTCAACGCCCACTTCGTCAACATCAAGGTCGACCGCGAGGAGCGTCCCGATGTGGACGCCGTCTACATGGAGGCCGTCCAGGCCGCCACCGGGCAGGGCGGCTGGCCCATGACCGTGTTCCTGACGCCGGACGCCGAGCCCTTCTACTTCGGCACCTACTTCCCGCCCGCCCCGCGCCAGGGCATGCCTTCCTTCCAGCAGGTCCTGCAAGGCGTGCGCAGCGCCTGGGCCGACCGGCGGGACGAGGTCGCCGAGGTCGCCGGGAAGATCGTGCGGGACCTGGCGGGGCGCGAGATCTCCTACGGCGACAGCCTGGCACCCGGCGAGGAGCAGCTGGCCGCGGCCCTGCTCGGGCTCACCCGGGAGTACGACCCGCAGCGCGGCGGGTTCGGCGGGGCGCCCAAGTTCCCGCCGTCCATGGTGGTCGAGTTCCTGCTCCGGCACCACGCGCGGACCGGGGCCGAGGCTGCCCTGCAGATGGCGCAGGACACCTGTGAGCGCATGGCCCGCGGCGGCATCTACGACCAGCTCGGCGGCGGGTTCGCCCGGTACTCCGTCGACCGCGACTGGGTCGTGCCGCACTTCGAGAAGATGCTGTACGACAACGCCCTGCTGTGCCGCGTCTACGCCCACCTGTGGCGCTCCACCGGCTCCGAACTCGCCCGCCGGGTCGCCCTGGAGACCGCCGACTTCATGGTGCGGGAACTGCGCACCGACCAAGGCGGGTTCGCCTCCGCTCTCGACGCGGACAGCGACGACGGGACCGGCAGGCACGTCGAGGGCGCGTACTACGTGTGGTCGCCCGAGCAGCTGCGCGAGGTGCTCGGCGACGAGGATGCCGAGCTCGCCGTCCAGTACTTCGGCGTCACCGAGGAGGGGACCTTCGAGGAGGGCTCCTCCGTCCTCCAGCTCCCGCAGCAGGACGTGTTCTTCGACGCCGAGCGCATCGCCTCCATCCGCGAGCGCCTGCTTCACAAGCGGAATGGGCGTTCCGCGCCCGGCCGTGACGACAAGGTCGTCGCCGCCTGGAACGGGCTCGCGATCGCCGCGCTGGCCGAGACCGGCGCCTACTTCGACCGTCCTGACCTGGTGGAGGCCGCGCTCGGCGCCGCCGACCTCCTCGTACGGCTGCACCTGGACGACCACGCCCGCCTCGCCCGCACCAGCAAGGACGGGCAGGTCGGAGCGAACGCCGGGGTGTTGGAGGACTACGCCGATGTGGCGGAGGGCTTCCTGGCGCTGGCCTCCGTGACCGGCGAGGGCGTGTGGCTGGAGTTCGCCGGGTTCCTGCTCGACCACGTGCTCACGCGGTTCGCCGACGACTCCGGCAGCCTCTACGACACCGCCGCCGACGCCGAGAAGCTGATCCGCCGGCCGCAGGACCCCACCGACAACGCCTCCCCGTCCGGCTGGACCGCCGCCGCCGGCGCCCTGCTCGGCTATGCCGCCCACACCGGCGCCGAACCCCACCGCACCGCCGCCGAGAAGGCACTCGGCGTCGTCAAGGCCCTCGGCCCGCGGGTCCCCCGCTTCATCGGCTGGGGGCTCGCCGTCGCCGAGGCGCTGCTCGACGGGCCGCGCGAGGTGGCGATCGTGGGGCCGAGCCTGGATGACGAAGGGACAAAAACCTTGCATCGCACGGCACTTCTCGGCACCGCCCCCGGTGCGGTCGTCGCCGTCGGCACTCCCGGCAGCGACGAACTGCCCCTGCTCGCGGACCGGTCCCTGAGCAACGGTGAACCGACCGCGTATGTCTGCCGTAACTTCACTTGTGACACTCCGACGATCGATCCGGAACGGTTGCGCACGACGCTGAGCGGCTGAAACGGAAGGGGAGTACATCCTTCCGTTGCTCAGATGTGAGCACGTGTTCGGATAAGTCCCGGAAGTCACAACACCGTTCCGAAACACGCTATTTATCGGAACAGCTCCCAGGCTTCACAGTTCCCACCTAATCTCTGCACAGTTACGCGACGGAGGGGGCATTCCGTCGCGACAGGGGGTTGTGGGATCTGGGGGGATCTGTTGTTGACGTCCGTATTCATCGCTGCCGTCTCGCTGGCCTTGTTCTGGATGGCGGCGTTCACCTTGTGGTGGCAGATGCACGCCTGGCGTACGCCGGAAGTGCTCGCCTCCACCCGCTTCCACAGACCGGACGGCGGGGAGAGCCTGTCCTTCTCGCTGCTGCTTCCGGCACGCCATGAACAGGCCGTGCTCGACCACACCATCCAGCGACTGCTGGAGTCCAGCCACACCGACTTCGAGATCATCGTGATCGTCGGGCACGACGACCCGGAGACCACGGCGGTCGCCTGCGACGCCGCGGAGCGCGATCCGCGCGTGCGGGTCGTCGTCGACACCCACGAGAAGAAGAACAAGCCGAAGGCCATGAACACGGCGCTGCCGCACTGCCGCGGCGACGTCGTCGGGGTCTTCGACGCCGAGGACCAGGTCCACCCGGAGCTGCTCGCGCACGTCGACCACGCGTTCCGGACGACCGGCGCGGACGTCGTCCAGGGCGGTGTCCAGCTGATCAACTTCCACTCCAGCTGGTACAGCCTGCGCAACTGCCTGGAGTACTTCTTCTGGTTCCGCTCCCGGCTGCACCTGCACGCGCAGAAAGGGTTCATCCCGCTCGGTGGCAACACCGTCTTCGTCCGGACCGACGTCCTGCGGGAAGCCGACGGCTGGGACCCCGACTGCCTCGCCGAGGACTGCGACCTGGGCGTGCGCCTGTCCAGCGTCGGCAAGAAGGTCGTCGTCGCCTACGACTCCGACATGGTGACCAAGGAGGAGACGCCCGGTTCGCTGATGTCGCTGCTGAAGCAGCGCACCCGCTGGAACCAGGGCTTCCTCCAGGTGTACCGGAAGAAGGACTGGAAGCAACTGCCGGGATTCGGGCAGCGGTTGCTGGCCCGCTACACCCTGATGACGCCGTTCATGCAGGCCTTCACCGGTGTGATCATCCCGCTCAACGTGGCCATCGCGCTCTTCCTCGACGTGCCCGTGAGCATCGCGTTCATCACGTTCCTCCCGGCCGTGACCGCCCTGGTCACCTTCGTCTTCGAGCTTGTCGGACTGCACGACTTCGGCAAGCAGTACGGGCTCCGCGTCCGCTTCGTCCACTACGTCAAGCTCGTCGTGGGCGGCCCCTTCTACCAGGTGCTCCTCGCCGGGGCCGCCGTCCGCGCCGTCTGGCGTGAGCAGCGCGGCCGCAACGACTGGGAGTTGACCACTCATGTCGGCGCGCATCTCACACCGTCCGAAGTGACCCGAGAGGACGTCCCTGCGTGACCTCCACCCTTCCCGCGGTGACCACTCCTACGGTCCCCGCGCAGAGGCGACCTGCGCCTGAAGCCGGTTCGACCGGTCGAACGGCCCCGCCGAGCCGACTGCGTTCCTCCCGCCCCGACCTCCTGCTGTGCGGACTGCTCCTCGTGGCCATCCTGGTCGTGCAGGGCTGGAACATCGCCGACTACCCGACGCTCAGCGACGACGAGGGCACCTACCTCGCCCAGGCCTGGGCGGTCCAGGAGGGCAGGGGCCTCGCCCACTACACCTACTGGTACGACCACCCGCCGCTCGGCTGGATCCAGATGGCACTGCTGACCTGGATCCCCTCGATGATCAGCCCCGGGTCGATGACCGTCGGTTCGATGCGCGCGACGATGCTGGTGATCAGCGGCATCAGCGCGGTGCTGGTCTACGTCCTGGGCCGCCGGCTCTCCCTGCCCCGCTGGGCCGCCGGGCTCGGCATGGTCCTCTTCGGGCTCTCGCCGCTCTCCGTCGTCCTCCAGCGGGAGATCTTCCTCGACAACCTCGCGGTGATGTGGACGCTCGTGGCGTTCACCCTCGCCGCCTCCCCGAGCCGTCACCTCTGGCACCACTTCGGGGCGGGGATCGCCGCCGCCACGGCCGTCCTCACCAAGGAGACGATGCTCGTCATCCTGCCCGCGCTGCTGGTCACCATGTGGCGCCACAGCCATCGCGACACCCGGAAGTTCGCGGTCACCGGCGCCATCACCGCCTGCACGCTGATCGGCTTCTCGTACCCCCTCTTCGCCCTCCTCAAGGGCGAGCTGCTGCCCGGCGGCGGGCACGTCTCCCTCTGGGACGGCGTCAAGTACCAGATGACCAGGCCGGGTTCGGGCTTCATCCTGGACCAGGGCTCCGGCTCCTGGGGTGTCTTCCAGTCGTGGCTCTACTACGACCGGGTCCTGCCCCTCGGCGGCCTGGCCGGCGCCCTCCTGCTGCTGGCCACCTGGCGCTGGTCGGTCACCGCCCGCGCGCTGGCCGGACCGGCGCTGACGGTGGCGATCCTCGCCGCGCTGGCCCTGCGCCCCAACGGCTACCTGCCCGCGATGTACGTCATCCAGGCGCTGCCCTTCCTCGCCCTGGTCCTCGCCGGGGGCACCGCCTCCGTCGCCCACGGCGTGCTGCGCAGATGGCGTGCCGAGGGGGAGAAACGGTTGCTCACCGGCGGGCGGTACGCCCTCGCGGCAGTCCTCGCCGTCGCCGCCGGCGCCTACGTCGTACCCCGCTGGTACGACGGCGACCGCACCGCCGTCACCGTCGACGCCAACGCCCCCTACCAGGCCGCCTCGAAGTGGCTGAGCAGCGAGGTGGAGGATCCGCAGGACACGCGGGTACTCGTGGACGACGCGATGTGGCTGGACCTGGTGCACGCCGGGTACCGGCCCGGGCTCGGTGTCATCTGGTTCTACAAGGCCGACCTCGACCCGGCGGTGACCAAGACGATGCCGCGCGGCTGGAAGGACCTCGACTACGTCGTGGCCTCCCCGACGGTTCGGCGTGACGCGGTGGACCTGCCCAACGTCAAGGCGGCCATCCAGCACTCGACGCCGGTCGCCGTCTTCGGCACCGGTGCGGACCGGATCGAGATCCGGCAGATCCAGACCACCGGCACCGCCGCGGGAGGCGTCCGATGACCCAGGAATCCATCGTCCCCGGAGAACTCGACGATCCGGCCGTACGCGTGACGGAGGTCCCGGAACCGGGCGCCGTCACCATCGTCGTCCCGACGTTCAACGAGTCCGCCAACATCCGCGAACTGCTGCACCAGATCACCGAGTCGGTGCCGTCCCGGCTGCCCTGCGAGGTCGTCTTCGTGGACGACTCCACCGACGACACCCCCGAGGTCATCTACGAGGCCGCGAAGGACTGCCCCTTCCCGGTGACCGTCCTGCACCGGGACGAGCCGGCCGGCGGGCTCGGTGGCGCGGTCGTCGAGGGAATGAAGGCGGCCGGGTCGGACTGGATCGTCGTCATGGACGGCGACTGCCAGCATCCGCCCTCGCTGGTACCGGAGCTGGTGGCCACCGGCGAACGGGCGAACGCCGGCCTGGTCGTCGCGTCCCGCTACATCAAGGGCGGCAGCCGCGCCGGACTGGCGGGCAGCTATCGCGTCGCCGTCTCGCGCGCGGCGACCTGGCTGACCAAGTCCCTCTTCCCGCGCAGGCTGCACGGCATCAGCGACCCGATGAGCGGCTTCTTCGCCATCCGGCGCAGCGCGGTCACCGCCGACGTGCTCCAGCCGCTCGGCTACAAGATCCTCCTCGAACTCGCCGTGCGCAGTCGTCCACGCGGGGTGACCGAGGTCCCGTTCGTCTTCCAGGACCGTTTCGCCGGGGAGTCCAAGTCCAGTGCCCAGGAGGGCTTCCGCTTCCTGCGTCACCTGGTCGGCCTCCGGACCGCCTCGCCGGTCGCCCGCATGGTCGGCTTCGGTCTGATCGGCGCGACGGGATTCGTGCCGAACCTGTTCGGCCTGTGGGCGCTGACCGCGCTCGGCATGCACTACGTACCGGCGGAGATCCTCGCCAACCAGCTCGGCGTCGCCTGGAACTTCGTGCTCATCGAGCACCTGCTGTTCCGCGACCGCCGCCGGCACCGGCAGTGGTGGGACCGCGTCGGACGGTTCGCGCTGCTCGCCAACGCCGACCTGGTGCTGCGGATCCCGCTGATCGCGCTGTTCGTCCACCGGTTCGACATGAGCGCGCTTTCAGCGACCGCGCTCGCCCTGGTGACGACCTTCGTCCTGCGCTTCGTGGGGACCGAAGCGCTGGTCTATCTGCCGCGCGGGGGCCGTGGGGGCCTCGAGAGCGGTCGTACCGCAAGGAGAGCCGTGTGAACAGACACCGCAGGAGATCCGCCCTCCTGGCCGTGGCAGGCCTGACGGGGGGTCTTCTTCTCGCCTCGCCCCAGCCCGCCTCCGCCGCCAACCTCGTCAAGAACCCAGGCTTCGAGACCGCCGGCACCGACGGCATGCCGTACTGCTGGGAGAAGTCCGGCTGGGGCGACAACGACTTCACCTTCACCACGACGTCCGACGCCCACTCGGGCGGCAAGGCCATGAAGGTCGAGCTGACCCGCCGGGTCGACGGCGACCGCAAGGCGCTGATCACCGAGTCGACGGAGTGCGCGCCGGTCGTGACGGCGGGCAAGCAGTACGACCTGGGGCTCTGGTACAAGTCGACCACCCCGGACACGTCCGTCACCCTCTTCCGGCACGACGCGACGGCGGGCTGGCAGTACTGGACCGACCTCAAGACGCTGGAGATGTCCGGCAGTTGGACCCAGGCGTCGGTACGCACCCCCGAGGTCCCGGCCGGCACCGACCGCATCACCTGGGGCGTCTCCGTCTACGGCACCGGCTCGGCCACCACCGACGACTACACGATGGACCAGGTCGCCGCCCCGGTCCCGGACCCGGTGTGCACGGGCACCGCCGAGCAGTGCGCCAACGGCCGCTGGGACGTGCTGCCCACGCAGAACCCGGTGCGCTCCATGCACTCCGTCGTCCTCAACAACGGCAAGGTGCTGCTGATCGCGGGCTCCGGCAACAGCGAGGAGCAGTTCAACGCGGGCACCTTCACCTCAGCCGTGTACGACCCGGTCACCGGCACCTACAAGGTCATCCCCACGCCGAAGGACATGTTCTGCGCCGGGCACGTCCAGCTCCAGGACGGCCGGGTGCTGGTGATGAGCGGCAACAAGGCCTATCCGGTGGCGGGCGGGCATGGCTACGAGGGCTTCAAGGACTCGTACGTCTTCGACCCGGTCACCGAGACGTACACCAAGACCAACGACATGAACGACGGCCACTGGTACCCGTCGGCGACCGTCCTCGGCAACGGTGACGTCATCTCCTTCGGCGGCCTGCGCGAGGACTCCACCGGCTCGGTGACGGCCGAGCTGTGGTCGGACGCCGAGCAGCAGTGGCTGCCACTGTGGAAGGTCAACCAGACCTGGTCGTACTGGGGCCTGTACCCGTCGATGATCCTGATGCAGGACGGCCGCCTCTTCTACTCGGGCAGCCATGTCTTCGGCAACAACATCCCCGGCACGGGATCGGCGATCTACGACTACGACGCCAACACGATCACGCAGATACCGGGCCTGCAGAACAAGGACGAGCGCGACCAGTCGGCGAGCGTGCTGCTGCCCCCGGCGCAGGACCAGAAGGTCCTCACCATCGGCGGCGGCAACATCGACTCCAACCCGGACGCGGGCCGGCTGACCGACGTCATCGACCTCAAGTCCGCCAACCCGTCCTACGTCGCCGGTCCGCCGCTGCCGCAGGGCACGGTCGACCTCGGCAACGGCAAGGTGGCCGAGACGGGCAACCAGGGCAAGATGTACGTCTCCGCGGTCCTGCTGCCCGACGGCAAGGTGCTGGAGACCGGCGGCGCGCTGCACAACCGGGCCGACCCGGTCTACGAGTCGTCGATCTACGACCCGGCGTCGAACACCTTCGACCCGGTGGCGGCCGACCCCCAGGCGCGCGGCTATCACTCGTCCTCGTTCCTGCTGCCCGACGGCCGGGTGATGTCGACCGGCGACAACCCGGGCAACGGCACCTGGAACCACAACGTGTCGATCTACACGCCGCCCTATCTGCTCAAGGGCACGCGTCCGTCGATCACTTCGGTGATCGACACCGAGTGGAACTACGGCGACACCCAGCGGATCACCGTCGACCGTCCCATCGCCAAGGCCGAGCTGATCCGCCCGGCCGCGGTCACCCACTCCTCGGACCCGAACCAGCGGTTCGTGGACCTGCCGCTGTCGGTGGACGGCAACAACGTCGACCTGAACGTGACGAGCAACCCCGACATGGCCCCGCCCGGCTGGTACATGCTCTTCGCGGTCGATGCGAACGGCGTGCCGTCGGTGGCCAAGTGGGTACACCTCCAGGGCCCGTCGGCCCTGAGCGCCACCGACGCCTCGGCGCACGTGCACTCCTTCGCCGAATCCCCGGAGGGCACGGTCCAGGAGCCCGGCAAGAAGAGGACCTCTCAGAAGGTCAGCCCGACCGTCTCCGGCTGCGACCGGCACTACGGCTCGATCAACGTCTGCGTGCCGACCGTCTTCCCGGACGAGGTCAAGCAGACGACGGCCGCCCGCTGTGCCTGGCTGAAGCAGAACGACTACGGCCGCCTCAAGGTCAACGGCAAGGACGACCCGCTGAAGCTCGACCGCAACAAGGACGGCATCGCCTGCGGAAAGGCGGACCTCAGGCGCCGCTGAGGATCATGGCGCCCAGCGTGAGCTGAGCGCCCCACTGCACCACCACGGCCCCGGCCCTGGCGTACACCGCCAGGGTCCGGGGCCACGCCAGTGCCGCCACGCCGGCCGCGAGGGCCGCGCAGAACATGCCGTAGAGAAGCCCGCCCGGGATCGTCGAGCACTGCTCGCCGTAGGTCAGGCAGCGGCTGCCCCGCTCGCCGGCGAGTACGGCGAGCCACGCGAGGACGACGGTCGGCAGGAGCAGGACGAGTCCGGCGACGGACCAGCCGGTGAGGAGACGGGAGGCGGGCGGCTGCGCTGTGGTCATGCCGCCATCCCATCGCGCCGGCCCGGGCGCGGTGATCGGCCCCGGTACTCAACCCTCCTGAGTACGCATGCTCAACGCGCGCTCCACGATGGCCTCCAGCTGCTCGTGGTGCGCGCCCTTCCAGTACGCCCGTCCGCACTCCCGGCACTGCGCGAAGACGTCGTACGACCGCTGCGTACCGCCCTCCAACCGGTCCGCCACCTCCTCCTTGGTGGCCGCCTTCAGCAGGCCGTTGCAGGCGGTGCACCGGGTCCACGGCCGCAGGTCGGGGCGGAACCGGTCCAGGACGTCCGGGAGTTGCTCCTCGGGGCGGGTGCTGTAGACGTACGCGCCCGCCCACAGCTCGCGGCGGCGCAGCAGGCCCCGGTCGCGGCTGAGCATGACGCGCCGCTCGGCGGCCGAGCGGGCGGCGAGGGCCGGGTCCCCGATGTCGGTCGACTCGTACGCCGTGTCGACGCCGAGCAGCCGCAGCCGGCGCGCGAGGGTGCCGAGGTGGACGTCGAGGAGGAAGCGGAGCGGGGCACCGGGAACCTGCTGGGGGCGCTCGACGGGGCGTACGCGCACCGACTCGCCCGCCGCCGGGACGTGCGACACGGGCACCTCGCGGCCGTCCACGACCAGGGAGCCGACCTCGGTCAGCGGGACGCCGAGGGACTCCACGACATGGCCGAGGGTGGAGACGCCGTCGGTGGCGACCGGGGTGGCGCCGGACCGTCGTCCGTGGGGCACGAACAGGGTGAGTTCGGGGGCGAATTCGACGTGGATCTCCGGTGGTGCGCTCACCGGGTCAGGATGTCACGGCCGCGGGCGCCGGCCTCAGGACTTTTCCCGGGGGAGGCCGTGTTCGATGACGTCCAGGGCGCGGTCGAGGAGGTCGCGCAGGTCGTCCCGGAAGTCGTTCTCGGCCCAGTACAGGGAGATCTCCGCGAGTCCGCCGATCAGGGACATCGTGTAGACCCGCACCTCCAGGCTGTCCTCCGCGCGGCCGGTGCGGGCCGCGACGGCCGAGGCGAGCATCCTGCCGGTGACCGACATGCTCTCCATCATCCGGGAGCGCACCGCGGGCACCTCGACCATCAGCCGCGACCGCAGCCGGGTGACCTCGGGTTCCTCGTTCGCTCCGAGGCCGATGGCCTTGTGCATGACGTACCGCAGGGAGACCGGCCACGGCTCGTCCGCCGGCCGGGCCCGCAGTTCCTCCAGGAGGATCGGGTCGTACTCGTCCGTGAGGACGATGTCCTCCTTCGTGGGGAAGTAGCGGAAGACCGTGGACGGCGACACCTCGGCGCGCTCGGCGATCTGCTCGATCGTCGTGGCGTCGTACCCCTGCTCCTCGATCAGCGCGTACGTCGCGTCGCGGATCGCCGTCCGGGTCTTGATCTTCTTCCGCTCACGAAGTCCCAGCTGGGGACGGTCGGTGGGGGGAGAGGTGCGTGCGGGCGTCATGGGGGTCATTGTCGGGCATCGACCTCGGCGGCAGCCATGTCCGGGGCCTCGGAGCTCTTGGTCACGGGGGTGTTCGGCAGGAACGCCGCCGCCAGCAGCGCGGACCCGAGGGCCGCGATCCCGCACACCAGGAGCACGATGCCCATGCCGTGGACGTACGCGCTGTTCGCGGAGGTCACCAGATCGGCCGACCCGCTCTGCCGGGCGACCAGGTGCGCCGCGACCACGGAGTCCCCGGCGGTGTCCGCCGCCCGCGCGGACAGCCCCGTGACGTCGAGCCGGTCGCGGTAGGTGCCGGCGAGCAGGCTGCCGAGCAGGGCGATGCCGATCGCGGCGCCGACCTGGCGGAGCGTCATCAGCAGCCCGGAGCCTCCCCCACTGCCTCAACGGCGTGGGGGGACCCCCAGCCGGCCCGGTCGCGGGGCAGGGCGCCCAGGGCGCCGTTCATCGCCGGGATCAGCGAGCAGCCGAAGCCGAGCCCGGCGATCGAGAGCCACAGCGCGGTGAAGCCGTAGCCGGAGTCGACCGTGGTACGGCTGCCGAGGAGCCCGGCGAAGGCCAGCACCACCAGGCCGGCGCTGACCGCCGCGCGGGCGCCGAACCGGGCCACGACCGGCTGGGCGGTGCGGGAGGCGACCAGCAGGCCGCCCATCATCGGGAGCAGCCGGAGACCGGTGCCGAGGGCGTCGTGGCCGAGGACCGCCTGGAGGTAGGGCGGCAGCACGAAGAGCAGGCCGGACAGGACGAACATCACCAGGGTCGCGGCGACGGTGTTGAAGAGGAAGCCGCGCTGGGCGAGCAGCGTCATGTCGAGCATGGGCCGCTCCGTCCGCCGCTCCCGCAGCACCAGCCCGGCGAGCAGGACCACGGCCGCGCCGAACATCCCCAGCACCAGCGGGTCGCCCCAGCCGCGGGTGGGCGCCTCGATGATCGCGTAGATCAGGGCGCCGAGCCCTCCCGCGGTGAGCGCGGTGGAGACGGTGTCGACCTTGGGGGAGGCCGGGTCGCGGGTCTCGGGCAGCAGGAAGACGCAGGCGGTGATGCCGATCGCTGCCATCGGGACGTTGACGAGGAAGACCGAGCCCCACCAGAAGTGGTTGAGCAGCCAGCCGCCGATGATCGGGCCGAGCGGCAGGCCGAGCGCGGAGGCGGCGGAGATGATGCCGACGGCCTTGGTGCGCTCGTCGGGCCCGAAGAGCGAGGGCAGGACGGAGAGGGCGAGCGGCGTGACCAGCGCGCCGCCGACGCCCATCACCGCGCGGGCGACGATCACCGCGTTCACGTCCCCGGCGAGGGCGCCCACGACCGAGCCGGCCAGGAAGATCCCCAGCCCGGCGATCAGCATCAGCCGCCCTCCGAACCGGTCGCCCAGCAGACCCGCCGGGAGCATCAGCGCCGCGAAGACGACGACGTACGCGTCCGCCAACCTCCCCCAGTGCTAAACGCCTGGGGGGACCCCCAGCTGTTCGCCGGTGGTGGCGCCGAGGTCGCCGGCCATCGTCGGCAGCGCCACGTTCAGGATCGTCATGTCGAAGCCGAGGGTCAGCATGCTCGCGACGAGGGCGGCGAGGGCCCACCAGCGGCGGGGGTCGGGCTGCACCTCGGAAGGTTGAGTGACAGTAGCCATGAAATGAGAGTAACTCTCAAAATCCAGTGACTATCAATCGGTGGTGCCTTTCGGGCATGCAAAAAAGGGCCACGACTCGAAGTCGTGGCCCTCGGGGAAGGGGGGTGCTACGTGTGCTGGTACGCCACCAGCGAGATCCCGATGTAGTGCGCGATGAACGCCGCCAGGGTCAGGGAGTGGAACACCTCGTGGAAGCCGAACCAGCGCGGTGACGGGTTCGGGCGCTTGAGGCCGTAGATCACTCCGCCCGCGCTGTAGAGCAGGCCGCCCACGATCACCAGCACGAGGACGGCGATGCCGCCGGAGCGCATGAAGTCGGGCAGGAAGAAGACGGCCGCCCAGCCCATCGCGATGTAGCAGGGCGTGTAGAGCCAGCGCGGGGCGCCGACCCAGAAGACGCGGAAGATGATGCCCGCCGCGGCCGCCGCCCAGATGCTCCACAGCAGCCACTGCCCCTTGGCGCCCGGCAGGAGCAGCATTGTCAGCGGGGTGTAGGTGCCGGCGATGATCAGGAAGATGTTGGCATGATCCAGTCGCCGTAGGACCCCGTCCATGCGGGGGCTCCAGTTGCCCCGGTGGTACAGCGCGCTGACGCCGAAGAGCAGGCAGGCCGTCAGGGCGAAGATCCCGCAGGCGAGGCGGCCTCTGGGGGAGTCGGCGAGGGCGGTGAGCACCAGGCCCGCGATGAGTGCGGCCGGAAACATGCCCAGGTGCAGCCAGCCGCGGAGCCTGGGCTTGACCGGATGTGGCAGAGAGGTCGCGACGGGACCGCGGCCTGCGGCCGAGGTGTCCTTGGTCGCGTCGGGGACGGACGCAGTCATACGCGACATCGTACCTACGGAACCGTAAGTTGCGGGTCAGGGCGACCCGTTGGCCGGCGAAGAGTGGCCATCGTCTCACGGGGGTTCGGCGGGAGTGCCGTGGATGCCGTTTCAAAGAACCTTCAGCTGAAACCCATGTGGACGCAAAGTGGCGTTTTTACACGTGGCGATCCTCACTCCGCTCATCTGTACGTCCCTATGGACAGATGGGCGTACTCGTCGGATGATCAAATGAGTGCGGTCGGCACCGGATGAGCGCCAGAGGGAACAGACGCTGCGAAGCATCCGGGTCGCGGCCCCCACGGGGCAAACAAGGACAAAATCCCTCACTTAGGAGCAATCGTGGCGCGCGACATCGCGGCTCCCCCCGTCATTCCCACCACCCACAAGGAACTGCTCTCGTGGGTGAACGAGATCGCAGAACTGACGCAGCCGGACAACGTGGTCTGGTGTGACGGATCAGAGGCCGAGTACGAGCGCCTGTGCGAGGAGCTCGTGGCGAAGGGCACCTTCAAGAAACTCGACCCGATCAAGCGCCCCAATTCGTACTACGCGGCCTCCGACCCGACCGATGTCGCCCGGGTCGAGGACCGGACCTTCATCTGCTCCGAGAAGGAAGAGGACGCGGGCCCGACCAACCACTGGAAGGCTCCCGCCGAGATGCGGGCCATCTTTACCGGAGAAGGAGACAGTTTCGCCGGTGAGAAGGGCGTCTTCCGCGGCTCGATGAAGGGCCGGACGATGTACGTCGTCCCGTTCTGCATGGGCCCCCTCGGCTCGGACCTCTCCGCGATCGGCGTGGAGATCACCGACTCCGCCTACGTCGCCGTGTCCATGCGCACCATGACCCGCATGGGGCAGCCGGTCTTGGACGAGCTCGGCTCCGACGGTTTCTTCGTGCGTGCCGTGCACACGCTCGGGGCGCCGCTGGCCGAGGGCGAGGCGGACGTGCCGTGGCCGTGCAACTCCACGAAGTACATCTCGCACTTCCCGGAGACCCGCGAGATCTGGTCCTACGGCTCCGGCTACGGCGGCAACGCGCTGCTCGGCAAGAAGTGCTACGCCCTGCGCATCGCCTCCGTCATGGCCCGCGACGAGGGCTGGCTGGCCGAGCACATGCTGATCCTCAAGCTGACCCCGCCCCCCTCTGCTTCCAGCCGGGTCGAGTCCAAGTACGTCGCCGCCGCCTTCCCGAGCGCCTGCGGCAAGACCAACCTCGCCATGCTGGAGCCGACCACCCGCGGCTGGACGGTCGAGACCATCGGCGACGACATCGCCTGGATGCGCTTCGGCGAGGACGGCCGCCTGTACGCCATCAACCCCGAGGCCGGCTTCTTCGGCGTCGCGCCCGGCACCGGTGAGCACACCAACGCCAACGCGATGAAGACGCTGTGGGGCAACTCCGTCTTCACCAACGTGGCGTTGACCGACGACAACGACATCTGGTGGGAGGGCATGACGCAGGAGACTCCGGCC
This sequence comes from Streptomyces sp. MMG1533, assembly GCF_001279775.1. Classification (GTDB taxonomy): domain Bacteria; phylum Actinomycetota; class Actinomycetes; order Streptomycetales; family Streptomycetaceae; genus Streptomyces. The sequence goes on along the minus strand of NZ_LGDG01000247.1, from coordinate 21,259 downwards.
CACCTGACGGACTGGAAGGGCAACGACTGGACGCCGGCGTCCGAGACCCCGGCCGCCCACCCCAACGCCCGCTTCACCGTGCCCGCCTCGCAGTGCCCGATCATCGCGCCCGAGTGGGAGGACCCCAAGGGCGTGCCGATCTCGGCGATCCTCTTCGGCGGGCGCCGCGCCACCGCCGTACCGCTGGTGACGGAGTCCTTCGACTGGAACCACGGCGTCTTCCTCGGCGCCAACGTGGCCTCCGAGAAGACCGCCGCCGCCGAGGGCAAGGTCGGCGAGCTGCGCCGCGACCCCTTCGCCATGCTGCCGTTCTGCGGCTACAACATGGGCGACTACATGGGCCACTGGGTCGACGTCGCCAAGGGCAAGGACCAGGCGAAGCTCCCGAAGATCTACTACGTCAACTGGTTCCGCAAGAACGACGAGGGCAAGTTCGTCTGGCCCGGCTTCGGCGAGAACAGCCGCGTCCTGAAGTGGATCGTGGAGCGCCTGGAGGGCAAGGCCGAGGGCGTCGAGACCCCGATCGGCATCCTGCCGGCCAAGGGGGCGCTGGACACGAACGGTCTGGAGCTTTCGGAGTCCGACCTCGACTTCCTCCTCACGGTCGACAAGGAGGTCTGGCGCGAGGAGGCCGCCCTGGTCCCCGAGCACCTCAACACCTTCGGCGAGCACACGCCCAAGGAACTGTGGGACGAGTACCGCGCCCTGGTGCAGCGCCTGGGCTGATGGGCCCTCCCAAGACGCCGCGGCCGGCTCCGATCGTGCCCTGACCAGCAGTATCGTCACGGCCGGCCGCGGTGACAGCACCCTGCTCGACCCCCGTACCGGCGAGGTTCCGCACAACGGCGTGCAGAGCCCTGGGCCTGTCGTCGTCCTCCCCGTCCGCCTCGACTGGGAGGATGGCGACAGGCCTTCGCCCTTTCACCGGGAACGGTCCTCCAGATACCGCGTGTGCGACTCCTGCCGCCGCGCCTCCGTCTCCCGCACACTCGCGGCCAGCCGCTCCGCCTCCTCGTGCAGCAGCGTGAGCTGCCGCTCCAGATGGCGTTCCGGCGGCTCCTGGCCCGGCGCGAGCCGCGTCCACCACCGGGTCCGTACGAACGTGTCGACGGCCTCGGGAACGTCCTGCCGTACGGCCCGCGACAGCGTGTGCACGCCCTCCGGGTCCTGGGCCAGCACCTCGGTGACCCAGCCGGGATCCAGCAACGCGGCCAGCAGCCCGGTCAGTTCGGTGAGCCGGCCCGCGGCGGCGGGCGGCAGTTCGACGCCCGCGAGATAGGCCTGGAGCCGGTCGAAGTCGGCCCGGATCTCGTCGAGCTGGGCCGACGGGTCCGGGAAGTCCGGCAGCGCCGGCCGCTCCGGCGGTGCGACGAGCGCGCCCGCGCCGTACAGCCCCGCCACGACCACGGGCCAGTACGGTCCCGCGACCCCCACGAACGTCAACGCCAGTCCGGCCAGCCCGCACGCGCTCCCGGCGATGTTCTTGCGGGACTCGAGATAACCGAGCAGGTCACTGGTAGCCACGGATCTCCTCGAAGGCGCCGTCCAGCGAGCCCTGCCGGGCGTCGAAGAGGCGGCCGCCGGTCAGCTCGGCGATGTGCTCCAGTTCGGAGCGGTCGGAGTCGCCGAAGAGAATGGGGAAGACGGGGATGTGCTTGTACGTGCTCTTGAGCCCCGTGTCGTAGAACTCGTCGAACTCCTCCGCCTTCGCGCCCGCCGTGTTCTCGCCGTCCGTCATCAGCACGATGGACGTGAAGGTGTCCCGGTCGGCGTCGAGATGTTCGTACGCCTTCTCCAGCGAGGTGTAGATCGCGGTGTCGCCCTCGGCGGTGAGCGCCTCGGTGTCCTCGCGGATGGCGTCGAGGCCCGTCTGCGGATCGGCCGGGTCCACCACATGGGTCCGTACGCTCTTCACCTGAGACCCGAACGGCATCAGCGTGACCTCTTCACGGTCCCGGAAGTCCCCGGTGAGGTCGGCGAGCGCGTCCTTGAGGCCCGCCAGCCGGTCACCTTCCATCGAGCCCGAGGTGTCGAGGACGTAGACGGTCCTCGACGGGCGGCGCAGCTCGTTCTCGTACGAGTCCAGCAGGCCGTCGGCGACGGAACGGCTGCCCGGGAAGGGCAGTTCGCGTCGGCGGGTCGTGTCGAGCCCGGACGCGGGCCGTACCGAGGCGACGACGGGGCGGCGGTGGGTGCGCTCGGTGATCTCGCGCTGGATCTCCGGCGTGCGCAGGGCCTCGGTCAGCCGGCGGACGTCCTCGCGGGTGGTGGCGTCGGTGGCCGTGAGCGAGGAGAGCGGGTAGTCGGCGGTGACGACGCCGTCGCGGGGGCGGATCACGGTGAGACCCGGGATGCCCTCGAGGACGGACTCGTAGTTGAGGAGCGCGTCGACGTCCTCGCGCCGCTCGTACGCCGCCGCCAGCCAGCCCGACGACCCCGACGTCAGCTGCTGCCCCTGGAAGAACTCCTTCAGCCGGGGTGTGGCCTTCTTGACGTCGGCGTCCGTGAGCGCGGACTGGGCGCCGGAGAGGGCGGAGGCCACGGAGACCAGCGTGGAGAAACCGGAGTTGGAGCGGGCCGGGTCGGTCATGCCGTACGTCAGCTTCCCGTCCTGGACGGCCTGCTCGACCCGGGCCCAGGTGACGTCGTCCGGCTTCCAGTCGAGCGCCTCGACGGTCGCCGGCTTCACTCCCACGGCGACGGGGCTCGACATGACCGGCGTCTCGGACACGACCTTCCTCGCCGCGTCGGGACGCAGGCGCAGATAGTCGTTGGACGACAGCCACAGGGCGTCGTACCGCCCGTCCGCCGTGCCCTTCGCCAGCAGTTCCACGGCGTCCAGGGTGCCCAGGTAGGTGGGCCGGACCTTGATGCCGGTGTCCTTCTCGACCCGGTCGAGGACCGGCGTCATGTCACTGAGCTCGCTGGAGGCGAGGACGCGGAGGGTGCCGGGTTCGGGGGCGCCCGTGTCGGCCTGCTCCTCGGCCGCGGTGCAGCCCGTCAGGAGGGCGAGGGCGAGGAAGGCCGTGAGTCGTCGTCTCATGCGAGCCCACCCTCCAGCGCGCCCTGCGACCGGCTGCGCTCCAAGTACGCGCTCGCGTGCTGGAGTTCGGAGGTCAGCGACTCCACGGTCGCCGCCATCGCCTCGGTCGCCTGGACCTTGTAGGTGTCGATGGCGTCCAGGGTGCGGTAGATCTGCTGGAAGGCGGTCCGCAGGGTCTCGGCCCCCACGGCCGGGTCCGCGGCGATCCGCTGGATCTCCCCGCTCTGGGTGGCGAGCATCTCCGCGTTGCCCCGGATGAGGTCCTCGGTCGTCCCGCGCAGGGCGTTGACCTGGTCGACGACCTTCTTCTGGTTGTCGAGGGCGGAGGCCAGCATCACGGAGATGCGCAGCGCCGACACCGTGGTCGTGGCCGCCCGGTCGACGCCCTTGATCAGCTCCTCGTTGTTGCGCCGTACGACGTCCATGGCGAGGTAGCCCTGTGCGCACACCGCGAGCTGAGTCAGCAGGTCCTGGTGCTTCTGCCGGACGGGGAAGAGGACGTCGGCACGGAGCGAGTCGGCCTGCTGCGGGTCCGTCGCCGCCACGCCGTCGACGTGCTGCTCGACGGCCGTGTCCAGGGCCTCGGTCAGCACGACGTACTCCTGGAGCTTGCCCATGGACTCCCACAGGCGGACCCGCTCGGTCTGCAACGCGGCGTTGTCACGCCGGAGTTCGTCCTGGCCGCCGCGCAGCGAGCCCACGATCTTGTTCAGCGTGCCTTGCGCCGAGGCGTACTTGGCCACGTGGTCGCGCAGCTTGTTGCCGCCGGGCAGCCGGGACAGGAACTTCCGGCCCTTGGCGGCGGGAAGGTCCCGCGGGTCCAGGTCCTCGACGACCCGCCGGAGTTCGACGAGCGAGCCCGCGACCTGCGACTGGGCGTCCCCGCCCTTGGCGGGCAGACTCCGTACGGTCCGCTCCAGCATGCGGTTGGACTGTGCGGCGGCGCTGCGCATCTCGCCGGCGCCGAGCGCGGTGATCTCCCCGACCTTGCCGGCGAACTCGGGGGAGCGGGCGTCGAGGGAGGCGAGGCCCTCGATGTACGTGGCGGCCTTCTTGGCCATGTCGGTCCGGACGGTGTCGTCGACGGGGACGAGCCCGCCGGCCTTCTCCCGCGGCACGGGCGCGACGGCCTCGGGCGGCGTGAGGACGAAAGTGTCGTCGGTCATGAGCTGTTCCCCCTATCCCCGCGCCCGGCGCGCCATCGCGTGCAGCACCTCGGAGGTGGGCACGGGCGCCTGCCGGATGCCGGTCAGCTTCTGGTTGAGGTAGTCGGCGTGGGCCGCCGTGGCCTTGGTGAACTCGGCGGTCGCGCCCTGCGGCCGGAACCCGTGCCGGACGGCCAGCTCGCGCAACTCCGGGTCGCTGCCGAGGAGTTCGCCGAACGCGCGGCCGTTCTCCGTGAGCGGGACGACGGTGTGGTCGCTGTTGGCGGTGGTGTCCGGGTAGAGGACGGTCAGGTCGTCGACGCCTTCCCCCTCGCCCAGCAGCGCGGCGACCTGCGACTCGTACACCAGCACCAGCGGATTCCCGGCGCCGCTGACGAAGTCCCGGAAGGCCGCGTCCGTGCTCGACTGCTGGGCGCCCTGCACGCTGACCAGCTTGTGCATCAGGGGCGCGGTCCGGTCGACGTCGGCGTCGCTCGCGGCCACCTTGCCACCGGCGGCGACGTAGGAGGCGGCGGCGAGGTAGAGGGCACCGGAGTTGGACGTCTCGGGGTCGGTGGTGGCGACGTAGAGCGTGCCGGTCAACTCCCCGTACTTCTCGGCACCCTTGAGCTGCTGCCAGGTCCGGTCCCGCTCGGCGGCGTCGAGATGGGCGGCCATCTTCAGGGTGCCGCGGTTCTTGTCGAGGGCGGCGAGTCCATTGGCGGCCAGCACCTCGGCGGCGCCGCGATGGGCCACGACGACGAGCGGCGAGTAGAAGGGCACCGGCAGCGGCTGCCTGACCTTGTACTTCGCGGCGAGCTCGGCGGCCGGCGCCTGACTGGACGGGAAGGCGAGGTCGTAGCCCTTGAGGTCCAGTCCCTCCATGGCCCAGGACCCGGAGGTCTCGGCCTTGACGGTGTAGCCCTTGGCGGCGAGGGCCTTCACCACGTCGGGATCGGCGAAGAACTCCGCCTTCTCCGATCCGATCACTGCGTGCACGGTCTTCGTTGCCGTGCTCTTGTCCCCGGTGTCCCGGCCCGCTACGACGGCTGCCACCACTCCGCCGACCAGCAGGACCGCGAGGACGATTCCTGCGATTCTTCTCACAGGGGGAGAGTGCTCGCGGAACCCAACATTCCCCGGCGGGAAGCATGAACGGGGGGTGACGTACCGGTCCCGGTACTGCAGCGCCCCGAAAGGGGCGCGGGGCGGTGTCGATGTGCGGCTCCGCCGCGTGGGCGCGAGCAACCGCAGGCAACCCGCACCCGCCGACCACAAGGCGCCCTACGGCGATGAACGGCTCAAGCGAACGCAGTGCTGTGGCGCCCGGTCCGCGCGTCGCTGCGGGTGCACGCGGACCGGGGCCGTTCAGGGAGCCGTACGGCTCAGTGGGACGCGAGCTCCCGCGGCTCCAGGGCCGCCGCGTGCGCGTCCATGCGCTCGGCGGAGAGGATCGCCGCCGCGGTGTCCGCGCGGGACGCGGCCACCACGAGCGCGCGGCCCGCGAGGGCGTGCGCCCGCCGGTGCACGGATGCGAGGCTGGTCCGGCCGGTGACGGCCGTGAGCGGTGCTCGGGCCGGCGTACGGCCGGCCCGCAGCCGGGTCACCTGGTCGGCGAGCCGGTCGGCCGCGGTGTCCAGGTCGGCGGACGGCGCCAGCGCGCGCAGCTCGTCCGTGACGGTGAGCAGCGCGGCGAGATGGCCCGCGAGCTGGATGTCCAGCTCTTCCTCGCGGGAACGGTGGGGGAAGTCGGAGGTGGTGCCGGCCATCGTGCTGTGGACCGACTTGGCGCGGATCGGCTCGTACATGGGATGGCCTCCTGTGCTGTCAGGAAACCATCCTAGCTTAGATCTCGTCTAAAGTTGAGCGACCTCATGAAGTGCCTGTCACGGCTGGCCGTAACCGTCCAGGAAGTTCCCGATCCGCGTGATCGCCGACCGCAGGTCCCCCGCCGTCGGCAGGGTCACCACCCGGAAGTGGTCCGGCTCGGGCCAGTTGAAGCCGGTGCCCTGGACGACCATGATCTTCTCCTGCCGGAGCAGGTCGAGGACCATCTGCCGGTCGTCCTTGATCTTGAAGACCTTGGGGTCCAGGCGCGGGAACAGATACAGCGCCCCCTTCGGCTTCACGCAGCTCACGCCCGGGATCTGGGTCAGCAGCTCGTACGCCACGTCCCGCTGCTCCCGCAGCCGCCCGCCCGGCAGCACCAGGTCGTTGATGGTCTGCCGCCCGCTGAGCGCGGCGACGACCCCGTGCTGGCCCGGCATGTTCGCGCACAGGCGCATGTTCGCCAGGATCGTCAGGCCCTCGATGTAGGAGTCGGCGTGCGCGCGCGGCCCGGAGATCGACATCCAGCCCACCCGGTAGCCGGCGACCCGGTACGCCTTCGACATCCCGTTGAAGGTGAGGGTGAGGAGGTCGGGGGCGACCTTGGCGGTCGGGGTGTGCGTGGCGTCGTCGTACAGGATCTTGTCGTAGATCTCGTCGGAGCAGACCAGCAGGTTGTGGCGGCGGGCGATGTCGGTCAGTCCCCGCAGCATCGCCTCGTCGTACACCGCGCCCGTCGGGTTGTTCGGGTTGATGATGACGATCGCCTTGGTGCGGTCGGTGACCCTCCGCTCCACGTCCGCCAGGTCCGGCATCCAGTCGGACTGCTCGTCGCAGCGGTAGTGCACGGCCGTACCGCCCGAGAGGGAGACCGCCGCGGTCCACAGCGGATAGTCGGGCGCCGGGATGAGGACCTCGTCCCCGTCGTCCAGCAGTCCCTGCATCGCCATCACGATCAGCTCGGAGGCGCCGTTGCCGATGAAGACGTGCTCGACGTCCGTCTCGATGCCGAGGGTCTGGTTGTGCATGACGACGGCCCGGCGTGCGGCCAGCAGGCCCTTCGCGTCGCCGTAGCCGTGCGCCGACGAGACGTTGCGGAGGATGTCCTCCAGGATCTCGGGCGGGCACTCGAAGCCGAACGCGGCCGGATTGCCGGTGTTCAGCTTGAGGATGCGGTGCCCTGCCGCTTCCAGGCGCATCGCCTCCTCGAGAACCGGGCCCCGGATCTCGTAACAGACATTGGCGAGCTTGGTCGACTGGATCACCTGCATGTCTGGGAGCTTACGGCCCGGTAACGCTCCTTGGGTCGTGTTTTCCGCCACGTGAGACGCGGCGGTTTGGGTGGATATCGCCGACGACTGTCCCAGTGGCCCCTCTCGTCTCTACAATGCGCGGCCATGTCCAGGCCACCTCAGTTCGAAAACGGGCCGTACGGCGCCGACGGCGCGACCGGCGCCCACGGCACGGGTGCGCGCGGCGAGCCGCAGGAGGTGCCGAACGTGTACCTCCCGCCGGCCCCGTCGACGCCCGCGTACGAGGCGTACGTCGACCCGGCGGCCGCGCACGGCTGGCAGAACGCCTACGACGAGACGTGCGAGCTGCCCCCGGTGCTCGACGGCGGGCCGGTGGCGGTCGGCGGGCCGGTGGTCGGCGCCGAACTGGTGCCGGTCCGCGGCGTCGGCCATGGGCGGCGGGGGTCGCGGCGGAAGCCGAGCCGGTGGCGCTCGCACCGTGTGGTGGTCGCCGCCGGTGCGGCGTGCGCGGTGTCCGCGGCGGCGCTGATCGCCGGATTCTCGTTGTCGGGGTCCTCCTCGGACGGACCGCAGGGCAAGGAGGGCACGAGGTCGGCGCCGGACGAGTCGACGGGCTCGGCGGGCTCGTCCTCCTCGGACGGCTCGGCGTCTTCCGGTTCCCCGGACGCCTCGGGGCCGGGCGGTTCGGCGTCCGCCGGCACGGACGCCTCGAAGGGCGCCTCGCCGGAGGAGAAGAAGTCCGGCGAGCCCTCGGCCACGTCGTCCACGGATCCGTCCCCCACCCCCGCGGCCACCTCCACCGCGTCCTCGGGCGACTCGGCTCCGGGTAACTCCAACGGCAAGGGGCGAGGGTCGGGAGGCACGAAAGGGCCCAAGTAGCGGCGAAGCCGAGGAGGTGTTTTCGGCCCCGTCCCCAGGCCGAAAACACCTCCTTGCCCCCACGCGCCCCTCCATTCACAATGCGCATGACAAAAACTGCGGGTGGCCGGAAGATCTCCGGTCACCCTCGTCATGTAGAGGGGACCCCCACATGAGAAAGCCTCTCGTCGCCGCACTCTTCGCCCTGGTGATCGCCGGGGCGGGCGCGGCGCCCGCGGTCGCGGCACCCACGCCCACCGCGCCCGCGGCCCAGGCGGACACCAAGGCCGCGTCGCCCAAGATCCAGGCCGTCACGCTCGCCGGGACCGTCGCGCTGAGCAACTGTTCCGGCTCGGTGGTCCGCTTCCCGAACTCCCTGGACACCGCCCCCGCGCTGGTGCTCACCAACGGCCACTGCCTGGAGAGCGGCTTCCCGGAGCCCGGCGAGGTGATCGTCAACCAGGCGTCCAGCCGCACCTTCGGGCTGCTCAACTCCGCCGGCACCCGCGTCGCGACGCTGCGCGCCAGCAAGATCGCCTACTCGACGATGACCGACACGGACGCCACGATCTACCAGCTCACCAGCACCTACGCGGCGATCCGGAACTCGTACGGCATCAGCGCGCTCACCGTGCAGGACACGCACCCCACCGCCGGCACCGCGATCACCGTCGCCTCCGGCTACTGGAAGCGGCTCTACAGCTGCTCCATCGACGGGTTCGTGCACACCATGAAGGAGGGCGACTGGACCTGGAAGGACTCGGTCCGCTACACCTCCGCGTGCAACACCATCGGCGGCACCTCGGGCTCGCCGGTCGTCGACCAGTCCACCGGCAAGGTCGTCGCCGTCAACAACACCGGCAACGAGGACGGCGAGAGCTGCACGGTGAACAACCCCTGCGAGGTCGACGCGAGCGGTAACGTCACCGTCCGCCAGGGCATCAACTACGCCCAGGAGACCTACCAGTTCCCGGCCTGCTTCACGACCGGCAACCAGCTCAGCCTGAGCGCAAGCGGCTGCGTCCTGCCCAAGCCGTAAGGGCTCAGGGAGTCCTTCTCACCGCCCGCCCCGCCAGTACGTCCGTCCGCCGGCCGTCCTCGATCACGAACCGGCCGTCGATCAGCACGTACGGGATGCCTGTCGGCAGCACGCGCGGGTTCTCGAAGGTCGAACCCGCCGCGACCGTGGCCGGGTCGAACAGCACGAGGTCCGCCTTGTAACCCTCGCGGACCAGCCCGCGGTCCGGCAGTCGCAGCCGGGCCGCGGGGCGTGCGGTGAGACGGGCGACGCACTCCTCCAGGGACAGCACCCCCAACTCCCTTACGTACTTGCCGAGATACTGCGGGAACGTGCCGTATGCGCGCGGGTGCGGCTTGCTGCCCTGGAGGACGCCGTCCGAGCCGCCGGTGTGCACACGGTGCCGCATGATCGCCCGCACGTTCTCCTCGTGGCCGACGTGCTGGAGGATCGTCGAGCCGAGGCCGTCGTCGAGGAGGAGACGGCGCGCGGTGACCCAGGGTGCCTCGCCGCGCAGCTCGGCGGACTCCTGGACGGTACGGCCGACGAAGTCCCCCAACGCGGCGTTCGCCACGCCGGAGATCTCGATCGTGTCCCACTCGACGGGCACGCCGTGGCAGCCGTCCGCGCCGACGACCTCCAGATGGTGCCGGATGCGTTCCGCGCTCTCCTCGTCGGCCAGCCGCTTGAGGATCTCCTCCGGGCCGCCCTCGCTCGCCCAGCTGGGCAGCAGCGCGACCAGGGTGGTGCAGCCGGGCGTGTAGGGATAGGTGTCGAGGCTGATGTCGGCCCCGGCGTCGAGCGCGTCGTCGAGCAGGGCAAGCAGCTCGGGCGCGCGGCCCTTGTTCACGCCGAAGTTCATGGTGGCGTGCGCGAGATGGAGCGGGCAGCCGGCCTCTCGCGTCAGAGCCACCATCTCCTCGTACGCCTGCAACGCCCCGGCCCCGTACGAGCGGTGATGCGGGCAGTAGTAACCGCCGTACGACGCCACCACCCGGCACAGTTCGGTGAGTTCGGCGTCCTTGGCGTACATGCCGGGGGTGTACGTGAGGCCCGACGACATGCCGACGGCGCCCTGCTCCATGCCCTCCGCGACCAACCGCCGCATCCGGTCCAGCTCCTGGGGCGTCGCCTCGCGGTCCTCCCAGCCGACGGCGAGCGCGCGGACCGTGCCCTGGGGGACGAGGTAGGCGGCGTTGACCGCGACGCCCTCGTCGAGCCGGTCGAGGTACTCGCCGACCGACCGCCAGTCGAAGTCGAGGTCGTCGCCGGGTCCGTTCCAGCCCGTGATCGCGCGGCGGACCTCGGCGAGCGTACGGTCGTCGACCGGCGCGTACGACAGCCCGTCCTGGCCGAGGACTTCGAGGGTGACGCCCTGCGCGGCCTTGGCGCTGTGGTCGGGGTCGCCGAGAAGGGCCAGGTCGCTGTGGGCGTGCATGTCGATGAAGCCGGGGGAGAGGACGAGGCCCTCGGCGTCCAGCTCCCGGCGCGCCTTGGGACGTTGACAGCCGGCCGCCGCGGCCTCCTGGACGATCGACATGATCCGGCCGTGGTCGATCACCACATCGGCGCGGTACGACGGACCGCCGGAGCCGTCCACGACGTCCGCGTCCCGGAAGACGAGCTCTTCCACGCCGGGCCCCCTAGAAGAACGTACGGATGTAGTCGACGACCGTGCCGTCCGCCTCCGCGACCGGGATCAGCGGCCACTTGTCGAAGGACGTGCACGGGTGGGACAGACCGAGGCCCAGCCAGTCGCCGACCTCCAGATCCGCCTCGGGGGCGGTGCGCAGCCAGGCGTGCTGGTCGGACAGGGCCGTCACCTCGATGCCGGCGGCCGGACGCTCCACGCCGTCCCGCCGGACGACCTGGGCGAAGGGCAGATCGAGGTCGTACGCCGCGTCCCGCTTGCCGGCGTTCACGAAGGCCTGCTCGGCGGACGGCCGGGACACCACCTGCGTCCAGAGCCGGAAGGCGGGCTCCAGGGCGCCCTCCTCCGGGACGCGGTTGAAGGGGGTGATCTTGCGGTAGTGGCCGTCGTCGTGCGAGACGTAGGCGCCCGAGCGGAGCAACTTCAGTACGGGGGCCGACAGTTCGGGGATCTCGGCGAAGGCATCGGCGACCGCGTCGAACCAGGCGCTGCCGCCGGCGCTGACCACGATCTCGTCCACGCCCTTGAACCGCCCCGCCTCGTCGAAGCCGACGGCGAGCGCGATCAGCCGCCCCAGCCACGCGTGCACCCGCTCCGGGGTGGCCTGCGGGACCTCGCCCTCATAACCCGCGACGCCGACGAGCCGCAGGGTCCGCGTCCCGGCCACCGCGTCCGCGACCGCCGCGCACTCCGCCTCCGTGCGGACGCCGGTGCGGGCGCCCTCGCCGGCGGCGAGCTCGACGACGACGTCCAGGGGGCGGCGGGCGCCGCGTAGAGCCGCGTCCATCAGCTCGACGCCGCGTACGGAGTCGACGTAGCAGATGACGCGGAAGTCGTCGTCGGCGTCGAGTTCGGCGGAGATCCAGCGCAGGGCCGCCGGGTCGACCAGCTCATTGGCAAGGAAGATCCTCTGGATGCCGAAGGCCCGGGCCACCCGCACCTGGTGCGGCACCGCGAGCGTGATGCCCCACGCCCCGTGCTCGATCTGGCGCTGGAAGAGCCGGGGAGCCATGGAGGTCTTGCCGTGCGGGGCGAAGGCGAGGCCGTGGCGGGTCGCGTACGTCTCCATCAGCCTCAGGTTGTGCTCCAGGCGCTCGGCGGAGAGGGCGAGCACGGGGGTCGCGAAGCCGTCGGTGAAGAGGTTGCGGCGCTGGGCGGCCAGCTCACCGACGGTGCGGCCGTCGGCGTCCGGGGGGAGGCCCTTGAAACGGTGGTCGACGCGTTCCTCTGCCAGGCGGGCGAGCGCTTCGCTGGCCATGGAGCCTCCCTGATCAGGTGTGTTGCGATCCTTGCAACGATCATTGCGTATATCGCTTACTGCTGTCTAACATCTCGGCCAACGCGGGGTCAACGGAGCCGCCGCCCCCGCACAAGGTTCAGGAGCTACGACGATCGTGACCATCAGCGGACCCCGCAATGCCCCCGACGTCGTGGACGTCGTCGCGCTCGGCGAGTCCATGGTCACGTTCCTGCCCTCCCGGCCGGGCCGCCTCGCCGATGTTCCGTCCTTCGAGCGGGGGATCGGGGGTGCGGAGTCGAACGTGGCGTGCGTGCTGGCCGCCGCCGGGCACACCGTGCGCTGGGCCGGCCGGGTCGGCGCGGACGGCTTCGGTGACCACCTGGTCGAGACGATCGGGGGATACGGCGTCGACGTCTTCGCCGTGCACCGGGACCCGGCGCGTCCGACGGGCGTCTACTTCCGCACGGCGGGCGACCGGTCCACCGACGCCCATGAGGTGGCGTACTACCGGGCGGGCTCGGCGGCCTCCGCGATGGCGGTGGACAACATGGACCTGGAGGCGGTGCGGGCGGGACGGATCCTCCATCTCTCCGGGATCACGGCGGCACTGTCCGACGGCTGCCTGGCGCTGCTGCGCGAGCTCACCGCCCGCCGCCCCGGCCGCCCGCTGGTCTCCTTCGACGTCAACCACCGCGCCGGCCTGTGGCCCGACACCGACGGCCCACGAGTACTGCTGGACCTGGCACGCGGAGCCGACATCGTGTTCGTGGGTGAGGACGAGGCGGAGGAGGCCTGGGGCGTCACAGGCGGCCCGAAAGCAATCCGGGAGGCGCTGCCGGAGCCGGGGGTGCTGGTGGTGAAGGAGGGGGCGCGAGGAGCGACGGTGTTCGAGCGCGCGGGCGCGCACGTCGCCCAGCCACTCCACCCCTCCGCGGGCGCGCACGGCGCCGAGCCACTCCGTCCCTCCGCGGGCGCGGACGGCGCCGAGCCACTCCGGCCCTCCGCGGGCGCGGACGTCGCCGAGCCACTCCGGCCCTCCGCGGGCGCGGACGGGACCCAGCCACTCCGCCCCTCCGCGGGCGCGCACGGCGCTCGACCAGGCCGTCATCCCGCGGGCAGTCGTGCCGCTGGGGCGGCACGGGTGGGCGCGGACGGCACCCCGTCAGCGCCGGGCTGCGCGACCAACCCCCCGGCAGCAACCCCGGTCACCTTCGTCCCGGCCCTCAACGTCGGCGTCGTCGCAACGATCGGCGCCGGTGACGCCTTCGCCGCCGGGTTCCTCTCCGCCACCCTGCGCGGACTGCCCGTGAGGGACCGCCTCCGCCACGGCCACCTCTGGGCCGCCGCCGCCCTCACCGCCCCCGGCGACCTCGCACCGCCCCCCACCCGCGACCACGCCGACCGCCTGGCCGCCCTGGACGACGACGCGTGGGGGAGACTTCGACTCGGCCCCGGCTGGACACAGGCCGAACAGCGGGCCGAGGAGGAGGTACGTACGCCATGAGCCAGACCGTCGACCGCGCGCTGAGCATCCTGCCGCTGCTCGCCGAGGGCCCCGCCGACCTGGGACAGGTCGCCGACCGCCTCGGCGTGCACAAGTCCACCGCCCTGCGCCTCCTCCGCACCCTGCACGAGCACGGCATGGTCTACCGCCAGTCCGACCAGCGCTACCGCCTCGGCGCCCGCCTCATCGCCCTCGCCCAGGAGGCGATGGAGAACCTCGACATCCGCGAGATCGCCCACCCCCACCTCGTACGCCTCAACGAACAGTGCGGACACACCGTCCACCTCGCCGTCTACGAGGAGCAGGAGGTCCTCTACATCGACAAGGTGGAGAGCCGGTACCCGGTGCGGATGTACTCCCGGATCGGCAAGCCCGTCGCCATCACCGTCGCCGCCGTGGCGAAGCTCCTCCTCGCCGACCTGCCCGAACCCGAGCGCCGCGCCCTCGCCGACAAGCTCGACTACCCCATGTACACGGCCCGTTCGACCCCCAACGCCCCCGCGTTCCTACGGGAGTTGGACAAGGTGCGCGAACAGGGCTGGGCCACCGACCTCGGCGGCCACGAGGAGTCCATCAACTGCGTCGCCGCGCCGATCCGCGGAGCCGACGGCCGGGTCGTCGCCGCGATGTCGGTCTCCGCGCCGAACGTCGTCGTCACCGCGGACGAACTCCTCACCCTGCTGCCCCTGGTCCGCCGCGTCGCGGACGCGATCAGCGGCGAGTACTCCGGCAGAACCCCCGTCAAGGAAGCCACCTCATGACCGAGAAGATCGCGCTCACCCCGAAGACCCACACCACCCCGCCCGCGAAGTTCTCCCACGGCGTGAAGAAGGGCAACATCCTTCAGGTCGCCGGCCAGGTCGGCTTCCTCCCCGCCGAGGAGGGCAAGCCGCCGACGCCCGCCGGGCCGACCCTGCGCGAACAGACCCTCCAGACCCTCGCCAACGTCAAGGCGATCCTGGAGGAGGGCGGTGCGAGCTGGGACGACGTGATGATGATCCGCGTCTACCTGACGGACGTGGACCACTTCGCCGAGATGAACGCCATCTACAACACGTACTTCGAGGAGCAGGCCCTCACCGCTCCGCCCGCGGCCCGCACGACGGTCTACGTCGGCCTCCCCGCCGGGCTCCTGATCGAGATCGACGCGCTCGCCGTACTCGGCTGACACACCCTCGACTCCCGCACGCCGTAAACGGTTCGGCGCCCCTCGGGGTGCCGTGCCGCGATCCCCCCTGCCCGAAAGCAGCATGCACTCAAGCAGAGGACCCCCAATGTCCTATCCGCTCGCGGCGTCCCCCACCCCCGAAACCCCGCCCCACACCGGAGGCCTGCTCCTCTGGATCGACGGCACCGCAGGTCTCCTGACCGTCGCCGCCATCGGCATAGCCCTCCTCCTCTTCCTGATCATCAAGGCCCGCCTCCAGCCCTTCGTCGCCCTGCTCGCGGTCTCCATAGCCGTCGGCCTGCTCGCCGGTCTGTCGGTCACCGAACTCTTCGGCACGGTCCAGCGGTCGGACGCCGTCTCCACCGTCGAGTCCGGCATGGGCGGCATCCTCGGCCATGTCGCGATCATCATCGGCCTGGGCACGATGCTCGGCGCGATCCTCGAAGTCAGCGGCGGCGCGGAGGTGTTGGCGTCCCGGCTCCTGAACCTCTTCGGCGAGCAGCGGGCCCCGCTCGCCATGGGCCTGACCGGCCTGATCTTCGGCATCCCGGTCTTCTTCGACGTGGGCATCTTCGTCCTGGCACCGATCGTGTACGCCGCTGCCAAGCGCTCCGGCAAATCGATCCTGCTCTACTGCCTGCCACTGCTCGCGGGCCTGTCGATGACCCACGCCTTCCTGCCCCCGCACCCCGGCCCGGTCGCCGCCGCCGGTCTCCTGCACGTCGACCTCGGCTGGGTCATCCTCATGGGCATCGTCTGCGGCATTCCGGCCGTGCTCGCCGCCTGGGTGTTCTCGGCGTGGATCGGCCGGCGGATCTTCGTCGCCGTACCGCAGGACATGGTGGAGGCGGCGGCGGAAGCCAAGCTCGCCGTCGTCAACGAGCAGCGCGAGGCGGGTGTCGAGCCGCAGGAGACGCCGGTGCCGCTGGGCACGGTCCTCGGCATCATCGGTACGCCGCTGGTGCTGATCCTCGCGGCCACCTTCTCCTCGATCGCCCTGGACCCCTCCACCGGCCGCTCCGTCATCGAGTTCTTCGGCAGCCCGTTCGTGGCGCTGACGATCGCCCTGCTCCTGGCCTACTACCTGCTGGGCATCCGCCGGGGCTGGTCCCGCAGGTCCCTGGAGACGGTGTCGACGGCGTCGTTGAAGCCCGTCGGCAACATCCTGCTGGTCGTCGGCGCCGGCGGCATCTTCGGCGCCGTCCTCAAGGCCAGCGGCGTCGCCCAGGCCCTCTCCGACACCTTCAACGACGTCGGCCTCCCGGTGATCGCCCTCTCCTACCTGATCTCGGTCGTGCTGAGGGTGGCCCAGGGCTCGGCGACGGTCGCCATCGTCACCACGGCCGGCATCGTGGCCCCCCTCCTCGCCGGGAGCGACCACTCCCAGGCCTTCGTCGCCCTCGTCATCATGGCCATCTCGGCGGGGTCGATCTTCGCCTCGCACGTCAACGACGGCGGCTTCTGGATGGTGGCGAAGTACTTCGGCATCAGCGAGCGGGACACCCTCAAGACCTGGACCGTGCTGGAGACGGTGCTGTCGGTGGCGGGGTTCGTGGTGGCGGCGGTGCTCAGCCTGGTCGTGTAGGCGCCGTGTAGGCGTCTGATAACGAAGTTGGGGTCGGCTGTGTCCGACACAGGATCTTCGACCATACTGCCCGCTGTGGAGCAGCGCATAGGTTCGAGCAGCCAGCCCCTGGAAGGCGCCGGATTCGACCCGGCTTTCATCCCCGGGCTCACCTCACCCGTGTCCGGCGAGCCGGCGGACGCCAAGCCGCAGGAGGCCGAGGAGGCCGAGGTGGCCGAGGAGGCGACGCCGGCCGAGTCGGAGGCGTCGGAGTCGGAGGAGCCCGCGGTCGAGGAACCCGCGGTCAAGGAGCCTGCAGGCAAGGAGCCCTCCGCCGAGGAGCCCGAGGAGGCCGACGAGGAGGAGACCCCCGACGGCCCCGTCTTCGAGGCGTCCGACCGCCGCGCGAAGATCGTCGCCGACCACAAGGGCGTCCGACTGACCCTCGACGACCAGCAGTGCGAGTTCCGCTGGGACGAGATCGGCGCGGTCGAGACGGAGGCCCCCCGCTTCGGCAAGCGTTTCACCATCACGGTGCACACTCCTGACCGCCGCTGGTACCCGATCGAGATCGAGGCGACGGCCAGGGCGCGCTTCCAGGAGTGGGACGAGCAGCTGGACGCCGTACTGGACGCGTACTTCGAAGACGGCGACGAGGACAACGAGGGCGACGGGGACGACGCCGCCTAGCGGCGCGGGGAGCTGCGCGACCGGCCACGACGGCCACGCGGCTCCCCGGCACCCGGCTGACCCCTAGCTGCAGTACTGGCTTTCCTTCCCGATGGACCGGTACATGCAGTCCGCGTTCTCCAGCAGCTGCAGCACCGCGTCCCGGTTGTTCGCGGTCTCCCGCTCGATCACCTCGTCGGGCGGGTAGAACCCACCCCCGGAGCTGGACGACGGATACATCTCGAAGGTGTACGCGAAGATCTTCTGGTTGCCCCACAGCCAGTCGTCGATCGACCCGTCGGTGATGTACAGGTCGCTCGACTGCTCCGGCGTGTAGCCGTTGCTCGCGGCCATCTTCTGCCCGATCGTCGCGAACGCGTTGCGGTCGTCCGCCGTCATCCCGGTCGTCGTGTCGGCGGTGGTGTACCCGAACGGCCACAGCACCAGCTCGCTGTACGTGTGGAAGTCGATGGCCGCCGTGATCTGCTGCGTGCCCCCGACCACCCGGCTGCGCACGAAGTCGGCGACGACCTTGACCTCCGGCGCCGACTCGGCGGCGGCGCCCCGGTACGTCTCGGAGGACGTCGAGCCCGACGACCCGCCGCAGCAGCCCCACCGGTAGTTCCAGTTGCGGTTCATGTCCGTGCCGACGTACGAGGAACCGCTGTTGGGCTGCCGGTTCTTGCGCCACGACCGGTACGACCCGGTCGCGATGTCGTACTCGCCGCCGTCCGGGTTGAGGTCGGGCACGATCCAGATCTCGCGGTTGTTCACCATGCTGGTGACCCGGGAGTCGGAGCCGTAGCCCGCGCCGAGCTCACGCATCAGGTAGAGCGCCATCTCCACCGTCAGGTGCTCACGGGCGTGCTGGTGGTGGGTGAACAGGACCTCGGGCTCGGACTCGTCCGTCGCCACGTTGTCGCTGATCTTGATGGCGACGATGTCCCGGCCCTGGTACGACTTCCCGATCACGCGCTTGCTCATGATGTTCGGGTACGCCGCGAGGCGGGTGTCGATCTCCGCGTTCATCTCGGTGTAGTTGTGGTAGCGCGAGTCGGCCGAGGGGAAGTCGAGGAGCCGTACGTCGTCCTCGCCGCTCGACCGGTCCGGCACCGCGCCCGACAGGGTGACGTCGTAGCCGAGTTGCTTCAGCTTCTTGACCTGGTCCGCGCGGCCGGAGATGTAGACCGAGTGGTCGTCGGCGTCGTCCACGGTCACGCCGGACCGCTGAAGTGCAGTACGGGACTCGGAGTCCGAGGGCATGTGCACCTCGTACTGGCGGATGTCGTCGGCCGACGGGGCCGCCTTCTGGGCACTGTCGGCGTTCGCGGAGAGCGGGGCCGCGAGGGCGAGGGCCATGAGGGAGGCGACGGCGGCGACGGCGGCGCGCCGTCTGCCGGGGCGGGCGCCCGAGCCTCGTATGTGAAGTCGCATGAAGTCTCCTGGTTTCTCCGGGAATTCCGGGATCTCCGGAAGTGGGGAGTGGAGCGGGGGGTGGTTCAGCGACGAACTGGTGCGGGTGTGCCGCTCATCGTCTGCTTGTGGCATGAGCAGGTCAAGAGTGAATAAAGACGCGATGGCGTGAACCGTTCGGTGGTGGCCGCGCAGTGTACGCGGGCCCACTCCCGGGAGAGCGCCCTCGGGAAAAGTGCACCCGTGGGTGTGACCGTCGCGTGCACATGTGCCGGACTCCGGAGAAAGTGAGGGTTCGGCAACGGGAGGCTGATCATGGGCGGATCAGCGCCAAGACGGGACTGTCACCTGCCGGTCGAGACGACCAGCTTCGTCGACCGGCGCCGCGAACAGGCCGACGGCCGCGAGCTGTTGGCCCGGGCGCGGCTGGTCACGCTGACCGGACCCGGCGGCGTCGGCAAGACACGCCTGGCCGTGCGCATCGCGGCCCGCGTCGAGCGCGCCTTCCCGGACGGCGTGCGCTTCGTGCACCTGGCCGGCCTGCACGACCCGGCGCTCGTCCCGCTCGCCGCCGCCGACGCCCTCGGCCTGCACGACCACTCCGAACGACCGCCGCTGGACGCCCTCGTCGAACACGCACGGGACCGGCGCCTCCTCCTCGTCGTCGACAACTGCGAACACCTGCTGCCCGCCTGCGCCGACCTCGCCGCCGCCCTGCTCCGCGGCACCGTCGGCATCCGTGTCCTCGCCACCAGCAGGCACCGCCTCGGCCTCACCGAGGAACACCTCCTGGACGTACGCCCGTTGCCGGTCCCCGACCCCGACGGCGACCTCTCCGCCGCCGACGGCTATCCGGCCCTCGCCCTCTTCGCCGAGCGCGCCGCCGCCGTCACCCCCGGCTTCAAGCTCACCGCCGCCAACCGGGCCGCCGTGGCCCGCCTGTGCCGCCACCTCGACGGCCTCCCGCTCGCCATCGAACTCGCCGCCGTCCGCATGCGCGTCCTCGGCGTCGAACAGCTCCTGGAACGCCTCGACGACCGCTACCGCCTGCTGTCCGCCGGCAGCCCCGCCGTCCTGCCCCGGCACCGGACGCTGCGCGCCGCGGTCGACTGGAGCCACGAACTGTGCACCGAGCGGGAGCAGTTGGTGTGGGCCCGGCTGGCGGTCTGCGCCGGCGGCTTCGACCTGGAGACGGCCGAGGTGGTCTGCGCCGACGGCGAGCGGATCCGGTCGTACGACGTCCTGGAGGCTGTGGCCGGGCTGGTCGACAAGTCCGTACTGTGCCGAGAACCCGGCCCGGAGGCATCGGGGAGGCCGCGCGGGGATGCCACCCCCGACGGCGTGCGCTACCGCCTCCTGGACACCCTGCGCCAATACGGCCTGGACAGATTACGACAGCTGCCGGGCGAGGAACCCGCCACCCGCCGCCGCCACCGTGACCGCATGCAGGCCCTCGCCACGGCCTGCGAACGGGCGTGGTTCGGCCCCGGCCAACGGGAGATCGTCGCCCGGCTGCGGGCCGACCAGGACAACCTGCGGGCGGCGCTGGACTTCGGCCTCACGGCGCCGGGGGAGGCCCTTGCGGGACTCCGTCTCGCCGGCACCCTCTGGTTCTACTGGCACGCCTGCGGAGCCCCCCGCGAGGGCCGCCACTGGCTCGACCGTGCCCTCGAAGCCAACCCCGAGCCGACGCGCGAGCGGGCCCGCGGCCTGTGGGCCTCCGGACTGCTCGCCGGGTGCCCCGAGGACCTCACCCGGGGCCGCCGCAGAGCCGAGGACGCCCGCGCCCTGGCCCAGAGCCTGGGCGACGCGGCCGAGGCCGCCCACGCCGACTACGCCATCGGCGTCATCCGGCTCTTCTCCGGCGAACTCCCCGCCGCGCTGGCCCACTTCGAGGCCGGCGTCGCCCGAGGCCGGGTCCCCGGTCAGCACCTCAGCCTCGTCGCCATGGACCACGTCGAACTCGCCTGCGCCCTCGGCTATTTGGGACAGGCGGACCGAGCGGTCGAGGTCTGTGGGCGGGCCCTGCGGCTCTGCGAGGAACACGGCGAGGAATGGGTGCGCTCCTACGCCCTGCGGATGCTCGCCCTCGCCCACAGCGTCAAGCAGGACTGGCCGCGCGCCGAACGGCACGCCCGCGAAGCCCTCCGCCTCAAACTCGCCGTCCACGACGTCACCGGCATCGCCCTCACCCTCGACCTGGCCGCCCTCATCGCCGCGCAGGGCGGCGGCCACGAACGCGCGGCCGTCCTGCTCGGCGGCGCCGACCGGGTCTGGACCGCCGTCGACCGCAACCGCTGGGGCTCGCAGGCCCTGACCACCACCCGTCTCGACGGCGAACGCCGCGCCCTCGAAGCGGTCGGCCGGTCCGTCTTCCGGCAGGCATACGACCGCGGCGCCGGCCTCGGCCTCGCCGAGATCGTCGGCTACGCCCTCCAGGAACCCGGCCCCTCCGAACACCCGCCCGCCGCAACACCGTTGAACGACCCTCCCGAAATCCGCCTCACCCGCCGAGAGGCCCAGGTCGCCGAACTCGTCGCCGAAGGCCTCGCCAACCAGCAGATCGCCGACCGCCTGGTGATCGCCCGCCGCACCGCCGAAGGCCATGTGGAACGCATCCTCAGCAAACTCGGCTTCAACAACCGCAGCCAGATCGCCGCCTGGGTAACCGCCCAACGCTGACGCACCACGCCGCCGACCCGCACAGCCGCGTGCACTCGACGCCGCGTAGCTGCGGGCAGTCGTGCCGCTGGGGCGGCACGGGTGGGCGCAGCGGCACCCGGTAAGCGCCGGGCTGCGCAACCCCCCCGCACCTCAGCCCGTACCCCGCGCACCGATACGCCAACCGTACGAACAGGCGCAGCAGCACCCCGTAGCGCCGGGCTCCCGCACCGCGCCCCCGACCC
>NZ_LGDG01000246.1 GCF_001279775.1 Streptomyces sp. MMG1533 | reverse complement strand
CACCACTACGACTCGGACAAACGCCCTTCCCCCGCCCCGCCCCTACCGTCGACACATGACTTCCACCCACGCCTTCTGGCTCGCCGGCCGCCAGGCCACCGGCGAGGACAGCTTCGACGTCACCTCGCCCTGGGACGGTCGCCTTGTCGGCAAGGTCGCCGTGCCGGGCGACGCGCAGATCGAGGAGGCCGTGGCCGCCGCGTACGCCGTACGGGACGAGTTCGCGGCCACGCCCGCCCACGTCCGCGCCGCCGCCCTCGACCACGTCAGCAAGCGGCTGGTCGAGCGCACCGAGGAGATCGCGCAGCTCATCTCCGCGGAGAACGGCAAGCCGATCAAGTGGGCCCGAGGGGAAGTCGGCCGGGCCGTCTCCGTGTTCCGGTTCGCGGCCGAGGAGGCGCGGAGGTTCAACGGCGGTGAGGCGCAGCGCCTCGACACCGACGCCGGCGGCCAGGGCCGTCTCGCCCTCACCCGCCGCTTCCCGAAGGGTGTCGTGCTCGGCATCGCGCCGTTCAACTTCCCGCTGAACCTGTGCGCCCACAAGATCGCCCCCGCGATCGCCGCAGGGGCGCCGATCATTCTGAAGCCGGCGCCCGCCACCCCGCTCTCCGGTCTCGTCATCGGTGAGCTGCTCGCCGAGACCGAGCTGCCCGCCGGTTCGTGGAGCATCCTCCCGGTGCCCAACGACCGGATGCCCGCCCTCGTCCAGGACGAGCGCCTGCCGGTCATCTCCTTCACCGGTTCCGAGAAGGTCGGCTACGCGATCATGGAGTCGGTGCCGCGCAAGCACTGCACCCTGGAGCTGGGAGGCAACGGCGCCGCCGTGGTCCTCGGGGACTACGCCTTGGACGCCGACCTCGACTGGGCCGCCACCCGCATCGCCACCTTCTCCAACTACCAGGGCGGCCAGTCCTGCATCTCCGTCCAGCGGGTCATCGCGGACGCGTCCGTGTACGACCGTCTGCTGCCCCGCGTCGTGGCCGCCGTCGAGGCCCAGGTCACCGGCGACCCGTCCGACGACAAGACCGACGTCGGGCCGCTGGTCAGCGAGGACGCCGCCAAGCGGGTCGAGGCGTGGGTGCAGGAGGCCGTCGAAGCCGGGGCCCGGCTCCTCACCGGCGGCAAGCGCGACGGCGCCTCCTACGCGCCGACCGTCCTGACCGACGTACCGGCGAGCACCACCATCTTCTGCGAGGAGGTCTTCGGCCCCGTCCTCACCGTGCAGAAGGCCGACGGGGAGGCCGCTGCCTTCGCCGCCGTCAACGACTCCAAGTACGGCCTCCAGGCGGGCGTGTTCACGCACGACCTCCAGGTCGCCTTCCGCGCCCACCGCGCGCTCGAGGTCGGCGGTGTCGTCATCGGCGACGTGCCGTCCTACCGTGCCGACCAGATGCCGTACGGCGGTGCCAAGCAGTCGGGAGTGGGCCGCGAGGGCGTGAAGTTCGCGATGGACGACTACACGTACGAGCGGGTGCTGGTACTGACCGGGCTCGCCCTCTAGCTAATGGGAACCATTTTCAGCTAGGGTCGCGGTCATGCGGCTCACGCAGTCGCCGAAGGGGCCTGGCACCGATGCCTTCCGGTGCCAGGCCCCTTCTCTGCGTCGCCCCCTCCGGACCCTCAGCCGGAGAAGCCGACGTGCGCGAGCCGCAGTGGGCCGCGCAGTCCGAGGTGGACGTCGCGCACGCCCTCGGCGACGATCCCGGCGCCGAGCACGGTGTAGGCGTACGGGCCGGATTCGGACGCGTGGGACGTCAGGGTGGCGAGCACCGCACCGCCGTCGAGCGACAGCTCGACGACGCCCTCGCCGGCCACCGTGACGGTCACCTCCGTGGCACCGTCGCCGAAGTCGCAGTCCCGGTAGACCAGTTCACCGGCACGGCCTTGCGTCGCCGTCACCGCGTCGCCCGACTCCTTCGTGCGGTCGACGATCTCGACGCCGCTCTGGCGATCGAAGTCGGCCGCGTCCAGACCGCGTTCGAGCACGGGACGCGGGGCCGAGGGCTCGCCGTCCAGCAGTACGGTCGTACGAAGGCGGACGTCCTCGCTGGAGGCGCCGGCCAGCAGCTCGTACGGGCCCGGCTCCAGACGCCACCTGCCCTGGGTCACGTCCCAGAACTCGAAGGCGGACAAGGGGACTTCGAAGGCGAGCTCCGCCCGGCCGCCCGGCGCCAGCGTCACCCGGCGGTGCGCCAACAGCTCGCGGCGCGGGCGCGGGACCACCGAGTCCACGGCGCGGCTGTAGAGCTGGGCCACCTCGTCGGCCGTGACGTCGCCGGTGTTCGTGATCGTGAAGGAGACGTGGAGCGTCTCGCCCTCGATGCGGGAGCCGAGATCGCCGTACGAGAACGTCGCGTAGGACAGTCCGTGTCCGAACGGGAACAGCGGCGTGCCCTCGAAGTAGAGGTACGTCTGGCGGCTGCCGATCACGTCGTAGTCGAGCAGGCCGGGCAGGTCGGCGTCGTCGGCGTACCAGGTCTGCGGGAGGCGGCCGGCGGGGGAGACGTCGCCTGCCAGGACGCGGGCGAGGGCGGTGCCGGCCGCCTGGCCGCCGTGCGCCGTCCACAGCACCGCCGGGAGGTCGGCGGTGTCCACCGCGTAGGGGTAGGCGGAGGTCAGCGCCAGCACGGTGTTCGGGTTGGCGGCGCGGGCGGCGCGCAGCAGACGCTCCTGCTGGGCGGGCAGGCGCAGGGTCGTGCGGTCCTCGGTCTCGCGGCCGTTGATGTGCGGGTCGTTGCCGGCGACCACCAGGACCACGTCGGCCTCCGAGGTGACTCGGGTCACCGCGTCCTCGCCGCGTTCGACGATGATCAGCGTGAAGACTTCCGGGTCCGCCTCGAGTTCCGGATTCTCGTCGGCAACCTTTACTCCGTCGGCGCCGACAGAGACGTGGCGACCCGTACCGACGTGCCTGAGGAGGTGTCCGTCCCCATGCGGTTCCAGCCGGAACGTCTCCTGGACGACCCAACCTCCCGGCTGGTCGGCGGAGGCGCGTACGTAGCCGTCCTCGGCGACCGAGAGATAGCGGCCGTCGGGCGCGCGCAGGGTCAGCACGCCCTCCCCCCAGTCGACGAGCGCGAGCTCGGTGCCGGTCGTGTCCGCGGTGAGCGGGGGCAGGTCGGTGCGGCCGGCGAGCAGGGCGGGGTCGAGCGCGCCCTCGGCGCCGCGCACCTCGTCGGACAGCCCGTCGACGGAGGGCACCTGGAGGAACGTACCCCCGGAGGTCTTCAGCAGGACCCGGTCCACCCCCTCCACGAACTCCACCCGCTCCGCGCCGAACCGCTCGTACAGGCCCTCCAGCGGCGTCGAGCGGTGGATGAGCGTGCCGCTGTACCAGTCGAGCTTGCACTCGTCGGCGAGCAGGCCGACCACCGCGATCCGGGTGTCCGGGGCCAGCGGCAGCACGCCGTCGTTCCTGAGCAGGACGACGGCCTGCTCGGCGGCCTCCTGCGCGAGCGCGCGGTGCGCCGGGGTGTCGAAGTCCTTGGTGTCGGCATACGGGTCATAGCGCGGATCGAACTCGCCGAGCCGGAAGCGCACCGAGAGCTGGCGGCGGACCGCGGTGTCGATGTCGGCCTCGGTCAGCAGGCCCCGGTCCAGGGCCCCCTTGACGCGCGCGACGATCTGCGAACTGTCCGTGCCGTGGTCGGTGAAGCTGTCGACACCGGCGAGGACCGCGGCCGCGGTGGCCTCCTCGTGGGTGTCGAAGTAGTGCTCGGAATCGACCAGGTTGGTGGGCGCGCCCGCGTCCGAGCAGACCAGCAGGTCCTCGTCGGTCCAGGCGCGCAGATGCTCGCGCAGGTAGGGCGAGACGTGGTTGGGGCGGCCGTTGACCAGGTTGTACGCCGGCATCACCCCGGCCGTCGCGCCCGCCTCGACGGTCTCGCGGAAGGCGCGCAGGTCGTACTCGTGCAGCACCCGCGGGCGGACCGAGCTCGACGCGGTGGCCCGGTCCGTCTCGTTGTTGTGCGCCAGCCAGTGCTTGAGGACCGGCGCCGTGCGCCAGTACGTCGGATGGTCGCCGCGCAGGCCGTGTGTGTAGGCGGTGGCGATCGCCGAGGTGAGCTTCGGGTCCTCCGAGTAGCCCTCCTCGTTACGGCCCCACAGCGGGTGCCGGAGCAGGTTCACCGTCGGCGACCAGACGTTGAGGCCGACGCGGTCGTCGCGGGCGCGCATCGCGCGGGTCTCCTTCGACACCGCTTCACCGACCCGTCGTACGAGATCGGTGTTCCAGGTCGCGCCGAGACCCACGGCCTGGGGGAACACCGTGGCCGGGCCCATCCATGCCACACCGTGCAGGGCCTCCTGGCCGGTGCGGAACTCGGCGATGCCGAGACGCTCGACGGCGGGCGCGAACTGGTGCAGGAATCCGACCTTCTCGTCGAGGGTCAGCCGCGACAGCAGGTCGTCGATGCGCTTCGCGAACGGCAGGCGCGGGTCGCGGAAAGGCGTCGTAGGCGGCGTTTGTGCGGTCACGTGGGGATCCCCTTGCGATGGAGCGGCGAAGCGCTTTCGAAGCGCTTCGATGCTCATTCGATCCTGGGGTGGGTGTCAAGACACCCCAGGGCAACAACTCCGACTCCCGACCGACATTTCAAGTCGCGTATGAGGCCGGTTCGATCCTCCACACCTCGGAGGAATCTTGGGAACGACCCTTGTGCACCCTTGGGTGTTCACTTAACCTCGCAGCAACATCGAAGCGCTTCGACTACTTCGACTAGGAGGACTGCCGCCGGGACAGGCGCGCATTCCTCCGAGGACCCGAGGTTCCCTGAACCGCTTCAGCTCAGCCAGTTCCACACAAGACACCGCAGCCGACGGCTCCACCGCCGGGTGTCCTGGTGCGCCATGAAGGGTTGACGCAATGACGCCGAACGCCGCTTCCGCCTCCTCCGGGCCCAGCCGGAGAAGCTTCCTCGCCTCCACGGCGGTAGCCACCGCCGCGGTGGCCGGAGGAATGCCGCTGCTTGCCGCCTGCGGCGGCGGGCAGGAAGGGAGCAAGGACGGCACGACCTCCGGGAAGGCGGCCGAGAAGCTTCTCCCGACGTTCGTGGCGTCCAGCGTCGTCGTGCCGGACCTCCCCTCGAAGAACGGCTCGTCGGCCGGCTTCACCAAGGCGATCGACCTGGACGCCCTGAAGACCTCCGTGTCGAAGAAGCTCGGTAGCGGCGGCCCGCTGAAGATCATGGCGCCGATGTGGGGCAGCCCGCCGTCCAACGACAACCCGTACTACACGGCCATGAACGACGCCGTCGGCGTCAAGGTCACCTGGCAGAACCAGGACGGCAACACCTACGACGAGAAGCTGGGCGCCGTCCTCGCCTCCAGCGACATCCCGGACGTGGTGGTCGTCCCGGGCTGGAACCTGAACGGCAAGATACCCAGCGCCATCAACGCCAAGTTCGCCGACCTCGGCCCCTACCTGTCCGGCGACAAGGTCAAGGCCTACCCCAACCTCGCGGCCGTACCGACCGACGCCTGGCAGCGCTCCATCTTCGGTGGCCAGTTGCGCGCCATCCCGATGCCCGCCTCGTACGTCACGAACATCGTGCCCTTCTACCGCAAGGACATCTTCGAGGCGAAGGGCTACGAACTCCCCAAGACCCCCGACGAGTTCCTGGCCTGGGCGAAGGAGGCCACCGACGCCAAGGCGAAGGTGTGGGCCTGCGACGACCTGAAGTGGACCGCCTTCAACATCTACGGTGTCCTCAACGGCAGTGACAAGGCGTTGTGGTGGGACCTCAGGGACGGCAAGCTCGTCAACCGCATCGAGACCGACGAGTACCTCGAAGCCCTTGAGTGGATGCGCAAGCTCTACGCGGCCGACGTGGTCCACCCCGACGCCAAGGCCGTCAAGGGCGACGCGTCCAACCGCTTCACCGCCGGCCAGTCCCTCGTCTTCAACGGCGACATCTCCTACTGGTACGCCTCGACGGCCGAACAGCTCATCCAGAAGACCGACTTCGAGATGGGCGCGTTCGACATCTTCGGCCCCGACGGCGGCGACCCCACCCTGTGGGCGACCCAGCCCGCGGGCATCTTCACGTTCGTCAGCAAGAAGGCGTCCAAGCAGCAGATCAAGGACTTCCTGGCGCTCGCCAACTACTGCGCCGCGCCGTACGGCACCAAGGAGTACATGCTCACCGTCTACGGCGTAGAGGGCACCGACTACACGCTGAAGGACGGCATGCCCACGAAGACCACCAAGGGCAACAACGAGGTCTTCGGCGCCTACGACTACACCGGCGACCCGGCCTCCTACCTCGCCCATCCCGACCTCCCCGAGATCGCCAAGCTCCAGGTCGAGTGGCAGCAGCGCATGGGCGCCTTCACCAAGAAGTCCTCCTTCTACGGCCTGACCATCACCGAGCCCAACCGGTGGACCAACCTCGCCAACGACTTCGAGCAGCTGGAGGACGACGTCGTCCGCGGCCGCAAGAAGATCAGCGACGTCCAGCAGGCCGTGTCCGACTGGAAGGCCAAGGGCGGCGACGGGCTGCGCGACTGGTACAAGAAGCTGCTCGACGACAACGGCTCCGCGGCCAACTGACCCAGGGCTGAGGCAAGGAGAAAGCCGTGTCCCACAGCACGGTGCCTCGGACCAGGGCCGAGGCGAAGACCGACGAGAAGACGTCGGCGTCCGGCGCCGCCGTCGGCCCCCAGAGCGGGAAGCGCTCGGGAAAGCTGAGCCTCCGGCTCAGGTTCAGACGTGACCGCACGCTGATCCTGATGACCCTGCCGGCCATCCTGCTGCTCCTGGTCTTCAACTACATACCGATCTTCGGCAATGTGGTCGCGTTCCAGGACTACGACCCGTACCTCAGCGACAACGGCTTCGTCGCCATGTTCGAGAGCCCCTGGGTCGGCTTCGAGCAGTTCGAGCGGATCTTCCAGGACTCCGGCTTCTGGCACGCGGTGCAGAACACCTTCGTACTGTTCTCCCTCCAGCTCGTGCTGTTCTTCCCCATCCCGATCCTGCTCGCGCTGGTCATCAACAGCGTGATCAGGCCCCGGGTCCGGGCGGTCGCCCAGGCGATCATGTACCTGCCCCACTTCTTCTCATGGGTGCTGGTCGTCACCGTCTTCCAGCAGATCTTCGGTGGCGCCGGCATCATCGCGCAGACCCTTCGCCAGCACGGCTACGACGGCTTCGACCTGATGACCGACCCGGGGATCTTCAAGTTCCTGGTGACCGCCGAGGGCGTCTGGAAGGACGCCGGCTGGGGCATCATCGTCTTCCTTGCCGCGCTCTCCGCCGTCTCCAACGACCTGTACGAGGCCGCCGCGATGGACGGCGCCGGACGCTGGCGCCGCATGTGGCACATCACGCTTCCCGCACTGCGCCCGGTGATCGCCCTGCTGCTGGTGCTCCGCGTCGGTGACGCCCTCACGGTCGGGTTCGAGCAACTCCTTCTCCAACGCGACTCGGTGGGCCCAGGCGCCTCCGAGGTCCTCGACACCTACGTGTGGTGGAACGGCATTCGCAACCAGGACTTCAGCTACGCCGCGGCCGCCGGCCTGATCAAGGGCGTGGTCGGTCTGGCCCTCGTGCTGACCGCGAACAAGGTCGCCCATCTCATGGGTGAGCAGGGGGTGTACAAGAAGTGAGCGCCGTCATCGACAAGCCCGACAAGCCCGCGGCGCCCGCCCGGGCCGCGTCCAAGCCGAGTCTGTGGGCGGCCCCGGGGCGGCCGGCCTGGGAGGAAGAGCCCGCGAAGGCGGGTCTCGCCGGCAAGGGACTCGTGCTGACCCTGGCCTGCTTCGCGATCCTCTTCCCGCTGTGGATCGTCATCGTCACCAGTCTCTCGTCGAAGAAGACCATCGACGCGACCGGCGGTCTGGTGGTGATCCCCAAGGACATCACCTTCGTCGCCTACCAGGAACTCCTCAGCGGGGGACAGGTCCAGCGCGCGGCCCTGGTCAGCGTGGGCGTGACGTTGGTCGGCACGCTGTTCAGCATGACGGTGTCCGTCCTGTCCGCGTACGGCCTCTCGCGGCCCGGGTCCCTCGGACACCGCTGGTTCCTGATGCTGCTGCTCGCCACCATGTTCTTCGGCGCCGGTCTCATCCCGACGTACCTGCTGGTGCAGGGCCTCGGGCTGACCGACAGCTACCTAGCGCTGATCCTGCCCAGTGCCGTGAGCGTCTTCAACATCCTGGTCCTGCGCTCGTTCTTCATGGGCATCTCGCCGGAACTCATCGACAGCGCCCGCATCGACGGGGCCGGGGACTGGCGGATCCTCTGGAAGATCGTGATGCCTTTGTCGCGGGCGGTGCTCGCGGTGATCGCGCTGTTCTACGCGGTCGGGTACTGGAGCGCATGGTTCAATGCTTCGATCTATCTGAGCGACCAGGACATGATGCCGCTGCAGAACGTCATGATCCAGCTCGTCCAGAAGCAGGAACGGCCGGTCGGACTGGCCACCCAGATCAATACGGGGCAGCTCTCGCCGCTCGCCGTGCA
Organism: Streptomyces sp. MMG1533; assembly: GCF_001279775.1. GTDB lineage: Bacteria > Actinomycetota > Actinomycetes > Streptomycetales > Streptomycetaceae > Streptomyces. The sequence goes on along the minus strand of NZ_LGDG01000246.1, from coordinate 54,338 downwards.
GATGGCCGTGATGGTCCTGGCACTGGTGCCGGTTGCGGTGCTCTCACCGTTCGTCCAGCGGCACTTCAAGAAGGGCATGCTGACCGGCGCGGTCAAGGGCTGACGCCCGAGCGGGTGGCGTGAGTGGGAGCTTCTGTGGTCTTCCGGCTGCGGGCCTGTCGTGGCTGGTCGCGCCCACGCGGCGGAGCCGCACATCGTCACAGTCCCGCGCCCCCAGGTAGGTCTCCCCACTCCCCTTTTGCAGAACGAGGTATGTGTCATGCACGCGTCCAGCTTGAGCAGACGTGCCGTTCTCGCCGGGACCGCGGCCGCCGCCGCGCTCACCGCAGTCCCCGTGCTCCAGGGTCGTGCGTACGGCGCCGAATCCGCCGCCACCCCTACCTACCGCTGGCGCACCGCCGTCATCGGCGGCACCGGCTTCGTCACCGGCGTTCTCTTCCACCCCTCCGTCCGCGGTCTCGCCTACGCCCGTACCGACATCGGCGGCGCCTACCGCTGGGACGACCGGGCCGCCCGCTGGACCCCGCTGACCGATCACCTCGGCTGGGACGACTGGAACCTCCTCGGCGTGGAGGCGATCGCCGTCGACCCCGCGCACCCCGACCGTCTCTACCTCGCCCTCGGGACCTACGCCCAGTCCTGGGCCTCCAACGGAGCCGTCCTGCGCTCCGAGGACCGGGGCGCGACCTGGGCCCGCGCCGACCTCACCGTGAAGCTCGGCGCCAACGAGGACGGCCGGGGCGCGGGGGAGCGGCTCCTCGTCGATCCGCGCGACAGTGACACCCTCTGGCTGGGGACCAGGCACGACGGGCTGCTCAAGTCCACCGACCGGGGCGCCACGTGGGCCGCCGCGACCGGGTTCCCGGGCACCCCGAGCGCCACCGGGCAGGGCGTCACCCTCCTCGTCGCCGCCGGCCGCACGCTCTACGCCGGCTGGGGCGACTCGGACGGGACCTCCGCCGCGGCGAACCTGTACCGCACCGGCGACGGCACCACCTGGGAGGCCGTCCCCGGACAACCCTCCGGCACCGCAGCCAAGGTCCCGATCCGCGCCGCGTACGACAAGAACACCCGCGAGCTGTACGTGACGTACGCCAACGCGCCCGGCCCCAACGGCCAGTCCGACGGCAGTGTGCACAAGCTGCGCACCACGGACGGGAAGTGGACCGAGGTCACGCCGGTGAAGCCGGGCGGGACCACGAGTGACGGGTCCGCCGACACCTTCGGCTACGGCGGCGTCGCCGTCGACGCCTGTCGCCCCGGCACCGTCGTCGTCTCCACCAACAACCGCTGGGCGGCGGTCGACACCCTGTACCGGACCACCGACGGCGGCCGTATCTGGACGTCGCTGAAGGACGCCGCCGCCTTCGACGTGTCCGAGACTCCCTTCCTCAAGTGGGGCGGTGACCAGCCCAAGTTCGGCTGGTGGATCCAGGCGGTCGGCGTCGACCCGTACGACTCGAAGCACGTCGTCTACGGCACCGGCGCCACCCTCTACGGCACCCGGGACCTGAAGAACTGGGCCCCGCAGATCCGCGGTCTGGAGGAGACGGCCGTGCGCCAGCTGATCTCGCCCCCGGTCGGGGAGGCGCATCTCCTCAGCGGGCTCGGGGACATCGGCGTGATGTACCACGAGCGGCTCACCGCGTCTCCGTCGCGCGGCATGGCGTCGAACCCCGTGTTCGGGTCGGCGACGGGACTCGCGCAGGCCGCGACGAGACCGGCGTACGTGGTCCGCGCGGGCTGGGGCGACAACGGCAACGGCGCCTACTCCAACGACGGCGGGCAGACCTGGGCGCCCTTCAAGGCCCAGCCCGCCATCGCCAAGGACGCGCCGGGACCGATCGCCACCAACGCCGACGGCAGCGTGGTGCTGTGGTCCTTCGTGCACTGGGACGGCACGAAGTACCCGGCCCACCGCTCGGCGGACAACGGTGCCACCTGGACCGAGGTCTCCTCCTTCCCGAAGGGCGCCACGCCGGTCGCCGACCCGGCCGACCCGGCGCTCTTCTACGCATACGACACCGACACGGGAACGCTACTGGCCAGCACTGACAGTGGCCTCTCCTTCACAGCGCGTGCGACCGGGCTGCCCTCGGGGGACAGTCAGTTCAAGCTCGTCGCGGCGCCCGGCCGGTCCGGTGACCTGTGGCTCTCCGTGAAATGGAACGGGCTCTACCGGTCCACCGACGGCGGGGCCACCTTCTCGAAGGTCGACAGTTGCTGGGCGTCGTACACCCTCGGCTTCGGCAAGGCCGCCGACGGGGCCGACTACCCGGCGATCTACCAGGTCGGCTCCACCGAGACCATCACCGCCGTCTACCGCTCCGACGACGGCGCGAAGACCTGGGTGCGGATCAACGACGACGCCCACCAGTGGGGCTGGACCGGCGAGGTCATCGTCGGCGACCCGCGGATCCACGGTCGCGTCTACCTCGCCACCAACGGGCGCGGCATCCAGTACGGGGAGCCCGTCTGATGCCAGGGCTGGACGACGCGACCCGCGGCCGCATCCTCTACGGCGGCGACTACAACCCCGAGCAGTGGCCCGAGGAGACCTGGCTCGACGACGTCCGCCTGATGAAGGACGCCCGCGTCAACTCGGTCACCCTCGGCGTCTTCTCCTGGGCGAAGCTCGAACCCCGCCCGGGAGAAAGGGACTTCGGCTGGCTTGACCGGCTGATGGACCTGATGCACGACAACGGCATCGGGGTCGTCCTCGCCACGCCCACCGCCTCGCCCCCGCCCTGGATGGGCCACCTCCACCCCGACACCCTGCCCGTCGACCAGGACGGCCGTACCGAGTGGTGGGGCGGCCGTCAGCACTTCTCGCACTCCAGCGCCGCCTACCGCCACTACGCCGCCGCCATCACCGGGGACCTCGCCGCCCGCTACGGCGGCCACCCGGCCCTCACCATGTGGCACATCAACAACGAGTACTGCACGTACGACTGGAGCGACGAGGCCGCCGCCCGCTTCCGCGGCTGGCTCCAGGACAGGTACGGCACCCTCGACGCCCTCAACGAGGCCTGGGGCACCGCCTTCTGGAGCCAGGGCTACGGCGACTGGGCGGAGATCCACACGCCCCGCCACGCCCACTACCTGAAGAACCCCGGCCAGGTGCTGGACTTCAAGCGGTTCACGTCCGACATGTTGTTGGAGTGCTACGTCGCCGAGCGGGACCTCGTCCGCCGGGCCACCCCGCACATCCCGGTCACCACCAACTTCATGCCGCTGTGGATCGGCCAGGACGCCTGGCGCTGGGCCGAGGAGGAGGACGTCGTCTCGGTCGACCTCTACCCCGACCCGCGCGACCCCTTCGGCGCCCAGAACGGCGCCCTCGTCCAGGACATGACCCGCTCCCAGGCCCGCGGCCCCTGGATGCTGATGGAGCAGGCGGCCGGACCGGTCAACTGGCGGGGCGTCAACCACCCCAAGCCGCGTGGCCTCAACCGCCTCTGGTCCCTCCAGGCCGTGGCGCGAGGGGCCGACGCCGTCTGCTACTTCCAGTGGCGCCAGTCCCGGCAGGGCGCGGAGAAGTTCCACTCCGGGATGGTCAGCCACGCGGGGGAGGAGGGGCGGACGTACCAGGAGGTCAAGCAGCTCGGTGCCGAACTCGCCCGAATCGGCGAGGAGGTGACGGACAGTCACACTCCCAACGACATCGCCGTCCTGCACGACTGGCACGCCTGGTGGGCCGGCGCCCAGGACGGCCGACTGTCCACGCAGGTCGACCACCCCGACCTCGTGAAAGCCTGGCACCGCGCCCTCTGGGAAGCACACCTCGCCACCGACTTCGCCCACCCCGAGCACGATCTGAGCGCGTACAAGCTCGTCGTCGTCCCCCAGCTCTACGCCCTCACCGACGCGGCGATCGAGAACCTCCTCGCGTACGTCCGCGGCGGCGGCACCCTCGTCTCCGGCTTCCTGACCGGCGTCGCCGACGAGGACGACCGGGTACGGGCCGGCGGCATGGACGGCCGGCTGCGTGAGCTGTTCGGCATCCGCACGCTGCACGAGTGGTGGCCGCTGGACGCGGGCGAGTACGTCGAGTGCGACGCCTTCCGCGGCACCCTGTGGTCGGAGGAGATCGAGAAGTCCGAGGCGGGCGAGGTCGAGGCCGCGTACAAGGGCGGGGAGCTCGACGGACTGCCGGCCGTGCTCCGCAAGGGGCGTGCCTGGTACGTCTCGACGCTCCCCGAGCCGGACGCGATGCGCGACCTGCTCGCCCGGATCGCCGTCGGCGCCGGAGCCCGACCCGTGCTCGACGCCCTCCCCGCCGGGGTCGAGGCGGTCCGCCGCGGTGATCTGCTCTTCGTCCTCAACCACGGGCGCGAGTCGGTGACGGTCGAGGTGCCGGGCGCCCACCGCGACCTGCTGACGGGGGCGACCGTCCAGGACGAGCTCACCCTCGGCCGCTACGGAGTGGCGGTGCTGAAGCCGTGAGCCCCGGTCCCGTCCACGGCACCTGGGAGCCGCGGCCCGCCGCCCGCTGGGAGGACGCCTTCCTGAGCGGCAACGGCCACCACGGCGCCATGGTGTTCGGCGATCCGAACGACGAGCAGATCGTCGTCACCCACCACACCCTCGTCCGCCCGAACGGCGGCGAGCACTCCCGTCCACCCGAGCTCGCCGCCCAACTACCCGCACTCCAGGACCGGTTGCTCGCCGGAGAGCCGGCCGCGGCCGAGTCCTTCACCGACGGCCGCCCCCTCCAGTGGGTGCAGCCCTTCCACCCGGCCTTTCAGGTACGGCTTCGGAGACCGTCCACAGAAACCCACCACTACCGCCGGTCCGTCGACTTCGCCACCGGCGTCGCGACCGCCGAGTGCGAGGGCTGGAGCAGCCGCGTCTTCGTCTCCCGCGCCGACGACGTCGTCGTCCAGCAGGTCACCACCCCCGACCTGGACATCGCACTCGACCACCGGCTCCCGGGCGCGCCCCACGACCTCGCCGTCGGCCACGGCGCCGTCCTCACCTCCGAGGGCGCCCTGTTCACCCTGCGCGTCCGCTACCCCGGCAGCGACCGCGCCTACACCGGCGTGATGCTGGTCGTGGTCACCGGCGGCCTGACCACCCTCACACCCCCCGGCCTGCGCATCACCGGCGCCGAGTCCGTGCTGCTGCTCACCCGCGTCCTGCGCCACACAGGCGCCCCGGACGGCCCGGACGGCCCGGGCGCCCCGGGCGCCCCGGGCGGCGACGACCCGGACGCCCTCGTCCAGGCCCGCGCCCTCGGTGACCTGATACCGGACGACGAGGACCCGTACGCCCGCCTCCTGGACCGCCACACGGCACTGCACCGCACGGCCTACGAGCGCGTGACCCTCGATCTCGGAGCGGACCCCGCCGAACGCGGCCTGTCCGGCTCGGAGTTGCTGACCCGCCCCGACAGCCCCGCCCTCCTGGAACGCCTCTTCGCCGCCGGCCGCTACCACCTGCTCTCGGCCAGCGGGCTGCTCCCGCCCCGCCTCGTCGGCCTGTGGACCGGCGACTGGAACACGGCCTGGGCGGGCGCGTTCACCAACGATGCCAACCTCAACCTCCAGACCTCGTCCGCCGCGGCCGCCGCGCTCCCCGAGGTCACCGAAGCCCACGCCTTGCTGATCCATCGTCAGCTGGACGACTGGGCCGACAACGCCCGCGCGATCTTCGGGGCCCGGGGTGTGGTCGCCCCGCCCCACAGCGACGGAGAGTCCGGGCTGACCTATCACTTCAGCCGCGAATACCCGCTCCACCTGTGGACCGCCGGCGCCGACTGGCTGCTCAAACCGCTCGTCGACCACGACGAGACCCGTGGCGAACGCGACCCGCGCACCGCCCACGCCCTCGCCCAGGTCGCCCTGTTCTACGAGGACTTCCTCACCCGCACCGACGACGACGGCCACGTGGTCGTCGTCCCCTCCTACTCGCCCGAGAACCGCCCGGCGAACGCGAGCTGGGGCGCGATCAACGCGGCCATGGACCTCTCGGCGGCCCGTCACGCCCTCCGCACCGCCGCCGCATACAACCCCGACCGGGCGGAAGCCCGGCGTGCCCTCGCCGACCGGCTCCCGCCCCACCGGATCAACGCCGACGGCGCGCTCGCCGAGTGGGCCTGGCCCGGTCTCGACGACACCTACGACCACCGCCACCTCAGCCACCTCTACGGTGTCTGGCCGCTCGACGAGATCAACCCGTACGACACCCCGGACCTCGCGGCAGCCGCGTACCGGGCCCTCGAACTGCGCGGCGCCGAGAACGACTCCGCGCACGGCCATCTGCACCACGCCCTGATCGCGGCCCGTCTGCGCGACGGCGAACGGGTCGCGCACGCCCTCGGCCAGGTGCTCAAGGGGGACTTCTTCCACGCGTCCCTGATGAGCGCGCACTACCCGAACCGCAACGTCTACAACGCGGACGCGGCGCACACCCTGCCCGCCGTGCTCGTCGAGATGCTGGTGCAGTCGACGCCGGACCGGCTGGTCCTGCTGCCCGCGCTGCCGACGGCCTACCCGACGGGCCGACTCCTGGGCATCCGCACCCGGTTCGGGGCGGAGCTCGACCTGACCTGGAACCAGCACGAAGCGACCGCGGTGATCCGCCCCACGCGCACGCACCGCGTCGAACTCCGGACTTCCTCCGGCGCCGAGCCGCTCGACCTCGTCGCCGGAGAAGACCACGTCCTCGCTCTCGGGGCGTGGTAACCCCCGCATTTCCCCCCACCCATGGAAGGGACACCCATGGCAACACGCACCATCGGCAGGATCAGCAAGGCCCTGCTGGCCCCGGCCCTCGCGCTCGGCGCCACCATCGGCCTCGCCTCCGCCCCCGCCTCCGCCGCCGTCTGGAACTCCTGCGACCAGTGGGGCAACACCAGCCTCAACGGCTACACGCTCTACAACAACATCTGGGGCTCCGGCGCCGGCAGCCAGTGCATCTGGGCCAACTCCGGCACCAACTGGGGGGTCTGGGCCAACCACCCCAACACCGGCGGCATCAAGTCCTACCCCAACTCCAAGAAGGTGATCAACAAGTCGATCACCTCGCTGGGCTCGCTCTCCAGCAGCTACAACGTCTCGGTCCCGTCGTCCGGCGCGTACAACACGTCGTACGACATCTGGGACACGGACTACGACTACGAGATCATGCTCTGGGTCAACAAGACCGGAGCCGTGGGCCCGCTCGGCACCTCGCAGGGCAACGTGACGCTCGGCGGCCACACCTGGACCGTCTACAAGGGCACCAACGGCGCCAACGAGGTGTTCTCGTTCATTCGCACCTCCAACTCCAGCTCCGGCACCGTGAACATCCTGCCGATCCTGAAGTGGATCAAGGACACCAAGGGCTGGATGGGCAACGAGACCATTGGTGACGTCCAGTTCGGCTTCGAGATCACGTCCTCGTCCGGCGGCCTGGACTTCGCCGCCAACAACCTGACGGTCAGCAGCAGCTGAGCCGCATGAGCACATGAACGTGCGGCCGGTCCCTCCCCTACGGGACCGGCCGCACGTTCCTGTGTGTGACGCGGCTACTCCGCTACAGGCAGCCGCGCCCCGTCCCGCAGGAACAGCGGGATGCGGTCCAGCGGGGCGTCGACCGTCACGGCCGTACCGCCCTCGTACGTCTCACCGGTCCACGCGTCCGTCCAGGTCGCGCCCGCCGGGAGATACGTCGTGCGGGCCGTCGCGCCCGCGGTGAGCACCGGGGCGACCAGCAGGTCCCCGCCGAAGAGATAGGCGTCGTCCACCGACCAGGTCGCCTGGTCGTCGGGGAACTCCAGGAACAGCGGGCGCATGACCGGCAGGCCCTCCTCGTGGGCCTCGCGCATCACCTTGAGGATGTACGGCTTGAGACGCTCGCGCAGTCGCAGGTACTGCTCCAGGACCGCGCCGGCCGCCTCGCCGTACGACCACACCTCGTTGGGGCCGCCCGTCATGTCCGGGCCCAGCGGCATGCCCGGGTCACGGAAGCCGTGCAGGCGCATCAGCGGGGACAGCGCACCGAACTGGAACCAGCGGACCATCACCTCGCGGTACGCCGGGTCGTCCGGGTCGCCGCCGTGGAAGCCGCCGATGTCGGTGTTCCACCACGGGATGCCCGACAGGGCGGTGTTCAGGCCGGCCGCGATCTGGCTGCGCAGGGTCGCGAAGTCGGTGCCGATGTCACCCGACCACAGGGCGGCGCCGTAGCGCTGACTGCCCGCCCACGCCGAGCGGTTGAGGGTGACGATCTCTTCCTCGCCGGACGCGCGCAGGCCTTCGTAGAAGGTGCGGGAGTTCTCGGCCGGGTAGCTGTTGCCGACCTCCAGGCCGGGGCCGGCCCAGTAGCGCAGGTTCTCCTGGAAGCCCGGCTTCAGCTCCGGCTCGCAGGCGTCAAGCCAGAAGGCGGTGATGCCGTACCGCTCCAGGTAGTTCTGCTTCACCCGCGACCAGACGAAGTCGCGGGCCTCGGGGTTGGTGGCGTCGTAGAAGGAGACCTGGACGGTGGAGGCGACCTCCTTGTCCGGCCAGTCGGCGTGGGCCATCGGACCGTACTGGGTGCCGATGAAGTAGCCGCGCTGCTCCATGAGCTGGTGGTTCTCGGAGAGGGGGGACACCGACGGCCAGACGGACACCACCAGCTTGATGCCCAGCTCCTCGAGTTCGCGGACCATCGCCGCGGGGTCCGGCCACTCCTTCAGGTCGAACTTCCAGTCGCCCAGGTGCGTCCAGTGGAAGAAGTCGCAGACGATGACGTCGATGGGCAGGCCCCGGCGCTTGTACTCCCGTGCCACGGAGAGGAGTTCGTCCTGGGTCCGGTAGCGCAGCTTGCACTGCCAGAAGCCCGCCGCCCATTCCGGCAGCATCGGCGTACGGCCGGTGACCGCGCTGTAGTGGCGCTGGGCGTCCGCCGGGGCGCCCGCGGTGATCCAGTAGTCGATCTGGCGGGCCGAGTCCGCCACCCAGCGGGTGCCGTTGCCGGCCAGCTCCACGCGGCCGATCGCCGGGTTGTTCCACAGCAGGGTGTAGCCGCGGCTGGAGGTCAGGACCGGGATGCCGACCTCGGCGTTGCGCTGGATCAGGTCCAGGACCAGGCCCTTCTGGTCCAGCCGGCCGTGCTGGTGCTGGCCGAGGCCGTACAGCTTCTCGTCGTCGTAGGCGGCGAAGCGCTGCTCCAGGCGGTGGTAGCCGTTGCCGACCGCGGTGTACAGGCGCGGGCCCGGCCACCAGAAGTGGGCGCGCGCTTCGGACAGGAGCTCCGAACCGTCGTCCGTCCGCAGGAAGCGGATCAGCCCCTCGGCGTTGACCTCGACGGTCAGCGAGCCGACGGTCAGCGCCCCCTGCCCGCCCTCGATCTTGACGGTGGACTCGGTGGCGGGCGGCTGGTCGAGCAGCGCACCCGGCAGCCCGTCGAGGACAGGACCGCCCAGCCGGGCACGGACCCGGACCGCGTCCGGCCCCCACGGCTCGATGCGTACGGTCTCCTGGCGGCCGCTCCACTCCAGCGCGCCGTCCCGCTCGCGGAAGGTGCCGACGGTGGGTGACGACTGCGCGAGGCCGACCTGGGGCTGGTCCCCGGCCGGGGGCTGGGTTTCGGCAGGCTGATTCACGTGGGGTGCTCCTTGAAGGAGGGCAGACACGGCGGTGCCCTGGCGGGGCGCGGCGTACGAGGGAAGGAGGGAGGGGGAAGGTCAGGAGGCGACGGCCGGGGCCGGCCCCGTACTCGTCCGTACCGTCAGCTCGGGGGCGATCAGCACGACTTCGTCGCTCCCGTGGCCGTCGAGCTTGGCGACCAGACGCTCCACGGCGTGCCGGCCCATCTCCTGCGCGGGGATGGCGACCGACGTCAGCCGCACCGAGGCCTGGACGGCGACCTGGTCGGGACAGATCGCGACCACCGACACGTCCTCGGGCACGGCCCGGCCCTGCTGGCGCAGCAGGGCGAGCAGCGGCTCGACCGCCGACTCGTTCTGTACGACGAACCCGGTGGTGCCCGGGCGCTCGTCGAGGACCCGGGCGAGGGTCACGGCCATGGCGTCGTACCCGCCCTCGCACGCCCGGTGCAGCAGTCGCACGCCCAACTCCTGTGCGCGGGACCGCAGTCCGTCGAGGGTGCGCTCGGCGAAGCCGGTGTGCCGTTCGTAGACGGCCGGGGCCTCGCCTATGACAGCGATGTCGCGATGGCCCAGTTTCGCGAGGTGCTCCACGCACAGCGCGCCCGTCGCCCTGAAGTCCAGGTCGACACAGGTCAGTCCGGAGGTGTCGGCGGGCAGCCCGATCAGCACGGACGGCTGGTCGGTGCCGCGCAGCAGCGGCAGCCGCTCGTCGTCGAGTTCGACGTCCATCAGGATCATCGCGTCGGCGAGCCCGCTGCCGGTGACGCGGCGTACGGCGTCGGGGCCCTCCTCGCCGGTGAGCAGCAGTACGTCGTAGCCGTGTGTGCGGGCCGTGGTGGCCACCGCGATGGCGATCTCCATCATCACCGGCACGTACATGTCGGTGCGCAGCGGGATCATCAGCGCGATGATGTTCGACTTGCTGCTGGCCAGGGCGCGGGCGCCGGCGTTCGGGTGGTAGCCGAGCTCGCGGATGCTCTGCTCGACCCGCTGCCGGGTGGCCCCGGAGATGGACCGCTTGCCGCTGAGGACATAGCTCACCGTGCTCGCCGAGACTCCGGCGTGCTGGGCGACCTCGGCGAGGGTGACCATCCAGCTCTCCAAGCTTTGTGAAGCGCTTCGACAGTGCGCGTTTCGAATAAGGGCGGGTGAGGGTGGTTCGACAGTAGCTCCACCGGGGGTGGGTGTCCATAGGTCGTCGAAGCGCTTCGACAGAGACTTGCGGAGGGGAGGTGTGCGGAGGTGGGTCCGCCGGTGACCGGCTCGCTCCGGCTCGGTCTTTCGGCTCGGTTTTCCGGGGTGCCGGTTCCTGCCTACCACGACCCGCCGTGCGGGGCCATGAAGCGGGGGCGGGCGAGCCCGCCCGGTGGATCGGTGCGTACCGCGTCGTCGCGACGCTCGGCGAGGGCGGGAGGGGCGCCGTGCACCTGGGACGGGACGCGCGCGGGCGGCCGGCGGCCGTGAAGGCGCTGCGCGGCGAGCCGAAGGACGACGAGTCGATGGTGCGGCGCTTCCGACGCTCGGCGGAGGCGGCTTCAGCGGTGCGAGGCCCTGGGGTGGCTCCCGTGGTGCGCGGTCCGCGGTCGCTCCCGTGCCGGGGTACGACCTCGGCGGCCCCGTGCCGTGGATCGCCGCCGCGTATCCGGCGGGGCCGACTCCCGACGAGGCGGTGACGGAGTACGGCGTGTTCGCGGAGGCCGGTGCGCGGGCGCTGCCGACCGAGCCGGACCGGGCCGTCGCCGTGATCCACGAGGCCGGACTGGCCTGCCGGGGGTGGCCCGACCCGGCCGGGGCTGACCCGACCCGGCCGGGGCTGACCCCGGCCACGCCGGGCCACACGCCCCAGGAACAGACACCGGCCGCCGCGCGGGGCCACCGGCCGACGTCTTCACGCCGTATGCGGTGCTCGCGTCCGCCTGCACCGGGCGGGGACCGGCTCGGGGACACACTCGGAGGTCGACCACGTCAAGCTTCGGAGGCCGACCACGTCAAGCTGCTGTCCGACGGCCGCACCCTGTACGTCTGCGCGGCACCCAATTGCGCGCCCCCCGCCGAGCCGACGGCAACCTTTCGCGGGCGGGCGGCCACTGACAGGACGTAGCAGGAACCGCCCGGAAGGACCCCCATGCAGCACCGTCGTCCCCGCCTGTCCAAGAAGGCGCAGATCCTCACCGCCGCCACGGTCGCCCTCGCGGCCGCGGCCGGCATCACCGTCGCCCAGGCGGACGAGTCGAACAAGAAGTGCGCGGCCTTCGACACGATCACGCTCGGCAAGTACTACGTGAACAACAACCTCTGGAACCAGGAGAAGGCCACCGGCACCCAGTGTGTCTGGGACAACTCCCAGTCGGGCTCCACCATTTCCTGGGGCACGAGCTACAGCCTGGCCAACAGCAGCACCGGCACCGACTCCGACGTGAAGTCGTACGCCAGTACCGTGCTCGGCTGGCACTGGGGCTGGAAGGTCGACAAGGCGTCCACCGGGCTGCCGATCCGCGTCGGTGACCGCAAGCCGGTGAAGACCACCTGGGAGTTCTCCCTCAACTCCACGCCCGGCACCATGAACGTCGCCTACGACCTGTGGCTGCACACCAAGAACACCGCCGACTGGCAGGACCAGCCCACCGACGAGATCATGATCTGGCTCAACCGGCAGGGCGGCGCCGGCCCGCTCGGCACCAAGTACGGCAGCGTCAGCCTCGGCGGCGCGATGTGGGACATCTACCAGGGCGACATCGGCTGGAAGGTCTACTCCTTCGTCCGCCGCACCAACACCACCAAGGCCTCGTTGAACCTGGACGACTTCACCCAGGCCCTGGTCCGCCGCCAGCTGCTGAGCAACGACAAGTACGTCTCGGGCATCGAGTCCGGCACCGAGGTCTTCAAGGGGACAGGACGGCTGGACACCAAGTCGTATTCCGTCAACATCGGTTAGGCGTCCTCGAACACCCGCCCACCCCCGTGCACCCCGTGTCATCATTGCGTTCACCGTGGCGCCGGGGGCGGTGCAGCAGCACGGGGACACGAGGGGGGCTCGTGGGGACTCTGACGGCGTTGCGCGGTGCGCAGAAGTCGGCGAAGGGGGTGTCGCTCTACTCGCGGTACGTGAACCGGCCGGCCGGCCGGGTGCTCGCGGCGGGGGCGTACCGAGTGGGGCTGACGCCCAATCAAGTCACCTTGGTGAGCGCCGCGTTCACCTTCGCCGGCATCGCGGCCGTGGCACTCGTACGGCCGTCCTGGCCGCTGGCGCTCGCGGTGTACGCCGCTCTGGCGGTGGGCTTCGCCTTCGACTCGGCCGACGGGCAGCTCGCGCGGCTCACCGGGAAGGGCGGACCCGCGGGCGAATGGCTCGACCATGTCGTGGACTGCGCGAAGATGGTCGCGCTGCACGCGGCGGTGCTGATCGCCTTCTACCGGTTCTTCGAACTCCCCGGCGACGGCTGGCTGTTGCTGCCACTGGGCTTTCAGCTCGCGGCCGTGCTCACCTTCTGCGCGGGACTGCTGACCGAGCAGCTCAAGCGTGCCAGGCCCACGGAGAACACCGCGGGGAACACCCCGGCGGCTCCGCCCTCCCGGCTGCGGGCCATCGCCCTGCTGCCGGTGGACTACGGGGTGTTCTGCCTGGTGTTCCTCACACTGGGAGCACCCGGCGTGTTCCGGGCGGCCTACGCCGCCCTCGCCGTCGTGCACGCACTGTTCCTCGTCGCGTTCCTCGGCAAGTGGTTCAGGGAGCTGTCAGCGCTTCCCCGGATCCCGGCGTGACCAGCGCGTCCAGCGCCCTGCCCAGCAGGGTGCTGGACGTGTGCACGGTGTACGGGAAGTAGACGACCTCGACGCCGACGGTCGCGAAGTCGCGCTCGAGCCTGCGGCCCTTCTCGGTGCCCCGCCAGTCGTCGCCCTTGAAGATCACGTCGAAGCGGACCTGCTGCCAGGTCTCCAGCTTGTCGGGGACGGTCTCCACGAACGCGGCGTCCACGTGCCGGACGCTGCGCACGATCTCCAGGCGCTCCGGCAGCGGGATCACCGGCCTGCGGCCCTTCGCGAGCTCGGCCATCTCGTCCGAGACCACTCCGGCGACCAGGTAGTCGCACTGGCTGCGGGCGTGCCGAAGGATGTTGAGGTGGCCGATGTGGAACAGGTCGTAGACGCCGGGCGCGTAGCCGACACGATGAACCATGCGTTCTCCCCCCACGGTGAACGTCGACCCGTCAGCACGGATCGATGGTCCAACGACCTTACTGTGAAGTCCATCTGGAGATCGGGTGAACAGTTAAGGTGGTCGAGGATCGCTTCTGGGGGGAAGGGGACCGGCATTGACCGGATTCGAGCCCACGCATGCCCACACCGGGCAGGACCACCTACTTGCCGGCCGCACTCTGCTGCTGGTCTCCACCAACTACGCGCCCGAGCACACGGGTATCGGCCCCTACGCCACCCAGCTCGCCGAGCACTGGGCCGCGAGCGGTGCCGACGCCCATGTCCTCGCGGGCATGCCGCACTACCCGTCCTGGCGTCTCGACCCGGCCTACGCGGGCCGCTGGCGGGCGCGGGAAACGCGCGGTGGAGTGACCGTCCACCGGCGTAGGCACACCGTGCCGGCCCGGCAGACCGCCCTGCGCCGGGCCCTGTTCGAGGCCTCGCTGCTCGCCCACCAGTTGGCCGCCCCGCCCCGCATGCCCCGCCCGCACGCGGTGGTCGCCCAGATGCCGAGCCTGGCCGGTGCGGTGGCGGCGGCGCGAATAGCCGCCCGGCATCGGGTGCCGTTCGTGCCGGTCGTCCAGGACCTGATGGGGGCGGCGGCCGCGCAGAGCGGGATCAGCGGCGGCGACCGGGCGGCGGCGGTGGCCGCACGCGCCGAGCGGTACGCCCTGAGCCGGGCGGCACTCGTCGGCGTCATCCACGACAGCTTCCGGCCCCGCGTCGAGGCCATGGGCGTCGACCCGGCGTGCATCAGGCTCGTCCCCAACTGGTCCCACGTGGCCCGCCCTTCGCGGCCACGCGCCGAGACCAGGGCCCGGCTGGGCTGGGCCGCCGACCGTCAAGTCGTCCTGCATTCGGGCAACATGGGCCTCAAGCAGGGCCTGGAGGTGCTCGTCGACGCGGCCCGGCTCGACCCCGGCGTCGACTTCGTCCTGATGGGCGACGGCAACCAGCGCGCGGCCCTGAGGGAACGCGCCCGCGATGTACCCAACCTGCACTTCCTGCCGGCTGCCGAGACCGCCGACTTCCCGGACGTCCTCGCCGCCGCCGACGTCCTCGCGGTCACCCAGCGGGCGTCCGTGCTCGACATGAGCGTGCCGTCCAAGCTGACCTCGTACTTCGCCGCCGGGCGGCCCGTGATCGCCTCCGTCGCGGCCGAGGGCGGCACCGCCGACGAGGTGCGCCGCTCCGGCGCGGGCGTCCTGGTCCCGCCTGAGGACCCGGCCGCCCTGCTCAAGACACTTGAGGAACTCGCCTCCGATCCCGCGCAGGCGGACCGGCTCGGAGCCCGCGGGCCCGGGTACGTGGACGAGCGGCTCAGCCGCGCGGCCGGACTCGGCCGCCTGGACGACCTGCTGAACGAAGCACTTGGCACCACCGCGCACGAAGGAGCGGCACGCGCATGAACGACGACATACGCGGGCAGCAGGACGAGCCCGAGCTCCTGCGCGACCAGGTCCAGCAGGTCCTGCGGCACCGCGTTCTGGTGGCCGGCGGGCTGCTGGCGGGACTGCTCGCCGGGGGCTGGTTCGCCTACGGGTCGGTCGCGACGTACGAGTCCTCCAGCGAGGTGCTGGTCCGGGCGGCGACCATCAACCCGTATGCCACGAACGGCGTTTCGGTCGACAAGCAGATCAACATCGGCAGCGAGCGCCAGATGGCCGCCGGAAACGCGGTGGCCGAACGGGCCGCCGAGCGGCTCGGCCGCAGCGCCGACGACGCCGGGGACCTGCAGGGGCACCTCCAGGTGACCAACCCGCCCGACACCCTGGTCCTGAAGTTCACCTACGTCGCCGGTGCCCCGAAGGCCGCCGCCGACGGCGCCGCGGCCTTCGCGCAGGCGTACCTCGACTACCGCGAGACGCAGACCACCAGCACGGTCACCAACATGATCTCGGGCTACGAGAAGCAGCTCGACCCGCTCGCCAAGCAGCGCGAGGACCTCCTCGACCAGATCGACCAGCTGCAGAGCGACACCGAGAAGGGCACCGCGCTGTCCGCGCAGGCCAACCTGCTCAGCCAGATCACCGAACTCACCAATGACATCAGCGAGTTGAAGGCCCTGGACACCACACCCGGCTACATCACGGTGAAGGCCGAACAGCCGGTCAAGGCGGAGGGCCTGGGCACGCCGATGCTCATCGCGCTCGGCGGAGTGGTGGGTCTCGCCCTCGGGCTGCTCGGCGCCTGGCTGCGGATGATCTTCGATCCGGCCGCCCGCTCGGCGGACACCGTCTCGCGTGCCCTGCGTGCCCCGGTGCTCGGCAGCCTGCCCCGGGTTCCGGAGGAGCCCCTGCTCGCCGCCGACGGCGCGCTCGCCGAGCAGTACCGCTCGGTGGCCTTCCGCCTCGCCTACGACCGGCACTTCGCCGATCGCCGCCGCCTGCTGGTGGTGGAGCCCAACGGCGAGGGCACCACGGCCGCCGTCGTCGCCGTCAACCTCACCGCCTGCTTCGCCGAGACCGGCATGTCCGCGCTGCTCGTCGAGGCCGACCTGCGCCACCCCGACCTGGCCCGCAGACTTCCCGAGGCGCCCGGAGCACGCCCCGGCTGGGCGGGCCGGGAGCCGGCGGACGGCACCCCGTGGCCCGGCGGCCGGCACATCCCCGTCGACGCGGGCGAGTCCGGCACCTTCGACCTGGTCCCCGGCATCCGCGTCCCGCACGTGGCCCGCACCCTCACCTCCGCGGCCACCACCCGCCTCATCGACCAGGCGGACGCCCCGAACACCACCGTCGTCGTCCTCGCCCCGCCCGTCCTCTCCTACGCCGACGCGCTCGCCCTCGTCGACCGCGTGGACGGCGTGGTCGTGGTGTGCGACCCGCGCACGGTCGCCCGTACGGCGCTGGAGCGCATCCGGGAACTCATCGACGGGGCCGGCGGGCAGGTCCTCGGCGCGGTGCTGCATCCCGGAGGGCGGCAGCGCAAGGGGCGCCGGAAGCCGGAGGGCGCGGTCACGATCCCGGCGTCGCCCGTCACCGCCGAAGCCGTCACGCGCGACCCCCTGTCCTCGGGCACCCGGTGAGGGCTCGTACGGCCGCCCTGTGCTCCGTCCTCGACCAGGCGGTGAGCGCGCTCACCAACATCGCCGTCCTGGTCCTGGTCGCCCGGCACAGCGAGGCCGACACCTTCGCCCTGTTCGCCACGGCGTACGTGGTGTTCAGCGTGTTCCTGGGCGGGTTCGGGGCGTACGTCGGCCAGGAGCTGGTGCTGCACCGGGGCGAGGCGCAGTCGCTCCGCCAGGCCTGTCGCAGCGCGGTCGCGTTCACGGCGTGCGCCTCGACCGTGCTGGGGGTGCTGCTCGCGGGCGGTGCGTCGCTCACGACCGCCGACGCGGCGGTGTTCGCGGCCCTCGGCACGGTCCTGCCGGTCACCCTCACCCAGGACACCCTCCGCTACTGCTTCTCCGTCCTGCACAAGCCTCAACTGGCGCTCCTCACCGATCTGTCGAGGCTCGCGGCCGTCCTGCCCGCCCTGCTGCTCCAGCCCGACGGCGCCTCCGCGGCCCGGACGACGCTGGTGTGGGGCCTGTCCGCCGTGCCCGCCCTGCTGCTGGCGCTCGCGCTGCTCCGCCCGCACGTCACGGGCGAGCGGGCGGACGTGAAGCGCTATCTCGTACGGGGTCACCTGGGCCGGCGCTTCCTGGTCGAGTTCGGTGTCGGCAACGCCACCAGCCAGCTCGCCGTCCTCGCCCTGGGCCTCTTCGCGACCCCGCTCGCGGTCGGCGCGCTGCGCGGTGCGACCACCCTGTTCGGGCCGCTCAACGTGGCTTTCAACGCGGCCACCGGCTTTGGCCCGCCCCTGCTCAACCGCCATCCCGCACCCCGCCGGGCGGCCCTGCTGGCGGGCGGCGCGCTGGCCGCCGTGGCTGCCGGCTGGGGCGCTGTGCTGTACGCGCTGCCCGCGTCCTGGGGCAGGCAACTGCTCGGCGACACCTGGGAGTCGGCGGCCGAGGTGCTGCCGGCGACGGGAGCCCAGTACGCGGCGATGGCCTTCGGCGTGTCCGGGCTGCTCGCCCTGCGGGTGCTCGCCCCGCGCGCCACCATGCCCGTGCAGCTGGTGTTCTCGCCGGTGTCGGCGGGGCTGCTGCTCGCCGGGTACGCGTGGACGGGCGTCGAGGGTGCGGCCTGGGGGCTGTGCCTGGGTTCGGTGCTGAAGGGGGCGGCGGCGTGGGCGCGGGCCGCGCGGGCGCCCCTGCCCCGGGAGGAGAGCGTCAGCGCAGCTGCCGCCACCGCTCCGGGCGCAGCGTCGTGATCAGCGCCAGGCACATGATGCCGATGGCGACCCGGCCCGAGGCCTGGAGCAGTGGGCCGCGCAGCAGGATGAAGGAGTAGCCCGCGACCAGGGGCACGGCCAGGGTGAGGATGCCCGCCGGTCCCGGCCGTGCCACGGCGTGCGCATAGCGCCGGTCGACCCGGGCGGACGCCCAGCCGATCAGCCCGAACCCGGCGACCATCCCGAACGGCCCGAAGTCCAGCCAGAGTTCGGCCCACAGGGGCGAGGAGCGGTTGGTGTTGGTCGCCGCCATCCACTCGCTCACCATCACGCCGGTGTCCTTCGGCTTGTCCGTCCACACGGACCGGGGCACGAAGAACAGTGTGGAGCCGGCGAGCTGGCGGCCGTAGGTGTGGCCGTTGCCCGCATCCGCGTACGTGATGGTGTTGGCGAACATCGCCATCTGGTCGTAGTCCTTGAGCACCAGCGGATCGAGCACCGACGTCGTCTCGGTGGCGCGGGTGTTGGCGGCGTCGTAGCGGAACTTGTCCGCGAACGGGAAGATCAGCACGGCCGCCGCGACCCCCAGCGACAGGGCCGCCCGGTACATCGCCGGGCTCTGCGGGAACACCGTGAAGAGAAGAGCGAGCAGGACCGTCAGGAACCAGTAACGCGGGTTCGAGATCGGGTTGTTGACGATGGTGTTCAGGGCGATGAGCGCCACGAGGGCGATCCACGGCAGCGGTCGGCTGCGGGCCCGCGGAGAGGTGATCAGCCAGCGGGTCACCACCATCAGCGCGAGCAGCGCGGGCACCGTCCCGAAGCCGCGCAGGATCGCCGTACCGGCCTGCGAACCGGCGCTGGAGATCCCGCTGTCCGCGATCGACTCGTTGATCTCCATCCGGCTCGCGAAGAACACGGAGAGCCCGCCGAGCTTCAGCACGAACAGCCCGCTCCCGACGAACGCCACGGCGATGAGCACGGCGAGCCGTCGTCGGGAGACCATCGCGGGCCGGAACGTGGTGCGGGCGGTGGGCCGCACCCCCGGCCGTACCAGCAGCGCCCCCGCGTCGAAGGCCGCGCAGGCCACCAGTACCAGTGCCACCGCCAGAGCCAGGTCGGAGCGTGAACCCGCCACCGGCACCGGGGTCTTGCCCACCACGTCCTGCGCGAGCGCCGCGATGCCCATCGCCATGTAGACGAACAGCCAGAAGGTGCCCTGGAGCAGCTTGCGGTGCCGGCCCAGGATCATCGCGGACAGCCGGGCTCCCGCGTACACGGTGAGCACCAACTGGAGCCAGTACACCTGGTCGCGCAGGCCGGCGCCGGGTTGCAGGGCGACGAAGGCCGGCATCAGGACCGTCAGCCCGAGGACGAGCGGCAGCGCGAGGATGCGCCTGAGTGCCCCACGCCCCTGTTTGTGCACGGAGTCGGCGACGTGCACCGGTGGTGCGACAGCCTCGGTTCCCGCCGCCATGAGCCCCCCTCTACTTTTCGTTCACAGAGTCTACGGATATGTGTGCGAAAGGAGTGTGGAATCCCTAGGCTGGATCACGGAGGGCAGTACGGGGGTACTGAGGGGGGTAACTCGTGCGCGACCTACGGACGTTCACGCTGTCCGGATACGACAAGGGCCGCGGCATCGCGGTCCAGGCGCTCTGGTTCTGCGTGATGAACACGCTGTTCATGGCGTGGTTCTGCCCGGCACGCGTGCGCGTCGCCCTGCTGCGCGCCTTCGGGGCGCACATCGGTGAGGGCGTCCTCATCCGCCATCGCGTACGTGTCCTGTGGCCGTGGAAGCTGACCGTCGGCGACCACACCTGGATCGGTGAAGGCGCCTGGCTGCTCAACCTGGAACCGGTGACCATCGGATCCCATGTGTGCGTCTCCCAGGAGGCGCTGCTCTGCACCGGCAGCCACGACCACCGCAGCGCCGACTTCCGGTACCGCAACGCGCCCATCCGGGTGGAGGACGGCGCCTGGATCGCGGCGCGCGCGACCGTGCTCGCCGGTGTGACGGTCGGACGGCACGCGGTGGTCGGCGCGGGCGCGGTGCTCGGCCGTGACCTGCCCGAACTCACCCTGCACACGGCGGACGGCACCCGTGCCCTGAAGGAGCCCACACCGTGAGAGTCCTGCACGCCGTCACCCTGCACACACCCACGCAGGCCTTCGGCGGCCCGGTGCGCGTGGCCGTCAACCTCACCGGGGGCCTCGCCGCGCGCGGCGTCGACACCCGGATCGTCGCCCTCGGCTCCGGCTTCGACGGCCCGCTCCCGACGGACGTCGACGGGCGCCCCGCCCGCCTCTACCCGGCCCGCCGTGTCGTGCCCGGCGCCGGTTTCAGCGGCATCACCTCGCCGGCCCTGCTCATCGGCGCCCGCCGCCTGGTCAAGGCCGCCGACGTGGTCCACGTCCACCTCGCCCGCGACCTGGTCACGCTGCCGATCGCGCTGGCCGCCCTCAGCGCGCGCCGCCCGCTGGTGGTCCAGACGCACGGCATGGTCGACCCCAGCGACAAGGCCCTCGCGAAGGTGCTGGACGCCGTCGCCGTACGCCGGGTGCTGCGCCGCGCGCACGCCGTGCTGCACCTCACGTCGTACGAACGCAAGGGCCTGGACGCGGTGTTGGGCCACGCCGACCCCGGAAACGGGGTGCGCCTCGTCAACGGCGTGCCCGCGCAGGAGCGCCGCCCGCGTCCCGCCGGGCCGCCCCGCGTGCTCTACCTGGCCCGGATGCAGGCCCGCAAGCGCCCGGCGGACTTCGTCGCCGCCGTGCCCGAGGTGCTGCGCCGGCATCCCGACGCCCGCTTCGTCATGGCCGGGGCCGACGAAGGGGAACTCGGGGCCGCGCTGAAGCTGGCCGAATCGCTCGGCGTGTCCGACTCCGTCGAGTACCTGGGCAGCCTCGCGCCCGGTGCCGTCCTCGGCGAGCTGCGCCGCACTCACGTGCATGTCCTGCCTTCCGTGGACGAGCCGTTCCCGATGTCCGTCCTGGAGGCCCTGTCGGTGGGCGTCCCGTCGGTGGTCACCCCCACCAACGGCCTCGCCGACGACCTCGCCCGCTCCGGCGCGGGCAGGGTGGCCAGGACCCCAAAGGCCCTGGCCGCCGAGATCCTCGCCCTCCTGGAACCGGCTGCCCAGGACTCCGCCTCCGAGGCGGCCTGGCAGCTGTCCCGTACGTCCTTCTCGCTGGAGGCGGTCACCGACCGCCTCCATGCGCTCTACGACTCCTTCTGCCAGGCGTAACACCCGCTGGACGTGAAGGACTTGGTGCCCTTCTTGATGGTGATCCGGTGCTTGCCGCCCGCCGCCCCGTCGAGGGACCACGAGCAGTCCTTCATCGGGGTGAGGGCGCGGTAGGTGCCGGGGACGGGGTCGGTGTGGGTGCCGTCGGCGTATCCGCCCTCGGTGTCCTCGATGAGCGACTTCAGCTCGGGGCACAGGCCCTTCACCGCTTCCTCGGCGCCCTTGACCTCACCCGCGATGATCGCCCCCACGGTGGCGTCCCGGTCGATCTTCGCGGTGGCGGCGAGTCTGTCGCAGGTCTCCTGACCGGCCTGCAGGATGGCCGCCGGGTCCGTCCCCTCGGGGACGCGGCCGGACAGGTAGGTCTTCTCCTTCTTGGTGAACGACCCCGTGACCGGGGTGAGTTCGTCGTCGGGAACGGTGTTCTTCGGGCCCTGCGACGACGGGGCCCTGCCGGAAGACCCGGTGGAAGGCCCGCTCGAAGGGGTGCCGGACGGCGACGGCGAGGGCTCCGCCGAGGCGGCCGCACGCGGAGCACTGCCCGCGCTCCCGGCCGCCTCGGTGTGCTGCCCGCCGCCCCCGCCCCCGCCGCACGCGGCGAGCAGGGGCAGGAGCAGCAGTGCCGCAAGGGTGGGGCGCCTCATGAGGCCGTCCCGGCCGCGTAGTGCGCGGCGACCTGACTCGCGGTCAGGACCTTGCCGTACACCGCGACCTCGTCGATCAGCCCGGTGTAGAACCGGCTCGACGGCCGGCTCGTCCAGTTGTCCAGGTTGTCGCCGCCGACCCGCCAGAACCCGCTGGCCTGCTCGCTGCCGGTGACCGTGAAGTTGGACGCGCGCAGCGTCCCGTCCACGTACAGCTTGATGCCGTCGCTGCCCTGGGTGGCGACCACGTGGTGCCAGGCCCCGTTGTTGAAGGACTGGTTCGTGGTGATGGTGCGGATCGCGCCCGGGTAGACGCCGAAGACGAGCCGCCCGTTGTTGGCCATGTAGATGTGCTTGTCGTAGGACGTGGACGTCAACTGCACCTTGTTGGCGAAGCCGATGAGCTTGCCGCCGGTGGTCGTGGTCGTCTTGAACCACAGTTCCAGGGAGTACGCCGACGGAGTGGCGTGCCGTTTGTCGCTGTACGTCCACTCGCTCTGCGAACCCGTGTAGCCGACCGACGAGCCGGAGCCGGCGGCACCGTCGGCGACGGCCTGCGTCGGCGCGTTCCAGTGGACGCCGCTGTCGTCGGCGGCGGAGCTGTCGGCCGCGTAGGCGCCGGACGTCTCGTTGAACCGCCAGTACAGGCCCGCTCCGTCGCCGCGGACGGCAGCCGCGTAGGCGTCCGCCGCGCTCGCCACCGTCACCGACTGGGCGGTGGACCGGGAGGTCGTGTTCGTGCCGTCCGAGGCGCTGATCCGGTAGGAGTGCGTCTCGCCCGCCGCGACGGCCGTGTCCGTCCAGGTGAGCTGCGGCCGCGACCAGGGCAGCGAGTCGCCGGACACCTCGTACACCGGAGTGCTCCCGCCGTCCTTGTAGACACGGTAGGTGAGGTGACTGTCGTCGGTGTCGTAGCTGGAGCGCCAGTGCACGGCGACCTTGCCGGCCTCGATGCTCTCCACCTTGACCTGCGGCACGGTCGGCGCGCCGGTGTCCGGGCCGGAGGCGACCCGGGTCAGGGCCTGCTGGGCCGTGCCGTCGACGGTGGTGAACTCGCCGCCCACCCACAGGTAGTCGGTGCCGTCCTTGGGGGCGAGGGTGAAGACGCGCGGGCCGATGCCCTCGCCGATGCCGTCGTTGGTGTCCGGGGCCCAGCCCAGCAGCGTCGGGTCGGACGTGGTCTGGGCGAGGAGATGACGCCGTTGCCCGTCCGGGAACTCGCCCATCGAGGAGCAGTCGTGGGCGTGCGAGGCGCTGTAGACCACGCCCTGGTACAGCTGCAGGGCCTGGGTGGCGCCGAGGCAGGTGTCGCGCCAGCGCTGCGCGAAGGTGTCCGGCTCGAAGGCTGTACGCCCGTCGAAGACGCCGCCGCCCGTGCCCTCGCTGGCGGTGTACACGCCCGAGGCGTCGGCGGTGATGTCCTTGACGACGGAGGTGTTGGGGAAGAAGCCGCTCGGGTAGGCCGTCGTCACCGCTCCCGTCGTGGCGTCGGTGACGGCGAGGGCGTGCGAGTTGGTGCCGTTGACGGAGAAGAAGTCCCCGCCCACCACGACGTGCTGTCCGTCCGCGGTGACCTCGACGGCCCGCCCCGGCTCGTCCGCGTTCGCCGTCCAGGCGGTCAGCGCCCCCGCCGTGTCCACGGCGGCGAACCGTCCCCGTGTCTGGCCGTTCACCGTGCCGAAGTCCCCGCCGAGGTACACGGTCGAGTCCGTCACCGCCAGCGCCCGCACGGTGGCCGTGACCGCCGGGTGGAAGTCGGGGCTCGGGGTGCAGGTGTCGATGTCGATCGCGGCCAGGCTGTTGACCCCGACGCCGTTCACCGCGCCGAAGTAGCCGCCCGCGTACAGGGTCTGGCCGTCCGGTGAGACGGCGAGCGCCCGGACGGTCGCGGTGCCCTCGCCGACCGTGAACGACAGCGAACAGCCGGTGGGCTGTCCGGTCGCCGCGTCGAACGCCGCGAAGTTCACCGCCGGTTGCTCGGCCGGATCGCCTGCGGCCGCCCCCGCGGGCCGTATCGCCGAGAAGGTGCCCCCGGCGAACACCACTCCGTCGGTCTGGGCGAGGGCGTACACGATGCCGTTGGCCTGCCAGGTCGACAGGTCGTCGGCGGTCAGGCCCACCGGGCCGGTGAGCGCGGCGGCGTCGGTGGCGGTGAGCGGGACGGTCAGTAGGGGAGCGGTGAGCGCGAGCGCGAGCGCCGTGACGCTTCTTCGTGATCTGGATCTGCGACTCATGGATCTGTCGTGCATGTGCTTCTCCCTGTGCTACGAGCGGTGGTGGTGCGAAAGAGGCCGAGCGGCCCGGGGGAGGGGTGACCGGGCCGCCCGGCTGACTGTGAACCGGCTCAGGACGGGCTGAACGTGAGCACGAGCTCGGGCCGGTAGTCCTCGGTGCCGTACTCGCTGGACCACAGCCACAGCGCGTCGGTACCGGTACTGCTCAGTGCCACCGACGACGTCGACCCCAGCAGGCTGCTCAACCCGCCTGTGTCCAGGGCCACTTGGTAGTCGGTCGACACGGCGCTGGGCGCCGCCAGGGTGCCCAGCACGGTCGAGGACAGGGCGGGACGGTCGGCATAGGTGACCCCCGTCTCGGTCCAGTCCCCGGCCACCGGCACCACGTCGAACGAGTCCGCCGACCCGGCCGTGCTCAGTGACGTGGTCCGCAGCCGCAGTACCGCGCTCGTCAGCTCCGTACCGGCCGGTGCGGCCGGCAGCGTGAAGCGCAGATAGCTGAGATACGCGCTGGAGCCGCGCACCGCGAGCGAGGTCGACGTGCCGTAGTTCGTGCCGGTGGCCGAGCCGTTGACGTAGGAGTCCTCGGAGGCGGCGACCGTCACCGACGACTCCTCGCCGCCGCCCGACCCCGTGCCCAGGGCATGGTGCTCGGCGATCTGCGCGGCACCGAGCGCGCTCGGATACACGGCCGTCTCGTCCACCGTGCCCGCGAAGAACGCGCTCGTCGGGTTGGACGGCCACCCCGTGAGGGTGTCCGCGCCGACCCGCCAGAAGCCGGTGGTGTTCAGCGCGGTGGTCACCGTGTTGGAGCCGACCGGCGCCCCGTCCACGTACAGCGCCATGCCGTCCGCTCCCTGGGTCGCGGCCACGTGGTGCCAGGCGCCGTCGTTGTACGCCTGAGTGGACAGCAGTGTCGCCTGGTTCCCGGCCCGCGGGCTGCCGGTGCCGAAGCCCAGCAGACCGGCGTTCGTCATGTAGAGGAGCCGGTCGGAGTTGCGGCTGAAGTACCCCTGTCCGGAACCGAAGTTGTCGCCGAACCCGATGATCCGGCCCCCGCTCGTGGTCGTCGTGCGGAACCAGGTCTCCACCGTGTACGTGCCCGGCCTGGCGTGCCGCTTCTCGCTGTACACGTACTCCGAGGTGCCGTTGAGCCCGAGCGCCGTACCGGACCCGGGAACCGCGGCCGGGGTCTGCCGGTACGAGGGGGTGCTCACGTAGGCGCCGCCGTCGTCGGCCCCGCTGCTGTCGGCGGCGAAGGTCCCGGAGGACTCGTCGTAGCGCCAGTACAGACTCGCGCCGTCCGAGCGCACGCGCGCCGCGTAGGCGTCCGCCGATCCCGCCGCCGTGGCGCTGCGGGCCGTCGACAGCGCGCTGGTGTTGGTCCCGTCGCTCGCCGTGATCCGGTACGAGTACGTCGTCCCGGCGGTCACCGAGGTGTCCGTCCACGACAGCTGCGGCCGCTCCCACGGCAGCGAGTACGCGGTCGTGGTGTGGATCGGCGTGCCGGACCCGTTGCGGTAGATCGCGTAGGTGATGTTGCCGTCGTCGAGGTCCTGGCTCGCCTGCCAGCGCACGTTCACACTGCCCGGCGTGTCGCTGGAGACCCACGCGGCCGGAGTGCCGGGCGCACCCGTGTCGGGGCCGGTGCCGAAGCGGCTCAGGCTCTGCTGTGCCGAACCGTTGACGGTCGTGAACTCACCCGCGAGCCACAGGAATTCGGAGCCCGAGCTGTCCGCCAGGGTCAGCGCCCGCGGGCCGAGCTGCTCCCCGGTGCCCTCGTTGGTGTCAGGCGCCCAGGCCAGCAGCGCGGGGTCGTTCACGCTCTGCGCCAGCAGATGCTTGCGCTCCACGTTCGGGTACTCGCCCATGGAGGAGCAGTCGTGCGAGTGGTTCCCGCTGTACAGCACCTCCTGGTACACCGCCAGCGCCTGGTTGGCGCCCTGACAGGTGTCCCGCCAGCGCTGCTCCCAGTCGCTCGTGTCCAGCGCGAGCCGCCCGTCGAAGGAGGCGCCGCCCATGCCCTCCCCGGCCGCGTACACGCCGGTGCCGTCGGTGACCAGGTCCTTGACGACGGCGGTGGCCGGGATGAACCCGGTCGGATACGTGTGCTCCAGTGCGCCAAAGGCGCTGTCAACCACGGCCAGGGCATGCGAGTTCGTGCCCTCGACAGTGGTGAAGTCACCTGCCAGGACGACGTGTTCGCCGTCCTCGGTGACCTGGACCGCCCGCCCGGACAGATCCGCGTCCGCGGTCCACGAGGTGAGCGCCCCGGCCGGGGTGAGAGCCGCGAACCGCTGCCGTGCGGTGCCCCGTACGGTGGTGAAGTCGCCGCCCGCGTAGACCGTGCCGTCGGGTGCCACGTCCAGGGCGCGCACGGTCGCGTTGAAGGCGGGGTTGAACGCGGAGCGGGCCGCGCAGGTGTCGATGTCGACGGCCGCGAGTCCGTTCACCGCGACCCCGCTCACCGCCGTGAAGTAGCCGCCCGCGTAGAGGGTTTCACCGTCCGGGGAGACCGCCAGCGCCCGCACGGTCGCCGTCCCGGTGGTCCGGGTGAAGGACAGGGAACAGCTCGTCGGCGCCCCGGTCGCCGCGTTGAACGCCGCGAAGTTCACCGCCGACCGCGTGCCGGTGCCGCCGGAGGCGACCCCGGGCGGCCGGATGGTGGAGAAGGTGCCGCCCGCGAAGACCGTGCCGCCGTTCTCGGCGAGCGCCCACACGATCCCGTTGGTCTGCCAGGTGTCCAGGTCGTCCGCGGTGAACGCGACCGGAGGAGTGACCGCGGCGGCCGAGGGCGCCGTGGCCACCGTGCCGCCCAACAGGCCCGCCGTCAGGGCCAGTACGGACAGCAGCGCGCGTCTGGCGCGTCCGGCCCGTCTCATCTGTCCACCCGGACCGCGGTACCGGCCAACTCCTGCTCCAGGCGGGCCACATCGGCGTCCACCATGATCCGGGCCAGCTCGTGCACGCGCACCGAGGGCTTCCAGCCCAGCAGCTTCTCGGCCTTGGAGGCGTCCCCGATCAACGCGTCGACCTCGCTGGGGCGCTCGTACTTGGGGTCGTAGCGCACGAACTCCCCCCACTCCAGGCCCACGTGCGAGAAGGCCACCTCCAGGAACTGCCGGACGCTCGCGGCCTCACCGGTGGCCACCACGTAGTCGTCCGGCCGGTCCTGCTGGAGCATCCGCCACATCGCCTCGACGTACTCCGGCGCGTATCCCCAGTCGCGCACCGCGTCGAGGTTGCCGAGGTGGAGGCGGTCCTGCAGACCGGCCTTGATCCGGGCCACCGCCCGGGTGATCTTGCGGGTCACGAAGGTCTCCCCGCGACGCGGCGACTCGTGGTTGAAGAGAATGCCGTTGACCGCGAACATGTCGTACGCCTCGCGGTAGTTGACGGTCGCCCAGTAGCCGAAGACCTTGGCACAGCCGTACGGGCTGCGCGGGTGGAACGGCGTGTTCTCGTTCTGCGGCGGCGGGGTCGAGCCGTACATCTCGGAGGAGGACGCCTGGTACAGCCGCGTCTGGATGCCGCTCGCCCGCACCGCCTCCAGCAGCCTGATCGCGCTCAGGCCGGTCACGTCGCCCGTGTACAGCGGCGCGTCGAAGGAGACCCGGACATGGGACTGCGCGCCCAGGTTGTACACCTCGTCGGGCCTGATGTCCCGCAGCAGGTTCACCAGCGCCACCCCGTCCGAGAGATCGGCGTGGTGCAGGACGAAGGACCGCTCCGGCTGGTCCGGCCCCTGGTAGATGTGGTCGATCCGCTCGGTGTTGAAGCTCGACGACCGGCGGATCAGGCCGTGCACGGTGTACCCCTTGCCCAGCAGCAGCTCCGCCAGATACGAGCCGTCCTGACCGGTCACGCCGGTGATGAGTGCCGACTTGCCCATCCGTACCCCCCTCTATACGGCCGAAGTGGCCGCACTTTCATATGAATTGACCAGAATTACCGTGGAACGTCCCGTGAGTGGGCCTTTCGCTGGCACAATCCGCGCATGACAGCTGACGCATCGCCCAAGCCCACGTCCCCCCTGCTTCCGCGCCCGGCCCGGGTCTTCGTCGCGGGCCACCGCGGTCTGGTCGGGTCCGCGGTGGCCCGCCGGCTCGAGGCCGACGGACACGAGGTGCTCACCCGCGGCAGGGACCAGCTCGATCTGCGCGACGCCGCGCGGACCGAATCCTTCCTGCGCGACGCCCGCCCGGACGCCGTCGTGCTGGCCGCCGCCAAGGTCGGCGGGATCATGGCCAACAGCACCTACCCGGTGCAGTTCCTGGAGGACAACCTCCGTATACAGCTGAGCGTCATCGCCGGCGCGCACACCGCCGACGTGCCCCGACTGCTGTTCCTCGGCTCGTCCTGCATCTACCCGAAGCTCGCCGAGCAGCCGATCCGCGAGGACTCCCTGCTCACCGGCCCGCTGGAGCCGACCAACGAGGCGTACGCCATCGCCAAGATCGCCGGCATCGCCCAGGTCCAGTCGTACCGCCGCCAGTACGGCGCCGCGTACATCAGCGCCATGCCGACCAACCTCTACGGCCCCGGCGACAACTTCGACCTGGCCACCTCGCACGTGCTGCCCGCACTGATCCGCCGCTTCCACGAGGCCCGGGAGAGCGGCGCCCCCGAGGTCGTGCTGTGGGGCACCGGAACCCCGCGCCGGGAGTTCCTGCACGTCGACGACGTGGCCGCGGCCTGCGCCCTGCTCCTGGAGCGCTACGACGACGAAGGCCCGGTCAACATCGGGTGCGGCGAGGACCTCCCGATCCGCGAACTCGCCGAGGTGGTCCGGGAGGTGACGGGATATCAGGGCGAGATCGCGTGGGACGCCGGCAAGCCCGACGGCACCCCGCGCAAGCTCCTCGACGTCTCCAGGCTCACAGCACTCGGCTTCAAGCCGGCCGTGGACCTCCGGGACGGCATCGCGTCGACGTACGCGTGGTGGCTCGAGCAGCGCTGAGCCTCCGCTGTCGCCCGAGGGGCGTCCGCTCATGCGGCGGACCCCCTCAATACGCCCCGCGGCCGTCGACGACGGCGCGCAGGGTGCGGGTCATGATCAGCACATCGGCGGCGACCGACCAGTTGTCCACGTACCAGAGGTCCAGCGCCACCGTCTCGTCCCACGACAGGTCGGAACGCCCGCTGACCTGCCACAGCCCGGTCATGCCCGGCTTGACCGCCAGCCGCCGGTGCTCGGTGCGGCTGTAGCGGGCGACCTCGTCGGGCAGCGGCGGACGCGGGCCAATCAGGGACATGTCACCCCGGAGGACGTTGAAGAGCTGCGGCAACTCGTCCAGGGAGAGCCGGCGCAGCACCGCCCCGAGCCGGGTGACGCGAGGATCCCGGCGCATCTTGAACATCCGCCCGTTGTGCTGGCCCGCCCCGTCCGGGGCGAGCTCGGCCCGGCGGGCCTCCGCGTCGGCGACCATGGTGCGGAACTTCCACATGGTGAACGGCCGCCCACCCTGCCCGCAGCGGGTCTGCCGGTGGAAGACCGGACCGGGCGACGAGCAGCGCACGGCGAGCGCGAGCCCCCCGAACAGCGGCGTCAGCACCAGGAGCCCGAGCAGCGCCCCCGTCCGGTCCAGCAGCGACTTCAGCCACGGCTGCCCGAACTCCTGGGCGGGCGGCGCCACCTGAAGCACCGTCAGCCCCGCCGCGGAGCTGGGCCGCACCCGAGCCTCCGCGACCTCCGCGAGGCCCGGCACCACGGCCAGCTGCAGCCCCGCGCCGTGCAGCGCCCAGGACACGTGCCGCAGCCGCTCGCCGGCCATCCGCAGCCCCGGCACCACCAGGGCCACCTCCGCTCCGGAGGCCTCCACGGCCCGCCGGACGATGTCGGCGTCCTGGGTGTGGTCCGAGGTCAGCGGCGTCAGCCGGTCCATCACCGGCATCCCGCACCCCAGGGCCTGGAAGCCGACCGGCACGGCCCCGACCACCACGTACGGGTGGTCGGTACGCGAGGCGAGCCGCCCCACCACCTGGTCCACGGAGGCCGGCTCACCCACCACCAGGGCCCGGCGCACCGACCGCGCCTCGCGCCGCTGGCGGTTCAGATGCAGCCGCGTCAGCGGCGCGACCGTAGCCGTCAAGAGCAGTCCCGGAAGTAACGAGGCCAGTGCCAGCGTCGGCCGGGGCCCGTTCTCCACGTCGGACAGCACCAGCGCCAGCGCCATGAGCCCGGCGAACAGCACCCAGTCCCGTACGGCCGCCAGCACGCCCCACGACTCACCGAGCCGCTGGTCCGCGTACCGGCGCCGCATCGCGCGGACGGCCGCCCACACACCCGCGCCGACCAGCCCGCCCATGACGGGCATGTCCTGTGCGTCCGCCTCCAGCGCCGCGGCCAGCGGAACGCCGATCCCGCAGGTGTCCGTGACGACCGTGAGCGGTCGGTACCAGCGCGCCTTGCCGTCGGCAGCCCGCCCGTTCGGCCGCTGCGGTCCCTTCGGTCCCGACCGGCCCGTCCGCGGTCTGGCCGGGCCGTCCTCCTCCACAACCCCCTGGCCGGTTCCCGGTTCCCCGGCCGACTCCGACATGCCGACATCCCGCATGTGCTGCCCCCCAGCCACACGTCGCCGTCACGAGCCCCATCCGTCCCCTTGTTCCCCCACCGAACGGACGTGCCCAAGTGATCGAAGAACTTAGGACACATCTGTGTTGGTTGACTGGAGTTTTCGAGGAATTCACAGAAATCTGGTGAAGAAGTTGCCAGAGGGTTTTCACGCAACCGCCACGATATGTGACAGAAAAGGGCAGGGAAACTACGCACGGCCCACAGGTGGACGGAGCGCGAGGGGTGGTGGGCGCGCCCGCTATCGGGTACATACGATCCAGTAGCACCGGTCGGTAACGTAACGGACCCAAGATCCCGATTCGCGGCGAGGTGAGCCTCAATGTCCGCAGCACCCACCCAACCCACCGTCACCGAGCGTGAAGCACGCCAGGTGGCGGAGGCCGCCCGGGAACAGGACTGGCGCAAGCCCAGCTTCGCCAAGGAACTGTTCCTCGGCCGCTTCCGGCTCGACCTCATCCATCCCCACCCGATGCCGCCCGACGAGGACGCCCAGCGTGGCGAGGAGTTCCTCGCCAAGTTGCGCGACTTCTGCGAGACGAAGATCGACTCGGCGCGGATCGAGCGCGAGGCGCAGATCCCCGACGAGACGATCAACGGGCTCAAGGAGCTCGGCGCCCTCGGCATGAAGATCGACACCAAGTACGGCGGCCTCGGCCTCACGCAGGTGTACTACAACAAGGCCCTCGCCCTGGTCGGCTCCGCGAACCCGGCGCTCGGCGCCCTGCTGTCCGCCCATCAGTCGATCGGCGTACCGCAGCCACTGAAGATTTTCGGCACCAAGGAGCAGAAGGACACCTTCCTGCCCCGCCTCGCCCGCACGGACATCTCGGCGTTCCTGCTGACGGAACCGGACGTCGGCTCCGACCCCGCCCGCCTGGCCACGTCCGCCGTCCCGGACGGCGACGACTACGTCCTCGACGGGGTCAAGCTCTGGACGACCAACGGCGTGGTCGCCGACCTGCTCGTGGTCATGGCCCGCGTGCCCAAGTCCGAGGGCCACAAGGGCGGCATCACGGCGTTCGTCGTCGAAGCCGCCTCCGAGGGCATCACGGTCGAGAACCGCAACGCCTTCATGGGCCTGCGCGGCCTGGAGAACGGCGTCACCCGCTTCCACCAGGTGCGCGTCCCCGCCGCCAACCGCATCGGCCCGGAGGGTGCCGGCCTCAAGATCGCCCTCACCACCCTCAACACCGGCCGCCTCTCGCTGCCCGCCATGTGTGTCGGCGCCGGAAAGTGGTGCCTGAAGATCGCCCGCGAGTGGTCGGCGGCCCGCGAGCAGTGGGGCAAGCCGGTGGCCTTCCACGAGGCGGTCGGCTCGAAGATCAGCTTCATCGCGGCGACCACCTTCGCACTGGAGGCCGTACTGGACCTGTCGTCCCAGATGGCGGACGAGGACCGCAACGACATCCGCATCGAGGCGGCCCTCGCCAAGCTCTACGGCTCCGAGATGGCCTGCCTGATGGCCGACGAACTGGTCCAGATCAGGGGCGGCCGGGGCTTCGAGACCGCTCAGTCGCTAGCGGCCCGCGGCGAACGCGCGGTCCCTGCCGAACAGATCCTGCGCGACCTCCGTATCAACCGCATCTTCGAGGGCTCCACCGAGATCATGCATCTGCTGATCGCCCGCGAGGCCGTCGACGCCCACCTGTCGGTCGCGGGCGACCTGATCGATCCCGAGAAGTCCCTGTCCGACAAGGCGAAGGCGGGCGCCCAGGCCGGCGTCTTCTACGCCAAGTGGCTGCCCAAGCTGGTCGCGGGGCCTGGTCAACTCCCGAACTCCTACAACGAGTTCAAGCGAGAGGTCGACCTCTCCCCGCACCTGCGCTACGTCGAACGCACCGCCCGCAAACTCGCCCGCTCCACCTTCTACGCCATGTCCCGCTGGCAGGGCCGGATGGAGACCAAGCAGGGCTTCCTGGGCCGGATCGTCGACATCGGCGCCGAGCTGTTCGCGATGAGCGCGGCCTGCGTACGCGCCGAACTCCTGCGCAGCACCGAGGACCACGGCCGCGAGGCCTACCAACTCGCCGACGTCTTCTGCCGACAGTCCCGCATCCGCGTCGAGGAGCTCTTCGGCCGCCTGTGGACCAACACCGACGACCTCGACCGCAAGGTCGTCAAGGGCGTGCTCTCGGGCACGTACGAGTGGCTGGAGCAGGGCGTCGTCGACCCGTCCGGCGAAGGCCCGTGGATCGCGGACGCGACACCGGGCCCGAGCAAGAAGGAGAACGTGCACCGCCCGGTCCGCTGACCCGGTCCGCTGCCCCGACCCACGACCGGACAGGGAGTCCCCCTCGCCCCCCTTGGCCCCCATGCGGGGGAGACGAGGGGGACTCCCTGTCCTCACACACCGTCCTTACGGCCACAATGGGGGGATGAGCGACAGTCCATCCCCCCTCGCCGACCCGCACCTCGTCTACGACCCGGTCGCGGGCGACGGGCCGAAGGACGTGGTGATCCTCGGCTCGACCGGCTCGATCGGCACCCAGGCGATCGACCTCGTGCTCCGCAACCCCGACCGGTTCCGGGTCACCGGCCTCTCCGCCAACGGCGGCCGGATCGCCCTCCTCGCCGAGCAGGCCCATCAGCTCCGGGTGCGGACCGTCGCGGTCGCCCGCGAGGACGCCGTACCGGCGCTGCGCGAAGCGCTCGGCGCCCAGTACGGCACCGGCGAGCCGCTCCCCGAGATCCTCGCCGGCCCCGACGCGGCCACCCGGCTCGCCGCCTCCGACTGCCACACCGTCCTGAACGGCATCACCGGCTCCATCGGCCTGACCCCGACCCTCGCCGCCCTGGAGGCGGGCCGCACGCTCGCGCTCGCCAACAAGGAGTCGCTCATCGTGGGCGGCCCGCTGGTCAAGGCCCTCGCCAAGCCCGGGCAGATCATCCCGGTCGACTCCGAGCACGCGGCACTGTTCCAGGCCCTGGCGTCCGGCACGAGAGCCGACGTACGCAAGCTCGTCGTCACCGCCTCAGGGGGCCCCTTCCGGGGCCGCACGAAGGCCGAGCTGGCGCAGGTGTCGGTCGAGGACGCCCTCGCACACCCCACCTGGGCCATGGGCCCGGTGATCACGATCAACTCCGCGACCCTCGTCAACAAGGGCCTGGAGGTCATCGAGGCACACCTCCTCTACGACATTCCCTTCGATCGCATTGAGGTGGTCGTGCATCCGCAGTCGTATGTCCACTCGATGGTTGAGTTCACGGACGGATCCACGATCGCGCAGGCGACGCCCCCCGACATGCGCGGGCCGATCGCCATCGGCCTCGGCTGGCCCGAACGCGTCCCCGACGCGGCGCCCGCCTTCGACTGGAGCAAGGCGTCGACCTGGGAGTTCTTCCCGCTCGACAACGACGCGTTCCCCTCGGTCAACCTGGCGCGCCACGTGGGCGAGCTCGCGGGCACGGCCCCGGCGGTGTTCAATGCCGCCAACGAGGAGTGCGTGGAGGCCTTCCGGGCCGGCGCGCTGCCGTTCGACGGGATCATGGAGACGGTGACCCGGGTGGTGGACGAGCACGGCACCCCGCCCACGGGAACCTCGCTCACCGTCGCGGACGTCCTCGAAGCGGAGACCTGGGCACGGACCCGGGCCCGGCAACTGGCGGCACAGACGGCGGAGGCCCGTGCATGACGACCCTGATGTTCATCCTCGGCATAGTGGTCTTCGCCGTGGGCCTGCTGGTGTCGATCGCCTGGCACGAGCTGGGGCACCTGTCCACCGCCAAGCTCTTCGGCATCCGTGTGCCGCAGTACATGGTCGGCTTCGGCCCGACGGTCTTCTCCCGCAGGAAGGGCGACACCGAGTACGGCATCAAGGCCATCCCGTTCGGCGGCTACATCCGCATGATCGGCATGTTCCCGCCCGGCCCGGACGGCCGCCTGGAGGCCCGCTCCACCTCGCCCTGGCGCGGCATGATCGAGGACGCCCGCTCGGCGGCCTTCGAGGAACTCCGCCCCGGTGACGAGAGCCGCCTCTTCTACACCCGCAAGCCCTGGAAACGGGTCATCGTGATGTTCGCGGGCCCGTTCATGAACCTGATCCTCGCGGTGGCACTGTTCCTCACCGTCCTCATGGGCTTCGGCATCTCCCAGCAGACCAACACGGTCAGCTCGGTCTCCCAGTGCGTCATCGCCCAGAGCCAGAACCGCGACGACTGCAAGAAGTCCGACCCGGCCTCCCCGGCCGCGGCCGCCGGCCTCAAGGCGGGCGACAAGATCGTCTCCTTCGCCGGCGTGCGGACCGACGACTGGAACCGGCTCTCCGACCTGATCCGCGCCAACCCCGACAAGGAGGTGGCGATCGTCGTCGACCGCAAGGGCGAGGAACTCACCCTGCACGCGAAGATCGCCTCCAACCAGGTCGCCAAGAAGGACTCCAGCGGCCAGTACGTCCAGGGCGAGTACGTCACCGCCGGCTTCCTCGGCTTCAGCGCCGCCACCGGCATCGTCAAGCAGGACTTCGGCGACTCCGTGACCTGGATGGGCGACCGCGTCGGCGACGCCGTCGACTCCCTCGCCGCCATCCCGAGCAAGATCCCCGCCCTGTGGGACGCCGCCTTCGGCGACGGCCCGCGCGAACCGGACTCCCCGATGGGCGTGGTGGGCGCGGCCCGCGTAGGCGGCGAGATCTTCACCCTGGACATCCCGCCCACCCAGCAGCTGGCGATGGCGTTGATGCTGGTGGCGGGCTTCAACCTCTCGCTCTTCCTCTTCAACATGCTCCCGCTGCTGCCCCTGGACGGCGGCCACATCGCGGGGGCGCTGTGGGAGTCCCTGCGCCGCAACGCGGCAAAGGTCCTGCGCCGGCCGGACCCGGGCCCGTTCGACGTGGCGAAGCTGATGCCGGTCGCCTATGTGGTGGCGGGGATCTTCATCTGTTTCACGATCCTGGTCCTCATCGCGGACGTGGTTAACCCCGTGAGAATCTCCTAGTCACGAGGTGTTCGCGGCGGCCCGGCATCCTCGATGCCGGGCCGCCTTCCATCGGGTGGGGTCAGGGCCGATGGGGGTCCCTCCCGCCGAGTGGTTCGAGGTGGGGGAGTGCTCGCGCCCGGGCACGTGCCGTAATCTCGAAGCCTGGAGCCCGCCGCTGACGGGACCTGGACCTTGATCCACGACTTGGGGTTGCACAGCAGATGACTGCGATTTCTCTCGGCATGCCGTCCGTTCCGACCAGGCTCGCCGAGCGCCGGAAGAGCCGCCAGATCCAGGTCGGAACCGTGGCGGTCGGCGGTGACGCCCCGGTGTCCGTGCAGTCGATGACCACGACCCGTACGTCCGACATCGGCGCCACGCTCCAGCAGATCGCCGAGCTCACCGCCTCCGGCTGCCAGATCGTCCGCGTGGCCTGCCCGACCCAGGACGACGCCGACGCCCTCGCGACCATCGCCCGCAAGTCGCAGATCCCGGTCATCGCCGACATCCACTTCCAGCCCAAGTACGTCTTCGCGGCCATCGAGGCCGGCTGCGCCGCGGTCCGGGTGAACCCCGGCAACATCAAGCAGTTCGACGACAAGGTCAAGGAGATCGCCAAGGCGGCGAAGGACCACGGCACCCCGATCCGTATCGGTGTGAACGCGGGCTCGCTGGACCGGCGTCTGCTCCAGAAGTACGGCAAGGCGACCCCCGAGGCGCTGGCGGAGTCCGCCCTGTGGGAGGCGTCCCTCTTCGAGGAGCACGACTTCCGGGACATCAAGATCTCCGTCAAGCACAACGACCCGGTCGTCATGGTCGAGGCGTACCGCCAGCTCGCCGCCCAGTGCGACTACCCGCTGCACCTCGGCGTCACCGAGGCCGGTCCCGCCTTCCAGGGCACGATCAAGTCGGCGGTGGCCTTCGGCGCGCTGCTCAGCCAGGGCATCGGCGACACGATCCGGGTGTCGTTGAGCGCTCCCCCCGCCGAGGAGGTCAAGGTCGGCATCCAGATCCTGGAGTCGCTGAACCTGAAGCAGCGCGGCCTGGAGATCGTCTCCTGTCCGTCCTGTGGCCGCGCCCAGGTCGACGTCTACAAGCTGGCCGAGGAAGTCACCGCCGGTCTCACCGGCATGGAGGTCCCGCTCCGCGTCGCGGTCATGGGCTGCGTCGTCAACGGCCCGGGCGAGGCCCGCGAGGCCGACCTCGGCGTCGCCTCCGGCAACGGCAAGGGCCAGATCTTCGTCAAGGGCGAGGTCATCAAGACCGTCCCCGAATCGAAGATCGTCGAGACCCTCATCGAAGAGGCCATGAAGCTGGCCGAACAGATGGAGGCGGACGGGGTGGCGTCGGGCGAGCCGTCGATCTCGGTCGCGGGCTGACGCCTCAGCCCGTCCGCCCGTTGAGGGCGAGGTCCGTTCAGGGGCCGAAGCGGGGGGGCTTAGGGGCCTCAGCCCCCAGGGACGGGGCTGCGGCCGACGGTCACCGACAAGCGAGCGGCACCGAACACAGGGCGACGCCGCTCAGCTTCCGCAGGTACAGTGCGGAGATCAGCAGACCCCAGTGTGAGGCCCCGCCCCGTGTTGACCCAGACCACTTCCCGGGTCCTCGAACCGAGCGACCTGGATGCCGCGCTCGCCGTCCTCGACCGTGAGCCGGTCGCGAACGCCTTCGTGACGTCCCGGGTGCAGGTCGCGGGTCTCGACCCGTGGCGGCTCGGCGGCGAGATGTGGGGCTGGTACGAGGACGGCATGCTCACGTCCCTGTGCTACGCGGGCGCCAACCTGGTCCCGATCTGCGCGACCCCGAGGGCCGTCCATGCCTTCGCGGACCGCGCCCGCAGGGCCGGCCGCCGCTGCTCCTCCGTCGTCGGCCCGGCCGAACCCACCTCCCTGCTCTGGCGGTTGCTGGAGCCGAGCTGGGGTCCGGCCCGCGAGGTCCGCGCCCACCAGCCCCTCATGGTCACCGACCGCCTGTCCACCACGATCGCCCCGGATCCCTACGTCCGTCGCATCCGCAAGGACGAGATGGAGACGATCATGCCGGCGTGCGTGGCGATGTTCACCGAGGAGGTCGGCGTCTCGCCGATGGCGGGGGACGGCGGGCTGTTGTACCAGGCCCGGGTCGCCGAACTCGTCGGCTCCGGCCGCTCCTTCGCCCGTCTCGACGCCGACGGCAGGGTCCTCTTCAAGGCCGAGATCGGCGCCGCGACCGACCGCGCCTGCCAGATCCAGGGCGTGTGGGTCGCCCCCGAGTACCGGGGGAGGGGCCTGGCGGCTCCGGGCATGGCGGCGGTACTGCGCTACGCGCTGGCGGACGTGGCCCCGGTGGTGAGCCTGTACGTGAACGACTTCAACACGGCGGCGAGGCGGACATACCGGCGGGTGGGCTTCCAAGAGGTGGGCGAGTTCATGAGTGTCCTGTTCTGACCGGCCCCACCTCCACCGAAACCCCCCTGTAGGCTCCCCGACATGGACCTCGTCATCGGCCTCTTGGACCTGTCATCGCACGTGGACGAGGCCCTGGCCGTCCAGGCTCTGGCCTTCGGACTGGGCCCCGACGAGGTCGCCGTACGCCGCCAGATCGTCCTGCGCCACATGAACTACCCGGGTGCGAGATCCTTCGGCGCCACCACCCATGGCCGCCTCGTCGGGTTCGTCTACGGCATGCCCAACGACCGCACCCACTGGTGGTCGACCGTCGTGGAGCCGTACCTCCGGGCACGGCACTGCGACGACTGGCTCGACAACTCCTTCGTGATCACCGAGCTGCACGTCCACCCGCACCACCAGAACCGTGGCATCGGCCGCGCCCTGATCACCACGATCACCGAAACCGCCACCGAACCGCGTTCGATCCTCTCCGCGATCGACCAGGACAGCCCGGCCCGCGGCCTCTACCACTCCCTCGGCTACCAGGACCTGGCCCGCCAGGTCCTGTTCCCCAGCGCGCCGAAGCCGTACGCCGTGATGGGTGCCCCGTTGCCCCTGCGCCGCCGCTAACCGATTTCCACCGTCCCGCACCCCCCGGCTAACCTCCTGCCATCACCCTTACGCAGCAGGAGTACGACAACCATGGCGAACGCACCGGTCCAGCGCATGTCCCAGTTGATGGCCAAGACGCTGCGCGATGACCCGGCGGACGCCGAGGTCCTCAGTCACAAGCTGCTCGTCCGTGCCGGGTACGTCCGCCGTACCGCGGCCGGCGTGTGGACCTGGCTGCCGCTCGGCAAGAAGGTCCTCGCCAACGTGGAGCGGATCGTCCGCGAGGAGATGGACGCCATCGGCGCCCAGGAGGTGCTGCTCCCCGCGCTGCTGCCGCGTGAGCCGTACGAGGCGACGGGCCGCTGGGACGAGTACGGACCGGAGCTGTTCCGCCTGAAGGACCGCAAGGGCGGCGACTACCTCCTCGGCCCGACCCACGAGGAGATCTTCACGCTGATCGTGAAGGACCAGGCGTCCTCCTACAAGGACCTGCCGGTCATCCTCTACCAGATCCAGACCAAGTTCCGCGACGAGGCCCGCCCCCGCGCCGGCATCCTGCGCGGCCGCGAGTTCCTGATGAAGGACTCCTACTCCTTCGACACCGAGGACGAGGGCCTCGCCCGGTCCTACGCCCTGCACCGCCAGGCCTACCGGAAGGTCTTCGAGCGTCTCGGCCTCGACTACCGGATCTGCGCCGCCACCGCGGGCGCGATGGGCGGTTCGAAGTCGGAGGAGTTCCTCGCTCCGGCAGGCGCCGGCGAGGACACCTTCGCGGACTGCCCGAACTGCGACTTCGCGGCCAACACCGAGGCGATCGCGTACGAGCTGAGGACGGTGGACGGCTCTGATGTCCCGGCCGCCGAGGAGATCCCCACCCCCGACACCCCGACCATCGAGACCCTCGCCGCCTCCCTCGGCGTCCCGGCCTCCGCCACCCTGAAGAACCTGCTGGTGAAGGTCGACGGAGAGATCGTGGCCGTCGGAGTGCCCGGCGACCGTGAGGTCGACCTGGGCAAGGTCGAGGCGCACTTCGCCCCGGCCTCCGTCGAGATGGTCACCGAGGCGGACTTCGTGGGCCGTCCGGACCTGGTCCGCGGGTACGTCGGGCCGCAGGGCCTGGAGAAGGTCAAGTACATCGCCGACCCGCGTGTGGCCCCGGGCACCGCGTGGATCACGGGCGCCAACAAGGAGCACACGCACGCGAAGAACGTCGTCGTGGGCCGCGACTTCGAGGTCGGGGAGTACGTCGACGTCGTGGTCGTCCAGGAGGGCGACCCCTGCCCGAAGTGCGGCACCGGCCTCAAGCTGGACCGCGCCATCGAGATCGGCCACATCTTCCAGCTCGGCCGCAAGTACGCCGACGCCCTCAAGCTCGACGTCCTCGGCCAGAACGGCAAGCCGGTCCGCGTGACCATGGGCTCCTACGGCATCGGCGTCTCCCGCGCGGTCGCCGCCCTCGCCGAGCAGACCGCCGACGACAAGGGCCTGTGCTGGCCCAAGGAGGTCGCCCCGGCCGACGTGCACGTCGTCGCCGCGGGCAAGGCCCTCCAGACCGAACTCGCCCTGGACGTCTCCGGGAAGCTGGCGGCGGCCGGTCTCCGCGTCCTGGTGGACGACCGCGCCGGGGTCTCGCCGGGCGTGAAGTTCACGGACTCGGAGCTGATGGGCGTACCGCAGATCCTGGTGGCCGGCCGGCGGGCCGCCGAGGGTGTGCTGGAGCTGAAGGACCGCCGGACCGGTGAGCGCGAGGAGCTGACGGTCGAGGAGGCGATCGCGCGCCTGACGGCGTGACGCAAAGGCGCCTTGTGATTTAAAGGCACCTCTCAGGGAGTTCTGTGGGGCCGTATGGGTGCCTCACAGACTTCTCTCAGGGCCGTACCCGACCGTAGTGGGTGACACAACGTCACCACGGCTACGGAGGGGTACGGCCATGACAGGCAGAGGCAGGGAGCGGGGCGCCGCAGCGCTGGTCCGCAGAGGGACCCGACGCACGGCGGCCGCCGCGGCGGCGGTCACGCTCGCGGCTGCGGCGGGGGTGTTCGCCCTGGTCGGCACGATGCAGGCGGATGCGAGCACGACGGCGAGCGGCACCACGCCCTCGACGTCCTCTTCCGCTTCCTCGTCCTCGTCCTCGTCGTCGAGTTCGAGCAGCGGTGATACGGATTCGTCGTCCTCGGCAGGCACCTCGTCCTCGTCGGACGACTCGTCGTCGAGCAGCTCCTCCACGGACTCCTCCTCCGGCCTCACCTCCGGCAGCGGCTCCGCCGACTCCACCTCGGGGGCGTCATGACGGCCACCGCCACCGCCCCGCGCACCACGGCCGCCACGGACTGGCGTGCTCTCGGTACGACCGTCCGTCTCGTGGTCACCGACCCGGCCCTCCTGGACTCCTGCAACCTGCTCCTGGCCCGGCACCTCGCCGAGGTCGACGCGGCGTGCAGCCGCTTCCGTACGGACTCCGAGCTGGTCGCGCTCGACAGTGCGCAGGGCCGCCCGGTCCGGGTCAGCCCGCTGCTCGCCGAGGCCCTCGCGGTCGCCCTGGGCGCCGCCGAGGCGACGGACGGGGCGGTCGACCCGACGGTCGGCTCGGCGATGGCCGCGATCGGCTACGACCGCGACTTCACCCTCGTCCAGGAGGACGACCGCCCGGTCCGGCTGAACGTCAGGCGGGCGCCCGGCTGGCGCCAGGTGCGGCTGGACCGCGCGACCGACACGGTCACCGTCCCGATGGGCGTCCGCCTCGACCTCGGCGCCACCGCCAAGGCCTGGGCCGCAGACAGGGCCGCGGCCATGCTGGCCCGCGCCGCGGGCTGCGGGGTCCTGGTCAGCCTCGGCGGCGACACTGCCGTCGCGGGCGAGGCCCCGGCGGGCGGCTGGCAGATCCGCGTCCAGGACGTCACCGGCCCCGTGGAGGAGACGCCGACGCAGGGCTCGTACGCCACGGTAGGCCTCCACGGCGGCGGCCTCGCCAC
This sequence comes from Streptomyces sp. MMG1533, assembly GCF_001279775.1. Lineage (GTDB taxonomy): Bacteria > Actinomycetota > Actinomycetes > Streptomycetales > Streptomycetaceae > Streptomyces. Next base: position 12,775 of record NZ_LGDG01000246.1, on the reverse strand, counting down.
CTCCGGCACGGCGGCCCGCCGCTGGCAGCGGGACGGCCACGAACTCCACCACATCGTCGACCCCGGCACCGGCCTGCCGGTCCGCACCCCGTGGCGCACGGTCTCGGTCGCCGCGGCCACCTGTGCCGACGCCAACGCGGCGACCACGGCCGCCCTGGTCAAGGGCGCGGGCGCGGAACGCTGGCTCACCGGGCGCGGCCTCCCGGCGAGGCTGGTCGCGCAGAACGGGACCGTCGTGACGACTCCCGGCTGGCCCACCCCGGTCCCCGTGGAGGCAGCAGCATGACCTCCGAGACCCTCTGGTACGCCAACCGCGCCACCGGCGCCGTCTGCCTCGTCCTCTTCACCCTGGTCGTCCTGCTCGGGATCGCCGTACGGCTGCGCGGCCGGATCCCGGGCCTGCCCCGCTTCGGCACGATGAGTCTCCACCGCACCCTCTCCCTCTCCGCGACCGCCTTCCTGGCCCTCCACATCACGACCGCGATCGTCGACGGCTACGTCGACATCACCGTCCTCGACGCCCTCGTCCCCTTCGTCTCCGACTACCAGCCCCTCTGGCTCGGCCTCGGCACGGTCGCCCTCGACCTGATGCTCGCGGTCGTGGTCACCAGCCTCCTGCGGGAACGCATCGGGCACCGCGTCTGGCGGGCCGTGCACTGGCTGGCCTACGCCTCCTGGCCCGTCGCCCTGATCCACGGCATCGGCATCGGGACGGACACCGGCACCGACTGGATGACCTGGCTGACCGTCGCCTGCGTGGCCGCCGTGGTCGCCGCCTTCGGCATCCGCGTCGCGCACTTTGCCCGCGCCGGGCGCCGCACTCCCGCCGCCCTTCTCCGCACGGCCGAAGGAGCCCGACCGTGACCATGACCTTCCCGGACGTCTACATGTCCCCCCGGCTGCTCGCCCCGGGCGGCGCCCCGGCCGACCTCCCCACCCACGAGCAGCGCTACGGCCCCCTGCCGTACGGCGATCCCGTCGCCCTCCTGCGTACGGTCGCCGAGTCCGGCCTCACCGGGCGGGGCGGAGCCGCGTTCCCCGTGTACCGCAAGCTGGCGTCGGTCGCCGAGGCGGGCCGCCGGACCGGACGCACGCCCGTGGTCGTCGCCAACGGAGCGGAGGGCGAGCCGGCGAGCTGCAAGGACAAGACGCTGCTGCGGCTGTCGCCCCACCTCGTCCTGGACGGGATCCAGGTGGCCGCCGCGGCGGTGGGCGCCGACGAGGCCCACCTGGCCGTGGAGGACGGCGCGTCCTACCTGGAGTCCGCCCTCGCGCGGCGCGACGACCCCGTCGCCGTGCGGGTCGTACGCCTCCCCAAGAGGTTCCTTTCCGGACAGTCCTCGGCCCTCGCCCGGTACGTCGGCGGCGGCGCCGCCCTGCCCGCGCACCAGGACCCGCCGGTCCGCGAACGCGGGGTGCACCGGGCCCCCACCCTCGTACAGAACGTGGAGACCCTGGCCCACCTCGGGCTGATCGCCCGCTACGGCGCCGACTGGTTCCGCTCCGCCGGGACCCCGGCCCAGCCGGGCAGCGCCCTGTGCACCGTCCACGTGCCGGGACGTGAAGTCCGGGTCGTGGAAGCCCCGTTCGGCATGCCGCTAGGCCGACTGCTGCCCCTCGACGGCATGTCCGCCGTCCTGGTCGGCGGCTACCACGGCACCTGGATCCCGGCCGCCGAGGCCGCGGAGCTCCGCCTGGACGCCGGCTTCCTGGGCGCGGGCGTCCTCGCCGCGCTCCCCGCCGACCGCTGCGGCCTCGCCGAGACCGCCCGCGTCCTGCGCTACCTGGCCCTCCAGTCGGCCGGCCAGTGCGGCCCCTGTCTCAACGGCCTGCCCCGTATCGCCGCCGCCTTCCGGACCCTGGCCGCACCCGGGCCCCAGGGCACCACCCGCGACGACCTCGCCCGCTGGTCCGGCCTGGTCGAGGGCCGCGGCGCCTGCCACCACCCCGACGGCACGGTCCGCCTGGTCCGCAGCGCGCTGACCACCTTCGCCGCCGAACTCGACGCCCACGCACACGGGTTGTGCACCGCGACCGACGCCACGCCCCTGCTGCCCGTACCGCACGAGGAGAGCCGACATGCCTGACACCGCGCAGCGCATCGACATCGACTGGACCGCCTGCGAGGGCCACGGCCTGTGCGCGGAGATCCTCCCCGAACACATCACGCTCGACGAGTGGGGCTACCCGCTGATCGATGGGCGGCCCGTCCCCGCGAGAACGGTCAAACGCGCCCGCAGAGCGGCCGCCGACTGCCCGGCCCTGGCCCTCAAACTGACGGCGAGTGCGGCTTTCTGAGGGGCGCGGGGCTCAAAGCCATCCGGCAAACTCCAACAACAACTCCGCATCCTTCGGCCGCCCCACCCGAAGGGCCCGCACCCCCGACTCCACCGCCCGGAACAACGTCCAGCCCCGCAGCCGTTCCTGGTCCACGTCCAGCGACTCCGCGAGCCGCTTCACCCGGCGCCGGGTCGTCGCAGCCCCCGAGGGCGAGGCGATCAGATCCTCCACCCGGTCCCGCACGAGCCGCGCCAGATCGAAGGCGCACTCGCCGACCACCGGGTCCGGCCCCACGGCCAGCCACGGCGTCCGCTCACCGGCGAGCACCTTGCTCTGCCGGAACGTGCCGTGCAGCAGCCGGTGTTCGGGCGGCGCGGCCAGCAGCTCCTCGCGGGCCGCGAGCGCCGCGTCCACCAGGGCCGCCACCTCGGCGTCGGCGCCGGCGCTCGCCCGCATCGCCTCGGCCTGTCGGCCGGTCCGCTCGGCCACCGTCTCGAAGACGTGCGCGTGCTCGTCGGCGGGTGGCTCCAGCCACAGCCGCCGCAACGTCCCGGCAGCCTCCAGCAGTGCCTTCGCCTCCGGCAGCGACCGCACCGACACGTCCGGATGCAGCCGCTCCAGGAGCAGCACACCCTCCGCCGTGAAAGGTTCGAGCAGCTGCACGGCGCCCCGACCGGCCCAGTGCACGAGTGCGGCCCGCTCAGCCTCGGGGCGGGCCCGGGGCGGGGCCAGCTTGAGTACGGCGGGCGTCCCGTCCGGCCGCCGCACCAGCACCACCAGGCTGCTGCGCCCACCGGGCATCTGCACCCGCTCGACGCTCAACTCGCGTAGCGCGACGGCCTGTCGGGCCGCCGCGGGCAGCTTCTCCAACCAGTCGTCACCGTCCGGTGCCGTCTCACCGAGCGCCCTCACCAGACGCTGCGGCGGTTCGAAAGCCATGCGCGAGCCGTTCCCTTCCCGTACGCGTTACGCGGTCGGCGTCGCCGACGCCGAGCCCGATGCCGACGCCGCCTGGGCCCGCTCGGCGAGCCCAGGGAAGGCTACGCTCTCGCCGCGCCAGCGCACCGCCCGCACCGCCGCCTCCCGCAGCGCCTCGGCCGCCGTGCCCCGCCGCTCGTCCCCGGCCGCCCGCACCAGGTCGGAGTAGACCCCGGCCACCCGGTCCTCCAGTTCGGCGGCGAGCCGTACGGCCGAGGCCGAGTCCGGCACCGGGAAGGGCAGCGCGTACGCCGCCGCCGCGGCCACCGGCGTGCCGCCCTGGTCCCGCACCTCGCGCGTCAGCGCGTCACGCCGGGCCCGGTGGGCGTCGTAGGCCGCCTTCGCCTCCGTACGACGGCCCTCGCTGATCCGGCCGCCGACGACCCCGTAGCCGTACACCGCCGCGTGCTCGGCGGCCAGCGCCGCCTGGAGGGCCTCCAGTTCCCGTTGCTTCACTTCGCACCCTCCGTCAGCAGATACGCGTGCGCCGCCCCGGCCGCGGCGACCGAGGCCAGCAGCCGCGCCGGCTCGCCCGGCAGATCGAGCAGTGCCTTCGCCCGCCGGTCCGCGAGGGTGCGCTCGGCGGCGGCGAGGCCGGCGAGGGCGTCCTGCTCGTTCGCGGGGACGGCGGGGGACGGCGCGGCCGAGGCGGAGGGCGGGGAGGCCGACACGGACGGAGACATGGACGGCGACACGGACGGCGACGCCTTCCCGACGCCCCCGAACGCCTCCGCATGCCGCACGGCCTCCGCCCGCAGCGGTCCCAGCCGCTCCGCCAGCGCGGGATGTACGGCGATGACGGCGTCGTACCGCGCCACCAGATCCGTACTCTCGCCTGCCGCACGCGCGCGTGCCCGCTCGACGACCGACGGACTGCCGCCCGTCCCGCCGTCGGAGTCCTCCGACCCGGCGGAGCAGCCCACCAGCAGGACGGCCCCGGCGGCCGAGGCGAGCAGGGTTCTTCTGCGCGGCCCCGACGGGGTGCGCGGCGGTGGAGGGTACGGCACGGCAGACGTCCTCGGGGAGCTCGTACGAACACGCGGGCGCGAAGGGCGGCCCCGCCGGTGATCACGGTACCCGCGCACCGGCCGGGCACCACTCAGCGGCACCGGCCCCGCGCAGGTGGACGGCAACACACCCCTGGACCGGATACCCTTTGACCAGACACGCGCCCTACCCACAACAGCACACGCGGCCGAGGAGTCACCCGGATGAGCACCACCCAGAGCGAGAGGCTGCGAGAACTTCTGGAACCGCTCGTCAGCTCCCAGGGCCTGGATCTCGAAGAGATCGCTGTGGACTCGGTCGGACGCAAGCGTGTGCTGCGCGTGGTCGTCGACTCCGACACCGGCGCCGACCTCGACCAGATCGCCGATGTGAGCCGCGAGCTCTCGGCGAAGCTCGACGAGACGGACGCGATGGGCCAGGGCGAGTACACCCTCGAGGTCGGAACCCCCGGGGCGGAACGTCTCCTCAAGGAACACCGGCACTACGTACGCGCCGTCGACCGGTTGGTGAAGTTCCAGCTGACCGACGGCGACGAACTGGTCGCCAGGATCCTCGGGGCCGACGACGAGGGCCTCGACCTCGAAGTGCCCGGTGTGAAGGGCCGCAAGGCCACCACCCGCAGACTCGCCTTCGGAGACATCGACAGGGCCCGCGTCCAGGTCGAGTTCAATCGCAAGGACAAGAAGGACATGAAGGAAGAGGAGGAGGCGTAGCCATGGACATCGACATGAGTGCCCTGCGGGGCTTGGTGCGGGAGAAGGAGATCTCCTTCGACCTGCTGGTCGAGGCGATCGAATCGGCCCTCCTCATCGCCTACCACCGCACCGAGGGAAGCCGCCGCCACGCGCGCGTGGAGCTCAACCGCGAGAGCGGCCACGTGACGGTGTGGGCGAAGGAGGACCCCGAGGACCTCGACGAGGGCCAGGAGGCCCGCGAGTTCGACGACACCCCGACCGGTTTCGGCCGTATCGCCGCCACCACCGCCAAGCAGGTCATCCTGCAGCGCCTGCGCGACGCCCAGGACGACGCGACGCTCGGCGAGTACGCGGGGCGTGAGGGCGACATCGTCACCGGCGTGGTCCAGCAGGGCCGCGACCCGAAGAACGTGCTCGTCGACATCGGCAAGCTGGAGGCCATCCTGCCGGTGCAGGAGCAGGTCCCCGGTGAGACGTATCCGCACGGGATGCGCCTTCGGTCGTACGTCGTACGAGTGGCAAAGGGTGTCCGTGGTCCGTCCGTGACCCTCTCCCGCACACATCCCAATCTGGTGAAGAAGCTCTTCGCCCTCGAGGTGCCGGAGATCGCCGACGGATCGGTCGAGATCGCCGCCATCGCCCGCGAGGCCGGCCACCGCACGAAGATCGCCGTACGGTCCACCCGTTCGGGCCTGAACGCCAAGGGCGCCTGCATCGGCCCCATGGGCGGCCGGGTGCGCAACGTGATGGGTGAGCTGAACGGCGAGAAGATCGACATCGTCGACTGGTCGGACGACCCGGCCGAGATGGTGGCGAACGCCCTGTCCCCGGCCCGCGTCTCCAAGGTGGAGGTCGTCGACATGGCGGCCCGCTCCGCACGCGTGACGGTGCCCGATTACCAGCTGTCCCTGGCGATCGGCAAGGAGGGGCAGAATGCCCGTCTTGCCGCCCGCCTGACCGGCTGGCGGATCGACATCCGTCCGGACACCGAACAGCCCGGGGAATAGATCCAAGCCGCAGGTGGCTGAGATCACGACAACAACCGTTCGATTCTTGCCCCGAAGGGGTGAGGTCGGTGCGGGGAGGTAGACTTAAGAGTGTCTGGCCGGACGCGAGCCCGCGCATGCCCTGAACGCACCTGTGTGGGGTGCCGGGAGCGAGCGGCCAAGAAGGACTTGCTGCGGATCGTGGCGATCGAGGGCGAATGCGTCCCCGATGATCGCGGTACGCTGCCCGGCCGGGGTGCGTATGTGCATCCCGCCCTGGTCTGTTTCGACCTGGCGGTACGCCGTCGGGCTTTCCCACGGGCGTTGCGAGCCCCGGGACCGCTCGACACGAAGGCGTTGCGCCTCTACGTCGAGCAGGCAACACCGTAAGAAGCGTCGTGCGGAACCCCCGTGCGGCCCTGGTACCCCGCGAGTTGGAAGTAGGTCGAGATTGCGATGAGCACTCGATGAGCACGCGATGAGTACGCCCATGAAGTAGCGACGGTCCGGACACAACCCGGACCTAAAAGGAGCGAAGTGGCTAAGGTCCGGGTATACGAACTCGCCAAGGAGTTCGGGGTTGAGAGCAAGGTCGTCATGGCCAAGCTCCAAGAACTCGGTGAATTTGTCCGTTCGGCTTCCTCGACGATCGAGGCGCCCGTCGTACGCAAGCTGACAGATGCCCTCCAGCAGGGCAGCGGAGGCGGCAAGCCCGCTTCCGCACGCAAGGCTGCTCCGGCCAGGCCGGCAGCCCCCTCTCCCGCGCAGGCCGCCCGTCCGGCAGCCCCGCGCCCGCCGGCTCCCAAGCCGGCCGCCGAGAAGCCCGCGGCTCCCGCCGCGCCGGCCTCTTCCGGCCCCCGTCCCACCCCGGGCCCGAAGCCCGCGCCGCGGCCCGCCCCGGCGTCCCCGGCTCCGACGACGCCCGAGTTCACGGCACCGCCGGCGGCTCCCGCCGCCCCGGCCGCCTCCTCCGGCGCCGGTACCGGCACCGGCTCCGGCCCCCGTCCGGGCGCCCCGCGTCCGGCCGGCCAGGCCCCGCGTCCGGGCTCCCGTCCGGCCGGTCCGGGCCAGGGTGGCCAGGGTCGCGGTGACCGTCCCGACCGCGGCGACCGTCCCGGCGCTCCGCGTCAGGGTGGCCAGGGAGCGCGTCCCGGTGCCCGTCCGGCCGGTCCCCGTCCGGGCAACAACCCGTTCACCTCTGGTGGCTCCACCGGCATGGCGCGCCCGCAGGCGCCCCGTCCGGGCGGTGCCCCGCGGCCCGGCGGTCCTGGTGGCCCCGGTGCCCCCGGCGGCGCTCCGCGTCCGCAGGGCCAGGGCCAGGGCGGTCCCCGTCCCCAGGGCGCGGCGGGCGGTCCCCGTCCGCAGGCTCCCGGCGGGCGTCCCAGCCCGGGTGGCATGCCCCGCCCGCAGGGCGGCGGTCCCCGTCCCGGCGGCGGCCCCGGCGGTGCGCGTCCGAACCCCGGCATGATGCCGCAGCGTCCTGCTGCCGGCCCGCGTCCCGGCGGCGGTGGCCCCGGCGGCCGCGGTCCCGGTGGCGGCGGTCGTCCCGGTGGCGGTGGCGGCGGTCGTCCGGGTGGCGGCGGCTTCGCCGGTCGTCCCGCCGGTCCCGGTGGTGGCGGCGGCGGTTTCGCCGGTCGTCCCGGTGGTCCCGGTGGCGGTGGCGGCGGTTTCGCCGGTCGTCCGGGTGGTCCCGGTGGTGGCGGCGGCGGTCGTCCCGGCTTCGGCGGTCGTCCCGGTGGTCCGGGCGGTCGTGGTGGCACGCAGGGCGCCTTCGGTCGTCCCGGCGGTCCCGCGCGTCGTGGTCGCAAGTCGAAGCGGCAGAGGCGCCAGGAGTACGAGGCCATGCAGGCCCCGTCGGTCGGCGGCGTGATGCTGCCTCGCGGCAACGGACAGTCCGTCCGCCTGTCGCGCGGTGCCTCCCTCACCGACTTCGCCGAGAAGATCGGCGCCAACCCGGCGTCGCTCGTCGGCGTGATGATGAACCTCGGCGAGATGGTCACTGCCACGCAGTCCGTCTCCGACGAGACGCTGAAGCTCCTCGCGGACGAGATGAACTTCGTCCTCGAGATCGTCAGCCCCGAGGAGGAGGACCGCGAGCTGCTCGAGTCCTTCGACATCGAGTTCGGCGAGGACGAGGGTGGCGAGGAGTTCCTCGTCGCGCGTCCGCCGGTCGTGACCGTCATGGGTCACGTCGACCACGGTAAGACCCGCCTCCTCGACACCATCCGCAAGACGAACGTCGTCGCGGGCGAGGCCGGCGGTATCACGCAGCACATCGGTGCGTACCAGGTCACGACTCAGGTCAACGACGAAGAGCGCAAGATCACCTTCATCGACACCCCGGGTCACGAGGCGTTCACCGCCATGCGTGCCCGTGGTGCCAAGTCGACCGACATCGCGATCCTCGTGGTGGCGGCCAACGACGGTGTGATGCCCCAGACGATCGAGGCGCTGAACCACGCCAAGGCGGCCGACGTGCCGATCGTGGTCGCGGTCAACAAGATCGACGTCGAGGGTGCCGACCCGACCAAGGTGCGCGGTCAGCTGACCGAGTACGGCCTCGTGGCCGAGGAGTACGGCGGCGACACCATGTTCGTCGACATCTCCGCCAAGCAGGGCCTCAACATCGAGAGCCTGCTGGAGGCCGTGGTCCTCACCGCGGACGCCTCGCTCGACCTGCGGGCCAACCCGGAGCAGGACGCGCAGGGTATTGCGATCGAGTCCCGTCTCGACCGTGGCCGTGGTGCCGTCGCGACCGTCCTGGTCCAGCGAGGCACCCTGCGGGTCGGCGACACCATGGTGGTCGGCGACGCGTACGGCCGTGTCCGCGCGATGCTCGACGACAAGGGTGACCACCTGGAAGAGGCGGGTCCGTCGACCCCGGTCCTCGTCCTCGGTCTCACCAATGTCCCGGGCGCCGGCGACAACTTCCTCGTCGTCGACGAGGACCGTACGGCCCGCCAGATCGCCGAGAAGCGTGCCGCTCGTGAGCGGAACGCCAACTTCGCCCGCCGGGGTGTCCGGTTCTCCCTGGAGAACCTGGACGAGGCCCTCAAGGCCGGTCTGGTGCAGGAACTCAACCTCATCATCAAGGGCGACGCGTCCGGTTCGGTGGAGGCTCTCGAGTCCTCGCTGCTCCAGCTCGACGTCGGCGAAGAGGTCGACATCCGCGTCCTGCACCGTGGTGTCGGTGCGGTCACGGAGTCGGACATCGACCTGGCGATGGGCTCGGACGCCATCGTGATCGGCTTCAACGTGCGCGCCGCAGGGCGTGCCGCGCAGATGGCCGAGCGCGAAGGCGTGGACGTCCGTTACTACTCGGTCATCTACCAGGCGATCGAGGAGATCGAGGCGGCCCTCAAGGGCATGCTCAAGCCGGAGTACGAAGAGGTCGAGCTCGGTACGGCGGAGATCCGCGAGGTCTTCAAGTCGTCCAAGCTGGGCAACATCGCCGGTGTCCTGGTCCGGTCGGGCGAGGTCAAGCGCAACACCAAGGCGCGCCTCATCCGCGACGGCAAGGTGGTCGCGGAGAGCCTCACCATCTCCGGTCTGCGCCGCTTCAAGGACGACGTCACCGAGATCCGCGAAGGGTTCGAGGGCGGTATCAACCTCGGCAACTTCAACGACATCAAGGTCGACGACGTCATCGCGACGTACGAGATGCGCGAGAAGCCGCGGGTGTAACAGCCGACGGTGCCTTTGCCGGCCGGCGGGACACGTTCCCGTCGGCCGGCTTCGGCCGTATCCAGCCCCTTCCGGCGTTTGAGGAGCGGGAGTTCAGGGGGCGGAGCCCCCTGGTGGGGTCGAAGGGGCGGAGCCCCTGGGGCTGGGACGGGCAGGGGCGGCGGGGGCGTAAGAATCCCGTCGATCAGCCTGCCCGTTCGTTGTACCGTTCTTGATGTCCCTGCCCACTGGATGGCGGGGCCATCGATCCCGTGCCGGCGGGTGAACCGGTTACACACATGTATGTGGGGACGCTGTCCTTCGACCTCCTCCTCGGCGACATACGGTCGCTGAAGGAGAAGCGCTCCGTCGTCCGCCCGATCGTCGCCGAGCTGCAGCGCAAGTACGCGGTGAGCGCGGCCGAGGTGGACCATATGGACCTTCACCGCAGGGCCGGTATCGGCCTCGCGCTGGTGTCCGGCGACGCGGAGCACGTGACCGATGTGCTGGACCGGTGCGAGCGCCTGGTCGCCGGGCGCCCCGAGGTGGAACTGCTGTCGGTGCGACGGCGCTTCCACGGCGACGACGACTAGATTTTTTTGAACGTGGAACAGGAAGAACGGGAGACGACCAGTGGCCGACAACGCGCGGGCTAAGAGGCTGGCGGACCTCATCCGAGAGGTGGTTGCCCAGAAGCTGCAGCGCGGGATCAAGGACCCGCGGCTCGGCTCGCACGTCACCATCACGGACACCCGGGTCACGGGTGACCTGCGGGAGGCGACCGTCTTCTACACGGTGTACGGGGACGACGAGGAGCGGGCGGCCGCGGCCGCCGGTCTGGAGAGCGCCAAGGGCGTGCTCCGTTCCGCGGTCGGCGCGGCGGCGGGCGTGAAGTTCACGCCGACGCTGACCTTCGTGGCCGACGCGCTGCCGGACACCGCCAAGACCATCGAGGACCTGCTCGACAAGGCACGGGCCTCGGACGCGAAGGTGCGCGAGGTCTCGGCCGGCGCGGCCTTCGCGGGTGAGGCGGACCCGTACAAGAAGCCGGGCGAGGACGAGGACGAGGACGACGCCGCCGAATGACCCAGCAGAACCGGACGCCCGACGGCCTTGTCATCGTCGACAAGCCGTCGGGCTTCACTTCGCACGACGTCGTCGCCAAGATGCGCGGCATCGCCCGGACCCGCCGTGTCGGCCACGCCGGCACCCTCGACCCCATGGCGACGGGTGTCCTCGTCCTCGGTGTGGAGAAGGCGACCAAGCTCCTCGGGCACCTCGCGCTCACCGAGAAGGAGTACCTGGGCACCATCAGGCTCGGGCAGACGACGCTCACCGACGACGCCGAGGGCGAGATCACGGGGTCGGCCGACGCCTCGAAGGTCACCCGCGACGCCGTCGACGCCGGTATCGCCAAGCTGACCGGCGACATCATGCAGGTGCCGTCCAAGGTCAGCGCCATCAAGATCAACGGTGTGCGGTCCTACAAGCGGGCGCGGGAGGGCGAGGAGTTCGAGATCCCCGCCCGGCCCGTCACCGTCTCGTCCTTCGCGGTGTACGACGTCCGGGACGCCGTCGCCGAGGACGGCACCCCGGTCCTGGACCTGGTGGTGTCGGTGGTCTGCTCGTCCGGCACCTACATCCGGGCCCTGGCCCGTGACCTGGGTGCCGACCTGGGCGTCGGCGGGCACCTCACGGCGCTGCGCCGGACGCGCGTCGGACCGTACAAGCTGGACTCCGCCCGCACTCTCGACCAGCTCCAGCAGGAGCTGACCGTGATGCCGATCGCCGAGGCCGCAACGGCCGCGTTCCCGCGCTGGAACGTGGACGCCAGGCGGGCCCGGCTGCTCACCAACGGTGTACGACTCGACATGCCCGGCGAGTACACGGGCGTCGGTGCCGTGGCCGTCTTCGACCCCGAGGGCCGGTTCCTCGCGCTCGTCGAGGAGCACAAGGGCAAGGCCAAGAGCCTCGCCATCTTCGGCTGAGGCCGCCGACCCGCGCACGGCGCGGAGTCCGCCCGTGGAGCGGCGATCACGGGGTCGTCGCTGCCGCCGCTCCACGGTCCCCCTCGGTTCCCCCACCCCTAGGGTGTATCCAGCGGCCCCCGTCCATTCACCCGACCGGGCAGGCGCTCGGAGTGAAGCGGGGGAGCGGAAGGGGGCGCGTTCGCTGCGCGATCTGTGCGGCTGATCACCTCCCGCCTACCGTCGAATCAGCCACGTGCATGCGTACGGCGGACAGGCACGTGTACGGCGGGGAGGTTCGACCATGGCGGGACGGGGCCCGCGGACCGGGGACGCCCGCGACACCGCACGGCCGGTCCAGGAGGACGACGGCTCCGGCCACGCGCGCGGTCGGCTGCGCCCGGGGGCGGAGGAGTCGGGACAGAGCCGCGGCCGCGACGACTCACTCGTCCATGTCCACGACCTCGACGGCCGCCCCCGCGGCACCGGCTTCATGGCCGACCACCACGGCACGGTCGTCACCAGCCACGAGAGCGTCGACGGCCTGCCCCGGCTCGTCCTGCACGCCGCCGGGGACCGCAGCTGCGTCGTGACCGCCGACGCGGTGACCCTTCTGCCCGACCTGGACCTGGCCCTCGTACGCACCGAGGGCCTCGGAGTGGATCCACTGCCCGTCACCGTCCGGGACCGGATCGAGACCGGCAGATACGTGTGGGTCCCCGCCGGCTGCTGGCGTGAGGCACGCGTCCTGGGCGCGACCCCTGTGACGTACACCGCCACGGACCGCTTCCATCTCCTCGGCGACGCCCTGGAGTTGGCGATCGGCACGGCCGGCCGGGACGCGCTGCGACCGGGCGGCGGGGCCGCCGGAGGGCCGGTTCTCGACGCCGCGACCGGCGCCGTGGTCGGCGTCCTCGGCACCGCGCTGCAGAGCGGCCACCGGGATGAGGGTTTCGCAGTACCACTGCGACCGGCGCCGAGCGGTCCCCTCGCGGAACTGCTTGCCGTGAATGCGGCCACCGTGCCCGCGTACGGGGCCGACCTCAATCTGGCCGGGGTGCTGGAGCTTACGGCGACTTCTGTGGCGCAGGACGGGCCGACCGGGGTGTTGGCGGGGTATGTGGGGCGGGGGGAGACGGGCGGTCCGGGAGCGGGGTCGGGTGAGGTGGGGGCCGGTGCGGCTTGGCCGGGTGCGGGG
>NZ_LGDG01000245.1 GCF_001279775.1 Streptomyces sp. MMG1533 | reverse complement strand
GACGAGGGCCGGGTGGGCGTGGTCGTGCCGGTGTCGGTGTCGGTGTCGGTGTCGGTGTCGGTGTCGGTGCCGACGGTCGTTTCGTCGGGTGCGGGCGGGGCTACCGCGTCCGTCGGGCTCATGGGGGTGAGGGGCGACGGCGGTCCCGCGCTGTCGGCGTCGGTGCCGGTGCCGGTGGCTGACGGGTCGGCGTCAAGGTCTGGCCAAACCAGCCCTGGCTCGTCGAAGCCGCTGTTCGCCGATCCCTCGGCGCCGGTCCGCGTCCGTGCGGCCGAACTCCCCTGCGGCCTGTCGTCGTTGTCGCTCGGCTCCTCACCCGGCGCGGCCTCCTCCGTAGGCATTCGGAAGGCGTCGGCCAGCAACTCCCGTACGTCACGCGCCCGGAAGTCGGCAGCCCGGCCGGACCTGCCGCTTCGGGCCCGGGAGGCGGAGGCGGCAGGCGGAGCGGTCCGGCGCGATCGACGTGCGGCTGCGGTCTCCTTGGTCATCGTGTCCTCCCGAGCCTGCCGCGCGGCATCGCGAGCCGCACGCAGCGCCTCGCGCGCGACGTCCGCGGGACGCGCACCCTGACGGCCGGTGTCACCGCCGCGCGGGGCCGCCGGGGCGGGCTGTTGCCCGGGGGCGCCCGGCCGGTCGTCGTTGCGGCCTTCGCCCTCGTCTCGGCGCCCGGCATCGGGGAGTGCACCGGGACCGGAGCCGACACCGTCACCGTCACCGGGATCTGGACCGGGCCGTGGACCGGCCGAGGCTTCCCGCGTCGGCGCCTCGGAGGCACCGCCGGTGGCAGGGGTCGATCGACGCCGAGCGGGCGCCGCCGAGTTGCCACCGGGCTCGCCGCTGTTCCCCGCCTCGAGCGCAGAGCCATCGTCGGAGGTGTCGGTGTCCTCGACATCCTCGGCGTGCTCGGTGTCCTCGGACATACCGCGCCTGGCGGCAAGCGCCCGCCTCAGCGCCTCCCGCGCCACATCGCCCGGCCGGGCCTGGGAGACGCCGGCTTTCCCTGCCGCTGCGTCCGCTTCGTCCGCTGCATCCCCGGGCACCGCAGATCCGCCGGGCGCCGCAGGCTTGGCGGCCACTGCGGGCTCTCCGGGGTCCGTCACCGTCTCGGGCGCCCCTGCGTCGGCGGGTGCCACGGCCTTCTCCGGGGTCCCGGCTTCCACGGGCGCCGCGGCCTCCGCGGGAACCGCAACTTCTCCGGCCTTCTCGGACCCGCTGTCCCCCGCAGCGGCCTTCTCGAACCCGTCATCCCCCGCAGACCGCCCAACCCCCGAAGGCGCCCTCCGCTCCTCGGCACGCCCGCCCTCCCCGCGCCCCGCGGCCCGCTCCCGCGCCTCCTGGAGCGCGCGGCGTGCCTCGTCGGCGGGGCGGGGGGTCACTGGGGCCTCCGGAGGGAGACCAGGTCGGTGAGTTCGCGGTCGGTCAGTTCCGTGAGGGCGGACTCGCCGGAGCCGAGGATCGCGTCGGCGAGGGCTCGCTTGGACTCCAGCATCTCGGCGATGCGGTCCTCGACAGTGCCCTCGGTGATGAGGCGGTGGACCTGGACGGGCTGGGTCTGGCCGATGCGGTAGGCGCGGTCGGTGGCCTGTTCCTCGACGGCCGGGTTCCACCAGCGGTCGAAGTGGACGACATGGCCCGCGCGGGTGAGGTTCAGGCCGGTGCCGGCCGCCTTCAACGACAGCACCAGGACCGGGGTCTCCCCATCCTGGAAGCGGTCCACCATGCGTTCGCGTTCCGGCACCGGTGTGCCGCCGTGCAGGAGGTCCACCGGGACCGCGCGGGCGGTCAGGTGGGAGGTGATCAGGCGGGCCATGCCGACGTACTGCGTGAAGACGAGCGCCGAGCCGTCCTCGGCGAGCAGCGTGTCGAGGAGTTCGTCGAGGAGGGCCATCTTGCCGGAGCGGGCGGCGAGTCGGTCGGTGGCCGTGGGCGGGACGTCCTCCTTCAGGTAGAGCGCGGGGTGGTCGCAGATCTGTTTCAGCGCGCCCAGCAGCTTCAGCACCAGGCCCCGGCGGCCGATGCCCTCCGCGGTCTCGATGGCCAGCATGGACTCGCGCACCACCGCCTCGTACAGCGCGGCCTGTTCGCGGGTGAGCGGGACCGGGTGGTCCGTCTCCGTCTTGGGCGGCAACTCGGGGACGATGCCGGGGTCGGACTTCTTGCGGCGCAGGAGGAAGGGGCGGACGAGGCGGGCCAGGCGGGCGACCGCTTCGTCGTCCTCGCCGTTCTCCACCGCGCGCGCGTGGCGGGCGCGGAAGGACTTCAGGGGGCCGAGAAGTCCGGGGGTCGTCCAGTCCAGCAGTGCCCAGAGCTCCGACAGGTTGTTCTCCACCGGTGTGCCGGTGAGGGCCACGCGCGCGGGGGACGGGATCGTGCGCAGGGCCTTGGCCGTCGCCGAGTAGGGGTTCTTGACGTGCTGGGCCTCGTCGGCGACGACCATGCCCCACCGCTGCTCGGCCAGTCGTGGTGCCGCCGATCGCATGGTGCCGTACGTCGTGAGGACGAAGCCGCCGTCGAGGTCGTCCAGGGTGCGGTCCGGGCCGTGGAAGCGGCGGACGGGGACGCCGGGCGCGAACCGGGTGATCTCCCGCTGCCAGTTGCCCAGCAGGGAGGCCGGGCAGACCACCAGCGTGGGTTCGGTGCGGGCTCGGCGCAGGTGCAGGGCGATGAGGGTGATCGTCTTGCCGAGTCCCATGTCGTCGGCGAGGCAGCCGCCGAGGCCGAGGGAGGTCATGAGGTCCAGCCAGGCCAGGCCGCGGAGTTGGTAGTCGCGCAGGGTGGCGTGCAGGGCGGGCGGCGGCTCGGCGGGCAGTACGCCGGCCGTCAGGCGGTCGCGCAGGGTGGCCAGGGCGCCGGCCGGGACCGCCTCGACCGTCTCGCCGTCCACCTCCGCGCTGCCGGTGAGGGCGACGGACAGCGCGTCGACCGGGTCCAGCAGGCCCAGTTCGCGCTTGCGGGCCTTGCGGACGAGGGCGGGGTCGACCAGTACCCACTGGTCCCGCAGTCGCACGACGGGGCGGTGGGCCTCGGCGAGCGCGTCCATCTCGCCCTCGCTCAGGGGGTCGCCGCCGAGCGCCAACTGCCAGCGGAACTGGAGGAGTTCCTCGCTCTCGAAGAAGCCGGTGCCGTCGGTCGCCGAGCCGGGCGCGGGCCGGACCACCGCGGCCGCGGTCAGGTCCTGCGCCAGGTCCCGGGGCCAGTGCACGGCCACCCCGGCGGCCGCGAGCCGGGTCGCGGCCACGCCGAGCAGGTCACCCAACTCCTCCTCGGACAGCGCCAGTACATCGGGCACGTCCTGCTCGGAGAGGCGGTCGAGGGGTGGCCACACGCGGGCCGCGCGGCGCACCGCGAGGGCCGCGTCCACGCGTGCGCGGGGGCCCAAGGCGGCGTCCGCGTCGCCCGCCCACAGGGCCGCCGCGTCGGCCACGAGGGTGGGGTCGGCGAGGCTGTGCACCTGGACGATCGCCGCGCCCGCGCTGCGCATCCCGTCGCCGCTGTCGTCGAACAGGTTGTACGCCGACAGGTCCAGGCGGAGCGAGATCCGCACGCCCGCGTCCATGCCGGCGGCGACCTCGGCGGCCCAGTCGGCGGCGCCGGGCAGCCGCTGGGGCTCGCGCGCGGCGAAGGGCTTGCCGGAGGCGTACGGAGCGGCCGGGGTGCGGGGCAGGGTGTCCGCGACCGCGTCCAGGAAGGCGCGCATCAGCGCTTCCGGCTCGGGCAGCCGGATCACGCCCGGGCCGGGCAGCGGGACCGCGTGGCCTTCGTGCGGCAGGGCGGCCGCGACCGCGCGCAGGTGGGCGATGTCGTCCGGGTCGAGGGGGCCGGCCCGCCAGGCGTCGTGGCCGGTGGCCGTCAGGCCGGGAAGCAGCCGGCCGCGGGCTGTGAGCCGCAGGGCGTGCAGCGTGATGGCGCCCCAGCAGACGGTGGCGGGGTGGGCGGCGGGGTCGCGGCGGGCGCGGACGAGCAGCGGCAGGGCCTCGCCGAGGGGGAGCGACAGCGCGGGGGCGGTTCTGCGGCGTACTCCGGCGCCATGTCGTCGTACGACGGTGAGCTCGGTGTCGGCGGCGGGCAGCCGGCCGTCTTCCGGGTCCCAGAAGGCGATCCGGCCCTCGCGCGGGAGGGGCGCGGGCAGGAACACGGCCGCGAGCCGGACGGGGACGGACTGCGTCGCCCGCTCGTCCGACGAGACTGCCCGGCCCACGCTGCCGTACGCCGTCGCCGCCATGTCGCTCATACGTCCTGTCACCTCCCGCCCGTGTGTCGGATCAGTCGTCTTCGACTCTACGGGCGGGGTCTGACAATCGGTCCCGGCGACCGGCCGGGGCCCGTCGTTCTAGGGAACCGTGCGCGAGACGACGTAGACCATGGGGTTCGCCGGGTCGGACATGTTGACGACTATGTCGTGGGTGGGGGCCGGGTTCTTCTGCGTGTGGACCAGGCCCGACCAGGGGCCCGGGCCCTTGAAGGACCAGCCGGTGATGCTCCGGTCACGTGCGCTGATGGTGATCTCGCCCTTTTCGAGGTCCTCCCGGTTGACGCCCACGCCGGTCAGGAAGGCGTCGAGGCCGGCGTTGCTGGTCCGGAACTGGACGTAGAGGCGGCTGGTCTTCCAGTTGTTGGTCTCGTAGTAGGCGATGCGGTCCGCCGGGTGCGGGACCGGCACCTGGTAGAGGCGGCGCTGGACCTTGGACGGCCAGCCCTCGCTGAGACCGGTGGCCGAGTACTTCGCCTCCTTGTCCTTGCCGCTGTTGCGGCTCTGGTTGGCGGAGATCACGAGGTAGCCGGCCGGGACGCCGATGAGCAGCACGATGATGAGCAGCGTGAGCGCCCTGCGGCGGTTCCGGTGGCGGCGGTCCTCGGGCGGCCGGGACTCGGCCGCGGCCGAGCGCGGCAGCGCCGCCGTCACGCCGTGTCCTGGGACGAACGGCGGGCCTCCGTGTACCGCTCGTAGCGCTCGTAGCGCTCCACGCGGCGGCGCTTGGCACGGCGGAAGCGGCGGGCGACCAGGCGGGCGAGGTCGGCGGCGCCGACCATGCCGGCCTCGGGGCCGAGCTGGGCGCGGACGATCCGGGCCTCGGGGCGGTAGCCGCGGCCGGTGAGCTGCCGCTTGAACGCGTCCCGCGCGGGGCCGATCAGGAGGTCGTCGGCGGCCGATACGCCGCCGCCGATGACGAAGCAGGACGGGTCGAGGGCGGCGGCCAGGTTGGCGATGCCTACGCCGAGCCACTGCCCTATGTCCTGGAGCAGCTCGATGCACATCGCGTCGCCGTCGCGGGCCAGCTCGGTGATCATCGGGCCGGTGATGTCGCCGATGTTGCCCTTGACGTGCTCGATGATCCCGTACGCGACCGGCGAATCGGCCGCTGCCAGTTCGCGGGCCTCCCTGACCAGTGCGTTGCCGGAGCTGTACTGCTCCCAGCAGCCGCGGTTGCCGCACGGGCAGCGGTGGCCGCCGGGCACGACCTGCATATGGCCGAATTCGCCGGCGACGCCGTACTTGCCACGCTTGACCTGGCCGTCCTCGAGGATCGCACCGCCGATGCCGGTGCCGAGCGTGATCATGACGAGGTGGTCCTCGCCGCGGCCTGCACCGAAGCGCCACTCCGCCCAGGCGGCGGTGTTGGCGTCGTTGTCGACGAGGACCGGGACGGAGAGCCTGCTGGAGATGCGGTCCCTGAGGGGCTCGTTGCGCCAGGACAGGTGGGGCGCGAACAGGACGCGGTTGCGGTCGGCGTCGACCCAGCCGGCCGCTCCGATGCCGACCGCGTGCACGTCGTGGCGGTCGGACAGGTCCAGGACCAGTTCGACGATCGTGTCCTCCACGACCTTCGGGCTCTTGGACTTGTCCGGAGTCTCCGTGCGGAGCTTCTCCAGGATGTTGCCATCGGCGTCGACGACGCCCGCCATCACCTTTGTGCCGCCGATGTCGATGCCGACGGTGGGCACGCGGGGTGCGGTCAGGTGCGAGCGGCGCTCCCTTGTGCCGACCGTGCGGAGCGCTGGCGCGCGGCGGGAGCCGATGGGGGCGCTGAAGTTGCCGTAGGTGCTCATCGCCGCCGATTCTGCCTCACCGTCGGGGTGGATGCTGTACGGGGGAGCAATGCGGCGGCTCCTGTGATCTGCCGGGTGCGGGCGAGTCGGGGCCGGTCCCGCCCCGCGGCGGAGCCGCATCTCGAGTGTGCCTCGTCGTCGTTGAACGTCCGATATTGAACACAGGGGTCGCACAGACGGTGACCGAGGAGCGTGCCGCGGTCGCATTGTCCTGACAATGCGACCGACCGGCACGCGAGCTTCAGGGGCGTACGAGCAACTGGAACTCGAATGAGTAGCGGGTCGGCCGGTAGGTGTGACTGCCGAACTCGACCGCGCGACCGGTGTCGTCGAAGGTCGTGCGCTGCATGGTGAGCAGCGGGGCGCCCTCCTCCTCGGCGAGCCGCTCCGCCTCGGCGGCGGTGGCAGCGCGGGCGCCGATGGACTGACGGGCGCTGTGCAGCGTGATCCCGGCGGCGCGCATCATGCGGTACAGGCCGGTGACCTCCAGCTGCTCGGTGTCCAGGCCGAGCAGGCCGGGCGGCAGGTGGTTGCAGAGGTACGCCATCGGCTCACCGTGCGCGAGGCGCAGCCGTTCCACCCGGTGCACGTCGCTGTCCTCGGCCACACCGAGAGCGGCCGCGATCTCGGCGGTCGCCGGGACGAGGGTGTTGACCAGAACCTTCGTCGCCGGGCGCTGCCCGGCCGCCTCCAGGTCGTCGTAGAGACTGCTGAGCTCAAGGGGGCGCTTGACCTGGCTGTGCACGACCTGCGTGCCGACGCCGCGCCGACGCACCAGCAGGCCCTTGTCGACGAGCGACTGGATGGCCTGGCGGACGGTGGGCCGGGACAGGCCGAGCCGGGCGGCGAGCTCGATCTCGTTGCCCAGCAGGCTGCCGGGAGTGAGCGCGCCGTGCTCGATGGCGGCCTCCAACTGCTGGGACAGCTGGAAGTACAACGGCACCGGGCTGCTCCGGTCCACACTGAGCTCGAGCGTCACGGTCGGGTCCACTCCTGGTTTCGGCACGGGGCCGAGCGTAGCTCCGTGGATGGTTGACGGGAAGTTGTGTAGTTCGATTGTCCGGACATACGCATTGACATCGTGCCGGGTCGGCACGCAGTTTGGTCCCATGCGCATCGGAGTCATCGGTACGGGTCGCATCGGCACCATCCATGCGAACACCCTCAGCCGACACCGGGAGGTCGGTTCCCTGATCCTCACGGACGTGGACCCCGCGCGGGCCCAGGATCTCGCGCACCGGCTGGGTGAGACGGCGGCGCCCGGAGTGGACGAGATCTTCAAGTGGGGCGTGGACGCCGTGGTGATCACCACGGCGACGTCGGCGCACGCCGAACTGATCGGTCGGGCAGCACGCTCGGGGCTTCCCGTGTTCTGCGAGAAGCCGATCGCGCTCGACCTGGCGGGCACCTTACAAGCGATCGGCGAGGTCGAGGCAGCCGGAACCATCCTTCAGATGGGGTTCCAGCGCCGTTTCGACGCGGGCTACACGGGCGCGCGGGAGGCGGTGCGCTCGGGGCGACTCGGGCGGCTGCACACCGTGCGGGCGCTGACGTCCGACCAGGCGCCTCCGCCGGCCGCGTATCTGCCGCAGTCCGGCGGGCTCTACCGGGACACCCTGATCCACGACTTCGACGTCCTGCGCTGGGTGACGGGGCGCGAGGTCGTCGACGTGTACGCGGCCGGGTCCGACGCGGGCCCCGCGATGTTCCGCGAGGCGGGCGACGTCGACACGGGCGCGGCGCTGCTCACCCTGGACGACGGCACGCTCGCCACGGCGACGGCGACGCGGCTGCACGGAGCGGGGTACGACGTGCGCATGGAGCTCGCCGGGGAGCTGGACCAGATCGTGGTCGGCCTGGACGACCGTACGCCGATCGCGTCGACCGAGCCGACGGGGCCGCCGGCCGCGGACAAACCGTGGGCGGGGTTTCTGGAGCGGTTCGGTCCTGCGTACGAGGCGGAGCTGTGCGCGTTCGTCGAGGTCGTACGGGGTGAGGGGACCAACCCGTGCGACGGGCGCGAGGCGTTGCAGGCATTGCGGATCGCCGAGGCGTGTGAGGTGTCCCGGCGTGAGCGGCGAGGTGTGTGGCTGGCGGAGGTTGCCGGCGGGGCCGACGCTGCGGTGATGTGAGGCGGCACTGCCCCTTCGCCCCCCGCCAGAGGGCTCCTCCGGGGCCCTCCACGGGCTCCTAGAGGGCTCCTCCAGAAGGCTCCTCCAAAGGGCCCCGCCCTCTTACCAACGCACCGGCAACCTGCGCAGCCCCCGCATCAGCATCCCCGACAGCCAGTCTCCGGGGGCGCCGTCGAGAGTGAGGGCCGGGGTGCGGTCGAGCAGGGTGCGAATCGCGATGCGTGCTTCGAGGCGGGCCAGGGGGGCGCCGAGGCAGTAGTGGATGCCGTGGCCGAACGCGAGGTGGCCGCGGGTGTCGCGGCGGATGTCGAAGCGGTCGGGGGCCGGGTAACGGGACCCGTCGCGGTCGGCGGCCGTGAGGCCGATCATCACCTCGTCGCCCTGTGCGACAGGGATGCCGGCGATCTCCAGGGGCTCGGCGGCGAACCGGAAGGTCGCGTTCTCCACCGGGCCCTCGTAGCGCAGCGCCTCCTCGACCGTGCCGTCGATGAGGCTCATGTCGGCGCGCAGGGCGGCCAGTTGGTCGGGATGGGTGAGCAGGGCGTGGACACCGGTGGTGATCAGGTTGACCGTCGTCTCGTGGCCCGCGATCAGCAGGATGAAGGCCATGCCGCCCAGTTCCGGCGGGGACAGCCGGTCGCCGTCCTCGGCGGTGGTGCGGATCAGGTCGCCGAGCAGGTCGTCGCCCGGTCCGGAGCACCGCTTGTCCTCGATCAGCTCGGTGAGGTACTCGGCGAGCCGCACGAAGGCGGCGTGCTCGCTGTCCGCACTGGTCGGTGCGACCGCCTCCGTCGACAGCTTCCGGAACTCCGCGCGGTCCAGCTCGGGTACGCCGAGGAGCTCGCAGATCACGGTGATCGCCAGCGGGTAGGAGAGCGAGTCGACCAGGTCGGCGCGGCCGAGCGGCAGCATCGCGTCGAGCAGCTCGTCGGTGATCTGCTGGATCCTGGGTCGCAGTTGCTCCACCCGGCGCATGGTGAAGGCGCGCGAGACGAGCCCGCGCAGCCGGGTGTGCTCGGGCGGGTCGGAGATCAGCAGATACCGGCCGATCTGCTCCTCGTCCAGGAACCTCATTCCGATCTTGCTGCCGTCCTTGGCGAGGCGAGGGTCGGCGAGCGCCGCGCGCGCCTCCTCGTATCCCACGACGAGCCAGGTCTCGTGGTGGGAGTCGGGCGAGGGCAGCCGGACCCTGTGCACCGGGCCGCGCTCGCGCAACTGCGCGTACACGGGGTGCGGGTCGATGCGGAACGCGTCGCCGTACGCCGCGAGTTCGATCACTTCTGCCATGGCATTCCCCCTCGCACCGACAACGCGTCGGGCAGCACGCTAGTGCCCACCTTCGGCAGGTTCCTCAAGCAGTCCCGCGTCGTACGCCAACAGCGCTATCTGCACCCGGTTGTTGAGGTCGAGTTTGGCGAGGATGCGGGAGACGTGGGTCTTGACCGTGGCGACGCTCATGAAGAGCGTCGCGGCGATCTCGGCGTTGGACAGGCCACGCCCGACGGCGACGCCGACCTCGCGTTCACGGTCGTTGAGGGCGGTGATCCGGGCACGCGCGCGCGTGCGGCGCGTGTCGGCGGCGGTCCCGGCCGCGTGCTGCATCAACTGGCGGGTCACGGTGGGCGACAGCACCGGGTCACCGGCCGCGACCCGGCGCACCGCGTCGAGGATCTCGGCGGGCGGGGTGTCCTTGAGGACGAATCCGGCGGCGCCGGCGCGCAGGGCCGACAGCACCTGCTCGTCCGCGTGGAAGGTGGTCAGGACCACGACCTGCGGGGCCTCGGCCCGGCCGCGCAGCCGCTCGGTGGCGGTCAGTCCGTCCACCGACGGCATCCGGATGTCCATGAGGACGACGTCCGGGCCGGTGCGGTCGACGAGCTCCTCGACCTCGCCGCCGTCGGCCGCCTCGCCGACGATCTCGATGTCGTCGGCGCCGCCCATCATCAAGGACAGTCCGGCCCGGACCAGCGGGTCGTCGTCGACGAGGAGCAGTCTGATCGCAGTCATGGTCCCTACGTAATCACGGTTGCACGGCCTGCGAATCACCGTTGGGCCGGGCGAGTCGGGGGACGCGGCCGCACCGCCCGCCGTGGCGGTCACCTCCACGGCAACCACGCCCGCACACCGAACCCCCCGTCCTCCTCCGGCCCGTGTTCCAGACGGCCCCCGGCCAGGTTCGCGCGTTCGGCCAGTCCGATCAGGCCCTGGCCGGAGCCGGGGACGTGGGGTACCTCGCCGTCAGGCGGCGAATTGCGGACGGACATGGTCAGGCCCTCCCCCGGGACGCCGCCGACGGACACCGTGACCTCCGCACCGGGCGCGTGCTTGCGGGCGTTGGTGAGGCCCTCCTGGGCGATGCGGTAGGCGGTACGGCCGACCGAGGCCGGGACCGTCTCGGGGGCGGTGACACGACTGTCGAGGGTGACCTTCATGCCGGCTTCGCGGGACTCGGCGACCAGCGTGTCCAGGGCGGCGAGCGTCGGCTGGGGGCGGCCCGCGTCGTCGGAGTCGCCCGCCCGCAGGACGCCGATGATCTCCCGCAGGTCCTGCAATGCCTCGTGCGCGCTCTCCCGGATGACGCCGGCCGCCCGGGCGACCTCCTCGCGGGGCGCGTCCGGCCGGAACTCCAGGGCGCCCGCGTGCACGCTCAGCAGCGTGAGCCGGTGCGCGAGCACGTCGTGCATCTCCCGGGCGATGGCCTCGCGCGCCAGCCGCTGCGCCTGCTCGGCGCGCAGCCGCGCCTCCGTCTCGGCGCGCCGGGCGCGGTCGCGCAGGCTCAGCATGAGCTGCCGCTTGGACCGTACGAGCAGGCCCCAGCCGACCACGGCGGCGGTCAGCAGCACGAAGACGGCGACCGCGACGGCGTACGGAAGCTCGGGGTCGGGGCGCGTCCAGAAGTAGAACGGGATCAGCGCGATGGTGATGCCGCCCACCCAGGCCACGTACCGGAAGGGGCGGTGCACGGCGAGCGTGAACAGGGCGATCATGCAGGCGCCGCCCGCGGTGTCCGAGACCAACCCGACAGGGATCGTCGCCACGGCCAGCCCGACCGGCCACCGGCGGCGCAGCCACACCGCGGCGCAGGCGAGCGCGCCGAGCCACTGGTCGACGACGGCGAGGGAGTGCGGAACGTGCGGGTTGGCGGTCACGGCGTCGGCGCCGACCAGGCCGACGAGGACGGCGAGCAGGAAGCAGGAGAAGTCGACGATCCAGTCGTGCGCGGTGCGCCGGGGGCGGCGGCCGGGCCGCCCCGCGTCGGGGGTGAACTCGTGGATCACCGCGGACGGCAACAGCCGGCGCCGCCCGGGGAAGGCGGGCGATTCGGGCACCGTCGCGTCGTCGCTCACGGTCGACAAATCTACGCAGCGCAGGCTCCCGTCGTCCCTCCGCGCACCGGATCGTCGACCAAAGTCGGGGCACCGGAGACTTTCGGCGCGGTGGGCCCGACGGGTCGGGGACTTCCGTCGGACGTGCCTCGCCCCGCGGCCGATGTGGGTGGGGGGTCCGCGGGGCGAGGGTCTTTCCATGAAGCAGCTGCTGGAGCTACTCGGTTTGCTTGCCCTGGTGCAGGGCGTGATGGGCCTCTTGCACGAGTTCACCGACTGGCACGTGGGTCTCGTGCAACGGGTCGGTCTCCTCGACGGCTACGAGATCTACGCGAGCGTCACCTTGGTCGTGCTGGCGTTCGCGCTGTTCGCCGTCGCCGAGAACCGGAGATGACGTCCGGCTCAGCAGCCGTAGTCGACCAGGTCGAACGAGGCGTGGTGGTCGGCCATGGTGGTCGGCCGTGCAGTAGTCCTCCTGATACGCCTCATACTCCTCACCGGTGACGATGCGGCGAGCTCCGCGCGTGGACGAGCCAGGGGTGAACTCATGGTCCGTCTCCATCCTGCGGGCGGGCAGCCCGCGGCGCACCGCTTCCCCTTGCGTCACAGCGGTGACGGTGACCCCATGGCCCCACAAGTTAACTTCCCGAAAACTCATCGGACTTGACGGGAAAATCTCCGGAGTTGTCATTGACATGCCACTGTCTACGCGCGTCATCATGAGGGCATGAGATTCCCCCCACGAATCACCCGCATCGGCGCCGCAGCCGCCGTCCTGTCCGCCCTCCTCGTCGGCGGAACAGTCGCCGCCACCCCGGCGGCCGCCGCGGTCGGCAGCATCTGCTACAGCGACCTGCCCTCCCAGGCGTACGACACCCTCGAGCTGATCGAGCAGGGTGGTCCCTACCCGTACTCGCAGGACGGCACCGTCTTCCAGAACCGGGAAGGCATCCTGCCGAGCCAGTCCTCTGGCTACTATCACGAGTACACCGTGATCACGCCGGGTTCCTCCACGCGCGGTGCGCGCCGCATCGTCACCGGTGAGGAGACCCAGGAGGACTACTACACGGCCGACCACTACGAGTCCTTCGACCTGGTCGACTACGGCTGCTGAGTCCCCCACGGCTCAGACCGAGGAACGGTGCAACCCGCTGGAGGTCCGGCCCCGCGCCTGGCCGGACTTCCGGCCGCCACCGGTATACGGCACGCATCACTGAACTGGCGTACGTGGCACCCGGCCGGTGAAGCAGGCCCGCCGCTCGACGACAAACTCGCGACCGCGCAGTACGGCGAGTCGTGGGACAGCGGCGCGGCTGGGCGTCGGCCGAGTCCCTGACCGCAGAGCTCCTTGCCCCGCGTACCCCCCACGCCGTCATAGGCCGCGGGGCAAGGCAGTTCAGCTGCGAGCTACGGCAGTTGTGACGTCACTCGCCCCCGCTCGGCCTCGGCGGCCGACTCTCATCGCCGGTATCGCCCCACGAGGCCCGACACCTGAGCTTGTTCTCGTGGGGCACGCAGGCAGGCGCGTGCCCCTTGGCAGCGGCCGCGACGCCACCCCGGCTCTCCGGTGAACGCCTCTGGCGCATCCCGATCACCGGCGACACGGAGAACGTCGGCACCGCGGACGGGGCGGATCACGTCCCCGTGAGGCGACCTGCCTCCCTGCCCGCGGCCCGGCCGCCCAGCCGTGCGGTCAGGCGGTCGCGCAGTTCGTACCCCTCCGTCCCGGACACCTGCTCGTACACCGCAAGGGCCTCGGCCCAGCAGGTCCGGGCCCGCGCGGACTCCCCCCGCTCCTCCATGGCGTCGCCCAGCACGACCAGGACATCGGCTCTGCGCCGGGCTCCCCCCACCCGTCCCAGCACCGCGAGCGCCTGTTCGGCCTCCGCGGCCGCCTGGGCGGGCCGGCCCGCACCGAGGTGTATCTCGGCGCGCCGGTGGTGCGCCATGCCTTCCCCCAGCGCCTGCGCGCACTCCTGGTAGATCCCGAGCGCCTGCTCCAGTTGCTCCAGTGCTTCGGGGATCTGCCCCGCGGCGGACAGGGCGAGCCCCAGCGCGTACCGCGATTCGGCGAGGGCGAGGGTGGCAGCCTCGGAGCCGAGCCGCTCGATGGCTTCCTCGGCGAGCGCGACCGCGCTGCGGACGTTGCCCAGACTCGCCTCGACATGGGAGAGCTGGCACAGGGCACTGGCCACGCCGAACGGATTCTCGTCCTCGCGGAACCGTGACAGGGCCTCCCGCAGACAACGGTCCGCCTCCGTGTAGCGGCGCTCCTGGAGCGCGATGACACCGCGGTCGTACGGCACCCAGGCGCTGGTCACCGGGTCGTCGATCGCCACGGCCAGCGCCAACGCACGCTGCGCCTCCGCATCGGCCTCCCGCAGGTTCCCCGCCGTCAGGTGGACCGCGGTGAGCGCGGCACAGGCGCGTCCCTCCGCCTGGGCGTCGCGCGCCTCGCGTGCGGCACGCTGCGCCACGGCCGCCGTGTCCTGGTACTGGCGGAAGTTCCCGGATCCCACGATGTCCTTCACGCTCCACAGCAGATCGATCGACCTGCGCAGTTCGGTGCCGTGAGCGAGCTGACGGGCGCAGGACAGGATGCACTGCGCCTCGGCCGCCAGCCAGCGCCGCGCGTCGTCCAGGTACGAGAACTCGACGCCTGGATACCGGGCGGGTTCCAGATGCTCCACGGTTCGGTCGCCGGGATGCTCGACCGCGTACACCCCGGTCGCGGTCGCGAGATAGAAGTCGAGGAGGCGGGTCAGTGCCGCCCGTCGCTCACCGGGGGGTTGTTCGTCCCGCTCCGCGCAGGCGCGTGCGTACAGCCTGGTGAGGTCGTGGTAGCGATAGCGGCCCGGGGCCGCCGCCTCCAGGAAGCCGGTGTCGACGAGCACTTCGCAGATGTCCTCCGTGTCCTCGGGCGGCTGGTCGAGCATGGCGGCGGCCGCGGCGAGGGAGATGTCCGGTCCGTCGGCGAGGCCGACGAGACGGAAGGCGCGCGCCTGCGCCGGATCCAGCTGCCCGTACCCCATCTCGAAGGTCGCCTTGACCGCGAGATCTCCGGCCTGCAATTCGTCGAGGCGGCGGCGCTCGTCGGAGAGTTTGGCGGCGAGCACGGACACGGTCCAGGTACGGCGGACCGCGAGGCGCAAGGCTGCGATCCGGATCGCCAGCGGAAGGAACCCGCAGGCGGCGACCACGTCGAGGGCAGCACTGTGTTCGGTTTGGACGCGTTCGCCCCCCACAATCCTGGTGAACAGTTGCAGCGCCTCGTCCGGGCTCATCACATCGAGGTCCACGAGATGAGCCCCGGCCAGATCCACCATGCGGACGCGGCTGGTGACGAGCGTGGCGCACCCCTCGGTGCTCGGGATGAGCGGCCGTACCTGTGCGGCGTCGCGTGCGTTGTCCAGGAGCACCAGCACCTGGCGGCCGTTCAGGACCGACCGGTACAGCGCCGAGCGTTCCTCCAGCGAGTCGGGGATCGCCGAGTCCTCCATGCCCAGAGCGCGCAGGAAAGACCCGAGGACCGTCTCGGCCTCCGCCGGCCGGGCCCCGGTGCCTTGCAGGTCCACGTACAACTGCCCGTCGGGGAAGTCCTGGCGTGCCTGGTGGGCGACGTGCACGGCGAGGGTGGTCTTGCCGACGCCTCCGATGCCCGCCAAGGCGGAGATGGCCAGCACGGCCCCAGGGGAGTCGGCGAGGAGTTCACCGAGTTCACGCACGAAGGCGTCGCGGCCCGTGAAGTCCGGGACGGTCGCGGGCAGTTGCGAGGGCCGCACGACGATCGATCTCGCTTCGCGGGGCGGCACGGCCACGTCCTCAAGGCTCCGGTCGGCGCCAAGGATCCGCTGCTGCAGGTCGCGCAGGCCGGGGCGCGGGTCCACGCCGAGCTCGTCGGCGAGCAGGCGCCGGGTGTCCGCGTACACGGCCAACGCCTCGGCCTGGCGCCCGCTGCGGTACAGGGCCAGCATGAGCAGCTCGCGCAGGCGCTCACGCAAGGGGTGGGCGGCGGTGAGGGCGGTCAGCTCCGAGACCGCCTCCGCGTGAAGGCCGAGTTCCAGGTCCAAGCCCAGCCGTGTCTCGCAGAGTTGTAGCCGCCACTCTTCAAGCCTGACGCGCTGCGCTTCGGCATAAGGGCCCGGCACGCCTGCCAGGGGCTCTCCGTCCCAGAGAGCAAGGGCCTTGTTGAACATGTCACGCGCCTGCGCTCGTTCGCCGGCCGAACGGAGTCTCTCCGCTTCTGCCACAAGGCGCTGCGCATCCGCCAGATCGACGGATCCGGCCTCGGTGCGCAACGCGTACCCGCCCGACTCGCTGGCCAGCACTCCTGGGTCGAGCACCCTGCGGAGCCGGGACGCGTACGTACGAAGGGCGGCGAGGGCCTGCGACGGCGGGTCCTCGCCCCACAGCGCGTCGATCAGCTCGGAGGCCGTGGCGGTGCGGCCCTCGCGAAGCAACAGGGCGACGAGCAGAGCGCGTTGCTTCGAAGAGCCCGTGTTCAGGGGCTCCGCCCCGCGCCACGCCCGAACGGGACCGAGCACGCTGAAGCGCAGCGCCGGCGTGCCCTCGTCGCCCTGGCCCAGTGCCCTGTCCCTGACGACGGGCCGGTCGGTGAAGGGCCGCGGCGCCGGCCGCCGGACCTCGGGTACCCGACGCCTTTGGTGCTCGGGCGCCGGTCGCCGGACCTCGGGCAGCCGAGGAGGTCCTTGGGGCTCGGGCGCCGGGATCGGTGCTCGGGGAGCGTGGTCCGCGCCCCGCCGCATGACGCCCCATCGCCGCACGGCCTCCGTGACCAGGGCCCTGACCTCGTCGATCCCGCGCTCGTCCCGCGCTTCGCGGGCCGTTTCGCCTTCCACTGCGGCGAAGCTGAGCAGCGCGGCGACCGACTGCGGATGCTGGGCTCCCATCGTCGCCGCGGCCTTCTGGGACGCCACGGCCAGAACATGCGCGGCGCGTTGCATCCGGTCACGGTCTCCGGCGGCCCGCGCGGACTCGAACTCGGCAGTGGCCAGCGCGACCAGCGCCGACAGAGACTGCGGGTGCTCGCCGCCGAGCAGGTCCACCAGGCGGCGGACGGCACGTTCGAGGTCGTCCAGCAACCGGTCCGCGTCCTCGTGGCGGCCCTGTCGCCGCGCCGCCTCCGTCAGAACGGAGAACACCAGGAGGCGGACATCCGGCCGCTCCTCGGGGTGCTCGGCCGCGGCCAGCCGCTCCAGAGCCTGCGTGGCCGTCCGGTCGGCCCCTTCGATGTCTCTCAGCCGCATCTTGAGCGCCGCGAGGTTGGCGAGCGTGCGCGCGGCCGTCGCGGCGCGGTCCGGGTCGAAGTGGTCCGGGTCGAACTGGAGCGCGGAGGACAGCACGGTCGCGGCGGCGGCCAGATACCCGCGGTCGGCCAGCGTCACGGCCAGTTGGTTGCGCGAGGCGGTGTCGAGGTTGAGCCCGTCGGTGTCCCACGCCAGTCGGGACACCACGTGCTGGAGGAGGGCCTGCGACGAGCTCTGCAGGCCGAGGCTGTCGAGCAGTGCGGTGAGGAGGGCCAGATCGTGGCTGAGGACCGGGTGGTGCAGCACGTACTCGTCCGTGCGCAGGCGTTCGACGGCATGCATGACCTGCGCGGTCGCGGTGCTGTCGCCCTGCAAGGCGAGCGTGGCGTAGTAGACGGCGTCCTGCCAGGCCTCGTTCATGCGCCGCCCCTGTTCCCCTCGCCGTCGATGAGCGCCTTCACGGCCATGAACTTGAGCTCGGCGATCTGGGACGGATCGATGAGGCTGCGCTGCGCCCAGGCGTCGAGCTGGAGCAACAGCGCCTCCGTGCCGACGAACCGGGCGGGCGTCGCACTGTCCCGGGCGGGCTGGTCGCGGTCGGGGGCCGGTGGGCAGTCGCGGTCCGGACCCGGGTGCTTGCGGTCGGGGGCAGGGTGGTCGCGGTCGGGGGCAGGGTGGTCGCGGTCGGGGGCAGGGTGGTCGCGGTCGGGGGCCGGTGGCCTGAGCACGTCGATGAGGTGGACGACATCGAGGTGGTCGAAGCGGCGGATCGCTTCCCTGATGGTGGCGGCGAAGAGCACGTTGGCGGCGCGGGCCTCGGCGGACCGGTCGGCGGCCTGCTCGATGAGGATGCCGACGACCGAGGGCTGCCGGGTGCCGTCGTCCCCCACGCCCTCGACCGGCCCTCCCGAGTAGCCGGAGTAGTCGCCGAGATGCTGGTCCGCCGTGAGCTGCAGCGCTTCGATGGTCGCGCCTCCGACGCAAAGGTGCGGTGCGGCCCCGGCACTGACCCGACCACTGAGGTGCACTTCGTGCGCGGCGGGCCGGTAGGGGCCGCGCCAGCGGTCTCCGTCGCGGGCGACGTCGGCCATGGGGATCGGCAGCGTGACCTGGTGCCCCGCGCCGATCTCGACGAGGGCCAGGTCGGCTTCTTTGTCCTGGCGGCAGATGCGGCCCTCGACCCGCTCTCCGTCGGCCAGTTCGATGCCGACACTTTCGTCGAGGGCCAGGCCGCGCAGGCAGTGAAGTGCGGTGAGCACGAACCGGCGGGTGAGCAGAAAGCCACCGCCCAGCCGCTGCTGAGCCTGGTAGAGGTCGACCCAGTAGCCCGTGCTCGTCACGGGTTCCCCGGGGTGCGCTCCACGGTGAGGGTGACTTCGAAGGATGCCTCAGCCGACGCCTTGGACAGGATGACCCCGGCTTCGGCCGCGAGGGTCAGACCGAAGGTGACGTCCAAGCTGGTGACACGCCAGCCATCGCGCTCGGGGACCTGCGCCAGGGACTGCTGGGCGATGGAGGAGGCCTGGACGATCGCCTCCTCGATCTCGGCGGCGCGCTCGCCGAGGGACGACGTCGCCCGTGTTCTGCTGGCGATCTGCCTGTTCCCGGCTGTGTCGAGTGCGACCGTCTCGACCCTGACATCGGCCATGACCGTACTTCCCCCGTGTGCCCGGCACCTTCGTCGGTGATACGTGATCTCGGCGAGAGCCTAGTCGCGGGGCTCGGGCGGTGCGACCGCTTCCCGGACAAGTACCGGGTCGTCAGGCCGACTTGCGTGGGCGGTCCGGTGCAGACAGTCGCCGTGCCCAGGTCTGCGGACCGGGCGCGACTCTCAGGACGAGACTCACCATCCGGGAGGGCAGGTCGCGGTAACAGATGCTGCCGACCGCCGTGGCGGCCGCGTTCGCCGATGTGGCGGTGCCGGTGCCACCCACGAGAAGGGCGGGCATGAGAGCTGCTGCGGCGCCCCCTGAGTTTTCGGGAACTCAACCTGCGGGGAGCTCGTACGAGCCGTACTCCGGGCGGCCTGTCACGTCGTACGTCTGGATGGAGACGCCCGCTCCCGTGACCTCCCCGCCTGTGTGCCGGAAGGCGGTCGGCACGGAGCCCTCGGCGAAGAGGCGGCGGCCGGCGCCCAGCACGACCGGGAAGGTCAGCAGGTGGACGGTGTCGACGAGGTCGAGAGCGAGCAGGGACCGGGCGAGAGCACCGCTGCCGTGCACCTGGAGCTCGCCGTCGGTGCGCTCCTTGAGGGCGGCGACCTCCTTGGCCAGGTCGCCGCCGATCACGGTGGTGCCTGCCCAGGCGGGGTCGGTGAGGGTCTCGGAGGCGACGTACTTCGGGAGGGCGTTGAGCTTCGAGGCGACCGGGTCGGCCGGATCGGTGTTCTTCGGCCAGTACGCGGCGAAGATGTCGTACGTGCGACGGCCGAGGAGGAAGGCGCCGACGCGGTCGAAGACCCCGCTCACGAACCGGCCGAAGTCGTCGTCCCAGTAGGGGACGGTCCAGCCGCCCTGCCGGAAGCCGTCGCGGGTGTCCTCCTTGGGGCCGCCGGGGGCCTGGTGGACGCCGTCGAGGGTGACGAAGGAAGTGAGGACGAGCTTGCCCATGGTGGGTGCCTCTTCTCTCGGGTGGGGTCTGTTTCATCAGGGCAGACCCCACCGGCACCCGCAACTCATCGGTCGGCGACGGGTCAGTGGGCCGGAGGCGGGTCAGTGGGCCGGAGCCGGTCTAGACGTGTGAGCTCGGTGTCCGTTCGCCGCCAGCGTCCGGGGGCGCCGGCCGCTGGGATGGAGCCATGACGACTTCCCAAGGATCCCTGAACGGCAAGGTGGCCCTCGTGACCGGCGGCAGCCGTGGCATCGGTGCGGCGACGGCTCTGCGGCTGGCCCGGGAGGGCGCGGATGTGGCCCTGACGTACGTGAACGGCAAGGAGGCGGCCGCGGACGTCGTACGGGCCGTCGAGGCGCTGGGCCGCCGGTCCGTGGCCCTGCGGGCGGACTCCGCGGACGCGGAGGAGGCGGCGGGGGCGGTGGCCCTTACGGCGGAGGCGCTCGGAGGGCGTCTGGACGTGCTGGTGAACAACGTGGGGGTGGGGCTGCTGGGGCCCTTGGAGAGCCTCTCGCTCGCGGATGTGGACCGGGTCCTGGCCGTCAACGTGCGCGGGGTCTTCCTGACCTCACAGGCGGCCGCCTCCCGGATGGGCCCCGGCGGCCGGATCATCACCATCGGCACCTGCATGACCCAGCGTGTGCCGGGACCCGGCGGCACGCTCTACGCGATGAGCAAGTCGGCCCTGACCGGCCTGACGAAGGCCCTCGCCAGAGAGCTGGGCGGGCGGGGCATCACGGCGAACGTCGTGCATCCCGGGCCGATCGACACGGACATGAATCCGGCGGACGGGCCGTATGCGGCGGGGCAGGCGGCGATGACGGCACTGGGGCGTTTCGGCAACGCCGAGGAGGTGGCGTCCACCGTGGTCCATCTGGCGGGCGCGGACTACGTCACGGGCGCGGAGTTCTCGGTGGACGGAGGGCACGCGGCGTGACGCCGGGGCGGTGGGGCGGTGGGTTTCGCCCCCGCCGCCCCTTCCCGTCCCGTCCCTGGGGGCTGCGCCCCCAGACCCCCGCTTTCGGCCCGAAGGGCCTCGTCCTCAAACGCCGGACGGGCTGAAATCAGCCCCTCCGGCGTTTGAGGAGCGGGGTCTGGGGCGGAGCCCCGGATGGACGGGAAAGGGAAGGGGCGGCGGGGGCGGAAACCCACCACCCCGGTGTCAGCCGCCCAGCTCCTGATGGCGCGCCGTCAGTGCCGTGGCGCCGCTTTCCGTCAGCGAGCCGAACAACCGCAGTCGCGAGATCCCGCCGTCGGGATAGATGTCCACGCGCGCGTGCGTGCCGACGGCCGGGGCCGGGAGGACGAAGCGGTGGTTGGTGTCGGGCTGGAGACGGGTGCGCGGGAGGATCTCGCGCCAGTCACCGTCCTCGCCGTCCTTCACGGCCACCGAAGCCCAGCCCGCGCTGTTGCCCTTCAGATACGCGGTGTCGATCTCCAGCGCACGGATCCGGGACTGGGCGGCCAGGCGGTAGCGGATCCAGTCGTTGCCCTGGTCGCGCCGGCGGCGCGTCTCCCAGCCGTCGTCCATCTTGCGGGAGCGGCCCGGCTGGATGGTGTTGGTGGCCGGTGAGTAGAAGAGGTTGGAGGCGTCCTCTGCCTGGCCGCCGTTCTCCAGGGCGACCACGTCGAAGGTGCCGAGGACCTCGAGCCACTTCGGGTCCGGGACGACCTCGCCGTACACGCGCAGGCGGGCGATGCCGCCGTCGGGGTGCTGGTTGACGCGCAGGTGCGTGAAGCGCTGTTCCACCGCGACGGAGAAACCGTTCGCCGCATGGCCGCCGACCGCGGTGCGCGGGACCAGCGCCGTCCACTTCACGTCGTCCCCCAGCAGCTCCTCCGGCGACGGGGAGCCCGGCACCGACGTGCCCTCGATCGACACCGCCTGCGGGTAGTTGCCGCGGAAGTGGGCCGTGTCGACGACGATCCCCCGGATGACGCCGGGGGCGCCGAGGCGGACCAGCGCCCAGTCGTGGTCCTCGGCCGTCGGCCACGGGTGGTCGGCCGAGGCGCCCCGGCGGCGCCTGGTCTCCCAGCCGTCCATGATCTTGCCCTTGTGCCCGAAGTGCTCGGGGTCGAACTCGGCGGGCCCGGGCACCAGCAGGTTCTCGCGCTGGGCGAAGAACTCGTCGTTGGCGGCGATCACTCCGGCGCCGAGCTGCCGGTCGGCGAGGTTGGCGTACCGGGTGAAGGGGAAGTCGGCGGTGCGGTAGTCCGCGTAGGGGTCACCGCCTCCGTAGGGGTTCGCGTCGCCGGTGAAACGAGCCAGGGGGAGTTCAGGCTGCGCCGTCACGAGGTGTGCCTTTCAGGAGTCGGCCGCTGCGGGTGCGGGAGCGGTGGATCAGGGGATGCGGGTGAGCAGTTCGCCCTTCGGGTCGGTGAACTCGCCGTCCGCGACGATGCGTTCGCCGCGCAGCCAGGTGGACTTCACCACGCCGGACAGGGTCTTGCCCGCGTACGCCGTCACGCGGTTGCGGTGCTGGAGGGCCGCCGGGTCCACGGTGAACGTCTCGTCGGGTGCGAGGACCGCGAAGTCGGCGTCGCGGCCCACCTCTATGGCGCCCTTCCGGCCGAGGCCCACGAGGGCAGCGGTCCGCGTGGACATCCAGCGGACCACGTCCTCCAGCCCATGGCCGCGCCTGCGCGCCTCGGTCCACACCGCCGCGAGGCTCAGCTGGAGGCCGGAAATCCCGCCCCAGGCGGTCGCGAAGTCGTCCGTCTTCAGGTCCGCCGTCGACGGCGAGTGGTCCGTGACCACACAGTCGACGGTGCCGTCCGCCAGTGCCTGCCACAGCAGGTCCTGGTTGGCGGACTCGCGGATCGGCGGGCAGCACTTGAACTCGCTGGCACCGTCCGGGACTTCCTCGGCGGTGAGGGTGAGGTAGTGCGGGCAGGTCTCGACCGTGATGCGGACACCCTCCGCCTTGGCGGCCGCGATCAGCGGCAGCGCGTCGGACGAGGACAGATGGAGAACGTGTACACGCGCGTCGAGGCGCTTGGCCTGAGCGATGAGCCGGGCTATCGCCGTGTCCTCCGCGTCACGCGGGCGGGAGGCCAGGAAGTCGGCGTACCTGGGGCCGCCGTGCTGCGGGGCGGCGTCCAGGTGGTGCGGGTCCTCGGCGTGCACGATCAGCAGGCCGCCGAAGGAGGCGATCTCGGCGAGGGACCGGGCCAGTTGGTCCTGGCCGAGGTGCGGGAACTCGTCCACGCCGGACGGCGACAGGAAGGCCTTGAAGCCGAAGACGCCGGCCTCGTGCAGCGGGCGCAGGTCCTTGACGTTGTCGGGCAGAGCGCCGCCCCAGAAGCCGACGTCGATGTGGGCCTTGTCGGCGGCGACCTCCTTCTTCGTGCGGAGGTTGTCGACCGTCGTGGTGGGCGGGAGGGAGTTGAGCGGCATGTCGACGAGGGTGGTGATGCCGCCGGCGGCCGCGGCGCGGGTGGCGGTCCAGAAGCCTTCCCACTCGGTGCGGCCGGGGTCGTTGACGTGCACGTGGGTGTCGACCAGGCCGGGCAGCAGGACGTGGTCGCCGACGTCCTCCAGGCGGGCGCCGGCCGGCACCCCGGCGTCGTACGGCAGGACGGCGGTGATCGTGCCGGCGGAGACCGCGACCGAGGCGGCGCGTGTCCCTTCCGGGGTGATGACGCGCGTCGAGCGCAGCACCAGTTCTACGTCGGACACCCGGACCCCTCTCGCTCTGCCTCTGTCGCCGTTTTACTTCCGGGAAACGGGATTTACTTCCACGTAACGGAATTCAACGTTCTGTTGAAGGAGTCTTCACTCCCGCCCCCACGCCGTCAAGGGCACACTTCTTCAGGGGACCACAACGGCGCCCACTCTGGACGTTTCCACAAGACGGAATTAGAATTCCGATAGACAGAACGTAGCTACGCACAAGCAGGGAGTCAACCGACCGACGGGTAGGCTTCTGCTCTTCCCGCCTGTCCCGAAAGGAACGCGCCGTGCCGACGTCCAGCGCCAGCACCACCGACTCCGCGAAGTCCGCCAGCGGCGGAGTCCAGTCCCTCGAGCGCGCCTTCGACCTGCTGGAACGGATGGCGGACGCGGGCGGCGAGGTGGGGCTGAGCGAGCTCTCCGCGAGCAGCGGTCTGCCCCTTCCGACCATCCACCGCCTGATGCGCACCCTGGTGGCCTGCGGGTACGTACGCCAGCAGTCCAACCGCCGCTATGCGCTCGGCCCGCGGCTGATCCGCCTCGGCGAGTCCGCCTCCCGCCTGCTCGGCACCTGGGCGCGCCCCTATCTCGCCCGCCTGGTCGAGGAGACCGGCGAGACGGCGAACATGGCACTGCTGGACGGGGACGAGATCGTCTACGTGGCGCAGGTGCCGTCGAAGCACTCGATGCGCATGTTCACCGAGGTCGGCCGGCGCGTCCTGCCGCACTCCACGGGCGTCGGCAAGGCCCTGCTCGCGGGCACCCCGGACGGCGAGGTGCGCGCCCTGCTGGCCCGCACCGGCATGCCCGCCGCGACGGAGAAGACGATCACCACGCCGGACGGCTTCCTCGCGGCGCTGGAGGACGTGCGCCGCCTGGGATACGCGCTCGACGACAACGAGCAGGAGATCGGCGTCCGCTGCCTGGCGGTGTCCGTCCCCAACTCCCCCACCTCGGCGGCCATTTCGATCTCCGGACCCGCGGGCCGGGTCACGGAGGCGGCGACGGAGAAGATCGTGCCGGTGCTCCAGCAGGTGGCGGTGGAGTTGTCCGAGGCACTGGCGAGTTCGACGCCGACGGCCTAGATCGTCGGCGTACGCCCGGTCCGCCTCCGGGAGCGGCGCGGAGGCTCCGGCCTCCGTAGGGCGCGATTCAGCGCCGTGGCGGCTCCCCGAAGACCTCCACCGCGTCGCGGACCTCCGACAGGCCCCGGGACAGTGCGCTGACCGAGCCGATCGCGCCCGCGATCAGCAGCAGCGACCGCCGCAGCCTCGGGATCTCGGGCGTCCCGTGGAGCGTCATAGCGGCCAGCACCGCGAGTTCGTCCTCGGCGATGCCACGGTCGGGGAACTCGGCCGGGTGCGCGGCGAGTTCGCGGCGCAGCCGGGACACCGCGGTCCGCAGCTCCGCCACTCTCAGGTCCTCGTCGCTGCCGCTCACCGGTCTCTGCCCCAAGCTCCGCAACACAGCCCTCCCCCTCCTACGCCGTTGTGCGCCCGCACGCTCCCTCGTCCCGCCGCGCCGCCCCGCGCGCTGGTCGGGCGCCGGGGGACGCGGGCCAGTAAACGCCAACCCGCACCGGGTGCGCCACTGGACGGACCGAAATTCAGCCCACGGAAACCGGGCGCTTCCCGGGGCGTCAGGTATGCAGGACGCATGACGGAGAACGCACAGCAGGTGGCCGGGCTGCTCCTCGCCGCGGGGGGCGGGCGCCGGCTCGGCGGACGCCCCAAGGCGCTGCTCGAACACCGGGGGCGCCCCCTGGTCGAACACGCGGTCGGCGTACTGCGCGCGGCCGGCTGCACCCGCGTCCACGTGGTCCTGGGGGCCGGCGCCGCCGCCGTACGGGAGCGGGCGGAGCTCGGGGACTGCGTGCTGGTGGAGAACCCCGACTGGGCCGACGGCATGGGATCGTCCCTGCGGGCCGGGCTCGACTCGCTCACCGGTACGGACGTACGGGCCGCGCTCGTCTCGCTCGTCGACCAGCCCGGCATCGGGGCGGAGGCGGTCGGCCGCGTGCTCGCCGCGTACGAGTCACAGCAGTCACTGGTCTCGGCCGCCTACGACGGCGTACGCGGGCACCCGGTTCTCTTCGGCGCCGCGCACTGGGCGGGCATCGCCGCGACTGCGACCGGCGACCGGGGGGCACGCGCCTATCTGAAGGCGCACGAGGAGGCGATCACTCTTGTCGAGTGCGCGGACGTGGCCCGGCCGTACGACATCGACACCGCCGCAGACCTGAAGCACCTTGAGTAGGCGTGGTGGCACTGCGCGCCACCTTGCCTCGACTCGGAGAATCTCGATATCAACAAACCATTGAAGTTCCACGATGAGGAAACTAGTATCCACTGTTCAGAAGCGCCCGGCTGCTCCCCGGGCGTCCATCGCCGTACCGTGGTCGACTGGCACCCGGTGCCACGCTCGCTGAAGGAAGTGACAGCTCATGTCCGCACCAGCGCCGTCCCCGCTGGCCATCGTCGACGCCGAGCCCCTGCCCCGGCAGGAGGAGGTCCTCACCGACGCGGCCCTCGCCTTCGTGGCCGAGCTGCACCGCCGGTTCACGCCCCGGCGTGACGAGCTCCTCGCCCGCCGTGCGGAGCGCCGCGCCGAGATCGCCCGCACCTCCACGCTCGACTTTCTCCCGGAGACCGCCGCGATCCGCGCCGACGACTCCTGGAAGGTGGCCCCCTCCCCCGCGGCCCTGGACGACCGCCGGGTCGAGATCACCGGCCCCACCGACCGCAAGATGACCATCAACGCCCTCAACTCGGGGGCCCGGGTCTGGCTCGCGGACTTCGAGGACGCCTCGGCGCCGACCTGGGAGAACGTCGTCCTCGGCCAGATCAACCTGGCCGACGCCTACACCCGGAACATCGACTTCACGGACTCGGGGTCCGGGAAGACGTACGCCCTCAAGGACAACGCCGAACTCGCCACCGTCGTCATGCGGCCCCGCGGCTGGCATCTCGACGAGCGTCACCTCGTCGACGGCGACGGCAGCCAGGTCCCCGGCGCCC
This sequence comes from Streptomyces sp. MMG1533, assembly GCF_001279775.1. Classification (GTDB taxonomy): domain Bacteria; phylum Actinomycetota; class Actinomycetes; order Streptomycetales; family Streptomycetaceae; genus Streptomyces. Next base: position 98,378 of record NZ_LGDG01000245.1, on the reverse strand, counting down.
TCGTCGACTTCGGTCTGTACTTCTTCCACAACGCCCAGCGTCTGCTCGACCTCGGCAAGGGCCCGTACTTCTACCTCCCGAAGACCGAGTCGCACCTCGAAGCACGCCTGTGGAACGACGTGTTCGTCTTCGCGCAGGACTACGTCGGCATCCCGCAGGGCACCGTCCGCGCGACCGTGCTGATCGAGACGATCACGGCCGCGTACGAGATGGAGGAGATCCTCTACGAACTCCGCGACCACGCCTCCGGGTTGAACGCCGGCCGCTGGGACTACCTGTTCTCCATCGTCAAGAACTTCCGTGACGGCGGAGCCAGGTTCGTCCTCCCGGACCGCAACGCGGTGACGATGACGGCCCCGTTCATGCGGGCGTACACCGAACTCCTCGTCCGCACCTGCCACAAGCGCGGGGCGCACGCGATCGGCGGCATGGCGGCGTTCATCCCGTCCCGCCGCGACGAGGAGGTCAACAAGGTCGCGTTCGAGAAGGTGAAGGCCGACAAGGACCGTGAGGCGAACGACGGTTTCGACGGGTCGTGGGTGGCCCACCCGGACCTGGTCCCGATCGCCATGGCCTCCTTCGACGCCGTCCTCGGTGACAAGCCCAACCAGAAGGACCGGCTGCGCGAGGACGTCGACGTCAAGGCGGCCGACCTGATCGCCGTCGACTCCCTCGACGCCAGGCCGACGTACAACGGTCTCGTCAACGCCGTCCAGGTCGGCATCCGTTACATCGAGGCCTGGCTGCGCGGCCTCGGCGCGGTCGCCATCTTCAACCTGATGGAGGACGCGGCGACCGCCGAGATCTCCCGCTCCCAGATCTGGCAGTGGATCAACGCGGGCGTCGAGTTCGAGCACGCAGGAAACGTCGTGAAGGCCACGCCGGAGCTGGCCCGCAAGGTCGCCGCCGAGGAGCTCCGGAGCATCAGGGGCGAACTCGGCGAGGAGGCCTTCGCCGCCGGTCACTGGCAGCAGGCCCACGACCTGCTGCTGGAGGTCGCGCTCGACGAGAACTACGCGGACTTCCTGACGCTGCCGGCGTACGAGCAGCTCAAGGGCTGAGACTCAGGAAGACTCAAGAAGCCGGTGTGTCCGAGTGGCCCAGGGACTTCCCCGGGGCCACTCGGTCGCGTACGGCCTGCTTCACGGCCGTGGGCTCCGGGAATCCCTGCTCGCGTCGGTCCCAGACGACCTCGTCGTTCACACGCACGACGAAGATCCCGCCCTTGCCGGGCTTCAGGGACAGCTCCGTGAGCTCGGTCTCGAAGGTCGTCAGGAGCTCCTGGGCCAGCCAGGCGGCACGCGGCAGCCAGCGGCACTGGGTGCAGTACTCGATCTCAACGCGCTGGACGTCACTCATCCGAGGTGCACCGACCAATCCTGTTCCGCCGCCGGTTTGCCGTGCAGGTCGGGGACCCGCTTGAGCCAGTTCGGCCGGCCTTGCTGTGTCTTCGCCGTCCGCAGGGCCTCCTCGGCGGCGAGTTCCTCCCGGGTGGGAAAGTCGGTGGGGAGCCAGGACGCGGAGGCCCGCACGCGCGCGTGGAGGTAGTCGACGTACGCCTTGCGGACGTCGTCCGGGGTCGCGAAGCCCTCCTCGTCGGCCAGCCAGGAGTCCGGGACCGCCTCCGTGACCGCGCGCAACAGATCGAGCGTCACCCGAGGCGCCAGCTCCGCGTCCGCCGCCCGCACGTCCGGCGCATAGTGGCCGAGGGCGTGGTGGCGGAAGTCGTACGCCTTCTCGGGGTCCGACCCGTCCCAGCGGTGGTGGAAGACGAGCGCGGCCCCGTGGTCGATGAGCCACAGGCGCGGCGGTACGGTCCCGAAGGTGGGCCAGATCATGAGGTTGGAGCTGTGGACCGTACGGTCCACGTTGACCGTCAGGGCGTCCAGCCAGACGACCTTGCCGGCCTCCAGCGGGTCGACGCGGAAGGTCTTGGCGATCTCCGGCGTGAAGTCCTTCGCGCCCGGCAGGTAGTCCATGCCCAGGTTGAGTCCCGCGCTGGCGCCGTGGAGTTCGCGCACTTCCTGGTGCGGCTCGTGGTCGGCGATCGCGGGGTCGAAGTGGACGAGGACCAGCTCGGGGAAGCGCAGTCCGAGGGCACGGGCCAGCTCGCCCACGATCACCTCGGCGACCAGCGCCTTGCGGCCCTGCGCGGAGCCGGTGAACTTGACGACGTACGTCCCCAGGTCGTCGGCCTCGACGACTCCGGGCACGGAGCCGCCGGACCGCAACGGGTTCACGTATCGAACAGCAGTCACATCGCGCAGCACACCGGCCAGGGTATGCCAGCCCTCACCCCGCCAGGGGGTTGGGCAGCGGCAGATAGCGGGCGTCGGCGCCGTCCGCGCCGGTCCAGCGCAGCAGGAGGTTCGTCTTGCCAGGCAGCATGGGCGAGGCGAGCAGGGCGGCGACCTCGGGGAGGTCGTGCCGGGACAGTTCGCGGCGGACGGCGGGCCAGGGGTCCAGCCCGGGGTGCCGTTCGGCGAGGGCCGCGGCGACCTCGCAGAGGTGGTTGACGACCAGGCAGTACACCAGCCGCTCCCACCCGTCCTCCCGGGACACGTCCGGCAGCAGCTTCACGCCCTCGGCGTCCCGGAACAGGGCCTGCACGGGCGTCCCTTCGGCATCGACGGCGACCAGCGTGTTCTGCAGGTGTGCTTCGAGTACGACGCCGTGCTCGGCGAAGGCCGCCAGGGCCGGGGGCACCACCCGGGCCAGGTAGGCCTCCCACCACGCCGCCGGGTCCTCGGCGCCGTCGAGCGGGCTGCCGTCGAAGCCCTCCACCAGACCGGCCGCGAGCAGCGCCGTCGCACCGGGAACCACCCGGTCGCGCAGTCCGTCGCGGACCAGGACGGCGAGTTCCTCGAAGGCGAAGTCGGCGGTGCGGTAGCCGTTGTCGCCGAGCCAGGCCGCCGGGCCGTCGATCGCGGCGAAGGCCTCGCGCGCCGCCGTGTCCGTACGGCGCAGTTTCAGCAGGTCGTGTCGCCAGAGCCGGCGGATGTCGTTCGTGATGCGCACGTCGAGGCTGAACTTCAGGAAGAGGTCGCATTCGGGCGCGTACAGCGTGCGGATCGCGGCCGTCGGCCAGGTCTCGGAGGCGGTCGTGCCCAGGTGGATCAGCCGGCCGTCGGCGAAGGCCTGGGCCAGGTCGCGGGCGACGAGGTCGAGCTGCCAGGGGTGGGCGGGCAACAGCCGGTAGCCGGGCGGGGCCTCTCCGAGCGCGTCGAGGGCCGAGGTGTCGCCCTCCTCGACGACCGTGTCCGAGCGCAGCCCGAGCAGTGTCAGCGGGAAGCGGGCGTGCGCCTCGGGGGCGTACGGCAGCCAGCCGGCGACGGGGCCGCCGCCGCGGGCCTTGGGCGCGGGGTGGTGGGGGTGACCGGTGATGAGGGACTGCTCGGAGAGCAGGTACGGGTCCTCGGGCGGCGTCGCCCCGGCGCGGGCGGTGAGCAGCGCGGCCACCGCGTCCCGGCTGTCGATCATCTCGGCGGGCAGTTCGTGGTTGGACAGGCCGGTGTGGCGGACCAGTTCCTCGGCGACGAGTTTGACGAGTTCGGAATGGCGGACGGGCTGCCAGCCGCCCGTCGTGTGCACCTCGGGTGCGGCGGGCCGCCGCTCCCCGCAAACGCGCAGCAGTCTGCCACCCGGCAGCCGGTACACCCGGAGTTCGCCGGGTTCGCCGGTTCGCGGGAGGGGCTCGGCCACCTCCCGCAGCAGGCAGTTCAGCAGGGGCGCCGACGCGTACGCGTCGGCACGGTCCGCCACGTCGTCGCGCGGTGCGGCGTCGGCGGCGGGCGGGGGGATGAGATCCACGCGTTCCACTCGTTCTCTACGGTCCGTTCGGGCGGAGACGATCAGTATGTCTGTCGTCACCGCCCGTCGTGACATCCCCTTCGTACCCGACTTCGTACCCGAGGAGCCCGCCCGTGCACCGTCCCTTCAGCGCCGAAGCCGAGGCCGAGGTCGCCGGCGAGCTGGCCGCCGTACGCCCCGATCTCGTGCAGCGGTACACGGCCGGCTTGCCCGGTGCCCGCGCGGCCGTGCTGACCCGGCTGTGGCGTGCGCTCGCCCATGAACCGCTGCCGTGGCTCGCGGGCCGCGCGACCGGCCGGGAGGGGCTCACCCTGCGCCTTGCGGACGGCCGCCGGCTGCACGGCCCGCACCCGGACCCGTACGCCACCGCCGGGTACGTCACCGAGGTGCGGCTCGACGGCCTGTCGTACGACGATCCGGCCCGGCTGATGACCGACCTCGCCGTGCCGCACGGTTCGGACTTCGCCGCCGAACTCGGCCACAGCGTCGCGTCGTTGGCGCTGTCGCGGGCCGGGGCGCCGACCCCCGCGAAAGAGTGGCCGGCGTTCGACTGGGAGTGGGAGCAGCGGGTGGTCGACGGGCATCCGTTCCATCCGGGCTGCCGTTCCCGGCCCGGCTTCTCGGTGGCCGAGCAGCTCGCCTACGGGCCCGAGTTCGGTCCGGTGGTGCGGGTGGGTCTGCTGCCGGTTCCGGCGGGCGAGTGCCTGGTGACGGGTGAGTGGCCGGACCGGATGCGGGACGGGGAGCGGCTGTTGGTGCCGGTGCATCCGTGGCAGGCGGAGCATGTGCTCAAGCGGCCGTGCGAGGAGGGGCTCCCGGCTCACCCGTTGATGTCCCTGCGCACTCTCGCGCTGCCGGACGGGCCGCACGTCAAGACCGCGCTGAGCGCGCGGCTGACCTCGTCGGTGCGGGACATCTCCGTCTACTCGATCACTCAGTCCGCGACCCTTTCGGCGTTCGCCGAGGCGCTGGCGGCACGCATGGAGGGCCTGCTGCACGTCACCCGCACGCTGGGCGCGGTCACGGCCGACTCCCCCGATCTGGCGGCGGTGTTGCGCGAGTCGCCGCAGACGTACGCGGCGACGGAGCGCGGCGAAAGGGTGCTGCCGGTCGCCGCCCTCGCCACCACCGGCCTGCCCGACTCCCCCGCCTGGCTCGCCGACTTCACCCGCCTCGCCCTCACGGTGGGCCTGCGGCTCCTCGAGCTGGGCGTGGCCCTGGAGGCGCACGGGCAGAACCTCCTCGTCGTCCTGTCCGCGACCGGCGCCCCGCTGCGCCTGGTCTACCGCGACCTCGCCGACATCCGCGTCAGCCCGGCCCGGCTGGCCCGGCGCGGCATCCCGGTCCCGGAGCTGACGGGGCGGATCGTCACGGACGACGAGACGACCCTGCGCCGCAAGCTGTTCGGCTCGCTGGTGGCCGGAGCGCTCGCCGGTACGGCGGGGTCGGGTGCGGCGTTGCGGGCGGCGCTGGAGACAGCCGTACGAGATCTTCCGCGCACGCCGGATCTGGTCGCGCTCCTCGAAGAGCCGCTGCCGGCCAAGGCGTTGACACTGATGCGGCTGTCGCCCGGGACGCCGGGCGACCAGTGGACCGGGCTGCCCAATCCGCTGCTCCGAGGTGCCGGGTCCCCTGCTCTGAACGGCCGTTTTGGAGCGTGGCACCCCTGATCAATAGGATCCGCCGATGATCACAAGTAAACGGCTGGCGGCAGGAGTGTGCGCCCTGCTCGCCGCCCTGACGGCCGGGATCGCCTTCCCGGCCGCGGCCCTCGCCGGTGAACCCACGGGCGAGGCCACGCCCCAGGTCGACCTCGTCCTCGACGTCAGCGGCTCCATGCGAACCCGGGACATCGACGGCGGTACACGGATGGCGGCCGCGAAGCAGGCGTTCAACGAGGTGCTGGACGCCACGCCCGAGGACGTCGACCTCGGCATCCGCACCCTCGGCGCCGACTACCCGGGTGACGACCAGAAGACGGGCTGCAAGGACACCGCTCAGCTCTACCCGGTCGGCCCGCTGGACCGCACCGAGGCCAAGACGGCGGTGGCGACCCTCTCCCCCACCGGCTGGACGCCGATCGGCCCGGCGCTGCTCAAGGCGGCCGACGACTTCGACGGCGACGGGTCCAAGCGCATCGTGCTGATCAGCGACGGCGAGGACACCTGCGCCCCGCTCGACCCGTGCGAGGTGGCCCGCGAGATCGCCGCCAAGGGCATCGGGCTGACCATCGACACCCTCGGACTGGTGCCGAACGCCAAGATGCGGCAGCAGCTCAGCTGTATCGCCGAGGCGACCGGCGGGACGTACACCTCGGTGGAGCACACCGACGAACTCACCGACCGCGTCAACCAGTTGGTGGACCGGGCGGCCGACCCGGTGGTGACGCCGGTGGCCGTGGACGGTGCCGCCGCGTGCGCCGAAGCCCCGACCGTGAAGTCCGGGCTGTACACCGACCGCGAGGAGTTCGGGAAGCAGCGCTGGTACCGGGTGGACGTCGAGCCCGGCCAGGAACTGCGCGCCTCGGTGAGCGTCGGGGCCGACCGGGCCGTGAACCCCTCCTACGGGGTGCTGTTGCGGGCGGTCACCGTGCACGGCCGGGAGATCGTGCGCGGTGAGGCCGCGGGCAACGGCCGTACGGACGTGGTCTCGACGGGGCTGCGGTACCCGAAGGCGGAGAGCGACGAGGAGGACGCGGCTTCGGAGGCGGTGTGTCTCCAGGTCACCAACTCCTTCTCCGTCGCCTCCGGTGTGAAGACCACGCCGGGTCTGCCGCTGGAGCTGACCGTCGACGTGGTGGACGGGCCGTCGCCGGCGAGCGACGTGGCCTCCTTCGGCCTCGGGCGCGGCTGGTGGCTGCTCGGCGCGCTGATCCTCGCCGGCTTCCTCGCCGGTCTGATCTGGGGCTGGCTGTCTCGCTGGCGCCTCGCGGTCTGGAGGACCAACTGATGCGGATCACACGCGTGTTGAGCGCTTCCCTGCTGATGCTCGGCCTCGCGGTCTCCCCGGCCGCGGCCGACTCCTCACCGTCTCCTTCGGCTTCGGAGGACAGCGGAGCGCCCACCGAGGCGGGGACCTCCTTCCGGACGGCGACCGAGGTCGAGCAGGGCCAGGCGGCCACCGCGAACGGTTCCGCGGGCGACTACCTGTACTGGTCGTTCCCCGCGGACGCCGGCCAACGTCCCACCGTCAAGGCGACGGTGAAGCTCCCTCAGGCGCACGCCGCCGAGACCTGGCAGCTCGACGTGTACGACGGTCTGCGGCGCCGCCAGGCCTGCCAGTACGGGGCGCAGACGCGTACCGCGGCGGCGGGCGCGGCCTCGGTGGAGGTGACCTGTGTCCTGCGCACGGTACGCGCCTGGTCGGAGCCGTGGGCGAACGACCCGCTGCCCGGGACGTACTACGTCCGGCTGACGGTCGTCGACCTCACCACGGCCGACCTGGGCCTGCCCGTCGAGACGGAGCTCCGGGTCGACTCCAAGGACATCGGCGGTTCGGCCGCGGTGGACGGCTCGCTGGCCGAGCCGCTGGTGCCGGGGATCGCGGTCACCTCCGGTGCGGACGAGGACAGTTCGTCGGCCTCCGCCGTGCTGTCCAGCATCGAGCCGGACGACGGCTGGTCCTCCGGATGGTGGACCGACCGGTGGGTGTGGACCGCGCTCGGCGGCGTACTGGCCGCCCTCGCGGGTATCGGCGGGTACGCGCTGACGCGCGGAGCGGGACGGCCGTCACGGGTGCCGCCTGGCGCCTGACGGATCGTCAAGAGGCCCGCTGCGCTTCGGCACAGCGGGCCTTCACCTTCTTCAGCCTTCCCGCAACGCCTTCGCCGGCGTGCCGTCGCCGGTCACCTCGATACGACCCGCTCGCACCGCCTCCCGCACGCTCAACTCCCCCCTGCCGACCGCCATGCACGTGCCGGTGTCCAGCACGAGCCGCGCGTCGGGCTCGGCCGGGGCGGGCCCGTCGCCGTACACGGGACCGTCCTCGGTGCCGAGGTACAGATGGAAGTCGCCCTCCTCGAGCCGTACTTCGACGAGACCCTCGCCTTGAAGCGCCCGCAGCAGCGGCAGCGCGAACCAGTGCGCCCGCACGGCGTCCGTGGGCCGCCGCCCGCCCAGCTCGGCCTGCCCCCACCGACCCAAGGCCTGCAGTACCGGCAGCAACTCCCGCCCACGCCCGGTCAGTTCGTACACGTACGCCGCACCGGGCGGCGGCAGCCGACGCCGGGTCGTGAGGCCGTCCCGTTCCATGTCCTTGAGCCGCGAGGCGAGTACGTCCGTGCTGACGCCCGGCAGGTCGGCGTGCAGGTCGGTGTAGCGGCGCGGACCGGCAAGGAGCTCCCGGACGATCAGAAGCGTCCAGCGATCCCCGACGACGTCGAGCGCCCGGGCGGCGGAACAGTACTGGTCGTAGCTTCGGCGAGGCGACATGCGACGCAGTCTAGACATGTTGTTGGACTTTCCAAGCTCGAACTTGGTAAAACCAAGTAACACCACAACCGGAGGGGCGTAAGCGCATGGAGTTCCGGCAGTCGAACAAGCTGAGCGAGGTCTGTTACGAGATCCGCGGCCCGGTGATCGAGCACGCCGACGCACTGGAGGCAGCGGGCCACAGCGTGCTGCGGCTCAACACCGGCAACCCCGCGCTGTTCGGCTTCGAGGCTCCGGAGGAAATCCTCCAGGACATGATCCGCATGCTGCCCCAGGCGCACGGCTACACCGACTCGCGCGGCATCCTCTCCGCCCGCCGGGCGGTGGCGGGGCGCTACCAGACGCTCGGTCTGGAGGTCGGCGTCGACGACGTCTTCCTCGGCAACGGCATCTCCGAGTTGATCTCGATGGCCGTACAGGCGCTGGTCGAGGACGGCGACGAAATCCTCATCCCCGCCCCGGACTTCCCCCTCTGGACGGCGGTGACCACCCTCGCCGGCGGCAAGGCGGTCCACTACCTCTGCGACGAACAGGCCGACTGGTACCCGGACCTGGACGACATGGCCTCGAAGATCACGGACCGCACCAAGGCCGTGGTCATCATCAACCCGAACAACCCCACCGGCGCCGTCTACCCGAAGGAGATCATCGAGGGCATCCTCGACCTCGCCCGCCGGCACGGCCTGATGGTCTTCGCCGACGAGATCTACGACCGGATCCTGTACGACGACGCCGTCCACCACTCGGTCGCCGCCCTCGCCCCCGACCTGGTCGTCCTGACCTTCTGCGGTCTGTCGAAGACGTACCGGGTGGCCGGCTTCCGCTCGGGCTGGCTGGTGGTCACCGGCCCGAGGCAGCACGCGAAGAACTACCTGGAGGGCCTGACCATGCTGGCCTCCATGCGGCTGTGCGCCAACGCGCCCGCGCAGTACGCCATCCAGGCCGCGCTCGGCGGCCGCCAGTCCATCCACGAGCTGACCGCCCCGGGCGGGCGCCTGCACGAACAGCGCACCGTGGCCTGGGAGAAGCTCAACGAGATCCCGGGTGTGTCGTGTGTGAAGCCGAAAGGCTCGCTGTACGCGTTCCCGCGCCTCGACCCCAAGGTGCACAAGATCCACGACGACGAGAAGTTCGTCCTGGACCTGCTGCTGCGGGAGAAGATCCAGGTCGTGCAGGGCACGGGCTTCAACTGGCCGACGCCCGACCACTTCCGCATCCTGACCCTCCCGCACGCGGACGACCTGGAGGCGGCGATCGGGCGGATCGGACGGTTCCTGAGCGGGTATCGGCAGTAGCGGTGGCTCGGCGGGCACCACTGGGTATCTCCTCCCCATGAGCGACCGCCCCCTGCTCCTCCTCGACGTCGACGGCCCCCTCAATCCGTACGGCGCCCGGTTCCTGAGGCACCGCGGCTTCGTCACCCGCCGACTGCACCCGACGGCCTGGGCGGCCCGGCAGAGACCGGGTTCCCGTCGGCTGCGGCGGGGGCTGCGGGTGCGGCTGCACCCCGGGCACGGGGCACGGCTGCTGACACTGCCGTACGACCCGGCATGGGCCACCACCTGGATGCACCAGGCCAACGAGATGATCGCGCCGGTGATCGGGCTGCCGGACGACCTGCCGGTCATCGAGTGGCCCGAGCTGTTCGCAAGGGACCCCGAAGGGCTGTACTGGAAGACCCGGCACGTGGTGGCGTGGGCGGCGGGACGGCCCTTCGCCTGGGTCGACGACATGATCACCGAACTCGACGTACGGCATGTCGACGCCCACCACGACGGGGCCGCGCTGCTGCTGACGGTGAACCCCCGCACGGGGCTGCGCGAGCGTGAATTCGCGGAGTTGGAGCGGTGGGCTCGTAGCCTGTGACGCATGGGTGATCTCTTCCTCGTCCGGCACGGCGAGACCGAGTGGTCGCGGTCCGGGCGGCACACCGGCCGAACGGACGTCCCGCTGACCGAGCACGGCCGGCAGGAGGCACGGGGCCTGGTGCCGCTGATCCGCTCGCACCGGATCGGGGCCGCTTTCGTCAGCCCGCTGCAACGCGCCCGGGAGACCGCCGAGCTCATCGGGCTGCACGACGTACGGATCGACCCGGACCTGTGCGAATGGGACTACGGCGGGTACGAGGGGGTCACCACCGTCGAGATCCGGCGCACCAGGCCCGACTGGTTCCTGTTCACGGACGGGGTCACGCCCGGGCCGCCCGGCCGCCCCGGGGAGAGTCCGGAGCAGGTGGGCGAGCGCGCGGACCGGATGCTGGCCAAGGTGGACGCGGCGCTCGCCAACACCGAGGGTGTCGTCGTGCTGGTGGCGCACGGTCACTTCCTGCGGGTCCTCACGGCCCGGCGGCTCGGGCTGCCGCCGTCGGGCGGGGCGCTGTTCCAGCTGGCGACCGGGACGGTGTGCCGACTGGGCACCGAGCACGGGCGGCCGGTGATCGCCGGGTGGAATGTCAGACCCTGGCCGTAGTCTTCGAATGGGTTGATCGCATCCGCCGACCATGGCGGTGCGGAGCCCTTCGAGCAGGCTGTCCGCCGGGGAGGAGCACGCCGTGACACGACCACCCACCGCCGCGCAGCGGCGTGTCATCGACGCGGCCGAGCCGGTCACCGGGCGGCTGAAGGGCACGGAGGCGCAGCTCGCGGCGCTGGTGAAGCGGGGGCTCGCCTTCCGGCATCCGCGGCCGCCGCACGACCACTTCCTGACACCGGCGGGGCATCGGATCCGGGAGACGCCACCGGAAACGGTCGCCGCCGCACCCTCCGCCGAGCCACCCCCGGCAGCCGGTGTCTTCGCCGCCCGCATCGGCGGTGACGAGGAAGCGGACACCGGGCCCGGCCGCGTCCGCGAGGTGCACAGTGCCTGGCAGGGCCTGCTGGAACTGCGTCGGATGACCAACCAGGGCGGTGCGACGGACCGGCCGTGCGGCTGGGAGCGCGCGCATCTGGTGCAGGCCGCCGCGCTCGCCCTGGAGGCGGCGGGCCACCCGCCGGCGGGGCGGGAGGCCGAGGGCTACCGGGTGCGGGCCACGCCGCAGCCGGAGGCCGTCTCCGTGCACGCGCCGGACACCGGGCTGCTGCGGGCCTGTGCGGCCACGCTGGAGGGGGCGGGCTGGCAGGTCGGCGAGCACACGGAGCCGCGGACGAGAGACCGTTACCTGCTGGCGTCCCCCCGCCGCACGTGATGCGCATGCCAAGATCGACGGATCAGATCGTCCACGACGAGAAGGGGTAGCCGTGACCGAACCGTTTTCCGTCCCGGTGGCCGTCCGTGGGTATGAGACGGACGTCCAGGGTCACCTCAACCAGAGCGTGTACATCAACTACGCGGAGCATGCCCGCTGGTCGCTGCTCCGGGCCGCCGGGATCAGCCAGGCCGGCCTGATCGGCAGGGGCGTGGGTCCGGTGGCCCTGGAGACCACCATCCGCTACCGGCGGGAGCTGCTGGCGGGCGACGAGGTCGAGGTGACCTGCGGCTTCGACTGGGGCGAGGGCAAGACGTTCCGGATCGAGCAGACGATCCGGAAGACCGACGGCACGGTGGCGGCCGAGATCACGGCCGTCGGTGGGCTGATGGACCTCAAGGAGCGCAGGCTGGTGGCGGATCCGCGGGAGTACTTCAAGGAGTTGGCGTCCGATCCGAGCCTGTTCGGGCTCTGAGGCGCAAGGACGAATCCTGCAACGGTCGCGTCGCGAACGGATAGGCTCATTGCGCCGTTTGGGCCGAAACGCTCCATGCCGGGGGTGATGTTGCGTGCAGCAGTTCGTCAGGCAGACGCGACCCTTGTTCGTCTCGAGTACGTTTGACGACTTCCATTCCGAGCGAGACCTGCTGACCAGCATCGTTTTCCCCGAACTGGCCGAGCGGCTCGGCCGACGGTGGTACGACTTCGAGCCGGTTGATCTTCGCCTGGGCGTGGACACCATGGTCCATGCCGATGAGGCGGCCAAGTCGCGTCTGGTCATGCAGGTCTGCCTGCAGGAGGTCGCCCGCAGCAGGCCCTTCGTGCTGGGCATGATCGGAGACCGCTACGGCTGGGTGGTCCCGGACGAACTGGCACGAATGGCGGCCGAGGAGTCCGGATTCGAGGGGCCGACGGCCGGCCGAAGCATGACGGACCTGGAGCTGCAATTCGGAGTTCTCCAAGAGCGCGGCACCCGGGATTCCGTCGGAGCCCGGGTGTATGTCCGTGAACTGGACCTCAGTGGCGCACCCGACGAGGTCAGGGCCCGTTTCACGGATGCGGCAGGTGGTGCCGGGCGACTTCGCGAATTGAAAAGCGAGTTACTGGAGCGACTGGGCCCGACGCGCTGCCGGGAATACCGGGCGGTCTGGGATGCACGCCAGGCCCGCGTGGCGGGACTGACCGATTTTCGGGCCATGGTGACGGAGGATCTCTGGGAGGACCTCGACCTGGCGACATCGGGCGCCCGCGCCGTGGCCGTCGGTTGGGAGGCCCGGGAGCGGGCTGTACTCGACGAGTTCTTTCACCACTCCGCGGCGGATTTCGTCGGTCGCACGAACCTGCTGCGCGACTTGAGGGAATTTGCCACGACGCGACAGGCGGCAGCGGCAGCGGCAAGGGTCTGTGCGGTGACGGGTGTCCCGGGCTCCGGGAAGAGCAGTCTGGCGGCGGAACTGGTGCGCCGGCTGCGCGCGTCGGAGGACCTGGTGGTGCTCGATCACGCCGCCGGCATCAGCGGTGTGGCCGGCTCGGTGGACACCATGTTGCGGCGTTGGCTGACGGAGCTGCCGGGCGGTACGACGGCGACATCCGTCGACGACCTGGCGGGCGCGGACCTCGAGCGCGCTTTCGCCCGTGCGCTCACCCGAGTCGCCGCACAGCGGCCGGTCGTCATCGTCGTCGACGCGGTGGACGAGTTCGAGCAGTCGGTGCGAGCCCGCAGGATGACCTGGCTTCCGAAGATCTGGCCCCAAGACGCGAAGCTGGTCTTCACGGCCACCCCCGGTGACGACGTCGAATCGGTCGTCCGGCGTACCGGCGCCCTGCCCAGGGAAGTCGGTCCCCTCGGCTCCGACGAGGCTGCCGAACTCGTCGACGCGATCTACCGCAGGTATCGACGTCACGTCAATCGGAGCGTCAAGCAGGCAATTCTGGAAAAACGGACGGCAGACGGCGCGTCCGCCCACGGCTCGCCGCTGTGGCTGGAGCTGGTGTGCCAGGAAATGAACCTGCTGAACGCAGAGGACTTCGCGCGATCGACCGGTTTCCCGGGCCGTGCCGACGAGCGCCTCACCGCGATGCAACTCGCCGTCCTGGACGAACTGCCGTCGACACCGCAGGAGATGTATCTCCGCATGATGCGGCGCGCCGAGACGGTCGCGGAAATGGCCATCTCGGCGAGCACGGAATCCGTTCCACAGCAAGGATCGGTGTGGTTCCGGGGTCTGATTCAGCTGCTGGCGTTGGGCAGGCAGGGGTGGCGGGAGAGTGACCTTCGCGCCGTCATGGGCAGCCTGACCGGTGTGCAGTGGAACGACCTGCTGTTCTCGAGTGTCCGGCGGGTGTTCCGCGGTCATCTGGTGCAGCGCGGAGCCGCAGGACAGTGGGACTTCTCGCACAGCCAGTTCCGCACCGCGGCCCGGCAGGCCTACGCACTCCCGCCATCGCGCCGACAGGACCTGCACCGGCGTATCGCCGCACACCTGGCGGACCTTCACCCGGACGACGTCCACCGGCAACGTGAACTCATGCACCATCTCGTCGGTGCCGACGACCGGCTGGGTGCGGCACGGCTGTACGCGGGAACGCAGCCGACCACCGACCTGGCCCGCTCGGCCACCGAGTCCCTGGCGGCCCGGTATCACGCCGGACCCGACGGCAGACCATGGGTGGCAAGCCTGCTCGCCCAGGACGGACTTGGTTTTCTCGAAAAGTTGCAGCTCGGGCACATGATGCTGCGGCCGTTGGACGCGCGGCTGACGAGCGACGGAGTGGGAACAGACGAGCGCCGCCTGCTTCTCGAGCTGATCCGTGACAGTGCCGCCCTTGCGGCCAAGTCCGCTACCACGCCGATGGCACGGGGGCTGGCGGAGCGTCAGCACGCGGTGGCGCTGCTGCGCCTGGCCGACCTCGCCATGGACACCGGAGACCAGGCCGCGGCCAAGGTGGCGTACGAGCAGGTCGTCGAGATCAACCACCGGGCCGCGCGCCGTTCCACGGCACTGCCGCTCGCGGATTTCGATCTCGCCGTCGCTGTCGAACGGCTCGGCACATTCGCCATGCATGAGGGCCGGCCGGGCGAGGCGAAACACCACTTCAGCGAGTGTGCCCAGCTGTTCGAGCGGTTGATCTCCCAGGGCTCGGCGAGTCTGGGTGAAGCATGCATGGCCTACGGCACAGTCCTCCAAAACCTTGCCGAACTGAGCCTGCGAGAAGGCCTCCCCGCCACGGCCGAGGCCCACTACGCACGCATGGCCGCTCTGGAACCGCACCTCGACGGCAGCCCGCACCTGGTGGAATTCCGTATCCGAACGACCGTCAATCTGGCGCGTCTGGCCGAGAGCACCGATCGTCTTTCCGACGCCGGTCGCCACTACACGGAGGCTGAGGACATCGCGCGCCGCGCGGCCGAAGAGGCGTCTGAAGACGTCGAGTCGCAGCGACGATGGCTTCACATTCTGTCCAGCCTCGGCGACATCGAGCTCGCACGACGTCACCTGGCCCAGGCCACCCACTGGTACCTGCAAGCGCTCGAAGGCTTCCGGCGACTGGCGGTGGTCCTGCCCGACGACATCCCCACACAACAACATCTGGCTGCGGCGCTTGCCAGATACGGCGACGCGCTGATGAACGGGAGGACACCGGAAGACGCGCGAGAGGTGTTTCACCAGTCGCTTCGGATTCGATCTCACATCAGCACTCTGCTCCCGAACGACGTCGAGGCACTGCGGGACGTCGGTCTGGCATGCGAACGTGTCGCTGCGCTGGCCGACCAGTCGCCGGAAGACGCGATCGGTCATCTCCGACGCGCGGTGGAAATCTACCGACAACTGCAGGCCGCGCGGCCCGGACGTGAGGAGGAACCCCGGACGCTGGCGATTGCCCTGTTCGCCCTGGGGAGGGAGATGCTGCGCACGGGCCCCCGCCGATCGGAAGGACACGAAGTCCTGTCCGAGGCCCACTCGATACTCGGCGACCTCCGAGCGCGGGGTGTGCCGCTGCACCCCGAAGGCAAACGGGTCCTGTCCCTGCTGGACACGATGTTCGGCGGTTCAGGCCGCTGGACCCACACCGTCCGGCCCAGCGACCGAGCCGCCTACGCCGAACTGAACGCCCGGGGACGCTTGGGACAACAGGCCCTGAACCGTGGCGACTTCGCCGAAGCCGAAGAGGAATACGGAGAGGCGCTGGCACTCGCCCGCAGCATCGATCACCCACCCAGCGTCGCGCGCGCGATGGGCAGTCTCGGCCAGGTCGCACTCGCCCGCCAAGAGCCGCAAAGAGCCACCGAACTGCTGCGCTCCGCTGCCGAGTATGCCCATGCCCACGGTCTGACCGACGAGGAGAACGTCACGCTGTCTCTGCTGGCCCGTCTGGACGCCTCCGCAGGCGACGACGACAGCGGTCTGCGGACGACCCTCGCGCGCATCGAGTTGACCCGGCGGACCGGCAACGCCTCAGGGCTTGGCAGGGCACTTGGCACGGCAGCCGAGTACTACATCAACGCGCAGCAGTTCGATCGGGCGCTGCCGCTGCTGGAGGAGGCAGTCGAGGTGTTCGGCCAGTACCGCATGGACGCCGATCTCGCGAGCGCCTACATGTATCTCGGCTGGACACTGCAGGAGCTCGGTCGCACGGACGAGGCCGCAGACGCGTTTCTCCAGCACATCGAACTCAGTGCGGTGCCGGATCTCGAGCCCCAGGTCAACGTCGGGTTCCTGCTCGCCGCCGTGGGCCGATGGGACGAGGCGATCGAACAAGCGACGCGCGCGGTCGCCCGCCTCGAGGCCGAGGGGACCGGTCCGGTGGAGGAGCTCCGCGGTTTCATCGCCGACTGGGTGAGAGAGCGGGACGGCGGAAAGTGACGACCCTCTGAGCCGTACGGCCTACGCGTCGACCAACTCCGGGTCGTGCTCGGTGTCGTAGGACGCACGTGACTCGGCGATGTAGACCCGGTTGCGCTCCGCCCAGTCGGTCAGCCGTTGCAGAGTCTCGTGCAACTCGCGGGCCACCGGAGTCAGTTCGTACTCGACCTTCGGTGGCACCGTGGCGTGCACGGTGCGGGTGACGAGGCCGTCGCGCTCCAGGTTGCGCAGGGTGAGGGTCAGCATGCGGCGGCTGATGCCTTCGATGCTGCGCTCCAACTCGGTGAACCGGATGGGTCCGTGGGCGGCGGCGACGAGGATCTGCACGCTCCATTTCCCGGAGACCCTGTCAAGAACTTCGCGGACGGGGCAGGCGTGCGCGTTCACCATCTGGGAGGTAACACCGGTGTTCCTCTGGGACATCGAGCTGCCTCCTTATGGCGGGTCTCCATGGTCACCCACGATGTACCCCGTTACAAGTCGTGCACCTATGGTTTCGATGGAGATTGCGGAGGCCCGTCGCCATGACGTCCCTGATCGAGTCACCGACGCATACGCGTCGCCCGCAGCGAACGTACTCCCGTTGGGCGTCCCTCGTCGTGCTGTGCGCGGGGACGCTGATGACGATCCTGGACGGCAACATCGTCACGGTCGCCATGCCGGCCATCCAGAGCGACCTCGGTTTCTCGGCGCCGGGGCTGGCCTGGGTCGTCAACGCCTATCTGATCCCGTTCGGCGGACTGCTGTTGCTGGTGGGCCGGCTCGGCGACCTGGTGGGCCGCAAGCGGATGTTCACGGCGGGGCTCGCCGTGTTCACCGTGGCGTCGGTGCTGTGCGGGGTCGCTACCGACCGGGGCGTGCTCATCGCGGCCCGTGCCCTGCAGGGCGTCGGCGGGGCCATGGCCGCGGCCGTGGTCCTCGGCATGCTCGTCGCCCTCTTCCCCGAGCCGCGCGAACAGGCCCGCGCCATCGCGGTGTTCAGCGCGGTCGGCGCGGCCGGCGGCGCGCTGGGCACGTTCCTCGGCGGGGCGCTGACCGAGGCCCTGAACTGGCACTGGATCTTCCTGATCAACCTGCCGATCGGCATCGTCGCCTGGCTGGCCGCGGTCCGCGTCCTCGCCCCGGACCAGGGCGAAGGACTCGGCGAGGGCGCCGACTATCCGGGAGCGGCGCTGGTCACCGGCGCGCTGATGCTCACGGTGTACGTCATCGTCGGCGCCGGCGACCGCGACCTGACCGCCACTCTGCTGTTGGCCGCGCTCGCGCTCACCCTGTTCGTGGCGTTCACCGTCCGCCAGGCGCGGACCGCACGCCCGCTGCTGCGCCTCGGGCTGTTGGGCTCCCGGCTGCTGTCCGGCGCGAACGCCGTGCAGATCCTGATGATCGCGACGATGTTCGGCTTCCAGTTCATCGGCGCGCTCTACGTCCAACGCGTGCTGGGCTATGACGAGTTGCTCACCGGCACGGCCTTCCTGCCGGCTCCGATCGCGATCGGCGTGCTGATGCTGGGCCTGTCCGCGCGGACCATCGGCCGGTTCGGCGCGTACCGCGTACTGCTGGCGGGGCTCGTACTGATCGGCGTCGGCATGGCCCTGCTGAGCCGCGCGCCCGCCGACGGCTCGTACGCCACGGACGTACTGCCGCCGCTGCTCCTGCTCGCCGCCGGGTTCGCGGCCGCGATGCCCGCGCTGACCGGGATCGCCATGTCGGGCGCGAGCGAGGAGGACGCGGGAGTGGCGTCCGGGCTGTTCAACACCACGCAGGTGGTGGGCGGTTCGCTGGGTCTGGCGGTGCTCTCGGTCCTGGCGGCGAGCCGCACCGAGGGGCTCCTCGCCGATGGCCGGGAACTGGTGGCGGCCACCGCGGAGGGCTACCAGCTGGCGTTCCGGGTGGCGACGGTGATCGCGGCGCTGGCGCTGGCGCTGGCGGCGGCGGTGCTGCGGCCGAGGACGGGGGCACGGGACTGACGAACCGGCTTCAGGCGGCGGAGCACTCGCCCGCCGCCTTCCGCCTGTCAGGCCCCGGCGAAGACAGCCTTGTGGTCCTCGACCCACTCCCGGTACGACCGCGCAGGCCGCCCCAACGCCTCCCGTACGTCGTCCGTGACGAGCGAGTTGCCGCCCTCGCGGGCGAACAGAAGGCCACCGAGAACGCTCTCCACGGCAGCCGCGTCCATGCCCGAGGCCGCCAGCTGTTCGCGGATCTGGTCCGGCAAGAGGTCGCGCGTCTCCACCGGGCGTCCCACGACAGCGGCGACTGCGGCGGCCTGGTCGGGGACGGTGATCGCCGCCGGCCCGGTCAGCGTGTACGTCCGCCCGGAGTGCCGGGAGCCGGTCAGCGCCTCGACGGCCACCTCGGACACGTCACGCGGGTCGACCACCCCCTGTCGGCCGTCCCCGGTCATGTTGGGCACGGGACGACCCGAGCTGATCGCTTCCGCCCAGCCAAGGGTGTTCGTGGCGAAGGAGGAGGGCCGCAGGATCGTCCACTCCGAGCCACCGGACCGCAGGGCCTCCTCCCCCGGAAGGTGCCAGGTGCCGAAGGGGCCGTAGTCGGGGTCGCCGGTGCCGATGGAGGAGAGCTTCACGATCCGGCGGACGCCCGCCGTCCGCGCCCGCTCGACCAGCCGCGCGTCCCGCCCGCCGTCGGCCGGTCCGAGTACGGCCACCAGGAACACGGCTGTCGCCCCGGCCAGCGCCGCCGCCACGGACTCGGCGTCGAGGAAGTCCCCGCGCACCACCTCCACACCCACCGGCACCTGGGCCTTCGCCGGGTCCCTGGTCAGAGCGCGCACCTTTTCGCCGCGCGCCGCGAGCTGTCGTACGACTTCACTGCCGATGGTGCCCGTGGCACCGGTCACTAGGATCATGGCCTCCACGCTGACGGCCGGCCGCCCCCGGTCTCTAGGAAATTCCGGCACGGTTGCGGTGCCCGCACACGGTAGGCGCGCGCCTACCGTAGGAGGGTGACCCATGCCTTCGCCGAGCGCGCCCTGACCGTCCCCGCCTCCCTGCGCCCGTGGATCACCGGCATCGAGTCGGTGAGCGCCGGGGAGGAGCTGCCGGCGTCGTTCGCCCATGTGCCGGACACGGCGACGAAGTTGGTCGTCAGGGTCGAGGAGGGCGGCCGTCGCGGCGCCCTGGTCGTCGGACCGCGCACCCGTGCCGCGTACTACGCGGACGCCGACCGGCGGGTGGCGTCCTGCGTCCAGGTGAGCCTGGGACCCGGTACGGCGCGCCCGTTGCTCGGCACACCGGCGGTCGACCTCGTCGGGCGGGCCGTGCCGCTGGGCGCCTTGCCGACCCGTATGGCACGTCAACTCTCCGAGGATCTGGTCCACTTGGCTCCGGAGGAGATGGTGGCGTACCTGACGGAGCTGCTACCGGATCTGTCGATCGCCGACCACTCGCGCACCCGCCTGTTGCGGGACGCCGTCGAGGCCCTGTCGACGCGAGCGGGCCACGCCCCCGCTCAGGTCAAGAACGTGGCCCGTGAACTCGCCGTGAGCGAGCGGCAGTTGCGTAATCTCTTCACGGACGGCGTCGGCCTCTCCCCGAAGCACTATGCCCGCATCGACCGTGTACGCCATGTACTGACCGAGGCGCCCCGGGCCGGCTGGTCCGAACTGGCCGCCGCCACCGGCTACTACGACCAGTCGCACATGACGTCCGACTTCCGCACCCTGATGGGGGTGCCGCCGAGGTCGTACTTCACCGGACGGCTGCCGGACCCCCAGCCCTGCCAGGCCTTCAGGCGGGGGTGACGTTCGCGATCTCCTCCCCCGCCTCCATCGGATGGGTCACGTCCTGCGCGTCCCGGTTCCGTCCGAGGTGGTTGAAGACGAGGTTGAGCAGGACCGCGGCCACGCAGCCGGTCGAGATGCCGGAGTCCAGGACGATCCTCGCCGTCTCCGGGAAGGCGTGGTAGAACTCCGGCGCGGTGATCGGGATGATGCCGACGGCCAGCGAGACGGCCACGATCAGGACGTTGTTGTCCTTGTCCAGCCCGGCCCGGACCAGGGTCTGGATGCCGCTGGCGGCGACCGAGCCGAAGAGGACCACGCCGGCCCCGCCGAGCACCGGGCGCGGTACGACCGCGATGAGCGAGGCGGCCATCGGGCACAGGCCCATCAGGACGAGGAAGCCGCCGCCCGTCGCCACGACGTAGCGGCTGCGGATCCTCGTCATGGCGACGAGGCCGATGTTCTGCGCGAAGGCGCTGCACATGAAGCCGTTGAAGAGGGGGCTGATCGCCGAGCCGAGGGTGTCGGCGCGCAGCCCGGCCGCGATGGTCCTCTCGTCGGCCGGGCGCTCGACGATCTCGCCCAACGCCAGCATGTCCGCGGTCGATTCGGTCATCGAGACCACCATCACCACGCACATCGAGACGATCGCGGCGAGCTGGAACTGCGGGGCGCCGAAATGGAACGGCGTCGGGAAGCCGACGACGTCCGCGTCCGCCCGGGAAGAAGTCCGTGACGCCGAACGGGATGGCGACGAGCGTGCCGACGACCAGGCCGAGCAGCACGGCTATCTGTTTGACGAAGCCGCGCGTGAAGCGCCGTAGCAGCAGGACGATCACCAAGGTCGCCGCCGCCAGGCCCAGATACGTCGTCGAACCGTAGTCGGCCGCGGACGGATCGGGGCCCTGCGCCCAGCCGAAGGCGACCGGCAGCAGCGAGACACCGATCAGCGTGATCACGGTGCCGGTGACGACCGGCGGGAAGAAGCGGACCGCCCTGCTGAAGAAGGGGGCCGCGACGAAGCCGAGGAGGCCGGCGACGATGACCGCGCCGAAGATGATCGGCAGGGCGTCGGACTTGTCCTCGGTGGAGGCGACGACCGCGGTCATGGGGGCGACACCGGCGAAGGTGACGCCGTTGACGAAGGGCAGCCGGGCGCCGATCCGCCAGATGCCGAGCGTCTGGAGGAAGGTGGCGAGGCCCGCGGTGAACAGGCAGGCGCCGGTGAGGAAGGTGAGTTCGGTGCCGGTCAGGCCGATGGCCGCGCCGACGATCAGAGGCGGGGCGACGACTCCCGCGTACATGGCGGCCACATGTTGCAGACCGCTGGTCGCCATCTTCAGGGCGGGGAGTTTCTGGTCTACGGGGTGTATCTCATGTATCTCATCGACTGGTTGGACGGACACTGCGGCTCTCCTCCGGTCGGTTGACAGCACGTCGGCTCTGACGTGGGTTTCAAGGAGGTGGTGCGCGGTCGTGCGGGACCGGGACGGGCCGTTCGGTGGGGAACGGTGGCCGTTCCGGGGCGCGCACGTCCATGCGCACCCCGGACACGGCCGCCATGGACCCCGCTCGGGTCCACGGCCACCGGTCGAAAGCCGTCCCTCTCGACCGGAGATCAGTAGCCGTACATCGGTACTGAGCTTCATCTGCCGTACATCGGTACGGGGATTCAGCTGCCGTACATCGGTACGGGAATCAAGTGCCCTACGTCGCTGCGGAGTTACCGCCCGGCGATCTCGGCCAGCCGCTGCGCCTCGGCCCGCGTGGAGCGCGCGATCGCGTCCTCGTCGACGGTGAGCAGCCGGTTGTCCGCCACGATCTGACGGCCGTTCACGAAGGAGGCGGTGACCGGGGCGGCCGCGCCGAAGACCAGGGCGGTCACCGGGTCGGCGATGGAGGCGTGGGCCAGCGTGTCGAGCTTCCACAGCACCAGGTCGGCGAGCTTACCGGGCTCCAGGGAACCGATCTCGCCCGCGCGGCCCAGGACTTGGGCGCCGCCGTACGTCCCCAGGCGCAGGGCCTGACGGGCGTTCAGGGCGGCCTCGCGGTGGGCGCCGAGGCGGTTGATGAGGAGGGCGTTGCGCAGTTCGGTGTGGAGTTCGCCGGACTCGTTGGACGCCGTGCCGTCGACGCCGAGACCGACCGGGACGCCGGCGGCGAGCATGTCCGGGACCCTCGCAATCCCCGCCGCCAGGCGGGCGTTGGACGAAGGGCAGTGGGCGACACCGGTCTTCGTACGGGCGAAGGCGGCGATGTCGGAGTCGTTCATGTGGACGCAGTGCGCCATCCACACGTCCTCGCCGAGCCAGCCGGTGGACTCGAAGTAGTCGGTCGGGCCCATGCCGAACAGTTCCTTGCAGAACTGCTCCTCCTCCACGGTCTCCGAGCCGTGGGTGTGCAGTCGTACGCCGAGGCGGCGTGCCAACTCGGCGCCCTGCCTGAGCAGTTCGGTGGAGACGGAGAACGGCGAGCAGGGGGCCACGGCCACCTGGGTCATCGCGCCGAAGGAGGCGTCGTGGTGCCGCCTGACCGTCTCCTCGGTGGCGGCGAGGGCGCCGTCCAGGGTCTCGACGGCGAAGTCCGGGGGCAGGCCGCCGTCCTTCTCGCTGCGGTCCATGGAGCCGCGGGCGAGGGTGAAGCGGACGCCCATGTCACGGGCGACGCCGATGATCGCGCCGGAGAGGTCGCCGGAACCCTGCGGGAAGACGTAGTGGTGGTCCATGGCGGTGGTGACACCGCCGCGGGCCATCATCGCGAGGGAGCCCTCGGCGGCCGCGCGGACCATCCGCTCGTCGATGCGCGCCCAGGTCGGGTACAGCGCGACGAGCCAGTTGAAGAGGTTGTGGTCGGTGGCCAGGCCCCGGGTGATCCACTGGTAGTAGTGGTGGTGCGAGTTGACCAGGCCCGGGGTCACGAGGTGGCCGGTGGCGTCGATACGGCGGTCGACGTTCTCCAGGCCCTCGGGGGCCCTGCCCGCGCCGAGCGACTCGATGCGGTTGCCGGCGACGACGACGTGTCCGCTCGCGTACTCGGTGTCGTGGGCGTCGACGGTCGCGATCGAACAGTTCTCGATGACGATGCGCCGGTCTGCTGCCATGATGCGTCCTTTTCCCTCAGCGGACTCAGTGGAGTGGGCACGGCAGGACCCTGGAGATTTGAGTGCCGGGCCGAGGGACGGGTGGTGCGAGTGCCCCCGGCCACGGGTGCCGAAAATGGAGTTGATCGAAGGGGTCGGCCCGGCGGAGGGCTCAGAGGTTGGTGAGGTCCACCGGGATCTTCGCCTCGCAGCCGTCCCGCAGGACGGTCGCCTCGATCAGGCCGTACGGGCGGTCGGCGGCGAAGTACACGGCACCGTCCTCGGTGGCGTTCTTCAGCCCGAAGGGCTCGAGGTCGACGAGGAAGTGGTGCTTGTTCGGGAGCGAGAAGCGGACCTCGTCGATCTCGCTGCGGCTGTTGATGATCCGCGAGCCCATTTGGTACAGGGTCTGCTGGAGCGACAGCGAGTACGTCTCGGCGAAGGCCTGGAGCATGTGCTTCTTCACCTGCTCGTAGGACTCCTCCCAGTGGGGCATCTTCTGCTCGTCGTCGGACCAGTTGAAGCGCCAGCGGGCGGCGACCTGGGTGGCCAGGATCCGGTCGTACGCCTCGGGAAGCGTCGTGTACTTGTCCTTGACGTACCCCCAGAACTCGGAGTTGGTCGAGTTCATCACGACGAGGTCCTTGAGGCCCGAGACGACCTCCCACGACTCGCCGTCGTACGTGATCTGGGTCAGCCGGGTCTCCTGGCCCTTCCGTACGAAGGAGTGCCCGACCTCGTCGGCGCCGATGACCTCCGAGTTGGCGTCGGAGGTCTCGATCCGCTCCCAGGCGTACTCCTCGATGCGGATGCGCGCCGTCCTGATCGGCTCCTGCGACGTCACGAAGTGACGGGCGAGGTGGATGCCGAACTGCTCGGCGGACTCGATGCCGTGCTCCTTGGCGAACGCGTACACCGTGTTCTTGGTGGTGTCGGTCGGCAGGACGTTGGCGTTCGAGCCGGAGTAGTGGACCTCGTCCATGTCGCCGGAGAGCGCCACGGAGACGTTCAGGTCCTTGATGTGGTGGGTGGCGCCGTCCCGCGTGATCTTGACGACTCGGTTCTCGGCCTTGCCGTACTGGTTCTGTCCCAGGATGACAGGGCGGGCAGGGCGGGAAATGTCTGTCATTTAGCTAGCTCCCTCGGTAAACGGAGTAGCCGAACGGGTTGAGCAGCAGCGGTACGTGGTAGTGCTCGCCGGGCTTGACGGCGAACGTGATCGCCACCTCCGGGAAGAACACCCCGGGGCCGCTGTCCCGATTCGCGGGGGCGTCCTGCTGCGCATCGGCTTGCTTCTTCTCGGCGTTCTCTTCGAAATACGGCTCCACCGCGAAGTCGAGCCGTACGTGCGTGGTGCCCTCCGGCAGCACCGGCAGGTCCTTGCACCGCCCGTCCGCGTCGGTCGCCGAGCCGCCGAGCGCCTGCCAGTCCGCCTCGCGCCCCGAGCGGGCGGAGAGCCGGACGGCGACACCCTCGGCGGGGCGGCCGATGCTGGTGTCCAGGATGTGCGTGGACACCGAGGCGGTGGTGCTGGTGCTCATGCTGCGTCAGTCCTCTTCAGTCTGCTTCGACGATGCGGGCGAGCCGGATACGGTTGATCTTGCCCAGCTCGGTGCGGACGATCTCCCGCTCCTGCTCCGGCGCGTTGCCGATCCGCTCCTTGACCGCGTCCCGCATCTGCTCGCCGGTCCGGCCGGTGGCGCAGATCAGGAAGACATGGCCGAACCTCTCCTGGTACGCCAGGTTCAGTTCCAGCATCTCCGTCTTCAGCCCCTCGGAAGCGCCCGCCATGCCGCGCTGCTCCCGCGCCGAGGTCGGATCGCCCGGCTTGGGGCGGCCGATCGGGGGGTGCCCGGCCATGGCCTCGGCCAGGTCCTCGGCGCTCAGCTCGGCCGTCGCGGCGTCACTGGCGGTGTAGAGGTCGTCGGGAGCGGCGTAGGGGCGAGCGGCGAGCAGCCGCCTCGCCCACGCCGTGGAGGCGCACGCCTCGTGGAGGGCGGCGAAGGCCGCGTGCTCCTCCAGGGCGTTGAACCGGGCCAGGCCCGGGGGCGTGGAAGTCGACGTCACGGGAGCCTCCGTGGCCGCGAACGGCCTTCGTACTGATCGGGCTGCCGCCAGCTAACGCCCTCCCGAAGAGTGCGTCAACACTTTGTTGAAAATTCCGGGTAACAAAGCCCGGCAAGACCGGCGATCAGGCCCATTTGCCCCACCGGCCCGGGCTCAGCCCTGTTTCTCGCGGTTCAGGTAGTTGTAGACCGTGAAGCGGCTCACCCCGAGCGCGCTCGCCACGGTCTCCACGCCGTGCCGTACGGAGAAGGCGCCGCGCGCCTCCAGTATGCGTACGACCTCCTGCTTGGCCTTGCGGTCCAGGTCGGCGAGGGGCTTGCCCTTCTTGCGCTCCATGGCGGCCAGGATGTGGTCGAGGGAGTCGGCGAGCTGGGGCAGGCGTACGGCGACGACGTCGGCGCCCTCCCAGGCGAGCACGACGTCGTCGGGGCCGGCCTCGTCCGGCGGGAGCAGCTCGCCGCCCATCGCGTCGACCAGCGGCTTCACGGCCGAGATGAAGGGCTCGTCCCCGGTGCCGGTCACTTCTCGCCCTCCCCGGTCACGTTCTCGCCGATCACATTGAGCTGGAGCGAGATCCGGGTGGCGCCGGACTCCAGGGTCCGGCGCAGCAGGGCGTCCACGGTGGTCAGTACGGCGTCGGCGCCGCCCTCCGCCGTGTTGCCGAACGGACCGACGTCCACCGCGTCCAGCTCGGCCGCCTCGATGACCTCACGGGCCACCACCGCATGCGCGGGCGCCTCGTCCAGATCGAAGGGCTCGGTCGTGAACTCCACTCGCAATCGCACTGTGCCCCCATAGCGGCTCTGACCTGCGCGTTCTCTCAGCCCTCCGATGGAGAGGCCACCTCTGGGGCACATCCGGGGCACGTTCCGCAGCGCAGTGCCCGATCGCTCCGAGACGACCTTAACGGACTCACCTGCGGCGATCAGCAGGAATGTGCGGGCCGGCCGGGCCGCTCAGGACGGCGTGGCCCGGCCCGAGCACCGGTGCCGGGGGGCCGGGTCACCGACCGATCGAGGACCGCCGCCACCTCCTCCTGTTCCTGTCGGGGCGTGCCGGATCATCCCGTGACGGACGGGAAGAAGGCCGCCAGGCGCCGGATTCCGGCGCGGCCGTGTACGGCGGTCTCGTGCACGGTGAGCTCCGAAACGGGAGGTCGAGGGGGAGTGTCCGGCCGGCGCTCCCGCCCGTGGGGAGCGGGAGCACCGGCGCGTGCGGACCGTCAGGACGGGAGGCTCTCCCAGAAGTCGAGGTTGTGCTCCTCGTCGAACTGGGTGGAGACCTTGGAGCAGGCGGCCGGGGACTTGCCGCTCGCCGGGGAGGTGTCGCAGGCGGAGAGTGACATCAGGGCCTCGGTCCTGGTGGTGTACTTCGGCCAGGCCGGGGTGCGGGCGCCGTTCGGGTCACCGTTCGCGGCGAAGTGGCCCCAGTAGCGGATCATCTGCGAGGACAGCTCCAACTGGTCGTCGTCGTACGGCATGGTCTGGCCGAGGTAGTCCCAGAGGTAGCCGAGGTCGTCGACGTGGATGGCACCGCCGAACGGGAAGTTCCGTGCGGTCTCGCTCTTCTGCTGGATCAGGAAGATCGAGGTGAAGTGCGGGGTGTCGCTCTCGGCGAACTCGTAGGCGTAGGTGGGCGTCCAGCGCGACAGCGTGCCCATGAGCTGCCAGCGGGCGTAGGAGGTGGAGCCGTTCTGGGCGGCGGTCCACGCCTCGCCCGGGGTGTCGTAGGCGCTGAGCGGGTATTCCGCGAGCACCTTGTCGGCGCCTGCTCCGTAGGCGCCGCGCACCTCCGTCTCGTACTGGGCGGCGGTCATCGGCTTGCCGAGGTAGTCGTAGTTCTGGAACGTGGAGAGGCCGCGTTCGCTGTTGGTCTGGCCGAGCATCACCGGGACGCGGCTGAACTTCCCGGTCTCCACGGCGACCGCGGGATCGGTCGGGAAGGCGGCGCCGCCGAGGGAGGGCCGCACGGCCGCCTTCTGCTGGGCGGTGACGATCGCGGAGGCGGGCTTGGCGCGCAGGCACGCGAGGACGTCGGAGGCGGTGGAGCAGCCGATCTCCTTGACGAAGGCCTTGCTCTGCGTCTCACCGGCCGACGCGGACTGCATGCCGCAACTGCCGCTCATGATGCCCGCCCGCGCGAAGAGGCCCTTGGCGGTGGGCGAGGCCAGCTGTGCGCACACGGAGCTCGCGCCGGCGGACTGTCCGGCGATGGTGACGTTCTTCGGGTTGCCGCCGAAGCCGGCGACGTTGGCCTGCACCCAGCGCAGGGCGGCCTGCTGGTCCAACAGGCCGTAGTTCCCGGCGCCGTCGGCGCTCTCCTTGCGCAGCTCGGGCAGGTTCAGGAAGCCGAGCGGGCCGAGGCGGTAGTTGACGGTGACCACGACCGAGCCCGTCTGCTCCACGAACTTGCGCGGGTCGGTGTCCTGGCCGGCGCCGCCGAAGTAGCCGCCGCCGTGGATCCACACGAGGACCGGGAGGCGCCCCTTCGTGCCCTGGGGCACATAGACGTTGAGGGAGAGGCAGTTCTCGGTGGTCGTCGGGTTCTCGTAGCCGGGATCCCAGCCGCTGGGCTGGGCGCAGCGCTCACTGAACGCGGTGGCGTCGCGCACGCCTTTCCACTCGGCGGTCGGCTGCGGCGCGGTCCACCGCCGGGCGCCGGTGGGCGAGGCGGCGTAGGGGATGCCGAGCCACTCGTCGTACCCCGTCCGGCTGTTGCCACGGACCTTGCCGTCGGTGGTCTCCACCACGGTCGAGGCGGGGCGTTCGGTGCCTTGCGCCGACGCGCCGGTCGTCGTCGCAGGCAGGGTCGTCAGGCCCAGGCCGAGCAGGCCCGCGGAGGCCAGGGCGATACCGATTCTGCCGTTCAGTCTCCTGAGTCTCATCGTTCCCTGCTTCCTGTCGAGGTAAGGAGGTCGAGGTGAGGAGGTGGGGAGGTGGGGCCCGACGTGTGTCAGGCGAGCCAGAAGTCGCAGTGGTGCTCCGCCGCGAACGTGGTGATCGCCTGGCCGGCGCCACCGGAGCGGAGCTGCATCACCTTCTGGCCGGTGCCGTAGAGGGGCCACGCCGGGGCGCCCTTGACATGTGGGTCGCCGCTGCGGGCGAAGGCGCCCCAGTAGCGCATCATCTGGTCCGAGAGCCGCTCCTGCACCGCGGTGAGCGGCTTCTCGCCGAGCGTGAAGTCGAAGAGGTAGGCGAGTTCGGCACTGTGCGCGTTGGACATGTCCTCACCGGGGATCGCGAATCCGTAGAGGGTCGGCGAGGTCGGGTCGTTGAACTCGTAGCGGTAGGTCGGCACTTCGGCCGCCGTCGCCCGGGCCGTCAGCTCGACCCGGCAGGCGTTGCCGGCGTCGGTCTGCACCTGCGTGATGGCGTCGTACGGGCTCTTGAACCTGCTCAAGGGGTACAGCTCCAGGACGCGTGCCGCCCTGTCCCCGTACGTCTTGTCGACGAGGTCGACGTACCCCTGCGCGGTGATCTGGGCGAGGGCGGTGGACAGAAGACGGTTCTCGGAGCGGGTGCTGCCGGTCATCACGGGAACGGCGTTCCAGGTGCCGTCGGCGAGCGCTGCCTTGAACGACTCGGGCAGCAGCGCGCCGCCCACCTTCGAACCGCCCAGATAGTTGGCCTGGTTGGCGACGAGCCTGCCCGGCCACGCCTTGCGCAGGCAGCTCACGACCGCCGCCGCGTCGGTGCATCCCACGGACTCGGCGAACGTGACTCCGCTCTGCTCCCCGGCCGGCAGCGAGGTCCGGTCGCTCATGCACCCGGAGCTCTGCACGATCGCCTTGGCGAACAGACCGCGCGCGGAGGGCATGGCCATCAGGTCGCAGACGGCTCCGCCGCCCGCGGACTGGCCGTAGACGGTCACGTTCGCCGGGTCGCCGCCGAAGTTCGCGATGTTGTCCTGGACCCACCGGAGCGAGGCCAGTTGGTCCATGCGCCCGTAGTTGCCGGACCCGCCCGGCGTGACCTCGCTGAGGGCCGGGTGGGCGAGGAAACCGAGCGCGCCCAGGCGGTAGTTGACCGAGATGACGATGGTGCCGGTCTTCGCGGCCATGGTGCTGCCGCCGTAGATGACGCCGGTGCCCTGGGTGTTGGCGCCGCCGTGGAACCACACCATGACGGGGAGTTCGGCGTTCTTGGACACCCGGGCCGGACGGTATACGTCCAGGTACAGGCAGTCCTCGCTGACGGCCTGCTCCTCGCGAATGCCCGTGGGCTCGAACTGGATGCAGGCGGGCGACTGGCGGGTGGCCTGGCGAACTCCTTTCCAGGCGGCGGGTGTTGCCGGTGGCGCGAACCGCAGCTCACGCAGGGGCGGCGCCGCGTAGGGGAGGCCGAGGAACCGGTCGGCCTCGGCGGCCGCGACGCCGCGGACCGGGCCGCTGTCGGTCCGGACGACCGGGGCCGGCCTTGCGCCCTGGTCCGCCTCGCCCGCGGAACGTGCCGCGACGGCCGAGGTTCCGAGGGTTGCGGCGGGCAGGACGACGGCCGCCGTCCATGCGGCCAGGCGCCGACTGAGGGCATGTCTGATCACGCGCGCCTCCGGGGGAGAGGGCCGCGCGGGGACCGGCGGGATGGTGCGGCTGCGGAAAACCCATGAATGGAGTACGCACCGGTCGGCGCGGCGGAGCGAGGTGCAGGTACGTGTGTATGGGAGGTGTGCCGGCTGCTCACACTGCGGCGGAACGTGAGGCAAGAGCACTGTGAGCCGTGCTTGCGTGTCCGAAAACGTAACCGGGCCGCAATACTGTTAGCAATATGTGCGCCGAAATTTCCAACAATACTTGAAGTGAACCGAGATGGTGCCCGGCCTCATGCCTTCACGCCTCGAGGGCGAGCGGACGGGACAGTCGCCCTGGTCACCCCCTGTTCGAAGTGCCCCCGCGCAGCCCCGCGCGGGGGCACCTTTTTGCGAGCGCTCTTGACAGTCCTCCCCGACCCCGGGCAATCTTCCATTAAGCAGAAACAAACTTCCGCAATACGAAATAGATTCGAATCGCCGGTACGGCCGCGAGCACGGAAGGGAGCGCCACCCCGATGGGATTTGCAGACCAGCGCTTCAACGTCAACCTGTCGATCCTCTTCACGGAACTCCCGCTCCTGGAGCGCCCCGCAGCCGCCGCCGCGGCGGGCTTCACGGCGGTCGAGCTGTGGTGGCCCTGGGTCGGCTCCCCCGCCCCCGAGCGGTCCGAGCTCGACGCCCTCAGGAAGGCGATCGAGAACGCGGGCGTCCGGCTCACCGGGCTGAACTTCTACGCCGGACAGCTGCCCGGCCCGGACCGGGGCGCCCTGTCGATCCCGGGCGAGGAGTCGGAGCGGTTCCGCGCCAACATCGACGTGGCGGCCGACTTCGCCGAGTCCCTGGGCTGCAAGGCCCTCAACGCGCTCTACGGCAACCGCGTCGAGGGCGTGGCCCCTGCGGAACAGGACGCGCTCGCGCTGGAGAACCTGGTGCTCGCAGCCCGGGCCGCGAGCCGGATCGGCGCGATCCTGCTGATCGAGGCCCTCAACAAGCCCGAGTCGCCCCTGTACCCACTGGTGAGCGCACCCGCCGCCATGGGGATCGTCGACACGGTCAACCAGGCGTCGGGGCTGGGCAACGCGCGCTTCCTGATGGACCTCTACCACCTGTCGATGAACGGCGAGGACCTGCCGTCGGTGATCGAGCAGTACGCGTCGCAGACCGGCCACGTGCAGATCGCCGACAACCCGGGACGCGGTGCGCCGGGGACGGGAGCGCTGCCGCTGCAGAACCTCCTCGACCAGCTGAGGAAGGCCGGTTACGAGGGCTGGGTCGGCCTGGAGTACAAGCCGGGGGACGGCCCGAGCACGGAGGCCTTCGGCTGGCTTCCGCAGGAAGCACGCGCGGCGCACTGAAAGCGGCGGCAGGGCCGCGCGGCATCGACCCGTCCGAGGTCGGGTCCGTCATTACAGGTGGGCCGGGCCGGTCGACGACGCACTGCGCCGCACCCGGACGCCGCGTGTGCGCGGGCCGCGAAGCCTGCCCACGCCGTACCACCACCAGACGCAGCACAGCAGTGAGAGAGGTACCCCATGACCACGAACCTCCCCAAGATCGCCTGGATAGGCCTCGGCATCATGGGCTCCCCCATGTCCGAGAACCTGATCAAGGCGGGTTACGACGTCACCGGCTTCACGCTGGAACAGGACAAGCTCGACCGTCTGACCGCCGCCGGCGGCACCGCGGCGGGCTCGATCGCCGAGGCCGTGCGGGACGCCGACGTCGTGATCACGATGGTGCCCGCCTCCCCGCAGGTCGAGGCCGTCGCGTACGGCCCGGACGGCATCCTGGAGAACGCACGGTCCGGCGCGCTGCTGATCGACATGTCCTCGATCACCCCGCAGACCTCGGTCGACCTGGCGAAGGCGGCCGGGGACAAGGGCATCCGCGTCCTGGACGCACCCGTCTCCGGCGGTGAGGCCGGTGCGGTCGAGGCCGTGCTGTCCATCATGGTGGGGGGCGAGCAGGCCGACTTCGACCGGGCGGAGCCTGTCTTCGAGGCGCTAGGCAAGACCATCGTGCTGTGCGGTCCGCACGGCTCGGGCCAGACCGTGAAGGCCGCCAACCAGCTGATCGTCGCCGTGAACATCCAGGCGTGCGCCGAGGCGGTGGTCTTCCTGGAGAAGTCGGGCGTGGACCTGAAGGCCGCTCTCGACGTCCTGGGCGGCGGGCTCGCCGGCTCCACCGTGCTGACGCGCAAGAAGGACAACTTCCTGAACCGCGACTTCAAGCCGGGCTTCCGTATCGACCTGCACCACAAGGACATGGGCATCGTCACGGACGCCGCCCGCAATGTCGGCGCGGTCCTGCCCGTCGGTGCCGTGGTCGCCCAGCTGGTCGCCGGCCTGCGCACGCAGGGCGACGGCGGCCTGGACCACTCGGCGCTGCTGCGGGCGGTGGAGCGCCTCTCCGGCGCCCGGGTCTGACGCCCCTCCCCCAAGCCCCGGGCGGCATCGGCGCTGACAACTGTCCTGTCGCGCCCAGGCGTCGGCGCCGCCCGGATCCACTTCAACACGACGTTCGAAAACCTCACCCACTTCCACGCCGCCGACCCGGAGTACGGAAGGCGCGTGGAGGAGGCGGTCCGCGCCCTGCGCGAGGACTGAACTCCCTGACCGCGCCCGACCAACGGCGACCCGGATGAGGGGTGGCCGACCGGTACGGGGCGCGGGCAGGGCAGGGACCGCGGCGGCGTGCGAGCCAGTGCGGTGGTGAAGGACCCCGGATCCCCTTCTCGACCTGAGGGAAGGGCGTCCAGGCTCCGTCGCAACCGCCGCGGTCCCAGGATCTCCGGCAGGCGCCGGATGCGGACGATCCCGTATCCGGCGCTTCTCGGCGTTCCCGGGCTGTGCGGGGGTACGCCGGGGTGCGGATCCGGCCCGCCCGCAGGAGCCTGAAGGCATGGCACCTCCAGCACACCCCACGCAGCATCCGCACATCGTGGTCCACGCCCCCGCCCTGGACGGCTCCCGGCGCGTCACCTGGGACGAAGAGAACCTCGGAGTCGCCTCCCACCTGGACGACGTGGTCGAACTCCTGCGCCTCGCGGACCTCGACCAGGTCGAGGTCGAGGAGAGCGACATCATCGAGTGGCAGGGCGGCGGCCCCGACGACTGGCCGGGGCTGTCCGAGCACCACGAGCAGTGAGCCCGCGCAGCCCGCGCACACGCACGTACGCCACCGGTCGTAGGCGGGCTACGGAACCCTCAAATCAAGCTCTGAACCAGGCCCGGGAGGCTTCACCCGCCCCCGGGTCGGGGCACATTCTCATCACGCGGGGCCCGCCGGCACGGGGGCGGCGGGCCCCGTGCAAGGGGAGTGTCATGGACAGCGGTACGACGGTCCGGCTGGAGCCGCACGAAGTCGCATCGCTGCGGGGGCGGTCCCCGCGCCACCGTCACGGTCTCCGTGCCCGCGCTGCGTCTGCGGGGCGCCGCCGGCGCCGGCCGACCGGGACGGTACGGGTCTCGGGGGAGCCCATGGGTGCGGGGCATGCCCTCGTGCGTCCTCGTCCCTCGCTTCGCCTTGCGGGCGGGCCTGATCCCCCGGGCGGAGTGGCGGACACGGGACTTCGACAGCGCGCCCCGCGCAACGTCGGCGAAGGTGACGGCCACGGCTGCGGGGACGGCGACGGCTCGGAGTGAGCCGGCGGACCGAGCGTCCGCGGGCACACGGACAGAGCCATCGGCCCCGAGGACGCGGGCGCCCCGGCCCGGACCGCGCACGCGAAAGGGCGGCCCACTCCCGGCTGGGCCGCCCTTTCGCGTGACCGACGATGTGCGTCAGACCTTCAGTGTCCTGATCGAGGTCGGGGCGTGCCCCGGTTCGGTCGCGATCTCCTCGAACTCGACGACATTGCCGATGTCGTTGGTGGTGGACATCGAGATGTTGGTGACGCGCTCCAGGATCGCCTCGACGACCACCGGCACCTGGAACTCGGCGGCGAGCTTCTTCGCCTGTTCGAAGGCCGCGCCCAGTTCGGCCGGGTCGGTCACCCGGATCGCCTTGCAGCCGAGCCCCTCGGCGACCTTGACGTGGTCGACGCCGTAGACGCCCAGCTCCGGGGAGTTGATGTTCTCGAACTCCAGCTTGACCTGGAAGTCGATGTCGAACGCCCGCTGTGCCTGGCGGATCAGGCCCAGGTAGGAGTTGTTGACGAGGACGTGGACGTACGGGATCTTGTGCTGCGCGCCGACCGCCAGCTCCTCGATCATGAACTGGAAGTCGTAGTCGCCGGAGAGGGCGACGACCTGCGCCTCGGGGTCGGCCTTGGCGACGCCCAGCGCGGCCGGGACGGTCCAGCCGAGCGGGCCGGCCTGGCCGCAGTTGATCCAGTGGCGCGGCCGGTAGACGTGCAGCATCTGGGCGCCGGCGATCTGCGAGAGGCCGATCGTGGAGACGTACCGGGTCTCCGGTCCGAAGGCCTTGTTCATCTCCTCGTAGACGCGCTGCGGCTTGATCGGGATGTCGTCGAAGTGCGTACGGCGCTGGAGCGTGGCCTTCTTCTGCTGCGCGGCGCCGGCCCACGCGGAGCGGTCGGGCAGCTTCCCGGCCGCCTTCACCTCCCGTGCCACCGCCACGAACAGCTCCAGCGCGGCCTTCGCGTCGGAGGCGATGCCGTAGTCCGGGGCGAAGATCCTGCCGATCTGGGTGGGCTCCACGTCGACGTGGACGAACGTCCGGCCGGCCGTGTAGACGTCGAGTTTTCCGGTGTGGCGGTTGGCCCAGCGGTTGCCGATGCCGAGGACGAAGTCGGACTCCAGGAAGGTCGCGTTGCCGTAGCGGTGCGAGGTCTGGAGGCCGACCATGCCGGCGTTCAGCTCGTGGTCGTCGGGGAGCACCCCCCAGCCCATGAGGGTGGGGACGACCGGGACGCCGGTCAACTCGGCGAATTCCACCAGCAGTTCGGCGGCGTCGGCGTTGATGACACCGCCGCCGGCCACGATCAGCGGGCGCTCGGACGCGTTGAGCATCCCGATCGCCTTCTCGATCTGGGCGCGGGTGGCGGCCGGCTTGTAGACCGGGAGCGGCTCGTACGTGTCCGGGTCGAACTCGATCTCCGTCAGCTGGACGTCGATCGGCAGATCGATCAGGACCGGGCCGGGGCGGCCTGAGCGCATGAGATGGAAGGCCTGCTGGAAGACGCCGGGAACCTGCGCGGCCTCCAGGACGGTGACCGCCATCTTCGTCACCGGTGTGGCGATGGAGGCGATGTCGACGGCCTGGAAGTCCTCCTTGTGGATCACGGCCGTCGGGGCCTGGCCCGTGATGCACAGGATCGGGATGGAGTCACCGATGGCCGAGTACAGACCGGTGATCATGTCCGTGCCGGCCGGCCCCGAGGTGCCGATGCAGACGCCGATGTTGCCCGGGTGGGTACGGGTGTAGCCCTCGGCCATGTGCGAGGCGCCCTCGACATGGCGGGCGAGGGTGTGGTGGATGCCGCCGGAGGCCTTGAGCGCCGCGTAGAACGGGTTGATCGCCGCGCCCGGGACGCCGAACGCGGCGGTGACGCCCTCACGCCTGAGAATCTCAACTGCCGCGCGGGCAGCGGTCATTCGAGCCATCGAGTACTCCTGCTTCGGCTGTCGGATCCGCACTCCCGTCGCGCCCCGCGGTGAGTACTTCCCGTGTCTTCTCTCCCCGCAGACATTTTCCGTATTGCGGAAAGTAATTTCTACTATCTGGAAGCAATGTAAGTGGGCGGACGAAGGCCGTCAAGAGACGGACAAGCGGGGGTCGACGGGAGGACGATGGGGGCCATGTCCGAGAGCGTGCCGGTGCGCTGCCCGGCCTGCAGACGCGAGCACTTCTACGAGGCGCCGTCGTACCCGTGCGTGTGCGGGGTGCCCGCCGCCCCGGCACTCGACCAGCACAAGGCGGCCACCGCGGTCGCCCACCGTGCCTGGGACGAGGACTGGGTCACCGTGCGCTGCGAGGCCTGCGGCCGCCGGAACCAGTGGCCGTACCCGGAGCTGGGCTGCGGGTGCGGGACCGTGCTGCGCATCCCGGTGGCCGGGCCGTCCGCCGAATCAACCCCCCCGGTCTCCGCTCCGGCCCGGCGTCGCGTCTTCCAGCCCGTCACGATCCGTACCGCCCGTGACGCGGTCACCGCCGCCGCCCTCTATCTGCGCTGGCTCGGCTACCGGGACATCCGCCGCGCCGACCAGCGGCCCCCGTCCGGCATCGGCCTGGCCGCGCGCGGCCTGCTGGCCCGGGTCGACCCGACCGTCCGCCCGGCGACCCTGCGCGACGTGGAGTGCCTGTGGCTGACGGCCATGGCGGAGTCCACGTCCTGCGTCTACTTCTCCCTCGCCGGGTTCTCCCCCGACGCCCGTGGCCGCGCCGACGCGCTGCGCATCCCGCTGTTCGTCCTCGACCTCACGGGGGCGCCGCAGGCGGTGAACAGCCACGCGGACGACCTGGATGCCGCGGGGGCATGACGTGCGTGATATCCGCTGGCGCCGAACCCCTCGGCACCCGACACTCGCCGTATGCGCATCCGCCCCGCCACCGCCGCCGAGCTCCCGCTCCTGCAGGACGTCGAACGCGCGGCCGGCGCCCCCTTCCGCGACCTCGGCATGGCGGCTGTCGCCGAGGACGAACCGCCCGGCCCGGACGTCCTGGAGCGCTACCGCCGGGCCGGCCGCGCCTGGGTCGCCGCCGACGAACGCGACAGCCCGGTCGCGTATCTCATCTGCGAACCGGTGGACGGCGCCCTCCACGTCGAGCAGGTCTCCGTCCACCCCGACGCCGCGCGCCGGGGCGTGGGCCGCACCCTCCTCGCGTACGCCGCCGACCGTGCCCGCGAGGAGGGCCTGACCGGTCTCACGCTCACCACCTTCGCAAAGGTGCCGTGGAACGCGCCGTACTACACACGCCTCGGCTTCCGCGCACTGGACGAGGCCGAACTCACCCCGGGCCTACGCAAGATCCGCGCCCATGAGAAGGAGCTGGGCCTCGACCGGTGGCCCCGGGTGTGCATGCGCCTCTGCGAGGACCAGGGCGTGTTGCGAAAGTCCCGTCGTTCGCCCGGAGGGCGGGCCCTGCGGCGTCTGGTGCGTGCTCTCGTCGTACTGGACGTACTTGGGCTTTCGGCCGGTGCGGCGAGTGGGGGTGCCCCCTCTGGGGGAGCGTGCCGGGCGTCGCGGGGCAGGCGGGACTTTCGCAGCACGCCCTTAGTTCCGGGCGGTCGTCGTCGGCCCGATCCCCGCGCGCTCGGCGTGCAGTTCGGAACGGACGAGTTCGAGGAGACGACCGGTCCAGTTCCGGCCGCGGCCGGCGTTGTCGCCCCAGAAGCGGGAGTCGCCGTCGTCGTAGACGATCGTCGCGTCGTCCGTGGCCAGGAGGACCCGGGCCAGGGCCGGATGCTGGGCGTACTTGGCCCGCATCAGGCGAGTCATGACCGCCGTGCGGGCCTGCTCCCAGCCGTCGCACCGGCGGGCGCCGACGGCAAGGTTCCGGGCGGCGAACGCGGTGTCCGCCGCGGCGATCGCGGCCCGGACGCCGGGGTCGGCGGTCGAGAGGGCCCAGTAGGCGTGGGCGACGGAGGGATAGGTGACACCGTCGACGTCGACGGGTGCCGGGTAGTTGTTGCGCAGGGCCCTCGTGTCCGGATCGTCGGACGGCTTCAGCGGATAGCTGTCGTAGAGCTGGATCGCGGGGGCGACGGACGTCACCGGTCCGTCCGCCGGAACCCGTGAGGAACTCTTGGCGATCCACTGCGCCCGGTCCTCGAAGTAGTCGACCGCCTCGTCGTACTCCTCCTGCGTGACCGGGGCTTCGTCGCCGTCGGGCCGGGAGTCCATGTGCCCGCCCGGTCCGGCGACCAGCACCTGGAGCGGCCAGTCCTTGCGGTCCATGTCGCCGAGCGCGTAGTGCCGTTGGGTCCTCGGGATGGCGAGGTAGGCGGCGCGGGCCACGGCCCGCTTCTCCTCCGTCCGGTCGGCGAGAAACGCGTCGACGGCGTCCAGGCACCGATCCGTGGAGTCCGGCCGCCCGTTGAGCTGGTCCACGGTGTCCCGCACCTCGGCGAGCAGCAGCTCGGGGGTGTGCCAGGTGCGCGGCTCGCTGAACTTCCAGGCGGCCAGCTCATGTCCGGACGCCCTGGCACCCTCGGGAAGCTCGGTGGCGACCCACCCGCGCCGCAGCTTCTCCTCGAACTCCTCCAACGTGACCAGACCCCAGCAGTCGACCAGACCGTCCGCGTAGATGAACAGGTCCGTCAGGAAGTAGTCGCCGTTGCGAATGAAGGCGTGCCGCCAGGTTCCGGGTACTCGTACACCGTCCGCCATGCGGTGGGTGATGCGTCTGCCGATCATCGCGACATTCTGACGGACGGCTCAGCCACGCGCCGCATGATTTTCCCGCAGCTCGATCTTGCGCACCTTCCCGGACACCGTCATCGGGAAGGAGTCCATGACCCGAAGCCGACTGGGGATCTTGTAGTGCGCCAACCGCCCCTCGCAGAAGGCCCGCAGCTCCTCCAGCGTCGGCGGGTCCGCCGCGTCCCGCGCGATGACACAGGCGAGGACCTCCTCGCCGTACCGCTCGTCGGGTACGCCGACGACCTGGACGTCCGCGATCTTCGGGTGGGCGTAGAGGAACTCCTCGATCTCGCGGGGGTAGATGTTCTCGCCGCCCCGGATGATCATGTCCTTGATGCGGCCGACGATCTCGACGTATCCGTCCTCGCGCATGACGGCGAGGTCGCCGGTGTGCATCCAGCGGCCGGGGTCGACGGCCTCGGCGGTCTTCTCCGGCTCGTTCCAGTAGCCGAGCATCACGCTGTAGCCGCGGGTGCACAACTCCCCCGCCGTGCCGCGCGGCTGGGTGACTCCGGTGGCCGGGTCGACGACCTTGGTCTCGATGTGCGGCAGGACGCGGCCGACCGTGGCCGTGCGGTGTTCCAGGTCGTCGTCCCGGCGGGTCTGGAGGGACACCGGGGAGGTCTCGGTCATGCCGTAGCAGATGGAGACCTCCGCCATGTGCATCTCGGCGACGACCCGCTTCATGACCTCCACCGGGCACGGCGAGCCCGCCATGATGCCGGTGCGCAGGGAGGAGAGGTCGTAGGTCGCGAAGTCGGGGAGGTTGAGCTCCGCGATGAACATCGTCGGGACGCCGTAGAGGGACGTGCAGCGCTCGTCCTGGACCGCGCGCAGGGTCGCCGCCGGGTCGAAGGAAGGGGCCGGGATGACCATGCAGGCGCCGTGCGAGGTGGCCGCCAGATTGCCCATCACCATCCCGAAACAGTGGTAAAAGGGCACGGGGATGCAGACACGGTCCTGTTCGGTGTAGGCGATCAACTCCCCTACGAAGTAACCGTTGTTGAGGATGTTGTGGTGGGACAGGGTGGCCCCCTTGGGGAAGCCCGTCGTGCCCGAGGTGTACTGGATGTTGATCGGGTCGTCGCAGGACAGGACCTCGTACGGGCCGGGGGTCCCGCGCCCGGCCAGTGCCTCCCAGCTCGAGTCCCCGATGTACACGGTCTCGCGCAACTGAGGGCACCGGCCCCGCACTTGTTCGACCATCGCCCGGTAGTCGCTGGTCTTGTGGCCGAGGGAGGCGAAGAGCAGGGAGACCCCTGCCTGCTTGAGGACGTACTCGACCTCGTGCGTGCGGTACGCCGGGTTGATGTTCACCATGATCGCGCCGATGCGCGCGGTGGCGTACTGGACGAGCACCCACTCGGGGCAGTTGACCGCCCAGATGCCCACCCGGTCGCCCTTGGCGACCCCGGACGCGAGCAGCGCGTACGCCAACTCCTCGACGTCCGCGGCGAACCGGGCGTACGTCCAGCGCCGCCCGGACGGCACGTCGACGAGCGCCTCGCGGTCCGGCCAGGCCGCCACCGCCCGGTCCAGGTTCGCCCCGATCGTGTCGCCCAGCAGCGGCGTCCCGCTCGTCCCGTGCGTGTACGACAGTCCGCTCGTCCCGTCCGTGTACGACGTTCCGCTCACCGGAAGTCCTCCTCGCGGTACTCGGCATCGGAGCCCGCGGCCGTGGCCTCGCGCAGCTCGATGCGGCGGATCTTGCCGGAGACGGTCTTGGGCAGGGGCGCGAACTCCAGGCGACGGATGCGCTTGTAGGGCGCGAGCGCCTGCCGGGCGTGCTCGAAGAGGACCTTCGCGGTGTCGGGGCCGGGCTCCCAGCCCTGCGCCAGCACCACATAGGCCTTGGGGACGGCGAGCCGCAGTTCGTCCGGCGCGGGTACGACGGCCGCCTCCGCGACCGCCTCGTGCTCCAGCAGCGCGCTCTCCAGCTCGAAGGGGCTGATCTTGTAGTCGGAGGCCTTGAAGACGTCGTCGGCCCGCCCGACGTAGGTGATGTAGCCGTCGGCGTCGCGCGCGCCGATGTCCCCGGTCCGGTAGTAGCCGCCGGCCATCGCCTCCGCCGTGCGGTCGGGGTCGCCGTGGTAGCCGGTCATCAGGCCGACCGGGTGGGTCGACAGGTCGAGCGCGATCTCGCCCTCGGCCGCGCCCGGCGCACCGGACACCGGATCGAGGAGTTCGACGCGGTAGCCCGGGCCGGGGCGGCCCATGGAACCGGTCTTCAGGGGCTGGCCGGGGCTGTTGGAGACCTGGACGGCGGTCTCGGTCTGGCCGAAGCCGTCCCGGATGGTGACGCCCCAGGACCGGCGGACCTGTTCGATCACCTCGGGGTTGAGGGGTTCACCGGCCGCCACGACCTCACGCGGCGGGGTGCGCAGCTGGGTGAGGTCGGCCTGGATGAGCATGCGCCACACGGTGGGCGGGGCGCAGAACGTCGTCACGCCCGCACGGTCCATCTCGGCCATCAGGCGGGCCGGGTCGAAGCGCGTGTAGTTGTGGATGAAGACGGTCGCCTCGGCGTTCCACGGCGCGAACAGGTTGGACCAGGCGTGCTTGGCCCAGCCCGGCGAGGAGATGTTCAGGTGTACGTCGCCGGGCTTGAGACCGATCCAGTACATGGTCGCCAGATGCCCGATCGGGTAGGAGGCGTGGGTGTGCTCGACGAGCTTGGGGCGGGCCGTCGTACCGGAGGTGAAGTACAGCATCAGCGGGTCGTCGGCGAGGGTGGGCCCGTCGGGCAGGAAGTCGGCGGAGGCGACGTACGCGTCCTCGTACGGCTGCCAGCCCTCCGGCAGGCCGCCGACGGCGGTGCGCGTGTAGTCGCCGGGCACGTCGTCGAACTTGGCGGTGTCCTCGGCCCGGACGAGGACGTGTCGCACGCGCCCCCGCTCGACCCGGTCGCGCAGGTCGGCGGGCCCGAGCAGCGGGGTCGCCGGGATGACGACGGCACGCAGCTTCATGGCGGCGAGCGCCGTCTCCCACAGCTCGGCCTGGTTGCCCAGCATGACGAGGATCCGGTCCTCGGCACCCACCCCGCGCTCGCGCAGCAGGTTGGCGACGCGGTTGGACCGCTCGGCCAGCTCGGCGAACGAGAGCCGGATCTCGGAGCCGTCCTCCTCGACGATGTGCAGGGCGGTGCGGTCGTTGCCGT
The DNA here is from genome assembly GCF_001279775.1 of Streptomyces sp. MMG1533. Taxonomy (GTDB): domain Bacteria; phylum Actinomycetota; class Actinomycetes; order Streptomycetales; family Streptomycetaceae; genus Streptomyces. The sequence goes on along the minus strand of NZ_LGDG01000245.1, from coordinate 57,190 downwards.
CCGCGATCACGTCGAACCAGTCGAGGGCCCAGTTGAAGTGCCGGGGGCGGGGCCATGCGAAACCCGCGTATGCCGTGGCGTAGTCCTCGCGGTGTTCCAGCAGGAAGTCCCGCGCACTGCGGAAGAGCTCCGTCGCCGTCGTCATCTGTCCTCCTCGATACCGGCACCATTGCCGGGCCGCTCTCTGCCATCGTGTAATCCGTGATGCAGGTCTCACTACCCCCGAACGGGGGTGTGTGCCGCAGCGAAGGGACAAGTTCGTGGCAGATGGGTCGGCGTCGGTGGAGATCCGGCGCGCACTGATACGGCTGCGGCGCACGACCGGGCTCCCGGTCGCCTTCGGCGGCCTGGTGGAGTCGGGCAGACGGCAGATGCGCATCAGTGAACTGAACGGCACCGCCACGCCCGCCCTGAGCGCCCTCGCGGTGACCTCCGGCAACGGCCTCGGCGGCAAGGCGGTCGCCCTCGCCCGCCCGTGCGCCGTCACGGACTACTCCTCGTCGCGGCAGATCAGCCACGAGTACGACACGGCGGTCGCCGCGGAGGGCCTGCGCTCGGTGGTGGCCGTGCCGGTCGTCGTACGGCGCCGGGTGCGCGGTGTCCTGTACGGCGCCCTGCGCGACGCCCGGCCGTTGGGTGACATCACGCTGACGGCGGCGGTCGCGGCCGCGCGGGACGTGGAACAGGCACTGGTGCTGCGGGAGGAGGCGCGGGACCTGATGGCGGCGGTGCGGGCGGAGCCGGGCCGGGCCCCGGCGGACGGCTCGGCGTGGGAGCAGGTGCGGGAGGCGCACGCGGCGTTGCGGGCGCTCGCGCCGAGGATCGCCGACGAGGCGCTGCGGGCCGAACTGCTGGCCGCGTGCGGGCTGCTGACCTCGGGTGTCCCACGGTCGGACGGGGTGAGTCTCGCGCCGCGCGAGGTGGATGTGCTGGCGTGCGTGGCCGCGGGCGCAACGAACGCGGTGGCCGCCGAGCGGCTCGGGGTGACCGCCGAGACGGTCAAGGGGTACCTCCGTTCGGCCATGCGGAAGCTCGGGTCCCGGACCCGTGGAGAGGCGGTCGTGGCGGCGCGTCGGGCGGGGCTGCTGCCCTGATTCCGTCGGCGCCCGATTCATACGCCGACCCTATGAATTTCTCTATGCCGGCCGCTGTTATGTCCCTCACCATGTCGCCCGTCCGAATTTCAAAGTCCGATGCCTAATATTGGCCAGGACACGACACACGGAGGGGAGCGGTGACCGTGCGACGGGACTTCGAGGAGCCTGCCAGATGCCGCCCCGACCTGGTGATCGGCAGGGAGGAGCTGCTCGCGGGAGCGCGTGAGCAGTTGGCCGGCGGCGGCAGCGTGCTGCTCCACGGCCCGGCCGGAATAGGAAAGTCGACCGTGCTGCGGGCATTGGCCGCGGATAACGCCGGGGCGCCCCGGACCGTGTTGCGCTGCTCGGCGACGGAGTCGGAATCCCATCTCCCGTTCCTGGCACTCGCCGACCTGCTCGGTCTGGTCGTGGACGAGGTCTCCGACCGGCTGCCCGCGGCCCAGCGCACCGCCCTGGAGTCGGCGCTCACCGGACGCGGCGAGTCCACCCTCCAGCGCGACGGGCTGGCGCTGCGCCTGGCCGTCCTGTCGGTGCTGCGCGCGCTGGCCGCCGAGCGCCCGGTCCTGGTCGTCGCGGACGACCTGCAGTGGCTGGACCCGGCGAGCGCGGAGCTCCTCGGCTTCGCCGCCCGCCGCCTCGGCGACACCCCCGTCCAACTGCTGTGCGCGGCGCGGACCGAGGGACAGGAGTACGACCGCCATCTACGCGCGTTGCCGCCCGACAGTCTCGCCGTCCGCCTCAACCCGCTCTCGCGCACCCAGGTCTCCGCGCTCCTGGACCACCGCGGCTACACCGGTCTGCCCCGCTCCACGGTCCGGGACATCCACCGCACCAGCGCCGGCAACCCGCTCTTCGCCCTGGAACTGGGCCGCGCGCTGGCCGAGGACCCCACCCCGCCCCGGCCCGGCGAGCCGCTGCACGTGCCCACCTCGCTGCGGGCCCTGGTGCTGAACCGCCTGGACATGCTCTCGGACGAGGCCCGCCGCACCCTGCTCGTGGCCAGCGCCGGCGCGCGCCCCACACTGGCCCTGCTGCACGCGGCCGGCCGGGACAACGCCGAGTCCGAGACCGCCCAGGCGGCCGCCCTCGGACTGCTCGCGACGGAGCCCGAGGGTCCCGCCGTACGGTTCGCGCATCCGCTGATCTCGGCCGCGCTGTACGCGGAGGCGCCCGCACAGGAGCGGCGGACCGCGCACGCCGCGCTGTCCACGGCGGCCTCCGACCCCATCGAGCGGGCCCGGCACCTGGCGCTCGCGACCTCCGGCACCGATCCGGAGGTGGCGGCCACGCTGGCCGAGGCGGCGGCCCAGGCCCGGGACCGCGGGGCGCCCTCGATGGCCGCCTCCCTCGGACTGCTCGCGGCCCGGCACACCCCGGCCGACAGCGTGCCGGGCCCGGACGAGCGGCGGTTGCAGGCCGCCGAGGACGCGATCACCGCCGGCGAGGTGGACCTCGCGCGGGACATCGCCCGCGAGGCGCTGACCCGGGCCACCGTGCCCGCGGACCGGGTCCGGGCCTGGATGGTGGTGATCGAGTCGGCCGGGCAGGCACTCGGCGACGTCGACGCCGCCTTCCCGCAGGCGCTGGCCGACGCGGGCGACGACCCGCGGCTGCTCGCCCTGGTCCACTACCAGCTGGCCTGGCGGGGCCTCGTCGTACAGGGCGACTTCGCGCAGGGCCGGGAGGAGGCCGCGCACGCGGCACAGCTGGCCGCCCGGGCCGGCGACCGGCGCACCGAACTCCTCGCGCTCGCCTTCCAGGCCCAGACCGAGACCCTGATGGGCCACCCGGACGCCCCCGCGACCATCAAACGGGCGTTGAAGGAACCCCAGGACCCGCAGGTGGCCTGCCACCACAACGGCCCGGGCCTGGCCCGGTTCCGCTGGCTGCTGATGAGCGACCAGCTGACCGAGGCCCGCACCACCGTCACCGCGCTGCTGCGCGAGGTGCGGCGGCGCGGCATGGTCGAGAGCGAGGTGCACTTCCTGCGCCTGCTCGCCGAGACCGAACTGCGCTCCGGGCACTGCGGCCGGGCCCTCGACCTGGCCCGCGAGAGCCTGCGGATGGCCCGGGACACCGGCATCGGCAGGGTGGCCTCCGCCCTGCTCACCTCGTTCGCGGAGGCCTCGGGCGGCGACGTGGACCGCGCCCTGGCGCTGGCTCGGGAAGCGCTGGAGCACGCCGAGGAGGACGGCGACCAGATGTACGTCTCCCGCGCACTGGCAGCCCTCGGCCACGCCCAGCTGGTGGCCGGGGACGCCCCGGGCACCGTCCGTTCGCTGCGCCGGGTACGGGAGCTGGAGCAGGGGCTCGGCATCACCGACCCGGCGCGCGGTCGCTGGCACGGCGACCTCGCCGAGGCCCTCGTGCGCACCGGCGAGCTGGCCGAGGCGCAGGACGTCATCGACGTGACGCGCGAACAGGCGCTGCGGCTGGGCCGCGAGAGTGTGCTCGCCGTGGTCGACCGGGCGCAGGCGCTGGTGCGGGCCAGGCGCGGCGAACACGAGGCCGCCCTGGGCCAGTTGACGTCGGTGCAGGACCGGCTCGGCAAGCTGGGCTACGGCCTGGAGGAGGCCCGCGCCGCCTTCGCGCTGGCCTCGCTGCGCACCCGCCGACCGGGACCGACGTCGTACGACGAGGCGGCGCGGCTGTTCCGGCGCTGCCGCGCGCTGCCCTGGCTGCGCCAGGCGGAGGCGGCCGCCATGACCACGCCGCCCGAGCCGGTCGCCGCCCCCGCCCCGACGCTGGACGCGCTGGACGGGCTCGCCTCGATGGAACGTCAGGTCGCCGCGCTCGTCATGGAGGGCGCGACCAACCGGGAGATAGCCGCCCGGCTGTTCATCAGCGTCAAGACGGTCGAGGCGACCCTGACCCGGGTCTACCGCAAGCTGGGGATCCGATCGCGGGTCGACATCGTCAGACTCGCGGCGGGCCGTCGTACGAAGTGAGAACCGCGCGGATTCGAGTGAGCGCCGCGCAGGTCCGACGGACGAGTGGGTTTACCGAGGGCCGACCGAGGGTTTTCCCTGCCCAACTCCCCTAGGGGGTTCCCTCATTGGGAAGGGGTCCTTCCGGGTTCTAGCGTAAGGGGCGTGCCGCTCGCCCGGGCACACGGGGGTCGGTCCCGCGACCCCCGTGCACCACCCCCCACACCCGCGCGACCCCCCACCGGCAACACCCAATGAGGAGACTCATGTTCGGGCTCAACCGCGCCAAGAAGACCGCTGCCGCCCTCGCGGCCACCGCCGCCGCCGCGACCGCTCTGCTCGGCGCCCCCGCCGCCGTCGCCGCCCCCCAGCCCATCGTCGGCGGTACGACGACCACGACGACCGCGTACCCGTTCATGATGCAGATCACGGACGCCTCGCAGAACCAGTTCTGCGGCGGCACCCTGGTCTCGGCCACCAAGGTCGTCACCGCGGCCCACTGTATGGTCGGCGAGACCACCAGCAGCGTCAGAGTCGTCGGCGGCCGCACCTACCTCAACGGCACCAACGGCACGGTCGCGCGGGTCAGCAAGATCTGGATCAACCCGGACTACACGGACGCCACCAACGGCGACGACGTGGCCGTCCTGACCCTGTCGACGTCGATGCCGTACACGACGGCGAAGTACGTCGCCTCCACGGACACCTCCGTGTACGCGGCCGGCACCACGGCCCGCATCGTCGGCTGGGGCACCACCTCCGCGGGCGGCAGCTCCTCCAACCAGCTGCGCACCGCGACCGTGCCGACCGTGTCCAACTCCAGCTGCAGCAGCTCCTACGGCTCCGACTACATCGCGAGCGACATGGTTTGCGCCGGATACACCTCCGGCGGCGTCGACACCTGCCAGGGCGACAGCGGCGGTCCCCTGCTCATCGGGGGCGTCCTGGCAGGGATCACTTCCTGGGGCGAGGGCTGTGCGGAGGCCGGTTACCCGGGTGTCTACACCCGGCTGACCACCTTCTCCAGCCTGGTGACCACACAGGTCAACTCGTAACCCGGAAAGACTCCTGAGCACCCCTCAGGTGAAATACCAGGGGGCGTTGCGGGCCTCCACGAGCGGCCCGCAGCGCCCCCTCTCCATGTCCGTCCCTGGCCCGGTGTACGGCCTTCCTGTTTGAATGGCCGCCGGAAGCGGGTGAGGGACATGGTGTCCACAGAGCGTCTGCCGGCCTTCGCGGCGATGTCGGTCCTGGTGGTGATGATCCCGGGGCCCAGTGTGCTGTTCGTGATCGGACGGGCGCTGGCACACGGTCGCCGGACCGCCGTGGCGACCGCGATCGGCAACGTCTTCGGCTCGTACCTGCTGGTCGTGGCGGTCGCCGTCGGGATCGGCTCGCTGGTCGAGCGGTCGGTGGCGGTGTACCTGACGGTGAAACTGGCGGGCGCGGCCTACCTCGTGTTCCTCGGGGTGCAGGCGTTCCGGCACCGGCGCGAGCTGAAGGCGGCGGCGATCGGCACCAGGTCGGCAGGACCGGCCCGCAGCGACCTGCGGACCGTCCTCGACGGCGCCCTGGTCGGCGTCACCAATCCGAAGGGCGTGGTCTTCTTCGCCGCCGTCCTCCCGCAGTTCGTGGACCACTCGGCCGGCCATGTGGTCCTGCAGATGCTGCTGCTCGGCCTGGTACCGATCACGATCGGCCTGGTCACGGACACCCTGTGGGGCCTGACGGCCTCGGCCGCCCGCACCTGGTTCGCCGGCTCGGACCGACGGCTGTCGCTGATCGGCGGGGCGGGCGGATTCACGATGATCGGGCTGGGGGTCACGGTGGCGGTGACGGGGCGGGCGGACTAGGACCAGGCCGGTCCTTCGCCGCTGCCCCTCACTGCCGTACGACGGTCCCGAACCGGATGTCGTACGACGACTCGGGGTGCATCAGCGTCAGCATCCGCTCCCCCTCCGTGCGCACCTCGTCCCGCTGGGCCTTGGTGAGCCTGCCGAACGGCTCGACGACGAGGGCGTCGGCCGCCAGCTTCCACAGCCCCGCCAGGAAGCCGTCGACGAGGAGCGTGCAGTGGGCCTGGTTGCCCTGCCAGGTTCGGCCCCAGTACTCGGGCGGCACGACCCGGGTGCGGTCGGCGTGGGAGAGCAGGAGGTTGTCGAACTCGGGCAGGAAGCGCGGCGGGGCGGGGGTGTCCGCGTCGGGGCGGGGCGCGTCCGGGAGGTCGAAGAGTTCGACGCCGTTCTCGTCGCGGAAGGTGACGAGGCTCGGGCGGAGCCGTTCGAAGGCGTCGCGCAGTCTGGTCAGGCCGGCCCAGGTCTGCATGTCCTTGACGGAGGCGGGGCCGAAGGCCGCGAGATAGCGCAGCACGGTGGCGTCGGGGGCGGGAGCGGGCTCGGCGGGCCGGCCCAGCCAGTGCTCGGCGGTGGTGAGGGCGACCTGGCCGCTTCTGCCCCACAGTCCGCGCGGGGTGACCTGGACCAGCGGGAGTTTGCAGCGGGCGGCGATCGCGAGGGCCTGGGGGTCGGCGTCCGGCCACTCGACGAGAAGGGCCTCGCGCAACTGCTTCATGGTCCGTGGCTCGGTCTCCACGAGCTCGCGGGCGAGGGCGGCCAGGCGGTCGAGGTCGACGCCCTGAAGTCCCTTGCGGAAGGCGGTGAGTTCGCGGTCCCTGGCGGGCTGTACCAGCGGCCGCAGGGTGAGGCAGTCGTCGGCGGTGTGGGTGTGGATGGTCGAGCGCATGCTGACGATTCGGACGACCTCGCGCTCGGCCATCAGCCCGGACAGCTCCCCGGGGGTGAATCCGTCGAGGCGGGCGGCGAGCGCGTAGTACGGCGGCTTGACGTTCTGCGCCTGGAGGCCGAGGAGGTGCGCGACGGCCGCCTCGGCGGACAACGACGCGGGGCGCAGGAGCAGCTGCCGGTCCAGGGTGGCGCGGTTGAGGGCGCGGTTGCCGAGCACGGGGGCCGTCGCGGTCGTCGTCTTCGTCATGCTTCGTACGCTAGCGGGGCTTGCGGACACCTTCTGTCCGCGAGGCCGATGCCCTATGCCCCGTATATCCTGCTCCGTGATCACGCAGACGTTGGCTCGACCCGAGAGGCAGCCGCGATGCCCGAGCGACGCGACCGTCCGGCCTCCAAGAACTCCAAGAACTCCAAGAACTCCAGGAATCCCAAGAACCCCGGAGACCCCGGAGACCCCAGGAAGTCCGCCTGGCGACGCGCCCCGACCCCGCCGCCCGCCCCGTCGGACAAACGGCCGGCGTCCCCCGCCGGTTCACCCGACCCGGAACCGGAACCGGCGAGCATCGTCCAGGCGGCCCTGTACCGGGACGGCGTGCGCGTCTCCTCCCCCGCCACCCTCGCCGACACCTTCCGCGAACTGCGCGAACAGCCGTCCGGCATGGCGTGGATCGGTCTCGCCCGCCCCACCGAGAGTGAACTCCTCACCCTGGCCGCGGAGTTCGACCTGCATCCCCTCGCGGTCGAGGACGCGATGGAGGCCCATCAACGCCCGAAGCTGGAGCGCTACGGCGACACACTCTTCGTCGTCCTGCGCGCCGCCCGCTACCTCGACGCCCCCGAGGAGGTCGACTTCGGCGAACTGCACGTCTTCCTGGGCCGGGACTTCGTGATCACGGTCCGGCACGGCGCCGCCCCCGACCTGTCGGCCGTCCGCCACCGCATGGAGGAGTCCCCGGAGCTGCTGGGGCTGGGCCCCGAGGCCGTCCTCTACGCCATCCTCGACGCGGTCGTCGACGGTTATCTGCCCGTGGTCGCCGGTGTCCAGATCGACATCGACGAGATCGAGACCGAGGTCTTCCGCGGCGACCCCGAGGTCTCCCGCCGTATCTACGAACTCTCCCGTGAAATGGTCGAGTTCCAGCGCGCCACCCGCCCCCTCGTCGGCATGCTGCACAGCCTCATGGCCGGCTTCACCAAGTACGGCACCGACGAGGAACTCCAGCGCTATCTCCGCGACGTCGCCGACCACGTCACCCACACCAGCGAACGCGTGGACGGCTTCCGCCAGGCCCTCGCCGACATCCTCACCGTCAACGCCACCCTCGTGACCCAGCAGCAGAACGCGGAGATGCGGGCGTTGGCGGAAGCGGGGTTCGAGCAGAACGAGGAGATCAAGAAGATCTCGTCGTGGGCCGCCATTCTCTTCGCTCCCACACTCGTAGGAACCATTTACGGCATGAACTTCGAGCACATGCCCGAGCTTGGCTGGAACCTCGGATACCCCTTCGCGATCGGCTTGATGGGGGTTGTCTGCGTCAGCTTGTACGTGATTTTCAAGCGGCGGGACTGGCTCTAGCCTCGATCCTTCGTGACGGCTCGTCGGTTCATCTGGCGGGCCGTTCGGCATCGAGCATGTCGTCGGCCCGGCGTACGACCTCGTCCTCGTCCTCGTCCTCGTCCTCGTCCTCGTCCTCGTCCTCGTCATCGTCATCGTCATCGTCATCGTCATCGTCATCGTCATCGTCATCGTCATCGAAGGCGAGGATCGCCGCCACCGGCCCGAAGGCCTCCGTCGCCATCAGCCGGCCGCCCTGGTCCGCCCCGGCCGGCACCGTCGGCGGGCAGAAGCGGCCCGGGCCGTCCGGCGTGGCATCGCCGACCGGCACCCGGGCACCCCGTTCCACGGCGTCGGCCACCGACTCCTCCACCTTGGCCCGGCCCGCTTCGCCGATCAGCGGATCCACGTCCACGCCGTCCCGTCTTCCCGGGCTTCGGCGCGGTGGGCCGCCCCTCTTCAGTCAAGGTCGGGCAGCGCGCGACGGGCGACTTCGCGGGCGTCGTCCGCAGGGACGCCCAGCATGCGCAACAGCATCTCGGCGAGGTTGGACGCGGCCTCGTCCCCGTCGAGTTCCGGCCGGGCGAAGCGCAGCTCCACCAGTGCCAGCAGGGAGCCACCCAGGGCGCTCAGCGCGACGGTCGGTTCGGCGACGGTGAAACGGCCGGAGGCGACGCCGACCTCCAGGTCGCGCAGAGCACGCGGGGCCAGACCCGAGTCGGCGTGGATGTGACCGAGTCCGCGGTGGCGCAGCACCTGCATCAGCTCGGGCCGGGAGTCGGCCAGGCGCGCGCTGAGCCGGAAGCCCGCCGCGACGAGTTCTGCGGGGTCGTCGATGCCCTCCAGGTGCTCGTCGAAGGCCTGACCGAGCTCTTCGAGCGCGTCCCTCACCGCCGCGTCGAACAGCTCCGCCTTGGAGTCGAAGTGGTTGTAGAAGGAGCCGAAGCCGACATCCGCGCGCTCGGCGATCGCCTGGATGCTGGCGCTGGTGTCCCCGGTCTCGGCGAGGATCTGCCGGGCGGCGCGGACGAGCGCCTGACGGGTCTCGGCGCGACGCCGTTCGAATCGGTTGCGGGGCGGGGCTGACGTCGGCATACGCGCGAGTCTAACAACGGGAACCCAGTGCCACAGTTCTGATGAGTTCATCATCTCACTGGGCTCCAGATATTGACGATCGAAAACTCAAAGCTGATGATTTCCTCATCGTGGCAACGTTGCTTGGAGGACGTCATGTCCAAGACGGCTCATCAGGGCCTGCACAGCGAGCGGGGCGCCCTGCGGGGCGAGCACCCCGGGCGCGCTCGCAATCCGGTGATCAAGGTCGCCGACCTGGCGTGGCTGGAGTTCGAGAAGCCCGACCTGGACCGGGCCGAGGTCTTCGCACGTGACTTCGGGTTCGGCATCGCCGCCCGGACCGAGCGGGAGCTGTGGCTGCGGGGCTCCTTCGCCGGCTCGCCGTGCATGGTGATCCGGCGGGGGCGCACCTCACGGTTCATCGGCCCGGCGTTCCGTGCCGCCGTGCGGGCCGACCTGGACCGGCTCGCACGGGCGACGGGGACGGACGTACGGGACGCGGACGTCCCGGGCGGCGGCAGGGTCGTGAACCTGCTCGACCCGTCCGGCTTCCCCGTGCGCGTGGTGCACTGCGGCGAGAAACTGCCGGCGCTGCCCGAGCAGCAGCCGCTGCTGCTCAACTTCGGCACGGACCGCCGTCGTACGAATGTCACGCAGCGCCCGCCGCGGGAACCGTCCCGGATCCAGCGGCTGGGCCATGTCGTCCTGGAGACACGGGTGTTCGCCCGCGCCCTGGACTGGTACCTGGACACCCTCGGCATGATCGTGTCCGACTTCCTGTTCCTGGACGGCCGGCGCGAGCGCGGTCCGACCATGGCGTTCATCCGCTGCGACCAGGGCAGCCTGGCGGTCGACCACCACACCCTGGCCATGCACCTGGGCCCCGGCAACGGCTACGTGCACTCCGCCTACCAGGTGACCGACCTCGACTCGCTCGCCGCCGGCGGCGAGTACCTGAACGAGCGTGGCTACCAGCGCAGCTGGGGCATCGGCCGGCACATCCAGGGCAGCCAGCTCTTCGACTACTGGCGCGACCCCGACCGCTTCATGCTGGAGCACTTCGCCGACGGCGACCTCTTCTCCTGCGACCTCGAACCCGGCTGGGCGCCCATGTCGACCAGCGGCCTCGCCCAGTGGGGTCCCCCGGCCACCCGCGACTTCCTCGGCGCCGGCCCCTCCCCGCAACGGATCCGCGATGTCGTCCAAGCCCTGCGCGGCGACAACGAGATGGACCCATCGCGCCTGCTCGGCCTGCTGAAGGCCGCGCACTCCTGACGCCCCCAACCCTCTGATGAAGGCACTGACATGAGCACCAACATCCTGCGTACAGCCGACGGCTGGTGGGTGGTGCGCGAGGCGCGCGCCGTCCGCATCGACACCAAGGCCGTCACCACCGCCGAGCTCCTGGCCGACGGCGACGCCGTCCGGGAAGCCGCCACGAGCGGCGAGAGCGGCACCCCTGTCGCCGACCTGGTGGCACTCTCCCCGGTCACCACTCCCTGTCGTGTGGTGGCCCAGATGGTCAACTACCGCAGCCACGCCCGCGATTCGGGCTTCACCGGCGACATCCCACCCGCCTTCTTCCGCAAGGCGTCCGGCTCGGTCAGCGGCCCGCACGCCGCCGTCGTCCGGCCTTCCCATGTGCGGTTCCTGGACTACGAGATCGAGCTCGGCCTGGTCATGGGCGCGCCCCTGCCGGTCGGCACCGTCGTCGAGGAGCGGGACCTGCCGTCGTACGTCGCCGGGCTCGTGATCACCAACGACGTCAGCGCCCGGGACGTGCAGCTGACGAAGACGCAGTTCTACGAGAGCAAGTCGTACCCCACCTTCACGCCCACCGGGCCCTACCTGGCTCTGCTGGAGCCGGAGGACTTCGCTCATCTCCTCGACCTGCGGCTGAAGTTGTCGGTCAACGGCGACCTGCGTCAGGACCGCACCCTCGCCGACATGATCGTCCGCCCGGCGCAGGCGCTCACGCTGCTCGCCCGCTTCCAGACCCTCGACCCCGGCGACCTGCTGCTGACCGGCACCCCCGGCGGCACCGCTCTCAAGGCCCCGCCCAAGGCAGTCGAGAAGATCGGCTCGCTGCTGCCGCCCGCCGCGAAGTGGAAGGCGTTCTTCAAGAGCCAGGCCCGCAACCCGCACTACCTGCACGAGGGCGACCTCGTGACCGCCACCATCGCCACACCGGACGGGCGCATCCACCTCGGCGAGCAGCGCACCCCCGTGACCGACGCGACATGACCGACGGGAACCGAGACCGGAAGTGAGCCGCACATGACCGTCGACCAGACCGTCGACCAGACCGCCGCGCCACGGGAGACCGTGCCCGGGCCGGGACACGTACCCGTGGTGATAGTCGGAGCCGGGCCCGTGGGCGTGACCGCCGCCCTCCTGCTCGCCCGGCGTGGTGTGAGGACCGTCGTCCTCGAACGCCACCACGACGCCTACCCCCTTCCGCGCGCCGTCGCCACCGACGACGAGGTCCGCCGCATCCTCCAGGCGGCGGGAGTCCAGGAGGAGTTCGCCGCGATCGCCCGCCCGGCACGGGGGCTGCGGCTGCTGGACGCCCGGCACCGCGTGATGGCGGAGTTCCCGCGTGCCGCGCAGGGGGCGCACGGCTTCCCGCAGACCAGCATGTTCGACCAACCCGAGCTGGAGCGGGTGCTGCGCGACGCTCTGGCCCGCACCGCGGAGTGCGAGCTGCGCGGCGGCGTCGAAGTCGTCGGCGTCGTCGGCGTCGAGCAGGACGGTGACGGCCCGGTCCGGGTGACCTACCGCGACGACGAGGGCGAACACCTGCTGCGGGCGGAGGCCGTCCTCGGCTGCGACGGCGCGGGCAGCCTCACCCGCGACGCCATCGGCGCCGCATGGGAGGACCTGCGTTTCGAGGAACGCTGGACGGTCATCGACGTGCGCACCAGCCTCCCGGTCCGCTGCTGGGAAGGCGTCGAACAGATCTGTGATCCTCAGCGGCCGGCGACGTTCATGCGCGTCGGCGAGGATCGCTACCGCTGGGAGTTTCGCCTCCGGGACGACTCGGAACTGACTGACGAGCGACTGAGGGAGCTGGTCGCGCCCTGGGTGGATCTCGCGCACGGCGCCGACTTCGAGGTCGTGCGCCAGGCGCAGTACACGTTCCGGGCCCGCGTCGCCGACCGCTGGAGCCGGGGTCGCGTCTTCCTGCTCGGCGACGCGGCCCATCTCACCCCGCCGTTCATCGGGCAGGGGCTGTGCGCGGGGTTGCGCGATGCCTACAACCTGACCTGGAAGCTGGCGCGTGTCCTCCAACAGGGTGCGGACGAGCGCCTGTTGGAGACGTATCAGAGCGAACGCAAGCCCCACGCCCGCCATGTGATCCGGCTCGCGGTCGCCATGGGCTGGGCCATGACCGGCGGTCAGGACGGCGCCGCCGCCATCCGCCGCGGCGCCCTGAGCGCGGCCGTCCGCATCCCCGGCCTGCCCAGGGCGGCCGTCCGCGACCTCAGCCCGGCGCTGACCGCGGGGCCGCTCGTACGACGCCGTCTCCGCCCGGGCGGACGCGGTCTCGTGGGCGGCTTCTGTCCGCAGCCGTGGGTGAGCGCCGACGGGCGGCGCGCCCGCCTCGACGAACTGCTCGGCGACTCCTTCGCCGTACTGACCGTCGTACCGCTCTCGCCCTCCCTGAAGGCGGTCGCCGACGGTCTCGGTGCCCGGATCCTCTCCGTGTCCGGCCTCGGCGACGACGGCCGTCTCGCCGAGTGGCTGCGCCAGGGGCGGGCGGACGCCGTGCTGCTGCGCCCGGACCGCGTCGTGATGGACGTCGTGCCGTCCGGTGGTCCCGACTTCACGGGTACGGCCGGCTGGGCATCCCTGCTGCACACCACACGAAGCCCCGTCCCTTCCCGACGGACCGTTGAGAAAAGCCTGTTGAGGAGCACCTCGCGATGAACACGCCGTACCCGGCCCCGTTCTTCACGCCCGATCCGCAGGCGGCGGCCGCCAGCCGCATCGTGGACTTCGCCCGCTGGGCGTCCCTGCACCGTGGTGTGGAGGCCGGCGCCGACTACGCCGCCCTGCATCACTGGTCGGTCTCCGACCTGGAGGGCTTCTGGGGCGCGGTGTGGGAGTACTTCGACGTCGACGCGGAGACGCGGTACGAGCAGGTGCTGGCCGAGGAGAGGATGCCCGGCGCCCGCTGGTTCCCCGGCGCCACCCTCAACTACACCCACCACGCCCTGCGCAACCTCGCGGACGACGACGTGGCGATCGTCGCCCTCGACGAGACCGGTTCCGGCTACGAGGTGACCGGGAAGCGGCTGCGCGCCCAGGTGGCTTCCGTCGCCGCCACCCTGCGCGACCTGGGGGTGGGCCAGGGCGACCGGGTCGTCGGCTACCTGCCCAACATCCCGCACGCGATCGTCGCCTTCCTCGCCGCCGCGAGTCTGGGCGCCGTGTGGTCGGTGTGCGGGCCGGACTACGCCCCCAAGGCGGCCGCCGACCGGTTCGCCCAGCTCGAACCCACCGTCCTGATCGCCGCCGACGGCTACCTCTTCAACGGCACCACCCACGACCGTCGCGACGCCGCCCTCGAACTGGCCCGCGCGCTGCCGACGTTGAAGGCGACGCTGCTGGTGGACCACGTGGGCCTGCCGGGGCCGTCGAGAACGTACCCATCGCCGGTCGTCCCGTGGGAGGACGCCTCCACCCGCTCGGAAGAACTCGCCTGTGCCGCCGTGCCGTTCGACCATCCGCTGTGGGTCATCTTCTCCTCCGGCACCACCGGCCTGCCCAAGGGCATCGTGCACGGCCACGGCGGCGTACTGCTGGAACATCTGAAGACCCTGTGCCTGCACTCCGACCTCGGCCCCGGCGACCGCCTCCTCTGGTACACCACCACCCACTGGATGATGTGGAACCTGATCGCCTCGACGCTGCTGACCGGCGCCACCACGTGCACCTACGACGGCAGCCCGGCCCCGCTCGCCCACCCCGACATCCTGTGGGAACTGGCCGCCCGCCACCGCGTCACGCTCTTCGGCACCAGTCCCCAGTACCTCCTGGGCATGGCCAAGTTCGGCATCGCCCCCTCGGTGCACGACCTGTCCTCGATCCGCGTCGTCGGCTGCACCGGCTCCGCCCTGCCCGCCTCCGCCTACCCCTGGGTCCGCGACCACGTCGGCGACGGCGTCCTGCTCGCCTCCATCAGCGGCGGCACCGACATCGTCTCCGGCTTCGCCGGCAGCGCGCCCACGACCCCCGTCTGGGCGGGCGAACTGTCGGCTCCCCATCTGGGCGTCGCCCTGGCCGCGTACGACACCGAGGGCTTCCCGGTCGTCGACCAGGTCGGCGAGCTCGTCGTCACCCGCCCGATGCCGTCCATGCCGCTGTACTTCTGGAACGACCCCGACGGCAGCCGTTACCGGGACGCCTACTTCTCGTCCTGTCCCGGGGTGTGGCGGCACGGCGACCGGGTCACCGTGACCGGGCACGGCTCGGTGATCGTCCACGGCCGCTCCGACTCCACCCTCAACCGCAACGGGGTACGCCTCGGCAGCGCCGACATCCATGACGTCGTCGAGCGCCTGCCGGAGATCACCGAGGCGCTGGTCATCGGCGCGGAGGAACCCGACGGCGGCTACTGGATGCCTCTCTTCGTGGTCCCGGCGGCCGGGGTGACCTTGGACGACGGCCTGCGCGAGAAGATCAAGGAGGCGATCCGCACCGGCGCCTCACCCCGCCATGTTCCCGACGAGATCCTCGAAGTGCCGGCCATCCCCCACACCCGCACCGGCAAGAAGCTCGAAGTCCCGGTGAAGCGCCTCCTCCAGGGCGCGCCCGCCGAGCAGGTCGTCAATCCCGCCGCGATGGACGCCCCGGAACTCATCGACTACTACGCCCGTCTGGGAGCCGACCGCCGCGGTCGCGGGAACCCGAAGGCCACCCCGGCAGGGCGTCCGGCCAAGGGGCCGACCGCGGGCGGGCCGGACCCTTGCGGGGAGCCGGAAGGGAGCTGATGCCTCGTCCGCCGTGGCCGGTGGCCGGAGGGTGCGAGACCGCACGGGAGGCCGTTGTCAGTGGTCCGCGCTAGTCTGCGCGCATCGGACCATTCAGCCCGTTTTCGGAGGTTTTCATGGCCTCGCGCCTCAACCCGTACCTCAGCTTCGGCGGCGACGCCCGGCAGGCGATGGAGTTCTACAAGGAGGTCTTCGGCGGCACCCTGAAGGCCAACACCTACGGGGAGTTCGGCCGGCAGGACACCCCGGAGTCCGACAAGATCATGCACGGCATGCTGGAGACCCCGAGCGGCTTCACCCTGATGGGCGCCGACACCCCACCGGGCATGGAAAACACCCCGGGCAACAACTTCTCGGTAAGCCTCAGCGGCGACGACGACACGGAACTGCGCGGCTACTGGGAGAAGCTGTCCGCCGGCGGTTCCGTGTCCGTCCCACTGGAGAAGCAGATGTGGGGCGACGTGTTCGGCATGTGCACCGACCGATTCGGCATCCCCTGGATGGTCAACATCATCCAGCCGAAGAGCTGACCGAGCCCGCCGGGTTCAGGCGTCGAGGACCGCAGTGGCGGCCGATGCGGTCTTGGTGAAGCGGGGCAGGGCGGTGGCGCCGACGGTGGCCCCCGCGCCCCTGTCGGGGCGCCCTCACCTCACCTCACCTCACCGGGATTGCCAGGTACTGGTACTCCAGGAACTCCTCGATGCCGAGCCGGCCGCCCTCCCGGCCCAGCCCGGACTGCTTGACGCCGCCGAACGGCGCGGCCGGGTTGGACACGAGCCCGGTGTTGAGGCCGACCATGCCCACCTCCAGGCGTTCGCCGACCCGAAGGGCGCGGTCCAGGCCCTCGGTGAAGATGTAGCCGACCAGGCCCCAGGGGGTGTCGTTGGCGCGGCCCACGACCTCGTCCTCGTCGTCGAAGGTGAGGATCGCGGCCACGGGTCCGAAGATCTCCGTGTCCATCAGGCGGCTGTCAGGCGCGACGTCGGCGAGCACGGTCGGCGGGTAGAAGCGGCCCGGTCCTTCGGGAGTACGGCCGCCGACGAGCAGCCGGGCGCCGCGCTCCACGGCGTCGCCGACCAGTTCCGCCACCTTGGCGCGGCCCGCGTCGTCGATCAGCGGCCCGACGTCCACCCCGTCGCGCGTCCCGGGACCGACGACCAGCGCGCCCATCCGCTCCGCGAGCCGCCGCCCGAACTCCTCCGCCACCGAGCGGTGCACGAAGAAGCGGTTGGCGGCCGTGCACGCCTCGCCCATGTTGCGCATCTTGGCGGCCATCGCACCGTCGACGGCCACGTCCAGGTCGGCGTCGTCGAAGACGATGAACGGCGCGTTGCCGCCCAGCTCCATCGAGGTCCGTACGACCGTGTCGGCGCACTGGGCGAGCAGCAGCCGTCCGACCTGCGTGGAGCCGGTGAAGGACAGTTTGCGGATGCGGCCGCCGCGCAGCAGCGGCTCGACCACTTCCCCTGCGCGGGAGGTGGTGACGACGTTGAGCACGCCGTCCGGCAGCCCCGCCTCAGTGAGGATCCCGGCCAGGGCGAGGCTGGACAGCGGGGTCTGCGGGGCGGGCTTGAGCACCATCGTGCAGCGCGGGTGCCCATGGCCAGCGGGAAGTTCCAGGGGGTGATCAGCAGACAGGGGCCGACCGGGCGGCGGGAGAGCAGCATGCGGTTGCGGCCGTCGGGCAGCGTGCCGTAGCCGCCGTCGATGCGGACCGCCTCTTCCGAGAACCAGCGGAAGAACTCGGCGGCGTACGCCACCTCGCCCCGGGCCTCGGCGAGCGGCTTGCCCATCTCGGTGGTCATCAGCAGGGCGAGCTCGTCGGTGCGGGAGAGGATGATCTCGTAGGCGCGGCGCAGGATCTCACTGCGCGCGCGGGGTGCCGTACGGGCCCACTCCTGCTGTGCCGCGACGGCCGCGTCCTCGGCCAGCCGGGCGTCCTTCGTGCCCGCGTCGGCGACGTGGGCGATGACCTCGCCGGTCGCCGGGTTGTCGACGGGCAGGGTGGCGCCGTCCGTGGCGTCCGCCCAGGTGCCGCCGATGAACAGCTGCTTGGGTACGTCGTCGATGATGCTCACGGTGTCTCTCCTGGCTGATCGGCAGCGGGGTCCAGCAGTTCTGCGAGGTGGACGGCGCGGATGCCCCGGCCGCCGGCGAGATGGAACGTGGCCGCTGGTCCGCCCGTGCCGTACGGAACGGTTGCCGCACGCGTCGTTGCCGATCATTCCGCCGAGGGTGCAGCGACTGTGCGAGGAGGGGTCGGGGCCGAAGGTGAGCCCGTGCTCGCCGGCCGCGTCCCGCAGCGCGTCGAGGACCACTCCGGCCTCGACGCGCGCGGTGCGCGCCTGCGGGTCGATGGCGAGGATCCGGTTCATGTGCCGGGAGAGGTCCAGGACGACGCCCGGTCCCACGGCGTTGCCCGCCATGCTGGTGCCGCCGCCGCGCGCGGTGACCGGGACGCCCGCCGCGCGGCAGGCCCGCAGCACCGCGGACACGTCGGCGGCGGTCCGGGGGAAGGCCACGGCCCGTGGCGGCACGCGGTAGTTGGAGGCGTCGTAGGCGTACGGTCCGGTGCGCCCCGGACCCGAATCCACCCGCAGGCCGGGGGCGCTCTCGGCGATCGAGGCCACCAGACGCTCCACGGCAGCGGTGGGGTCCGTTGCCGGGGCCGGGGCACCGGCGGCGTCCCTCGGCACCGCCGGGGCACCGGTGGCGTCCGTCATCGCGCCGACGCTCCCGAGGTGCCGGTCGCCACCGCGGCCGCCCACGCCTGGAGGCCCTCGTCCACCGCCACCTCGTCGACGACGAGTGCCGGGATCATCCGCACCACCTGGTTCCAGGCCACGCGGGCGGCGGTCTCCGGGTCGGGGCCGCCGTCCTCGGTGACGAACTCGGTGGCCAGCATCAGCCCGAGTCCGCGCACGTCCCCGATGGCCGGCGTCCGGTCGGCCACCGCCTCCAGGCCGTGCCGCAGCCGCTTGCCCATCGCCTCGGCGTTCTCGACGAGCTTCTCGTCGCGTACGACGTCGAGCGTGGCGCAGGCGGCGGCGCACGCCACCGCGTTGGCGCCGTACGTCCCGCCCTGCGAGCCCGGCCACGCCTTGCTCATCAGCTCCTCGGAGGCGGCGATTCCGGAGATCGGGAAACCGCTGGCCAGCCCCTTGGCGGTGATCAGGATGTCGGGCGTGACGCCGAAGTGGTCGTGCCCCCAGAACCGGCCGGTGCGGCCCACGCCGGTCTGTACCTCGTCGAGGATCAGCAGGAAGCCGTGCCGGTCGGCCCGCTCCCGCAGCCCCTCCAGGAAGGCGCGGGTCGCGGGCACGTAGCCGCCCTCGCCGAGCACCGGCTCGACGATGACGGCGGCCGTGTCGGCGGGCGAGGAGATGGTCTGGAGGGTGTAGTCGAGCTCCTGGAGGGCGAAGCGGGTCGCGGTCTCCTCGTCCCAGCCGTAGCGGAAGGCCGTCGGGAAGGGGGTGACCACCACCCCGCTCATCAACGGCGAGAAGCCGGACCGGAAGCGGGTGCCCGAGGTGGTCATGGAGGCGGCGGCCACGGTCCGGCCGTGGAAGCCGCCGTGGCAGACCAGGACGTTCGGCCGGCCGGTGGCCTGACGGGCCAGCCGCAGCGCCGACTCGACGGCCTCACTGCCCGAGTTGGAGAAGAACAGGCTGTCCAGCCCGGTCGGCAGTACCTCGCCGAGCTTGTCGACCAGACGCCGCAGCGGCTGGTGCATGACCGTCGTGTACTGGCCGTGGACGAGCGTGGCCACCTGCTCCTGGGCGGCTGCCACGACCTTGGGGTGGCAGTGCCCGGTGCTGGTGACACCGATCCCGGCGGTCCTCGCCGTAGAGGTGGACGCCCTCGCCCCGGACCGCCACCACGGGCGTGGCCTGGCGAAGGTGCGGCGACAGTGCGGTCATGTTCGTCTCCCGGCCGTACGTTGTGGTCTGTTCCGGCCTCCCAGCATCTCGGCCGCCCCGGAGGGCGACAACGAGTGATGTGTCCGGCGCGGACGCGGTGTTCGGACGTTGTGTCAACCACCCCGGTCGGGGGCGCCGCCCCCGGCAGGACACCTACGGCCCTCGGGCCGCTCTTGCGCAGGTCAGCCCCGCTTGTCACAGTGTCCGGGCACACAGGGAGGCACCATGAGCGACGACGGGACGGCCCGGCCGCCCGGCACGGACCCGCCCACGAACGGCCGACCCCTCACCGTCTCCGACGTCCTGGCGCTCCCCGTCCTTGCCGCGGGACAGCCGCAGGTCGTCACCGGGGCGCTCCTCCTCGACCGGCCGGTCCGCTGGGTCCACATCACCGAACTGACCGACCCCGCCTCCTTCCTCAAGGGCGGCGAACTCGTCCTGACCACCGGCATGCCCCTGCCCGAGGACGCGGCGGGCGTACGCCGGTACGTCGACGAACTCGCCGACGTCGGCGCCACGGCCCTGGTCATCGAACTCGTACGGCGCTACCACCGCCCGCCCGAGCCGCTCGTCCACGCCTGCCGTGCCCGCGGCCTGCCACTCGTCACGCTGGCCAGGGACGTCAACTTCCTTGAGGTCACCCAGGTGGTCCACGCCCTCATCCTCGGCAACCAGGCGGACGCGATGCGCCGGGCCCAGCGCATCCACGAGGCGTTCACCGCCCTGACGCTGCGCGGTGCCGGCCCCGAGGACGTCGTACGCGCCGCGGCGGAGATGAGCGGACACACCGTCGTCCTGGAGAACCTCGTACACCAGGCGCTGATCTGCGAGCCCTCCGGAAGCACGGTCGAAGACGCGCTCACGGACTGGGAGCAGCGCTCCCGGGCGACCGCGCGCGGCGACCACGTGGGCGGGCGTGAGCCCGAGGGCCGGCTCGTCGCGCCCGTGGAGTACCAGGGCGAACGCTGGGGCCACGTGGTCATGCTCCCCGCGCCGGGCATCGGGCCGGCTTTCGGGCCGGAACACCGCACCGTTCTGGAGAGAACGGCGATGGCCCTGACCGTTGCCCGCCTCATCCACCCCACGTCCTGGGAACACACGGCACACCGCAACGCCCTGCGCGACCTGGTCGAACAGCGCCACCGCTCCCCCGGGGACGCCCGCGCCCGCTGCGCCGCGCTCGGCCTGCCCTGCGAGGACGGCCGCGGCTTCCTGGCGATCCTCGTCGACCTGGGCGCGGGACACCCGGCCTCCGGACCGGAGACCCGGGTGTCCCAGGAGCTCCGGACCGCGGGAGTCCCGGCACTCGTCGGCGAGCTGGCCCCCGGCCGCCTCGGCGTCCTGCTGGCCCTGGGCCCCTCGCAGAAGTGGCGTCCCGTCGCCGCACGGCTGAGCCGGACCGTGCTGGATCTGGCCCCGCAGGCGGTCGTGAGCGTCGGCTCCGAGGTCCCGGACCTCTCCGACGCGGCCCGCTCCTTCCACCAGGCGGGCCGCGTCGCCGAGGCCACCGTGCCGGGCCAGCCACTCCCCGCGGACCGCGCCTTCCACGAGCTGTCCGACATCGGGCTGCGCCGCCTGCTGTACGCACTGCGCGAGGACACCCGGATCCAGGACTACGCCGAACGGCAGCTCGGCCCCCTGATCGACCACGACACCCGGCACGGCACCGATCTGCTGACGACCCTGCGCCACTACCTGGACGCGGCAGGCAACAAGACGACCGCCGCACGCCGCGGCGGCCTCTCCCGGGAGACCGTCTACCAACGTCTGCGCACCATCGAGCGCCTCCTCGACCGCGACCTCGAATCCGGCGAACAGCGCACCGAACTGCATGTGGCGCTCACCGCGCTCGACGTTCTCCGGCTCGGATCTCGTCGCGGGGCCGGATCCACGGGCGCGTAAGCGGCAACTTGCGGCGGACTTCCTCGCCAGGTGCCCGATGCGGTCCGGCGCATGGGCGTCCGGCGAGTGGGACGGGCCGGGGTCGCCTTCGACCCGGCGACCGTCCGTTCGACAGGTCACGCGAAGGCGCCTCCTGAGAGGGCGAAGGCCGCCCGGACCACACCCGCCGGGCCCCGGCCGGACAGCGGCCACGGACGGCTCTGGTCGCTGCCCCCGTTCGGCTCGTCGCCCGGCATCCCGGCGGACCGGGCAAGATCGCGGGCGTACGGCCGGGTACCGAAGGGCATGTGCCGGCCGTCCGCGACCGCGCCCGGCCGCCACCGTTCGCCCGGCTCCGGGACCACGACGAGTTCGTCGCCGGACGCCTCCGGGGTCCGGTCGCCGAGCGGGGGCACGGCTTGCCGGTTGCGCTCCTGTGAGGCTCCTAGAACTGGTGCTTGAGGAAGGAACCGGACCACGCCATCAGGTCGGACGGCACGTAGTAGCCCTTCTCGTCGTTGATCGCGTCCCAGTTCCGGGCCACGTCCTCGACGGTGGCCGGGCCGTCCTCGTGGACGTAGCCCTCGGTGGAAGCGAGGAAGAGGCGCGCGAAGCGGCCGGCTCCGGCCGTGTAGATCTCCCCGCTGACCGGGCAGCTCTCGTGGGCGAGGTACGCGACCATCGGCGCCACCGCGTCCGAGGGCATGTACGGCATGCCCGGCGCCGACGGTGCGTCCTCGTCCTCGGCGCTGCCGCCGCCCATCCGCGTCATGGCCGCCGGCGCGATCAGGTTGACCTTGATGCCGTGCGGCTCGCCGGCCAGCTTGGCACTGCGGGCGAGGCCGACGGTGCCCGCCTTCGCGGCCGCGTACGACAGGTTGTTGTCGAGACCGAACATGCCGCTGGAGGTGGTCAGGACGACCCTGCCGTAGCTCTGCTCGACGAAGTGCGGCCAGGCGGCCCGCATCGTGTTGAAGGAACCGATGAGGTGGACGGCGAGGTGGCGTTCGAGGTTCTCGGCGTCGACCTCGGGCAGCCCGGCCCACCGGATGATGCCCGCGTTGTTGACGACGACGTCTATGCGGCCGAAGTTCTCGAGCGCGGAGCCGATGATCGCCTCCCCGCCCTCCTGGGTGGACACGTCGTGGGTGTCGGCCACGGCGGTGCCGCCGGCGGCGCGGATCTCCTCGACGACCTTCTGCGCGGGCCCGGTGTCGGCGCCCTCGCCCTCCATCGATCCGCCCAGGTCGTTGACGACGACCTTCGCCCCGCGCTCCGCCAGGAGCCGGGCGTGTGCCCGGCCGATGCCACGGCCGGCGCCGGTGACGACCGCAACGCGTCCGTCGAAGCTGAACTCACTCATGTGTGACTCCTGTTGAAGTGCGGGGCGGGTGCGATTTACCAGGTGACCGGCAGCTCACGGATGCCGGCGGCGAGCGAGTCGCTCGGGCGGAACACGAGCTCGTCGCGGTCGACCGCCAGGCGCAGGGTCGGAACGCGCCGGTAGAGCGTGCCGTAGACGACCTGGAGCTCGATGCGGGCGAGCTGCTGGCCGAGGCACTGGTGGATGCCCCAGCCGAACGCGTGGTGGTGGCGTGCGTCCCGGGTGAGGTCGAGCTTCTCCGGGTCGGGGAACGCCTGCGCGTCCCAGTTGCCGGCGGGCAGCGGGACGACGATGCCGTCCCCGGCCTTGATGTCCACGCCCTCGAACTCGAAGTCCTCACTGGCGATCCGTCGCTGACCGAACTGCGCGACGCTCAGGTAGCGCAGGATCTCCTCGACGGCGCCCGCGACGGCCTTCGTGTCGTCGATCTCACGCAGCCGTGCCAGCTCCTCGGGGTTCTCCAGCAGCAGGGCGGTACCCAGCGTGATCATGGTCGCGCTGGTCTCGTGACCGGCGATCAGCAGGATCATGGCCAGCATGGTGGCCTCGGGCAGGGTGAGCTCCTCCGCCTTGACCCGCGCGGCGAAGTCCGAGAGCACGTCGTCGGCCGGCTCCTCGACCTTGGACCGGATCAGCTTGGCCAGGTAACCGCCCAGCGCCGCCATCGCCCGCTGGTCGTCCTCGGCGGTCTTGTCGCTCCTGGTGGCGAGGGAGGCGTGCTCCTGGAAGAAGTCGTGGTCCGAGTACGGCACACCGAGCAGCGCGCAGATCATCAGCGAGGGCAGCGGCAGCGCCAGCGCGGTCACGAGGTCCACCGGCTTGGGGCCCGCCAGCATCTTGTCGATGAGGTCGTCGGTGAACTTCTGGATCTCCGGCCGCAGCGCCTCCATCCGAGGGCGCGTGAAGGGGCGCGTCATCATGCGGCGGATCCGGGTGTGGTCGGCGCCGTCCGCGTTGAAGATCGTGAGCGGGTGGTGGTGGGCGTTCTCCGCCATGGCCTGGTTCGGGTACGGGAACCCGGCCTGCTTGTCGTTCGAGCTCACCCGGGGGTCGGACAGGATGGCCCGCTGCGCGGCGTGGCCGGTGACGAGCCACGGGGTGCTGCCGTCCCAGATCCGGCCCCGGGACACGGGAGCCTTCTCGTTCAGGGCGCGCAGCCCGGGCGGCGGGGCGAAGGGGCATTTGGCGTCCCGGTCGTCCTGATAGCCGTAGACCGCCTCGTCGGGGGCAAGTCGGGTGTCTGCCTCGGCCATGGTCTCTCCTCCAGTGGTGTGGGGGGAACGGGGGAAGTTCGGGGCGGGAGCCGCTACTCCTCGATACGGATGGCCAGCGCGGGGCAGACGGCCGCCGCGTTGCGGACGTCGTCGGCCAGCTCCGGCGGCGGGTTCTCGTTAAGGACGATGACGATGCCGTCCTCCTCGCGCTGGTCGAACACGTCCATGGCGGCGGACACGCACTGTCCGGCGGCGACGCACTTCTCCTCGTCGACGACGACCTTCATGGGACTCTCCTGAACTTTCAGTGGGTGGGAGCTGGGGCCTGGAGGGCGTCGACGACCTCCTGGCGGCGCAGACGGGTCTGCTTGGGCATGTTCCAGCCGAGGACACCGGTGACCCGGCCCTCGCTGCGGTAGCGGGCGACGAAGCGACGGGCCGTCAAGTCCCCCTCGACGACGTCCACTTCGGCGTCGGCGGGAAGGAACCCGTGCACCATGAGCTTCGCGTCGAACTGGTCGGTCCAGAAGTACGGCACCGGCGCGTACGGCCGGTCCTCGCCGAGGATCGCCCCGGCCACGGCCATGGCCTGCTCGGTGGCGTTCGTCCGGTTCTCCAGGCGGATCGGGCGGCCGAGCGCTTCATGGTGCCAGCGGGCCACGTCGCCGACGGCGTAGATGCCCTCGGCGGCCCGGCAGCGGGAGTCGCAGACCACGCCGTTGTCGAGGGTGAGCCCGCTGT
This sequence comes from Streptomyces sp. MMG1533, assembly GCF_001279775.1. Lineage (GTDB taxonomy): Bacteria > Actinomycetota > Actinomycetes > Streptomycetales > Streptomycetaceae > Streptomyces. Next base: position 32,657 of record NZ_LGDG01000245.1, on the reverse strand, counting down.
CCGCGAGCCAGTCCGTCGCCGGGATGGCGCCGATCGCGACGACCACCACATCGGCCGGCAGCACCTCGCCGGTGCCCAGTTCCACACCGGCGACCCGCCCTCCCCCACGCTCGGCTTCGCTCGCGCGGGAGGTGCCCCCATCACCGGTGAGCCCCACGACACCGGTGCCCAGCCGCAGCCGTACCCCCTGCCGGGTGTGCAGGTCCGCCAGCAGTCCCGACACCAGCGGGCCCACCTGCAACGCCATCGGCGCCGCCAGCGGACCGGTCAGGGTCACGTCCAGACCCAGGGTCCGCGCGGTGGCCGCGATCTCGGAGCCGAGGACGCCTTCGCCGACGACCACCAGCCGCGCGGAGGCGAGCAGGTCCTTGCGCAGGGCCAGCGCGTGGTCGAGCGAGCGCAGCACATGGACGCCGGTCGGGCCGTCCTGGCCCGGCAGCGTCCGGGCCCGCACGCCGGTGGCGATCACGATGGCGTCGGCCTCGATCTCACGCCCGGATCCGCTGCGCACCGTCCGGGTCGCCGGGTCCAGCGCGACCGCCGGATCGCCGAGCACGAACTCGGCGTCCAGCGCCGTGAGCGCCTCCCCCGCCCGCAGCGCGGCCCGCTCCGGCTCCCAGGCGCCGGAGAGGACCTGCTTGGACAGGGGCGGCCGGTCGTAGGGCGCGTGCGGCTCGTCGCCGAGCACCGTGATCGCGCCGGTGTACCCCTTGCGGCGCAGCGCCTCCGCCGTGGTCAGTCCGGAGGCGGACGCGCCGACCACGAGGACACGGGCCGGGGCCGTCATCGGGCCACCTCGCGGGTGCTGTACTGCGGGGTGTGGTCCTTGGTGCTCATGCGCGGCTCCGTCGCGGGATCACTTGCCAGGTCTTGACTGAAAAATAGACCTAACGGTCGGTACAATCAACTTGCCGGGTTCGGAAGAGGTGTATGGGGCTCACGCCAGGCTCACGCCAGGTAGCGCCCGCCGTTCACGCTGAAGGTCTGGCCGGTGACGTACGCGGCCTCCTCCGAGGCGAGGTAGGCCACGGCATGGGCGACGTCCGCCGGCTGCCCGGCCCGCTTCATCGGCATCATCGCCGCGGCCTTCTCGACGTCGACCGGCCCCTCGCGCACCAGCGGGGTGTCGATGAACCCCGGCGGCACGTGGTTGACGGTGATCCCCTTGTCCGCGTACTCGACCGCCAGCGCCCGGGTCAGGCTGATGACCCCGCCCTTGGAGGACGCGTAGTGGGCCATGGCGGGCGCGCCGGTCTGTGCGGACGAGGAGGAGATGTTGACGATCCGGCCCCAGCCGGCCGCGAGCATGTCGGGCACCAACTGCCGGGTCACCAGGAACGGACCCTTGAGGTTGATCCCCATCATGCGGTCCCAGGACGCCTCACTGATGCTCAGGAAGGGCTCGTAGGCAGTGATCCCGGCGTTGTTGACGAGGACCGAGACGGGTCCCAGCTCGTCGCGGGTGCGGGCGGCAGCCGCGGCCACGGCGGTGGCCTCGGCCGCGTCGCCGCCCACGGCGATCGCCTTGCCGCCCGCCTCCTGGATCTCGGCGACGGTCTTCTCCGCGCCTTCGAGATTGAGGTCCCAGACCGAGACCGCGGCACCCCGGGCCGCGAGCACGGTCGCGACCGCCTGCCCGATCCCGCGGGCGCCGCCGGTGACGACGGCGACCTTTCCTTCCAGTGACAAGTACCCGGACATGGGCGCTCCTTTGCGCTTCGTGCGTGATGTCAGGACCGGCACCCGGCGGGACCGGCGGGCGGGACTACTCGCCCAGTGCCTCGCGGGCGGCGGTGCGTGCCGCCGTCGCGCGGGGGAAGCCGGCGTAGCCGGCGGCGTGGTAGATGACCTCGGCGATCTCGTCCTTGGTCAGTCCGTTGGTGAGCGCGATCCGGACATGGGTCTTCAGCTCGGTCTCGGCGCCCAGCGCGATCAGGATGCCGAGCGTGACCAGACTGCGGTCGCGACTGCCGAGTCCCTCGCGGGCCCACAGGGCGCCCCACACGCTGGTGAGGCCGATCTCGACCATGTCCTCACCGAGGCGACCGTCCCGCAGGTCGATGTCGCCCTCGGGAAACACGCCGGGCAGCGCGTCTCGCATGGCCTTCATGCCCGCGCTGCGCAGATCGGTGGGCTCGGTGACGTCTTTGGCGCTCATGGCTGATCTCCCGGTGTACGACTCGCGTCCATCGCTTGAGCGAAAGTTAGACCAGGCGGTCGGTACAATCAATGGAAACAGCACAACAACGCATTGGCAACCTCCCCATTGCCCGGGCCCACACCCTCATCTACGCTCGGGCCTGAATATTCGATCGACCGGTCGAAATATGAATCGGGCTCACTCGGAGCACCCGCCCCTGTCACGTTGGAGGGCACATGAGCGAATCGACGAAGGCACCGGAGACGAGCCCGGCGGACCAGGTTGACGTCCTGGTCGTCGGGGCCGGCGTCACCGGTATCTACCAGCTGCACCGCGCCCGTGAGGCCGGGTTCTCGGCACGGCTGCTCGAGGCGGGCACCGGCGTGGGCGGTACCTGGTACTGGAACCGCTACCCCGAGGCACGCTTCGACTCCGAGAGCTACACCTACGGCTACCTGTTCTCGAAGGAGCTGTGGGAGGAGTGGGAGTGGTCCGAGCGGTTCGCGGGCCAGCCGGAGATCGAGCGCTACTTCAACTACGTGGTCGACCGCTTCGACCTGCGACGCGACATCACTCTGGGCGTCAAGGTGACCTCGGCCGTCTACGACGAGCCGACCGCGACCTGGGCCGTGCGGGGCAGTGACGGCACCGAGGTCCGGGCCCGCTTCGTCGTCGCGGCGACCGGCAACCTCTCGGTGCCGTTCATCCCCGCCATCCCGGGACGGGACGACTTCCGCGGCGAGCAGCACCACACCTCCCGCTGGCCGAAGACCCCCATCGACTTCACCGGCAAGCGGGTGGCCCAGATCGGCACCGGATCCAGTGGTGTGCAGATCATCTCCGCGATCGCGGACGACGTGGCCCAGCTGACGGTCTACCAGAAGGACGCCGACTGGCTCACCCCCCTCAACAACGGGCCGATCACGCCCGAGGAGCAGGCGGAGCTCAAGGCGAACTTCGAGTCCATCCGCGAGACGCTGAACACCTCGCCGAGCGGGTTCCTGCACCAGATCACCATGCGTTCCGGCCTCGAGGACAGCCCGGAGCAGCGCCAGGCGTTCTTCGAGGAGCGGTGGAACGGTCCCGGCTTCACCAAGCTGACCGAGCACTACTACGACATGCTGACGAACGAGACCGTGAACGCCGAGTGGTGCGAGTTCATGGCCAACAAGATCCGCAGCATCGTCAAGGACCCGGAGACGGCGGCGAAGCTGATCCCCAAGGGGCACGGCTACGGCGGGCGGCGGCCCCCCTTCGGGACCGGCTACTACGAGACGTACAACAAGCCGAACGTCTCCCTCGTCGACATCAACGAGACACCGATCACCCGCATCACCGAGGACGGGATCGAAACCTCCGCGGGTGTCGAGGAGTTCGACATCATCATCTGGGCGACCGGCTACGACTTCGGCACGGGCGCGCTCAACCGGCTGGGCGTGGTCGGCCGTCAAGGCCTCCCGCTGAAGGAGTACTGGGCGGACGGCCCGCGCACCTACCTCGGGGTCGCGTCGGCCGGCTTCCCGAACTTCTTCTTCCCCGGTGGGCCGCACGGCGCGACGGGCAACAACCCGCGGTACGCCGGCGACCAGGTGGAACTCGTCACCGACGCGATCGTCCACGCGCGCGACAACGGTTACGACGCCATCGAGGTGTCCGGGGCCGCCGAGGAGGAGTGGACGGACAGCATGAACAACAGCAAGATGTCCTCCTTCCTGGAGAGCAGCTACTTCTACGGGGGCAACATCCCCGGCAAGCCGGTCAAGCAGCTGCTGAACCCGACGGGCCGGTGGGCGCTCCAGGAGGCGATCACCGCCGTCAAGCAGGAGGAGTACTCGACGTTCGTCTTCTCCAAGGCCACGGAAGCCAAGGCCGCGGAAGCCTCTTGGTGAACGCGCGGATGCCCGCGCCCTCCCCGCCGTGAGCGGCGGGGAGGGCGCGGGCATCGGGGTTCCTACGGCAGGAAGGTCGTGACCCTCCGCTGGAAGCGCCACTCGCCGTCCTGCCGGCGCAGGGTGTCGTCGTAGCGCCCGACGAGCTGTACCGCCCAGCCCGCCTCGCCGCGCTGGAAGAACGCCAGGTTGCTGACCGCGGTCGCCTCCTTCTCCGACCAGGAGGTGACTACGGTGTTGCCCGTCAGGTGCAGCTGCGGCGACGTCGGAGCGAAGCCCGCGAAGCCCTCTCGTATCGCGTCCTGGCCTTCGAAGGTGGCGATGCCGGCGATCTCGGCGACACCGTCGGACCAGAACAGCTCGGCGATGTCATCGGTCCGGCCGGCGTCAAGTGCCTGGGCGTAGGCCGCGATGGCGCTCTGTACGGCCGCGGTGACCGAGGCCTCGAGGTCGGTGGAAGACGTGGTCATCTCTCTCCAAGGTTGAACGGGTGACGGGTAAGGCTGAGGGGGGTGCTCGCGCGAAGATGGAGCCGCTATGCCTGGTATGTCGTCTTCCTGCGCCGCAGCAGCCACGTGCCGTCACGCCGGCACAGCTCGTCGTCGTAGCGCCCGACGACCAGGGGCGCCCAGCCCGCCTCACCGCGCTGGAAGAAGACCACGTCGCTCACCGCCGTCGCCTCGCCCTCGGCCGACGAGGTGACGACGGTGTTGGTCACCATGTGCAGCTGCGGCTGCGTCGGAGCCCACCCCTTGAAGGCCTCGCGGAGCGCGTCGTGCCCCTCGACGGGATCCATGCCCGGCAGCTCCAGAACTCCGTCGGGCGTGTACAGCGCGACGACGTCGTCGGTCCGGCCGGCGTCCTGCGCCTGGGTGTGCGCGCCGAGCACGGCACGTACGCCCGCCGCGACCCACGCCTGTGTGGATTCGCTCAATTTTCGCTCCCAAGTCGAATGGGTCCGTGCCGCGGCCGCAGCACCCTCCCATGCCTTTCGACCACTCAGTCTATTGCCGTGGCCAAGATAAAGGGAGGCCCCGGGAGCCCGATTTGTTGACCGACCGGTACAATCTCAATAGCATGCGGGATGACTGTCGACGGGGACTGTCGCCGAAGGAGGCGTTATCGTGACGAAGCGTTGGAAGCAGCGTCCGCCGGGCTCGACGTGGGGCGACTGGGGTGAGGACGACGAGCTGGGTCGTATCAACCTGATCACCCGCGAGAAGGTCCTCCAGGGGGTGCGTGAGGTCGAGCACGGGATCACCTTCAGCCTGAGTCTGCCGCTCGACTATCCCGGTGGTACGGCGCTGAACCAGCGGCGGTACCCGCCGATCCTCAGGCCGACCGAGGACCTGGAGCACAAGCAGGACGTCTTCTACAACGTCGTGGCGAGCGAGCAGATCGCGCCCATCTTCACGGACGTGTGGTCCGACGACGTGGTGACCCTCTGGCTGCAGTACTCGACGCAGTGGGACTCCCTCTCCCACCAGGGCGAGCAGTTCGACGCCGACGGCGACGGGGTCGCCGAGCCGGTCTACTACAACGGGTACAGGCCCGGCGTCGACATCATCGGTCCCCAGGAGGACGCCAAGGGAGACGGCAGCGGCAGCCTCAGCTTCGCCCGCCACCTCGGCATGGAGCACATGGCGGAGCACGGGGTTCAGGGCCGGGGCGTCCTCGTCGACCTGGCCCATCACCTGGGCACCAAGTGGCAGCCGGTCAACCTGAAGACGCTCCAGGAGATCATGGCCGCGGACAACGTCGTCGTCGAACCCGGTGACGTCCTCCTCCTGCACACCGGCATGGCCACCCAGGTCCTCGCCTGGAACAAGGACCCGGACCCGGAGGCGATCCACACCACCGGCTCGTACCTCGACGCCCACGACCCGGCGTTGCTGGAGTGGATCGCCGAATCGCAGATCTCGGCACTGGTGGCGGACAACTACGCCGTCGAGGGGGTGGGGCCGGGCATGCCGCCGCCCACGGACATGACTCCGCACACGCTGCTCCCGATCCACAACCTGTGCCTCTTCAAGCTGGGCGTCCCGCTCGGCGAGCTGTGGTACCTGGACAAGCTCGCCACCTGGCTGCGCGAGCACAACCGCAGCCGGTTCCTGCTCACGGCTCCCCCGCTGAACCTTCCGGGGACGCAGGGCAGCCCGCTGACACCGATCGCGACCGTCTGACGGCTCCAAGCGTCCGACGGCTCCATGGGAAGGGCCCCCGGGATCAGATCCCGGGGGCCCTTCCCATGGGCGCTCACACCGCCGCGATCCGCCGCAGCGTCTCGGCGATCGTGTCCTTCGACGGCAGCCACACCCGCTCCAGCGAGGGAGCGTAGGGCGCGGGCACGGGAGGCGGGGCCACCCGCGTGACCGGCGCGTCCAGGTGCCAGAACCCCTCGTCGACCGCCAGGGCGGACAGTTCGGCGCCGACGCCGAAGTCCCGTACCGCCTCGTGCGCGATGACCAACCGGTTCGTCTTGGCAAGGGAGTCGAGGACGGTCTCGCGGTCGAGCGGGGCGATGGTCCGCAGGTCGATCACCTCGACGCTCACGCCCTCCGCGGCGAGCGTCTGTGCGGCGGCGAGGCAGTCCTGGACCATCCGCGACCAGGAGACCACGGTGATGTCGGTGCCCTCGCGGACGACCTTGGCCTTGCCCAGCGGGACCAGGTGGTCGGCCGGCGGACGCGGGCCCTTGAGGCCGTACTGGAGCCGGTTCTCCACGAAGACCACCGGGTTCGGGTCCTGGATGGCGGCGCGCAGCAGGCCGTAGGTGTCGGCCGGGTTGGACGGCATCACCACGGTCAGCCCGGGGATGTGGGCGAGCAGCGCCTCCAGGCTCTGCGAGTGCTGGCTGCCCGAGGAACGCCCTGCGCCGAACTGGGTGCGGACGACCAGCGGCATGGAGGCCCGGCCGCCGGTCATGAAGCGCAGCTTGGCGGCCTGGTTGAGCAGCATGTCCAGGCAGACCCCGATGAAGTCCATGTACATGATCTCCACGACGGGCTTCATCCCGGCCATGGCCGCCCCCACCGCCGTACCGACGATGGCGCTCTCGCTGATCGGCGTGTCCCGGACCCGGCCGGGGAACGCCTGCGCGAGGCCCCGGGTGAGGCCGAAGACGTTGCCGCCCGCGCCGACGTCGATTCCCGCGACGAACACCGAAGGATCGGCTTCGAGTTCGTGCTCCAGCGCCAGGCGTACGGCGTCCATGGACCGGAAGATCTCACCGTCGGCGGGGGCGGGCTCGGGTATGGCCGGACGCGGGGCCGAGACATAGTCGTACAGGGTCTCGGGGGCGGGCTCGGGCAGGCTCCTGGCCCACTCGACGGCCGCCTCGATCTCCTTGTCGATCTCCTCGTCGACCCCGTCGGCCAGCGCCGCGGGCACCCCCGCCGCCGCCAGGTGCCGGCGCGCCACCAGCAGCGGGTCGCGCTCCTTGGCCGCGGCGACCTCCTCGGCGGGGCGGTAGCGCTCGGGGTCGCCCTCGTAGTGGCCGTGCCAGCGGTAGGTCTCGGCCTCGACCAGGACGGGCCCGCCGCCCCGCCGGAGCCGCTCCACCACGTCGGTCATGGTCCGGGCCACTTCCAGTACGTCGTTGCCGTCGACGTGCTCGTAGCCGATGCCGTACCCGGCGGCGCGGGCGGAGAGCGGGGCGCGGTGCTGTTCGGCGGCGGGCGAGAACTCGGAGTAGTGGTTGTTCTCGCAGAGGAAGACGACCGGCAGATCCCACACGGCGGCCAGGTTGACGGCCTCGTGGAACATGCCCTGGGCGACCGCCCCGTCGCCGAAGAACGCCACCACCACGTCACCGGCGGCGCGCAGCTTGGCCGCGGTCGCCACCCCGGCGGCGATCGGCAGCCCGGCGCCGACGATGCCGTTGGCGCCGTAGATGCCAAGGCCCGGGTCGGCGATGTGCATGGAGCCGCCGCGGCCGTGACAGGTGCCCGCGTCCTTGCCCATCAGCTCGGCCATCATCGACGCGCTGTCCAGACCCTTGGCGAGGACATGGCCGTGGCCGCGGTGGGTGGAGGTGATGCCGTCGCGGGCGCCGAGCGGCCAGCAGGCGCCGACGGCACTGGCCTCCTGGCCGATCGACAGGTGCAGGAAGCCGGGGATCTCCGTAGCCTTGTACAGCTCGGACGCCCGCTCCTCGAACCGCCGGATGCGGCGCATACGGCGATACATCTCCACGAGCTGCTCCGCGTCCACGAAGCCGGCGCCTGTGCCGGTGTACTGCGGTGCCTGAGTCATGAGCGTCCTCGCTATGCTCGCGCAGGCGGCGTACCGTCTGCGTCCGTCTTTTTAATGTACCGTTTGGTCTAGCAAACTAGGGTGACGTCAGCGGGGAGAAGCCATGCCACGCCCACCGGGCCACGGACCGGACTTCGAGGTCAGGCGCCAGAAGATCATCGACACGGCCGCCGAACTGTTCGCCCGCCAGGGCTACGCGGCGACCTCCGTCAACGACCTGGGCCGCGCGGTCGGGCTCGCCAAGGGAGCGCTGTACTACTACATCGGCTCCAAGGAAAACCTTCTGATCGAGATCCAGTCCCGGGTGATGGCTCCGCTGCTCGCCCGGGCCCGGGAGATCGCGGGCCTCGACGAGGAGCCGCTGCTGCGGCTGCGCCTGCTGTCGGAGTCGCTGCTGACGATCATCTACCGCAGGCTCGACCACATCTGGGTCTACGAGCACGACTACCGCAGCCTCACCGGCGACTACCTGCACACTCTGCTGCGCCAGCGCTCCGACTTCGAGCAGCTGGTCACGGGCCTGCTCACGGAGGCCGTCGAGGAGGGCACCTTCCGCGCGGTCCACCCGCGTCTGGCCACCCTGCAGTTCCTCAATCTGCACAACCACACCTACCAGTGGGTCAAGCCGGAGGGCCGCTGGAGCGCCGCGGACCTGTCGCGGGAGTACTGCTCGACCCTGTTCCACGGGTTCGCGGCCCCCGGCACGACCCTGCCGGACGTCGAGGCGCAGGCCGCACGGTTCAAGCACGACCGGCCGGACCTGCCGCTCGATCCCGAGGCGGTGTGGGAGCCGGCTTCGCTGGCAAGCTGACGAAGGAGGGCCCGCGGTGCGCCGCGGGCCCTCCCGCTCGTCACGCCTCCCGTACCAGCGCCCGGGCGATGACATTGCGCTGGATCTCGTTCGTGCCCTCGCCGATCTCCAGGATCTTGGCGTCGGCGTAGAAGCGGGAGATCTCCGACTCCCGCACATAGCCGTAGCCGCCGTGGATCTGGACCGCCTGGGAGGCGGCGCGGTTGGCGACCTCGGAGGCGTACAGCTTGGCCATGGCCGCCGCCGTGCTGTGCGGACGGCCCTGGTCGGCCAGCCAGGCGGCGCGGTAGACCAGGCACCGGGCGGCCTCGAACTCCGTACCGATGTCGGCGATCTTGTGCGCGATCGCCTGGAAGTCGGACAGCGGGCGGCCGAACTGGTGCCGTTCCGAGGCGTGCTTGACGGCGAGGGCGAGCGCCGCCTTGGCCAGTGAGAGCCCCAGCGCGGCGACGCTGATCCGCCCCTTGTCGAGGACGGACAGGAACTGGCGCAGCCCGCCGCCCTCCTCGCCGATCAGGTGGTCGTCCGGGATCCAGCAGTCGTCGAAGATCAGCTCCCGGGTGTCCATGGCGTGCCAGCCCAGCTTCTTCAGCTTGTGGCCGACGGTGTAGCCGGGGGTGCCGGTCGGGACGTAGAAGGTCGCGAACCGCTTGCGCCCGTCGTCGTCCTTGCCGGTGACGGCGAGCAGCGTCACGCCCTGGCTGATGTCGGTGCCGGCGTTGGTGATGAACATCTTGGTGCCGTTGAGGACCCAGCCGCCGTCGGCCCGGCGGGCGGTGGTGGCGATGCCGGCGGCGTCGGACCCGGCCTCCGGCTCGGTCAGGCCGAAGGCGCCGATGGCCTCGCCCCGGGCCAGCGGGGCGAGCCAGCGCTGCTTCTGCTCCTCGGTGCCGTACGCCAGCAGGGGCAGGGTGGCGATGGTGGAGTGGGCGTTCCAGGAGGAGGCGACCGACTGGTCGGCGGCGCCGAGTTCCTCCATGACGGCCACGTAGGTGACGGTGTCGGAGCCCGCGCCCCCGTACTCCTCGGGCACGAGCATGCCCATCAGGCCGAGTTCGCCCAGCTTGGTGAAGACCTCGGTCGGGAAGTGCTCGTTCTCGGACCATTCCGCCGCGTTCGGGGTGATCTCCTTGGCGGCGAACTCGCGGACCATGTCCTGGAGCGCCCGGGTTTCCTCCGGCAGGTCGAAATCCATGTCACAGTCCCTTCGGGGTGAGGAGCACCTTGAGGTGCCGGGCCCGGTCGGCGGCCAGGTCGGCGAAGACGCCGGCTCCGTCCGAGAGCGAGAAACGTCCGGTGATCAGGGCGGAGGCGTCCAGGCGCCCGGTGCTCATCAGATCGATCACACGGGGGATGTCGAAGTTGTAGCCGAGGGTGCCGAGCACGGAACGCTCGTAGAAGACGAGCTGTCCCATGTCGAACTCGACGCTGCCGTGCCCGACACCGGCGAGCACGACCCGTCCGCCGCGGCGGACGGTGGCGACGGCCTGCGCCGCGAGCGCGGCCACGCCGGTCGCGTCGATGACGACGTCCGGGCCGATCCGGCCGGTCCGCAGGAACACCTCACGGCGCACGTCGGTCTCGCGCGGGTCGAAGGCCTCGGTGACGCCCAGATCGAGCAGCAGCTCCCGGCGCCCGGCGAGGGGCTCGCTCACGTACAGCCCGGCCGCACCGGCGATACGGGCCGCGAGGACCACGGCGACGCCGATCGGGCCGCCGCCCACGACGAGAACGTTGTCGCCCGGCCGCACACCGGCCCGGGTGACGGCGTGCAGGCCGACGGCCAGGGGTTCGGCCACGGCCGCCATCTCGTCGCTGACGTTGTCGGGCAGCCTGGTCAGCCCCGCGATCGGCACCGTGACGCGCTCGGCGAAGGCACCGGGCGAGGCGAGGCCGACCGAGCCGCTCTTGGGGCAGATGTGGTACTCGCCCCGCGCGCACCAGAAGCAGACGCCGCACCGCCAGACGGGGTCGGCGGTCACCCGGTCGCCGACCGCGACACCGGGCACCTCGGCACCCAGCGCGAGAACGGTGCCGCTCAGTTCGTGGCCGAGGGCGAGCGGTGGAGCGGCGCCGGTGAGCGGATGCGGGCCCTCGCGGATCATGTGCGGGCCTTCGAGGAACTCGTGCAGGTCGGTGCCGCACACCCCGCACCAGGCCACCTCGAGAACCGCCTCGTGCGGCCCCGGCTCGGCCGGCTCGGGCACCTCCTCCAGCCGCAGATCGCGGGCACCGTGCCAGCGCAGTGCCTTCATGCTCTCCACCCCTTTCCTGTCGTACGGCCCCTGCGCCGTGCCTCGTCCTCCCGTGCGGCCCCTGCGCAGCGCCTAGCCCTCGCCGAAGCGCGCCTTTCCCGGCCCCTCGTCGATGAAGGAGCGGATCCCGGTGGCCGCGTCCCGTGTGCCGAACACCCCGGTGAACAGGGCGCGCTCGAGGGCGAGTCCGGCGTCGGTGCCGATGTCGGCGCCGTGGTCCACCGCCTCCTTGATCGCCTCCAGGGCGGCCGCCGGGCCCTCGGCGAGCCGCCGGGCGTAGCGCAGCGCGGACTCGTGGACCGTCCCGGCGGGGACGACCTCGTCGACGAGCCCGAGCCGCAGTGCCTCCTCGGCGCCCACCCGGCGGCCGGTCATCAGCAGGTTCTTCGCGCGCGACGGCCCGATCAGCCGCACGAGCCGCTGGGTGCCGCCGGAGCCGGGCATGATGCCGAGCTGCACCTCGGGCTGACCGAGGACGGCGTCGTCGGCCGCGATCCGGTGGTCGGCGGCGAGGGCGAGCTCCATGCCGCCGCCCAGCGCGTATCCGGTGACCGCCGCGACGACCGGCATCGGCAGCCGGGCCACCTCCTCGAAGGTCCGCTGCAGGGCGCGGTTCCAGCCCCGCACCTCCTCGGGTCCCATGGCCGCCAGCGCCTTGATGTCCGCGCCGGCGGCGAAGAGCCGCTCCCCGCCGTAGAGCACCACGGCCCGTACGTCACGGGCATCGGCCAGGTCCCGCACGCAGGCGGCCAGCTCCGCACGCTGGGCGGAGTCGAAGGCGTTCATCGGCGGGTGGTCGATGCGGACCGTGACGACAGGCCCGTCGGTGTCGAGGCGGATGCGTGGCACAGGGCCCTCCTCGTCGTCGGAAGCGACATCGCGGTGCGCGGATGGTTGTCGGCCGGTGCGCTCCGTCGTAAAGTGCGGCTACGTTTTATAGACCAATGGGTACACTAAATCTTGAGAGCGGGCAACCGACCGGTCGGGACACTCCCGACCGCCGAGCCGGAGAGTCGCCGTGCACAATTTCGCGAGCATCCTCGATTACCACCTGGCCCAACGGCCCGACGCCGTGGCCGTCGCCCAGGAGGAAGAGCAGCTGACGGTCCGTCAACTGCACGAGCGGGTCAACCGGTTGGCGGCCGGCCTGGCCGAACTGGGCGTCCGGCGCGGGGACGTCGTCGGTCTGCTCCTCTACAACCGGCCGGAGTTCCTGGAACTGGTCTACGCGGCGAGCCGTATCGGCGCGATCTTTCTGCCGCTCAACTACCGCCTCTCCGAGGAGGAGTGGCAGTACATCCTGGGCCACGCGCAGGCCAAGGCGATCATCACCGAGCCGGAGTTCGTGCCCGCGCTGGAGCGGAGCGCCGGCTGCCTGACCGACCTGGAGCACCGCATCCTGGTCGGCGGCGACACCGCCCCGGCCCCCTGGGTCGGTTACGAGGAGTTGCTGGCCCGCCACAAGGACGCCCAGGTCGAGCCCGTGGACGTCGGACTCGACGATCTCCAGCGCCTGATGTACACCTCCGGCACCACCTCACGCCCCAAGGGCGTGCGCATCACCTACGGAAACCTCCAGGCCAAGAACCTCGCCCACATCGTCCACTTCGGCCTGACCGCGGCGGACACCACCCTGGTGTGCGGCCCGCTCTACCACGTCGGCGGCCTGGACATGCCGGCCCTGGCGACCCTGTACGCGGGCGGCGGCGTGGTCCTGCAACGCAAATTCGACCCGGTGGGCGCGCTGCACGCGATCCAGAAGCACCGGGTCACCAACGTGTGGCTGGCACCCGCCATGGTCAACGCCGTCCTGGAGGTCCCGGACCGCGACACCTACGACACCACCTCGGTCCGCTTCATCCTCGGCGGCGGCGAGAAGACTCCCGAACCGGTGCTGCGGCGGATCATGACGGCCTTCCCCAACGCCTGGTTCGCCGACGCCTACGGCCTGACCGAGACGGTCTCCGGCGACACCTTCCTCGACCGCGAGCACGCGCTGTCCAAGCTGGGCTCGGTCGGGCGCCCCGTCCCGCACACCCGGGTCCGGATCGTCGACGACACCGGCAAGGAGGTCCCGGCGGGCGAGCTCGGCGAGATCACCCTGCGCGGCCCGAAGGTCTTCGCGGGCTACTGGCGCGACGAGAAGGCCACGGCCGCCGCCCTGAAGGAAGGCTGGTTCCACACCGGGGACATCGGGCACCTCGACGAGGACGGCTTCCTCTTCATCGACGACCGGAAGAAGGACATGATCGTCTCGGGCGGCGAGAACATCGCCACCCCCGAGGTGGAGCGGGTGCTGTACGAGCACCCGTCCGTGCTCGAAGCCGCCGTGGTGGGCCTCCAGCACCCCCGCTGGGGCGAAGTCCCACGGGCGTTCGTGGTGTTCCGCCCGGGGACGAGCGCCGGACCGGAGGAGCTGCGGGACTTCTGCCGGGCCCGGCTGGCCAAGTTCAAGGTGCCGGTCCGCTTCGACGTCGTCGACGAACTGCCCCGCACCCCCTCGGGCAAGGTCCTCAAGCGGACCCTGCGCGACATCCCGGCGGAGGGCTGAGCCATGACCGACATGCGCCTGGACGACAAGACCGCCTGGGTGACCGGCGCCGGAAAGGGCCTCGGCCGCGCCATCGCGGTAGCCCTGTCCCAGGCCGGCGCGACCGTGGCGGTGACCGCACGGACGGCGTCCGACCTGGAACGGCTGGAGTCCGAACTGGCCGGGCACGGCGGCAAGGTGCTGGTGCTGCCCGGCTCGGTCGCCGACTCCGGCGCCGTACGGACCATGGTGGAACGCATCACCGACTGGACCGGCCGACTCGACGCGGTGGTCAACTGCGCGGGTGTCAGCCCCCACTTCACCCGCAGCGAGTACGTCACCGACGAGGACTGGCGGCACGTCCTCGACATCAACCTCGCGGGGACGTTCTACTGCTGCCGCGAGGCCGGCAAGGTGATGCTGGAGCAGGGCTCCGGTTCGATCGTCAACGTCTCGTCGGTGCACGCGAGCACCGGCTTCGAGCGGATCGCCGCGTACGCCGCGAGCAAGGGCGGCGTCGAGGCGCTCACCAAGTCCCTGGCGGTGGAATGGGCCGAACGCGGGGTGCGCGTCAACGCCCTCGCGCCCGGCTACTTCCACACCGACCTCAGCTCCGGGCTGCTGGCGAGCAAGTGGGGCGAGCGGATAGTACGGAGCACCCCGCTGGGCCGGGTGGGCAGCGCCGAGGAGCTCGGCGGCGCGGCGGTGTTCCTCGCCTCGGACGCCTCGCGGTTCGTCACCGGGACCACGCTCACCGTGGACGGCGGGTGGACGGCCTGGTGACGGCGGGGAGGGCCGCTCAGCCGGTGCGGTAGAGGGTGGTGAGCAATTCGATGACGGCCTGGCCGGCCGGGTGGGCGTCGCCGCGCCACCAGGCCAGGCGTACGGCGATGGGCTCGGCGTCACGGACCGGCCGGTAGGCGATGCCGGGGCGCGGGTACTGGTGGGCGGTGGACTCCGCGGTCACACCGACGCCCCGGCCCGTGGAGATCACGGTGAGCCAGTCGTCGATGTCGTGGGTCTCCTCGGTCTCGGGGCGGGCGTCCGGCGGCCACAGTTCGGCGGTCGTGGTGCCGGTCCGCCGGTCGATGAGCAGGGTGCGCCCGGCGAGGTCGGCGAGCCGGACGGAGCGGCGCCCGGCCAGGGGGTCGTCGGCGGCCAGCGCGCACAGCCGCCGCTCCAACCCCACGATGGCGGAGTCGAACCGCCGGTCGTCCAGCGGCTTGCGCACCACCGCGAGATCGCAGGCGCCCTCCGCGAGACCGGCGGTGCCGGAGTTGACGCGGACCAGGTGCAGGTCGGTCCCGGGGTGGGCCTGGGCCCAGCGGCGCTGGAAGGCGGGCGTGTGGCGGCCGAGCGCCGACCAGGCGTAGCCGATCCGCAGCCGGGTGTGCCCCGAGGCGGCCTCCCGGACCAGGTCGTCGACCTCGCCGAGCACGCGCCGGGCCTGCGCCACCGCTCTCAGGCCGGTCGCGGTGGGCGTCACCTCGCGGGAGGTACGGCGCAACAGCCTTACGCCCAGGGCCCGTTCGAGCGAGGCCAGCGTGCGGGACACGGCCGCCTGGGAGACGCCGAGCGCGATGGCCGCGTCGGTGAAGCTGCCCTCCTCGACGATCGCGACGAGACAGCGCAACTGGCGGAGTTCCAGATCCATGCGTCCAGCGTATAGATTGAGACAAGGACGCATTTTGCGTATGCGCCGTACGGTCGCACGATCGGCGCATGCGAGCCGCACCCGCCTCAGCGACCGTGAGCACCACCGCCCCCGTCCCGGAACCCGCCCGCGGGCGGCTCGCCGGCGTCGCCACGATGATCGGCAGCGGCCTGTCCAACCAGACCGGGGCCGCGATCGGTTCCCTCGCCTTCCCGGTGCTCGGGCCGGTCGGTGTCGTCGCGGTGCGCCAGTACGTCGCGGCGGCCGTCCTGCTGGCCGTCGGCCGGCCCCGCCTGCGGACCTTCACCTGGCGGCAGTGGTGGCCGGTGCTGCTGCTGGCCGTCGTGTTCGGGACGATGAACCTGTCCCTGTACAGCGCGATCGACCGCATCGGCCTGGGGCTCGCGGTGACCTTGGAGTTCCTCGGCCCGCTCACGGTCGCCCTGGCCGCGACGCGCCGCCGCGTGGATCTGTGCTGGGCGCTGATCGCCGCGGCGGGCGTGGTCACGCTGATGCGTCCGCGCCCCTCGGCGGACTACGCAGGGATGGGCCTGGGCCTGCTCGCGGCCGCCTGCTGGGCGTCGTACATCCTGCTCAACCGCACGGTCGGCCACCGCATCCCCGGCGCCCAGGGTTCCGCCGCGGCCGCGGGTGCGTCCGCCCTGTTGTTCCTGCCGGTCGGTGTCGTGCTCGTGCTGCGGCAGCCGCCGAGCGCGGAGGCCGTCGGGTACGCGGTCGTGGCCGGTGTGCTGTCCTCGGCCGTGCCGTACCTCGCGGATCTGTTCACCCTGCGCCATGTCCCGGCTCAGGCCTTCGGGTTGTTCATGAGCGTCAACCCGGTCCTGGCCGCCGTCGTGGGGTGGATCGGGCTCGGCCAGAACCTGGGGTGGGCGGAATGGGCGAGCATCGGCGGGATCGTCACCGCGAACACGCTGAGCGTCGCACGCGTAAAGCGCATGTGACGAAACCATTGACGGAAGCATGGCCCCCGCTTATCTTCTGACCGAATTTACGAACGCCGTTCGAAATTACGGACAGGGACGGTCCCGCATGCCGAAGATGTCAGAGCAGCCCCCCGCCAGACGCCACAGATCTCTGATCCTGTGCGTGCTCGCCGTACTGATCGCCATGGTGTCGGCGACGACCCCGGCCGCCGCCGCCGAGGGCCGCCCGTACACCAACCCGGTCAAGTCGACCAAGGGGGCCGACCCCTGGCTCGAGTACTACAACGGCAACTACTACCTGGTCACCACGTCCTTCACCGGCGTGCTGACCATGCGGAAGTCACCGACCCTGGCCGGACTCTCCACGGCCGCCAGCGTCCAGATCTGGAGTGACACCACCTCCACCCGCAACACCAACATCTGGGCGCCGGAGATCCACTTCTTGGACGGCCACTGGTACCTGTACTACTCCGCGGGACAGAGCGGTGTCTCCTGCTGCGACTCCCAGCGCACCCACGTCCTGGAGAGCGCGGGCACCGACCCGATGGGCCCGTACACCTACAAGAACCAGCTCAGCGGCTCCAATCTCACCCCCGGCGGCTGGCTCATCGACGCCACCGTCCTCGAGAACAACAACAACCTGTACCTGATCGGCAGCGGCTTCATCAACGGCAGCACGCAGAGCCTGGTCATCGCGCCGATGAGCAACCCGTACACGCTGGCCAGCAACACCTTCACCATCATCTCCAGCCCCACCGCGAGCTGGGAGACCTCGGGCGGCGCGGTCAACGAGGGACCCGAGCCGCTCTACCACGACGGCCGCACCTTCCTCACCTTCTCCGCCAGCCACTGCAAGACCGCGGACTACAAGCTCGGCCAGCTGGAACTGACCGGCACCGACCCGCTGAACCCCGCCTCCTGGACGAAGAAGTCCACGCCGGTCTTCCAGCGCAATGACGCGGCAGGTGTCTACGGCCCCGGCCACAACGGCTTCTTCAGCTCGCCGGACGGCACCGAGAACTGGATCGTCTACCACGCCAACGACACATCGACCGGCGGCTGCGGCAACGGCCGTACGACGCGGGCGCAGAAGTTCACCTGGAACGCGGACGGCACGCCGAACTTCGGCACCCCGGTGGCGCTCGGCACGACCCTGCCCGGCCCCTCGGGCGAGACCGCGACGACCCCGACCGCGTACACCCTGGTGAACCGCAACAGCGGCAAGTGCCTGGACGTCGAGGGCGGCAACACCGCGGACGGCACCAACATCTTCCAGTGGAGCTGCAACGGCGGCACCAACCAGAAGTGGCGCGTCGAGGACCTCGGCAACGACACCAACCGGCTGGTCAACGTCGCGACCGGCAAGGTCATGGACACCGCGAGCTGCGCCACGGCCGACGGCACGGACATCCAGCAGTGGTCCTGGCTGAACAACAACTGCCAGAAGTTCCGTCTGGTCTACACGGCCACCGGTGACTACGTGCGGATCGTGAACGAGAACAGCGGCAAGGTCGCCGACGTCGCGAACTGCGGCACCGCGAACGGGACCGACGTACGGCTGTGGACGTGGCTGAACAACAACTGCCAGCAGTGGCGACTCGTGCCCACGACCTGACCGTCCTCCCCACCCCGCACCCCGTGATCTGGAGAAACCCCTTGAGACGCAACGCCGTACGGCTGCTCATGGCCGTCCTCTTCGCCCTGGTGGGCTGCCTCGCCGGACCCGGCACCGTCGCCCACGCGGCCGTGCCCGCCTCCCCCGGCGTGACCTACACCAACCCGATCGCCGAGAAGCGCGCCGACCCGCACATCTTCAAGCACACCGACGGCTACTACTACTTCACCGCGACCGTCCCCGAGTACGACCGCATCGTGCTGCGCCGCGCGACCACCATCCAGGGCCTGTCGACGGCCCCCGAGACCACGATCTGGACCAAGCACGCCAGCGGTGTGATGGCGAACCACATCTGGGCACCGGAGATCCACTACATCAACGGCAAGTGGTACGTGTACTTCGCCGCCGGCTCCACCAGTGACCAGTGGGCGATCCGGATGTACGTCCTGGAGGGCACCGGAGCCAACCCGCTCACCGCGACCTGGGCCGAGAAGGGCCAGATCAAGACGACGTGGGAGAGCTTCTCCCTCGACGCCACCACCTTCGTCGTGGGTGGCGTCCGCTACCTCGCCTGGGCCCAGCGCAACCCGGCCGAGAACAACAACACCAGCCTGTTCATCGCCAAGATGGCCGACCCCTGGACGCTCACCGGCACGCCGGCGGAGATCTCCCAGCCGACGCTGTCCTGGGAGACGATCGGCTACAAGGTCAACGAGGGCCCGGCGGTGATCGAGCACGGCGGCAAGGTCTTCATGACCTACTCGGCCAGCGCGACCGACTCCAACTACTGCCTGGGCATGCTCACCGCCTCATCGACGGCCGACCTGACCAACCCGGCGTCCTGGACCAAGGGTTCGCAGCCGGTGTTCAAGACGAGTGACGCGACCTCGCAGTACGGTCCGGGCCACAACTCCTTCACCGTCTCCGAGGACGGCAAGTCCGACATCCTCGTCTACCACGACCGCAGCTACAAGGACATCACCGGCGACCCGCTGAACGACCCCAACCGCCGTACCCGCGTCCAGAAGGTGTACTGGAAGGCCGACGGCACCCCCGACTTCGGCATCCCGGTGGCCGACGGAGTCACCCCGCAGCGCTTCTCGTCGTACAACTTCGCGGACCGCTTCATCCGCCACTTCGACTACCGGGGCCGGATCGACGCCAACGTCAGCCCGCTCGCGGACTCGCAGTTCCGCGTGGTCACCGGCCTGACCGGCAGCGGCACCGTGTCGCTGGAGTCGACCAACTTCCCCGGCTACTACCTGCGGAGCAACGCGAGCTTCGAGGTCCGGCTGGAGAAGAACGACGGCACGGCCCAGTTCGCGTCCGACGCCACCTTCTACAAGCGGGCGGGTCTGTCCGACTCGGCCGGCATCTCCTACGAGTCGTACGGCTCCGCCGGCCGTTACGTCCGCCACTACAACTACCTGCTGTACGTGCAGACCCCGAGCACGGCCACGGACCGGGCGGACGCCACGTTCTACGCTCAGTGACGAGGCCCGGTGAGGGGCCGGGGTCTCACCCCGGCCCCTCACCGGTGTCGTACGCGGCCTCGATCGGCCGCTCGTCGACGAGGACCTGTCCCTGCGGCGGCCCGGTCAGCAGGGCGCGTACGGCGGTGAGGGCGTCCGGGGCCACCTGCTCCGCGCCTGCCGTCTCCTCCGGGCGGGTCCCGTCGGTCGGTACGAGGATGCCGTGGGCGCCCGCCCGGCGTGCGGCCTCGACGTGCGCGCCGGTGCGGCCGACGACGACACAGTCGTCGGGCGCGGTGCAGATCCGCCCGGCGGCCCACAGGAGCAGGCCCGGTTCGGGCGGGCGGCAGTGGCAGCCGTCCTCGGGGCCGTGCGGGCACACGCCCCACACGTCGAAGGGGCCGAAGAGCTCGTCGACGCGGTGGTTGACATGGCGGACGTCGGCGTCGGTCAGCATGCCGCGCGCGATGCCGGGCTGGTGCGTGAGAACCCCGGTTCGGACACCGTGCAGGCGCAACAGCCCCAGCGCCTCAATGGCGCCGGCAACGGGTCGGACGCGGTCGGGGTCGGCGTTGTCCGGGACGTCCTCGACGAGGATGCCGTCCCGGTCGAACAGCACGGCCTTCACCTTCGTGGTGGTCATGCGAGCCGGGTATCCGCTGGGCGCCGTCACATGCGCCGAACGGACGTTCGCGCACCCTCCGCCCACCCGTACGACGCGGCCGAGCCGTATACGAACGCCCAGCTGAGCGAGCGGCGTTCCCTACGATCGTCCGGTGGTCAACTTCCTGCTCGAACGCACCGCGCCGCTCCCTCTCGACGAGGCATGGCGCCGCCTCACGGACTGGCCGCGCCACGGCGACGCGGTCCCGCTGACCCGGATCATCGTGACCACGCCCGCGCCGACGCACGAGGGCACGGTCTTCGTGGCCCGCTCGGGCATCGGCCCGCTCTCCTTCGACGACCCCATGGAAGTCACCCTCTGGCGTCCCCCCACGGACGACCTGCCCGGCCTGTGCCGCCTCGACAAACGGGGCCGCTTCATCACCGGCTGGGCCGAACTCGAGGTCCTCCCCGGCCCCGGCGGCCGCACCCGCGTCCTGTGGCGCGAGGAACTGCGACTGCGCCTCCTCCCCCGCCTCTTCGACCCCCTCCTGCGTGCCGCGGCCCGGTACGTCTTCGGCCGAGCGGTGAACGGCCTCCTGAGGCGGCCGTGACGACGGCCGAACGGGCCCGCTGGGAAAACCACTTCGCCGCGGGCCGCGGCTTCCGCGGTACGGACGCCGAGGAACTGCGCCTGCCGGCCGAGGCCGTACACCTCCGCCCCGCCGCCCGCGCGCTCGACGTCGGCTGCGGACTGGGCACTCACGCGGCGGCACTCGCCGGCCTCGGCTACCGCACACTCGCCGTCGACCGGGCGGACGCGGCGGTGGCGGCGACGCGCGACCGGTACGCCGACCTGGAGCCCGCCTGAGCGCCGCCCGGCTGGACTTCGAGAACGCGGCGGAGGTGGACGCCCGGCTTCCGCGCGCCTCCTTCGACCTCGTGACCATGCGGCTGGTCCTCGCGTTCATGGCGGACAAGGCGACGGTCGCCGAACAGGTACGGGGACTGCCGGCACCGGGCGGGACCTGGCTGGTGACGACGCCGCTCACCGACCGGCTCCCCGAGGAGCGCCACGGCATCGGGCTCACGCCCGCCGAGGTCGCCGCGTTCACCGGCGCCTGGAGTCGAGGGAGCTGGTACGACCTGGAGCCGGGCGGGCTGCGCTGCTTCGTGCTGCGGGCCTGAGCACCGCCCCGCGCGGGGTGCCCCCGGGCACGTGCCAGAGTGAGGGCCATGACGACAACAGACGTGCGCGGCTCGGAAGTTGACCAGGTCGATGAGCTGGCGGTGGACGCCATGCGCTGGCTGCTCGCCACCGCGCGGGACACCGGTGGCGGCGGTCTCACCTGGCCCGCCAAGCCCTCCGACGACGCGCCCGAGCCCATGCTCTACAGCGGTACCGCAGGCGTCGTACCGGTGCTCCTGGAGGCGTGGCGGCACTTCGGGGACGACACGTACGCGGACACCGCCCTGCGGGCGGCCCGCGGTCTGGTGGCCGCCGTCGACGACTGCGAGGACAGTTCCCTGTACTTCGGCCTCACCGGCATGGCTCTCGTCCTGCGGACCGTTCACGAGGAGCTGGGGGACACGGCCGCCGGTGCCGCCGCCGACCGGGCATTGGGGATCGTGCGGTCGCGGTTCGACGGGACCCGATGGGGCGAGCTGTTCGAGCTGATGGGCGGGAACGCCGGGATGGGCCTCGGCGCGCTGGCAGCCGGTGACGAGGAGTTCGCCGTGCTCGCCCTCGAGCCCTATCTGCGGACCGCCGAGAAGGTCCCGGCAGGCGTGCACTGGGAGTTCCGTACCGGCCGGGAGGGGCGTATGCACCACATCTCGCACGGCACGCTCGGAATCGTGTACGCGCTGGCCACCGTCGGCGCCGCGACGGGACGGACGGACCTCGTCGAGCTGGCCGAGGCCGGTGCCGCGGGCGTCGTGGCCCGTGCCGAGGACGGGCCCGAGGGGTTCCTGGTCGCCCACTCCGACCCGGCACACCTTCCCGACCGGATCGAGCGCTACAGCTACGGCTGGTGTCACGGGCCCGCCGGTGACGCCCAGGTCTTCCGCCGGCTCCGGGACGTCCTCGCCGCCCCGGCCACCTGGTCGGCCCTGATCGAGCGCTGCTGGCACACCGTGATCCACTCCGGTCTGCCGCGTCGGCTGCGCCCCGGCTTCTGGGACAACAACGGGCGCTGCTGCGGCACGGCGGGCGTCCTGGCACTTGCCTGCGACCGCATGGCCGAGCAGGACGACGGCCACGACTTCGCCGCCGTCCTCGTCGCGGACCTCACCGCCCGCGCGATCCGGGACGCCGACGGCGCCCGCTGGTCCAACTTCGAGCACAAGGTCACCCCGGGCGACCTGGAACCCCGCACCGGGTGGGCGATGGGCAACGCGGGCATCGCACGGGAGCTGATGCGCTTCGCACGGCTGAACCGGGGCGGCGATCCGGACTACGCGTTCGCCTGGCCCGACCAGCCGGCGGTACGCCGGAACGCCGGTCAGGCCACCGACCCGATCCGCCCCGCCGGTGCCGACGTCACGTCGTGATGGATCGGCGTGTGCGCGCCGGTGAGGGAAACCCCGCTGCCGCCACGCCGGTCGGCGACGATCTCGGCGGCGATGGAAAGGGCCGTCTCCTCCGGCGTACGCGCCCCGAGGTCCAGCCCGATGGGCGACCTGAGCCGCGCCAACTCCAGCTCGCTCACGCCGACTTCGCGCAGCCGCTCGTTCCGGTCCAGGTGGGTGCGCCGGGAGCCCATCGCACCGACGTACGCCAACGGCAGCCGCAGCGCGAGCTTCAGCAGGGGTACGTCGAACTTGGCGTCGTGGGTGAGCACGCACAGGACCGTACGGGCGTCGACCTCCGTGCGCTCCAGGTACCTGTGCGGCCACTCCACGACGATCTCGTCGGCCTCGGGGAAGCGGGCGCGCGTGGCGAACACCGGCCGCGCGTCGCACACGGTCACGTGGTAGTCGAGGAACTTGCCGACCCGCACCAGCGCCGACGCGAAGTCGATCGCACCGAAGACGATCATCCGCGGCGGCGGGACCGACGACTCCACCAGCACCGTGAGCGGCGCCCCGCAGCGGGAGCCCTGCTCGCCGATCTCCAGGGTGCCGGTGCGTCCCGCGTCCAGGAACGCGCCGGCCTCCGCGGCGACCGTACGGTCCAGTTCGGGATGGGCGCCGAAGCCGCCGTCGTAGGAACCCTCGGGACGGACCAGCATCGCCCGGCCCACCAGCTCGGCGGGGCCGGACACGATCCGGGCCAGCGCCGCCGCCCGCCCGCCCGAGGCGACGTCGAGCGCGGCCGTCACCACCGGACGGACCCGGTCGCCCGCCCGTACCGGCATGACGAGGATGTCGATGACGCCGCCGCAGGTCAGGCCCACGGCGAAGGCGTCGTCGTCGCTGTAGCCGAAGCGCTCCAGGACCGACTCCCCGTCCTGCAGCGCCTGTTGGCACAGTTCGTAGACCGCGCCCTCCACACAGCCGCCGGAGACCGAGCCGATCGCCGTGCCGTCGGCGTCCACCGCGAGGGCGGCGCCGGGCCGGCGGGGCGCGCTGCCGCCGACGGCCACGACGGTGGCCACGGCGAAGTCACGGCCCTGCTCGACCCACCGGTTCAGTTCCTCGGCGATGTCCAGCATGTCTCGGTCTCCTTGACTGCGGTCGGGTGGAGGGCACTTGGCAAGGGCGGCTAGTGCACGCCCAGCCGGCTCTCGATCGGGTTGAGGGCGAAGTACACCAGGAAGATCACCGTCAGGCCCCACATGAAGGCGCCGATCTCCCGCGCCTTGCCCTGGGCGGTCTTGACGGCCACGTACGAGATGACACCGGCCGCGACACCGGCGGTGATGGAGTACGTGAACGGCATGATCACGACGGTCAGGAAGACCGGGATCGCGGTGGCGCGGTCGGCCCAGTCGACGTGCCGGGCGTTCGTCATCATCATGGCGCCGATCACGACGAGGGCCGCGGCGGCGACCTCGCCGGGCACGATGGCCGTCAGCGGGGTGAAGAACAGGCAGGCGGCGAAGAAGAGCCCGGTGACGACGGAGGAGAGGCCGGTACGGGCGCCCTCGCCGACGCCGGTCGCGGACTCGACGAACACCGTCTGGCCCGACGCGCCCGCCACGCCGCCGATCGCGCCGCCCGCGCCGTCGATGAACAGCGCCTTGGACAGGCCCGGCATCCGGCCCTGCTCGTCGGCGAGTCCGGCCTCGGTGCCGACGCCGATGATGGTGGCCATCGCGTCGAAGAACCCGGCCAGCACGAGCGTGAACACGATCATCCCGACGGTCATCGCGCCGACCTCGCCCCAGCCGCCGAACTCGACGTCACCGAGGATCGAGAAGTCCGGCATGGAGACCGCGCTGCCGTGCAGTTCGGGAGCGCCGCTCGCCCACTGTTCGGGGTCGATGACGTCGGTTGCGTTGAGGAGCACGGCCAGCACGGTGCCGCCGACGATGCCGAGCAGGATCGCGCCGGGGACGCCTCGGGCCTGGAGCATGAAGATGGCGAGGAGGGTGACGGCGAACAGCAGCACCGGCCAGCCGGCCAGTTCGCCGGTCGGGCCGAGGGAGAGGGGGGTCGCCTTGCCCTGGTGCACGAAACCGGCCTTGTAGAAGCCGATGAGAGCGATGAACAGGCCGATACCCATGGTGATCGCGTGCTTGAGCGCGAGCGGGATCGCGTTCATGATCATCTCGCGCAGTCCGGTGACGACGAGCAGCATGATGACCACGCCGTACATCACGCACATGCCCATCGCCTGCGGCCAGGTCATCTGGGGCACGACCTGGGAGGCGAGGACTCCGGAGACCGAGAGACCTGCGGCGAGGGCAAGCGGCACCTTGCCGAAGAATCCCATCAGGAGCGTGCTGAAGGCCGCCGCGAACGCGGTCGCGGTGATCAGCGCCTGCTGGCCGAGCGTGTTCCCCGCCGCGTCCTTGCCGGACAGGATCAGGGGGTTGAGCAGGAGGATGTACGCCATCGCCATGAAGGTGGTGACGCCGCCGCGCACCTCACGCGCGAGCGAGGATCCTCGCCGGGATATGTGGAAGTACCGGTCGAGCCAGGACCGTCCGGCCGGGACGCGGGTGCCTTCTCCCGCGTCTTCGGCGACGGTCTTCGGCTCCAGGGACTGCTGGGTCATGTGGGCCTGCTCCCAAGGTTCATAGGGACACCCGCGGGTCGCCTTCGGCGACTTGCGGGTTTTGGGGAGGTGCACGACCCGGGGGACGGCCCGAGGCGAACAACGGGGCTCTGGGGGACCAAGTCCCCCCAGAGGAACTCATGGGGACCGAGTCCCCCAGAGAAACTCATGGGGACCGAGTCCCCCAGAGGAACTCACCTGCTCGACCCCCGAGGGGGTCAGGTGCCCGTGAGGTGCTCCGGCCTCACCGGCGTCCTGTTCAGCTCCAGCCCGGTCGCGTTGCGGATCGCCGCGAGGACAGCGGGAGTTGACGACAGGGTGGGTGCCTCACCGACGCCGCGCAGCCCGTACGGGGCGTGGTCGTCGGCGAGTTCGAGCACGTCGACGGGGATGGTCGGCGTGTCGAGGATGGTGGGGATCAGGTAGTCCGTGAAAGAGGGGTTTCTGACCTTCGCCGTCTTCGGGTCGACGATGATCTCCTCCATGACCGCCACGCCGAGCCCCTGGGTCGTACCGCCCTGGATCTGGCCGAGGACGGACAGCGGGTTGAGCGCCTTGCCGACGTCCTGGGCGCAGGCCAGTTCGATGACCTTGACCAGGCCGAGCTCGGTGTCGACCTCGACGACCGCGCGGTGGGCGGCGAAGGTGTACTGGACGTGTCCGAAGCCCTGGCCGGTGCGCAGGTCGAAGGCCTCGGTCGGACGGTGCCGCCACTCGGCCTCGACCTCGACGGCCTCGCCTTCGAGGACGTCCACCAGATCGGCGAGCACCTCGCCGCCGTCGGTGACGACCTTGCCGCCCTCGAGCAGCAGCTCCGCCGTCGCCCAGGCCGGGTGGTACGAACCGAACTTGCGGCGGCCGATCTCCAGGACCTTCTCGCGGACGAGCTCGCAGGAGTTCTTGACGGCGCCACCGGTGACGTACGTCTGACGCGACGCGGACGTCGAACCGGCGCTGCCCACCTGTGTGTCGGCCGGCTTGATCGTCACCTGGGCGACGCCCAGCTCGGTGCGGGCGATCTGCGCGTGGACGGTGACACCGCCCTGGCCGACCTCGGCCATGGCCGTGTGCACGGTCGCGACGGGCTCGCCGGCGATGACCTCCATGCGCACCTTGGCGGTGGAGTAGTCGTCGAAGCCCTCGGAGAAGCCGACGTTCTTGATGCCGACGGCGTAGCCGACACCGCGGACGACGCCTTCGCCGTGCGTGGTGTTGGAGAGGCCGCCCGGCAGCTGGCGTACGTCGGCGGCCTCGCCGGCCGCGAGCCACTGCTGCTCCGGCGGCATCGGCATCGCCTTGACGCGGCGCAGGAGTTCGGCGACCGGGGCGGGCGAGTCGACGACCTGCCCGGTCGGCATGACGGTCCCCCGCTCCATCGCGTTGAGCTGTCGGAACGCGACCCGGTCCATGCCCACCTCGTCGGCGAGCTTGTCCATCTGGGCCTCGTAGGCGAAGCACGCCTGGACCGCGCCGAAGCCGCGCATGGCGCCGCAGGGCGGGTTGTTGGTGTAGAGGGCGAGGGCCTCGATGTCGACGTTGTCGACGACGTAGGGTCCGGCGCCGAGCGAGGCGGCGTTGCCGACGACCGCCGGGGATGCCGACGCGTAGGCGCCGCCGTCCAGGACGATCCTCGCCTTGAGGTGGGTGAGCTTGCCGTCCTTCGTCGCCCCGTGCTCGTAGTGGAGCTTCGCGGGGTGGCGGTGGACGTGCCCGAAGAAGGACTCGAAGCGGTTGTAGACGATCTTGACCGGTTTGCCCGTGCGCAGCGCCAGCAGACAGGCGTGGATCTGCATCGACAGGTCCTCGCGGCCGCCGAACGCGCCGCCGACACCGGAGAGCGTCATACGGACCTTGTCCTCGGGCAGGCCCAGGACCGGGGCGATCTGGCGAAGGTCGGAGTGCAGCCACTGGGTGGCGATGTACAGGTCGACGCCGCCGTCCTCGGCGGGGACGGCCAGACCGGACTCCGGGCCGAGGAAGGCCTGGTCCTGCATGCCGAAGGTGTACTCGCCCTTGACGATGAAGTCGGCCCTCTTGGCGGCCTCTTCGACGTCACCCCGGATGATCGGCTGGCGGTGCAGGATGTTCGGGTGCGGGACGTGCCCGATGTGGTGGTCGGTCCGGTCCTCGTGGATCAGGATCGCGTCCGGCGCGGTCGCGGAGGCCTCGTCGGTGACGACGGGGAGTTCCCTGTACTCGACCTTGATCTTGGCGGCGGCGCGGCGCGCCGTCTCCGGGTGGTCGGCGGCGACGATGGCGACCGGCTCACCGTGGTGGCGGACCCTGCCGTGGGCGAGGACCGGGGTGTCCTGGATCTCCAGGCCGTAGTTCTTCACGTCGGTCGGCAGGTCGTCGTACGTCATGACGGCGTAGACGCCGGGCACGGCGAGGGCTTCGCCCGTGTCGATCGAGACGATCTCGGCGTGCGCGACCGTGGAACGCAGGATCTGGCCCCAGAGCATGTCCTCGTGCCACATGTCGGACGAGTACGCGAACTCGCCGGTGACCTTGAGGGTGCCGTCCGGGCGGAGCGTGGACTCGCCGATGCCGCCCTTGGTCTTCGAGCCCTGGGTGACCTTGGTGGGAGTCCCGATGGGGGCGCTGTTGCTCGGCATGCTCAGACCGCCTCTCCCTGCCGGGCGGCCGCCAGGCGGACCGCGTCCATGATCTTCTCGTAGCCGGTGCAGCGGCACAGGTTGCCCGACAGCGCCTCGCGGATGTCCGCGTCGGTCGGGTTCGGGTTGCGCTCCAGCATCTCGTCGGCGGCCACCAGCAGCCCCGGCGTGCAGAAGCCGCACTGGACGGCGCCGGCGTCGATGAACGCCTGCTGGACCGGGGAGAGTTCGGCGCCCTCGCCGGTCTGCGAGTCCTGCCCCTCGGCGGCCCAGTGCTGAGCGTCCTGCAGGGACGTGCCGCAGGCGCCGGAGGCGCAACCCCCGCGCTCGGCGCGCTGCTTGGCGAAGTCCGCCAGACCCTCGACGGTGACGACCTCGCGGCCCTCCACCTGACCGGCGGCGACCAGGCAGGAACACACGAGCACGCCGTCCAGCCGGACGGTGCACGACCCGCACTCCCCCTGCTCGCAGGCGTTCTTGGAACCCGGCAGGCCGAGCCGCTCCCGCAGCACGTACAGCAGGCTCTCGCCCTCCCAGACGTCGTCGGCTTCCTGCGGACGGCCGTTGACCGTGAAATTGACACGCATTACGCGACTCCCTCCGTGCGGGCGGTGCCGCGGTACGACTCCCAGGTCCAGGTCAGAGTGCGGCGGGCCATGACGCCGACCGCGTGGCGGCGGTAGCTCGCCGTTCCCCGGACGTCGTCGATCGGGTTGCAGGCGCCGGCGCACAGGTCCGCGAACTGCTTGGCGACCGACGGGGTGATGATCTTTCCGTTGTCCCAGAAGCCGCCCTCTTCGAGTGCCGCGTTCAGGAACTCCTCCGCGACCTTGGCCCGCACCGGGGTGGGCGCGGCCGAGCCGATGCCCGTACGCACGGTCCGCGTCTCGGGGTGCAGCGCGATCCCGAAGGCGCACACGGCGATGACCATGGCGTTGCGGGTACCGACCTTGGAGTACTGCTGCGGCCCGTCGGCCTTCTTGATGTGGACGGCGCGAATGAGCTCGTCCGGCGCCAGCGCGTTGCGCTTCACACCGGTGTAGAACTCGTCGATCGGAATACGGCGCGAGCCGCGCACCGACTCGGCCTCGACCTCGGCGCCGGCCGCGAGGAGGGCCGGGTGGGCGTCACCGGCGGGCGAGGCGGTGCCGAGGTTGCCGCCGACGCCGCCGCGGTTGCGGATCTGCGGGGAGGCGACGGTGTGCGAGGCGAGAGCTAGACCCGGCAGCTCGCCGCGCAGGCTCTCCATGATCTTCGCGTAGGGGACCGAGGCCCCGAGCCGCACACTGTCCTCGCCGACCTCCCACTCCTCGAGGTCGCCGACACGGTTGAGGTCGAGCAGGTACTCGGGCCGGCGGTGGTCGAAGTTGATCTCGACCATCACGTCGGTGCCACCCGCAATCGGCACAGCGGTGGGGTGCTCCGCCTTCGCGGCGAGCGCCTCCTCCCAGCTGGCGGGGCGAAGGAAGTCCATGACCGGCTCTCTTCTTCGTCTCGTGGGTCGTACAGATTGAGCCAATCCGTGTGCGGCGGGCCCGGCTCGTTCATGTGCTGTTTACGCGGAGTGAGGCCAGTACACAGCGCCGTGCGCCGACCGGGTCAGTCACGGAAACCATGAAGGAGTTGGCTGGCCAGGGCGGGCATCTTGTAGATTCGTATGAACGGAGGTCATCAGTAACCTCCTCGTTTTCCTGGGGAAACGCATGGCACACCCCGTGTGACCTGGAACACGGCCGGAATGCGGCTCCGGAGACGGCGAGCATCGCTCGTCGACCGCCGGACGGACTCCTCCTCCACCATCCCTCAAGATTCATCGTAGATTTCGAGACAGAGAACGGCGGCGACGAGAATGCGGCTGCGCGCACTGCTGGACACCGACGCGCTGGGCCTGCGGCTGCTCGGTGGCGAGGACGAGCTGGACCGCACCGTGCGGGGTGTGATGACCACCGACCTCAGGGACCCCAGCCGCTACCTCTCCGGCGGCGAGCTGGTCCTGACCGGTCTGGCCTGGCGCCGGGACGCCGCCGACTCCGAACCCTTCGTACGGATCCTGGTGCAGTCCGGGGTGGCCGCACTGGCGGCCGGCGAGGCCGAGCTCGGGAACGTCCCGGACGACCTGGTGGTGGCCTGCGCACGCCACCGCCTCCCGCTCTTCGCGGTGCACGAGTCGGTGGCGTTCGCAACGATCACCGAGCACGTCGTACGGCAGGTGAGCGGCGAGCGGGCCGGTGACCTGGCGGCGGTGGTGGACCGGCACCGGCGGATGATGGCCTCGGGCGCGGCGGGCGGCGGCCCGGACGTGGTCCTGGACCTGCTCGGCTCGGACCTGGACCTGCGGGCGTGGGTGCTGTCGCCGGCCGGGCGGCTCATCGCGGGCTCGAAGGTCGCAGGGCCCGCCCTGCCCGCCGACGTGTGCGCGAAGCTCGCGGCCGAACACCTGGCAGCGGTCCGCACGGGCCGACGCGGACCTCACCGCGTCATGCTCGGCTCCACCACCTACTCGCTCTTCCCGGTCCGCAGCAGCGGCGGCCGCTCCCCGCAGCGCTCCCGGGACGTGCGCGAAACGGTGCTGTCGGATTGGCTGCTGGCCGTCGAGGCGGACGCGGGCGACTGGCCGGAGGAGCGGCTCGACCTGCTCCAGGGCGTCACCCAGCTGATCTCGGTCGAGCGCGACCGGCGGGACGCGGCGCGCACGGTCCGCCGACGGCTCGCCCAGGAGGTCCTGGAGCTGGTGCAGGGGGGTCCCCCCCCCGCCGAGATCGCCGCACGCCTGCGCGTGGCCGCCCCCGTCCTCCTCCCCGGCCTCGGAGCGGCCCCGCACTGGCAGCTCGTCGTCGCCCGCGTCGAGTGGCAGGACGGAGGGGAGCTGGAGGGCGGCCCGGTCGCCCAGTCCCTCCTGGAGGAGATCCTGGTCGACCCGCTGTCGACGGGGCCGGAGCCCTCCGACCGCATCGCCGTCGCCCACACGGGCGAGGAGGCCATCGCGCTCGTACCGCTGCCGGCGGTGTCGTCGGAGCACGACGGCTCGGAAGCCGGGATCCTCGCGGACCTGCTCCTGGAGTCCGTACGGGACCCGCTGTCGGCCGGCCTCGACGACGACGGGCGGCTCACGCTCGGCGTCAGCGCCTCCGTCCACTCGGCGGAGGGGCTGCGCGGCGCGCTGGAGGAGGCCCGCCACGCCCGCCGCGTGGCCGCCGCCCGCCCCGGCCGCGTCTGTGCGGCGGGCCACCAGGAGCTGGCCTCCCACGTCCTCCTGCTCCCCTTCGTCCCGGACGACGTCCGCCGGGCCTTCACCGCCCGCCTCCTCGACCCCCTCCGCGACTACGACCGCCGCCACCGCGCCGAGCTGATCCCCACCCTGGAGGCCTTCCTCGACTGCGACGGCTCCTGGACGCGCTGCGCGAACCGCCTCCACCTGCACGTCAACACGCTACGCTACCGGGTGGGGCGCATCGAGCAGTTGACGAGTCGTGACCTCTCCCGCCTCGAGGACAAGCTGGATTTCTTCCTGGCACTGAGGATGAGCTGAAACCTCGGACGACCAGGAGTCCCACGACTTTGTGAAATCCTTCACCCACCCCCTTGGCCCAGCCCGGCGATTCGTGCTGAGATGCGGCCACCACTCATAGCTCGATGGCGTGCTCGGGGAGGGCAACGTGGCGCATACCGCCATGTCTGGTAACGGAACGACCGCCGGTGACGATCCACTCCAGACCGCGGTATGGCGGTTGCGCTCCCGCGCCTGCTGGGCCGACGCCGCCGCCCTGCTCCAACCGGTCACCGCGCCGGCCGCACTCCAGCGGGCCTCCCTCCTGGTGGAACGGTGCCTGTACACCGAGCAGGGCTGGGAACAGGCCGAGGACGCGCTGCGTACGGCCGAGGCGCTGGCCCACGGCGACGACGAGCGGGGCGCAGCCGCTTGTGAACGCGGGCAACTTGCCTACGCGGCCACGTTGCACGGCGTACGGGACCGCGCCGACGAGGCACGGGCGGCGCTCGGACGGGCGGCGGCGCTCATCTCTCCGGGGACCCCGAGCAGGGCGTTGCTGGACTTCCGTCGGGGGCTGCTGGCGGAGAACCTGGCCGACTCCCCGCAGGCGGCGCGGGCGGCGTACCGGCGTGCGCACGCGGGGGCCACCGCGCATGCCGATCCGCTGCTGCTGTCGTTCACCTGGCGACACATTGCCGGACTCGCCCTACGGGACGGGGAGTTGGCGGAGGCGCGGCACGGGTTCAGTGAATCGCTGCGGATCCGGGAGGAGTTGGGCTATCTCGTCGGGACGGCACCCGCGTTGGCCTCCCTGGCGGACGCGGAGGTGGAACCGGAGGCCTCACGACTGCGGGAGGAGGCCCGGCGCTTGTTCCGGCTGCTCGGCGGCGTACCGACATGGCTGGCACACCAGTTGACACCGCTGCCTCCGGCGGCAACGGCATAGAACAGCACCCACCGCCAAAGCGAGCACCCCCTGGGGGCTCCACCCCCAGACCCCCGACCTATGCCCACCCACCACCCGACTCGGTCGCCCAAGAGGCGGACCTCACCCTGGGGGCTGCGCCCCAGCGGGTGGGTGGGGGGCTGGGGATGGCCTTTACCCACCACCCGACTCGGCCCGCCGAGAGATGACCCTCACCCCGAGACAGCACCCCCAACAGGCGGGCGGAAGCTACGGATGGCCTCCACCCACCACCCGACTCGGCCCGCCGAGAGATG
>NZ_LGDG01000244.1 GCF_001279775.1 Streptomyces sp. MMG1533 | reverse complement strand
TTCATCCCCGGACTGGAACTCTCCCGCCGCTTCTACCTCGAAGCCGTACGGCCCCTGTTGGACGAGGCCGCCCCCGGGATTACGCACTCCGCCGCCCGCCTCGGCAGCGGCTCGGAAGTCCTCGGATTCGACACCGCCCGCTCCGCCGATCACGAGTGGGGGCCCCGCCTGCAGATCTTCCTGCACCCGCAGGACGTCACCCACCACGGAGCGAGGATCACGGCACTGCTCTCCGAACGCCTGCCGAAGACCTTCAGCGGCTACCCGACACACTTCGCCCCCACCGGCGAATCAGGCATCCGGGTCATGCAGACGACCGACGGACCGGTCCACCACCGAGTCGAAGTCACAGACCTGGGCACCTGGTTCACCGCGCAACTGGGCTTCGACCCGAGCAAGGACATCACCCTGGCAAACTGGCTGGCCGCCCCCACCCAGCTCCTCGCCGAGGTCACTGCCGGTGCCGTCTTCCACGACGGACTCGGCCAGCTCGCACCAGCCCGCGCCACCCTCCACTGGTACCCCCACGACCTCTGGCTCTACCTACTCGCCTGCCAGTGGCAACGCATCTCCCAGGAAGAAGCCTTCGTCGGGCGCTGCGGCGAAGTGGGCGACGAAATCGGCTCCGCCATCGTCGCCGCCCGCCTGGTGCGCGATCTGATGCGACTCTGCCTGCTAATGGACCGCCGCTACCCGCCCTACAGCAAATGGCTCGGCAGCGCCTTCGCCCGCACCCCCCAGGCACCAGCCCTCAGCCCGGTCCTCACCGCGGCCCTCGCCGCCACCGACTGGCACACCCGCGAACATCACCTGGCCCACGCCTACGAGGCCGTCGCGGCCACACACAACCAACTCGGCCTCACCGACCCTGTCGACCCCACCACGCGGCCCTATCACACCAGACCCTTTCAGGTCCTGCACGCCGAACGCTTCACCGCGGCGCTGACCACCCGCATCACCGACCCGGCCATCCGCACCCTGCCGACGATCGGCAACGTCGACCAGTTCATCGACAGTACCGACGTCCTCAGCCATCCGGAACTGACACGCGCCGCCACCCGCGCAACGGTCTGCTCTCCCCCTGAGAACTCCGCCTCAAGGCAGTAGAGGAAGAGAGCGAAGCGGCCTGACGCTTGGGGACGTTCATCTGTACACGGCTGGGGAGCCAAGACCGTACGCCGACACCCTCGAATATCCGAACCTGCCGATAGACCCCTCAGTGCTGGATCAGGCCGCCAACCGGGACAGGGGCGACGTGGCCGGTTGCCGGAACCGTCTGCGCCAGGGCGAGGCCGATGTCGACCAGCGATGATCGGCGGAGGCAAGCGACCTCGGGGATCGGAGTCCAGACCGACTCGACGGTTTCGCCGTTCGGCTCAGGCCGGAGCTGGCCGCCAGTGATACGGACTTGGTAGAAGATGCCGACATTCTGGTGCTCGATTCCCGCACGCGCGACGGCCGCGGGGATCACCCTGGAGTCCACGCCCAGCAGGCGCTCGACCACCGCGGAGCAGCCGGTCTCCTCGGCAACCTCCCGGATCACCGTGTCGAACGGATCCTCCGCGTGCTCGACCCTACCGCCGGGAAGAGTCCAGTTGTTCGACGCGTGATGGGCGAGCAGCACCCGCCCGTCCTCGATGCACACGGCGTAGGCCGCCAACCGGAAGCTTCCCCACTTCAACTCGTCTGGGACCGCTTCGGCTACACCGTCTGTCTCTTGGCTCATTGGATCATCTTGGCCCACTTCAACTCGGCACTCGCAACCGAAATAGCAGTCGCACACACGCGGACGGCCACCGCTTCGAGAGCGACCAGACGTCCTCAGCGGTTCTGAGGCAGGGGCTATTCCGCAGCCTCGAACATCCGAACTTACCGATATCCGGGCCGACGTGACGGCCCATCCGTTCCCCGCAGAGCCCGAGGCCCCGGTCCGCAAGGGGGCGGTCGGTTGCTGGCCCCAGCCCCGCTACCGCCACCGAGCACCCTCCGTGGCGGCCCTCGCCGCGGGACTCAAGCGAACGGCTTTCACCCCGCTCACCTGGCGCCACGGCTCACCAGGAGAGTTACGTTCCCGCTTCGCCGCCGTGCGGGTCCGTCCGGCCGGCACAGCCGTCGAGCGCCCGGTCAAAGCCGCTGCCTCGGCCGAACAAGGCTGGTGGGACGGGATCCTGCCGGACTGCTGGCTGCTGGTCGAATGGCCCGACAACGCCGAGGCACCCACCGAGTACTGGCTGTCCAACCTGCACGCCCACACCCCGATCGCCGACCTGGTCCGGGTGGCCAAGGTCCGCCGGCGCATCGAGCACGACTACCGCGAACTCAAACACGGCCTGGGCCTGGACCACTTCGAGGGCCGTTCCTGGCCAGGCTGGCACCACCACACCCCGGTGACCGCCGCCCACGCCTTCATCACCGAACAGCGCCTGTCCCCAAAAGTCCCCGGACCAGCCTCACCCTCTACCAAGTCCTCGACACCCTCCAGAACACCCTGAGGTGCTGGACAGGCATCCGCACCACCTCCCACCAGCCTCTACCGAGCAGGCCTTCGAGATCGAGACGGACCTGACGGAGTCCTACTAGGAGACGAAGCCCACGATGCCTAAGCCGGGGCGCGCCTCCGCGTGGCGAAGCCAGCCGATGACGTCCATGACGGCGTCGACCACCTCGGTCTCCAGCGGCGGAGCGTGGCCGTCCCGCTTGGTCTGCTCGAACTGCTCCAGCGCCTGCAGGCACCGCTCGTGCGTCCACTCGCCACAGCGCGGCAAGTCGTACGACGGGACAGGGTCGGGCATGCCGCCGTAACCGCCGAACCCCGCCACCGAGACCGCGGTGATCCGCAGCGCCCGCAACCCTTCGTCGACGATCTCCAGCCATTCCCCCCGGAACGGGCTGAAGCACGAGTTGTCGAGGAAGGACCCCGTCAGGGAGCACAGGCGCTTGTAGGCATAGCCGTACTGGAAGGCGTACTGCCGGTTCTCATGGAAGGGCCCTGCGTGCACCACCGCCTGCAGCGCCTCGTAGGCGGTGGGGGCACCGTTCGCGATGTCGGAGGAGAACCAGGTGTCGTCCGATGCCAGATCGTCGCCAAAGCGGTCACGGATGACCTGAAGTAACTGGTCGTCGCGTGAACCCACGAGGGAACGCGCTGCCTTGGGGTCGAGCAGATACACACTCAGCGAAGAACTCATACGATCACGCTAGCCACCGTGACTGACAACCAGTTCGGGGCCTCCGGGCCGATGCCAGCCGGTCGACGGCCAGCATCTCCGGGGCGCGTCAAGACCGGAGCCGCCGCATCGCCGGTTCACTCCTTCAGCCGGGCGGCGCGGAGCGGCCAGTCCAGGACCTCGGCGCGCGGCAGATCCAGCCCGAACACCGACTCCGCCAAAGTCAGGGCCCGAAGTTCCCGCTCCTCCACGTCGACACCGTGCTCATAGAGCGACCGGCCGTCCGCCAGCAGCAGCCCCGCCTCCCGCATAGCCCCGGCGAGCCGGTCGGGGTCCACGCCGATGCGCTCATGCTCGCGGCCCGGCTCGAGAACCGGCACACGATCCGGCCGTCCTCCGCATAGCCGAGCGACGGTGCACACCGGGGCAGCCCAAGGCGGTCATGGCGGCTGTGGGTACGAGGGATGCCGCTCGGTGTCCGTCTGGTCCGGCTGTGCGGAGCCGGTGGTGAGTGGCGGTCGGGGGACCGGGGTGGGCAGTCCGAGGAGCCGGCCCCGGACGGCGGCGGCGAGCAGCGCCGGGTGGAGCAGGTCCGCAGGGGAGCCGACGAGGTGATAGACGCGGTCCAGGGCGCGCTGTGCCCTCAGGTTGCCGTGCGCGGCGAGCCGGTCCACTTCCCCCGACCATCGGCCGAACAGCGCGTCGAGGCCGGATGCCGGGCCGCCGACGGTGTGGCGCAGGTCCTCGCCGGTCGCGATGGCCCAGGGGAGGTCCGCCGCTCGGTGAAGCCGACGCATCAGCCGCCGCTCCCATCCCGGCCGCACGCCTGCGGCCAGCGCCTGCCGCAGGAGCAGGGCCTGGGTGGCGGCTACGGTGATTCCCTGACCGTAAACCGGGTTGAAGGCGCACAGGGCGTCACCCACGACCAGGAGCCCGTCCGGCCAGTGCGTCAGACGGTCGTAGCGACGCCGTACATTGTTGGTGCGACGGTGGACCGTGATGTCGCCGATCGGGCCGGCACTGCGGGTGAAGTCGGCGAGCGCCGGGTCCCGCAGGCGGTTCAGGAAGGCGTCGAAACCGGCCGGGTCGCGGGGCGGCCGGTGGTCTCCGGCGCCTACCGCCGCCACCATCCAGCGTCCGCCTTCGACCGGTAGCGCCACACCGCCGGCCGGTGCGCCCGGAACCGGAAGCATGACGATGCCAGCGACCCGGCCGAGGTGGTCGGGTGGGGCGGCGTAGACCCGACCCGCGTAGCCGAATCCGGCGTCGATGACGGTGGTCGCGGGCGCCTCGACACCCAACTGTGTCAGCCAGTCGGGCAGTCGGGAGCTGCGCCCGGAGGCATCGACGACGAGGTCGGCCCGAACGGGCGGTGCGTCGAAGCACTCGACGAGCCAGCCGCCGCCGGTCGTGGTGGCGGCGCGGCTCAGGCCTCGCACCCGCGTGCCGCCACGCAGCTCCACCCCGGGCAGCTCTGCCACACGCCGCCGGACCAGGTGCTCGACCAACGGGCGGGTGGCGGAGACCAGTTCGAGCGCCGGTGTGCCGAACGGCGCCCATCCACGTTCGCCCAGCCAGGCCAGTTCACCCGTGTCCAGCGGCACCCCGCCGGCGGCGACCAACTGTCCGCGCAGTCCGGGAAGAAGCTCCTCGATCGCCGACAGCCCGCGGTGGAGCAGTACATGGGGCTGACGGCCCTGCGGGACACCGCCGCGCGGCGCAGGCATCCCATGGCTCCGGTCCTGTTCGAGGACGGTGACCGGGCGACCGGTCGCCCCGATCACCGCTGCCGTCAGCAGCCCGGACATGCCCGCCCCGATGATGACGGTGTGCTCGGTGTTCATGACGCCTACACGAGCCGGAAAAGGAGCCGCCGCATCTGCTTGAGCCACGGCAGCGGGACAAGGCGCCACAGCGGAGCACCGGCAGACAGCGGTATGCGCCCGCGGAGTACGGCTCCGTAATCGAGTGACGTGGCGTGCGGAAAATATCCGGGCTTGCAGGCCACGACATCCTTGAAACCCTTGTTGTGGTAATAGCGTAGCTGCGGGTCACGGGGAAGGCCGTGGCGTTTTTCGCGCATGTATACGTCCGCCGGAATGTCCGGATTGGTGCGCCTCCAGGCCTGGAGACCGGGCATCGGGGAGCCGAGATGGATATCGCGCCAGCCGTCTTTGAGTGCGTGTGGCCAGAAGAACTCGAATATGGCGGTCACCGCGTCCGCGTCGACACTGCTCAGGCTGATTCCGAAGAGCGATCCGGTGGCTTCCGGATGGGGCGTCTCCACCCGGGCGCAGTCGGCCCAGGTGGCTGCCGAGCCCAACTCCGCGGTCGTGATCGGCTTCATGAACAACGAGGC
Source organism: Streptomyces sp. MMG1533 (assembly GCF_001279775.1). Classification (GTDB taxonomy): domain Bacteria; phylum Actinomycetota; class Actinomycetes; order Streptomycetales; family Streptomycetaceae; genus Streptomyces. Next base: position 59,988 of record NZ_LGDG01000244.1, on the reverse strand, counting down.
CAGCGCTGCCCCGCCCGTCTCGAACGCCCCTATGCTCAACCGCGGATAGGCCTGGATGCGGGCGGCCAGCTCCGCGCGGTCCGCCGCCTGGTCCTGTTCCCACTTCGCTTGCTCCAGCGTGATGAGCGCCTCGACGTCACCCGTCCGCAGAAAACGGACCTCGATGGAGTTCGAGGGAGTACCGGATTCCCTGTCGGGGTGGTTCTGGACCAATCGGCGCGGACTGACCATGGTCATGTCTTCTCTCCTGGAAACCGAATCGGCATGCACCTCGACCATGCCGACCCGACCGATCGTTCGGGAAGTCATTCGGTGCTTTGGACGGGATTTGTGCATGAATGGTTCACCTCGGGTTCACTTTCGAAATCCCGTATTCATTCGACGTTCGGAGCGAATGTGATCCCGACTACGTTTTCCTGTTCCGCGGGAATTCGCGGGTATTCTTCAGGCGGCGTCATGCCTGCCTCGGATTTCTTGGTCGGCGGCCCCTCGCCACCCGCGCAGAAGCGGGAAGGCATTTCGCGAGCTCGCAGCGGACACCGTGGATCCGGCTCGCGTGTTCCTCTCACCGTCTTTCCCCTCCCCGTCTCAGGGAAGCCGTATGACAACTGTGCCCACCGCCGACATCCGATTGCTGCTGGACCTCGAACCGGTTGTGGAGGCCGGCCTCAACCGCCACCTGGCGACAGCCAAGGAGTGGTTCCCGCACGAGTACGTCCCCTGGAGCAGGGGCCGCGACTTCGACGGTGTGCTGGGCGGGCAGGCATGGGACCCCGGCCCGTCCGAATTGCCGGAGGCCGTACGCACCTCACTGATCGTCAATCTCCTGACCGAGGACAATCTGCCGAGCTATCACCGTGTGATCGCGGAGCACTTCGGCCGCGATGGTGAGTGGGGCACCTGGGTGCACCGGTGGACGGCGGAGGAGGACCGCCACGGCCATGTCATCCGGGACTACCTGCTGGCATCTCGGGCAGTCGACCCGGTGGCCCTCGAACGGGCCCGGATGGTTCACATGGCCACGGGCTTCGAACTCGAGTACACGGGCGCCGCCGAGGCGATCGCGTACGTGTCGTTCCAGGAACTCGCCACCCGGGTCGCACACCGCAACACCGGCCGCCTCTCCGGCGACCCCGTCTGCGACCAACTGCTGGCCCGCGTCGCCCAGGACGAGAACCTGCACATGCTCTTCTACCGCGACCTGCTCGACGCGACGTTCGACCTGGCGCCCGATGCCGCCATGAGGGCGGTCACCACGGTCGTGACGTCCTTCCGGATGCCAGGCCACGGGATCGACAACTTCGCCCGCAAGTCGGCGCAGATCGCCGTGGCGGGCATCTACGACCTCCGGCTGCATCACGACGAGGTGGTCATGCCCGTACTGCGCCGACTGCGGGTCTTCGAGCGCTGCGGTCTCGGCCCGGACGGCGAACGTGCCCGCGACGCACTGTCGGGGCACCTCGCCCGGCTCGACCGCACCGCGAACCGCTTCACCGAGCGGCGCGAGGCCGTCAGACACCGTGCTGCCTCGGCCGGCCACCGCGCCCGGGCCACTGACGGCGGCGGCAGGTGAGCGACCGTACGGACCCGGAGTGCAACCGGAAGGAGCTGGAAGAAGTGACAGAAGCCTCCGACTTTCGACCACTGCCGGCGGCCACGGGCACACCCATGGCCCACCTGCGCAGCGAGACCCCGGCGGTGTTTCGCCGGACGGCCTCGGACTGGCCGGCCGTCAGCACCTGGACGTTTCGTCACATCGCCTCCCTCGCCCCGTCGCTGCGGGTGCAGCTCGTCAAGGGCAACAGGGAGAAGGACCACACGGCATTCACCGAGTCGACGCTGGGCGAGTACCTGGATTCCCTGACCGGGGAATCCCCGGACGGCGACGATCTGACCTACCTGAAGGAGTTCGACCTGCTCAAGCGGTTCCCCGGGCTTCGGGGCGATCTGAGACACGAGCAGATGTTTCCGCGTGGCTCCGTCACGTCCTGCAGCACCTGGATCGGACCCGCCCTGGCACGCACGGGCCTGCACCACGACCTGCTTGACAACCTCGCCGTCCAGATCACGGGAAGGAAGCGCTTCTACCTGGCACGCCCCGGCACCGTCGAACGTGCCGGGGCGCTCTCCGCCAAGTACGACGCCTGGGCACGGCTGTCACGCGTGGGCATCGCCGAGCTGGCCGCCGCCCACGCTCCAGCGACCAGCGACGCCTTCTTCGCCGTAGATCTCGAACCAGGCGATGTGCTCTACGTCCCGGCACGCTGGTGGCACGAGGTCGTCAACCTCAGCGCAGGCATCCTCCTCAGCGGATTCTTCGGCTCCACGATGCGAGTGACCTCCCTCTGGGCACGCGTCCGACTCCGCGACACCCTCCATCGCGCGGGGTTGCTCAGCCCGGGCAACTGCACGTGCCATGCGGATCGCCGCGGCGCTCAGCACCGGTGGGGCGGGACGCCATGAGGCAGGCCGCCGAGCGGATCGCCCCCGGCTCCATGGCTGTCCCTCCCCTCGGATGCGCATGTCGCACTGATCTGCTGGAAGACGCCTGAACTCATTCCGACAGGAGTTCCAAGTGCGCGCAGGCACGTCCTCCCGCAGGTCATCCAGTCTGATGAAAGGGGCGGCCGTAGGCGGAGAGTTGCTCCATCATGGCCAGGTCACATGAGGATGACCAGGACCGGTTTGCGGCTCAGCACCCGGTCCCACACGGTCTGCAGGGTGCCCTTCGGAACAGGGTCGCCGTCGAGCATCCAGGGCAGCTCGTCCAGGACGACGATGCTGGGGGCGGCGGCCGGGAGCACCGCGGCGAGCTGACGCAGAGCGGTGTCCCGGTCGGCGACGGTCGTGGTCTTCAGCGCCAGTGGCCGGCCCGACACGGTACGGGCCAGGAAAACTTGTCCCATGCCGCCGGCGCCGAGCTGTGCCAGCAGAGGATAGCCGCCAACGGCCGGTGGATCCGTGGGATCCAGGCTTCTCGTGAACCTCTCCGAGCGCTGGTTGGGCCACAACAGGGCCGCACGTGCGGATACCCGCGACTGCCTGCCATCGCTATCGCCATCGCCATCGCCCTTGGCATGGGCTTGTGGGCTTGCCGTATAGATGATCAATTCATGTACTTTGCGTTGGGCGGGTGTGCGGTGGGGCGACTGCGCTGGCATACCTGCCGGCCAGGGCCCCGCCAAGCCGTGCGCATGGTCAGGCGGTACCGGACGGCATCTGTCCGCGGATCGCGAACCCCGTGGCAGTGGCCTCGGCCAGGTACATGCTCTGCCGCAGCCGGCCGTCGGCTCCCACCGAGACCGCGCCGCGCGGTCCGGCCAGAGTGAGACCGTGCAGGGCCTGGGAGACCTCACCGCCCCGCGGCGACCCCGCTTTCCGCGCGGCCCGGGCGAACAGATGCAGGCCCTCGTACGCCGACTCCGTCAGCGCCGACGGTGACGGCGCCCAGGGACCGAAAGCGGCCCGGTAGCGTCGCAGGAAGTCGGCGTTCTCCGCTGTGTCCAGGGCGGAGAAGTACGGCAGGCAGGACCAGACCCCGCTGCCTGCGGCGCCCAGATGCTCTCGGGTGCTCTCTTCCAGCAGGGGTGCGAGCGTACGGATGCGACGGCGCAGCCCCGCGGCGTGGAACCGGCGCTCGAAGTCGATCGAGCTCCACCCGACCAGGCTGGAGAGCACCAGGTCGGCGCCGGACGCCTCGATGTCCTCCAGCACGTCGTCGAAGGACGACTCGCCGAGCCGGACGAGGCGCTCGCCGACGACATGCCCGCCATGGTGCTCCGCGATGCGGCGGCCACGCGTACAGACGGCCCTCGGCCAGGAGTAGTCGTTGCCGATCAGGTACCAGGAGCGACCGCCGCTCTCGCGCATCAGCGACGGAACCGCCTGCGCCAGTTGGTCCGCCACCGACTCACCGAGCCGGAACAGCGTTCCGTCCTGCACGCGGCTGCCCTCGTTCGCGGCGGTGTAGAGGTACAGCAGGCCCGACGCCCGCGCGTAGCGGCTCACCGCGTTGAAGGTCGCCGAGCTGTGTACGCCCACCACGGCCGCCAGGCCGCGCCGCTCGTCGAGTTCCCGCAGCCGGGCCAGCCCCGTGGCGGCGTGGGTGCGATCGTCGATCACCTCGATCCGCACCGGCCGGCCGCCGATCCCGCCCTCGGCGTTGATCTCCTCGGCCGCCAGCGCCGCGCAGTTGGCGGCGGCCCGGCCGAACAGGCCGGCGCTCCCCGACATGCTGGTCAGCAAGGCGACACACGTCTCGTCGGCTCGGCTCTCGCTGTCCGGCGCCGCGCAGCCCAGGCCGCCCGTCATCCAGCCGAGAGCCTCCTGATCGAGTTCGGTGACCGTGCGCACCCGCGTGCCCCCGGGCTCACGGGCGAAGGCGAGGGTGATCCGCCCGGTCCACGGCGTCTCGTGCTGCAGCACGATCCGCCGGTACGGCCGCATCTCCACGATGCGTGCCGTGCCCCGTACGGTCGTCTCGCCCCCTGGGGCCGCGAACGGCAGGGGTATGTCGATGCCGACCGCCGCGCCGGGCTCCGCGTGCTCGAACCGCGCGGAGAACAACCAGCCCGGGCCGCCGGTTCGTCCGAACATGCCGAACGCCTCGTGCGGGGGCACACCGAGGTGCGTCTCGTTGACGAGGACGATCTCGTGCATGGGCTCTCCTCAGCAGGCCGTGACAAGGCCCGGCTGACGGGCACGCCGGGAGACGTGCCCGCTGCCGTCATCCGCTCTTCGCTTCACGCGGCCCACCCTCCGGTCGGTCCGCTGCCACCCCCTGGTCCGTGGGCAGCGACTGCTCATAGATCTGGCGCAGGAACGCGATCGCCGTGTCCGCGCGGTTGGGACCCAGGCGGTACCGTCGGTGTTTGCCGTCGCGGATCTCGGAGACCAGCTGAGCGTCCCGCAGGACCCTCAGGTGCGCCGAGACCGCGGTCCGGCCGATCGCCGGGAACGCGGCCGCGATGTCTCCGGCCGTGGGTTCGTGTTCCGATGCCAGCAGGGCCAGAATGGCCCGACGGGTCGCGTCGTTGAGGGCACGGAATACCAGGTCGCTCTCGTGGCTGTGGTCGATCACTTCCTGGGACCTCTCATCCTTTCGGAATGCGGCGGCACGGTGATGCGGCGACAACGTGTCAATGTATGTGTACCCGTTGACTTTACCGTTCACGTGCCCGCCGAGCCAGACCGGGGCGGGTGCTCAGGGCGCCATCCGGCCCGCCACATGCTCGACGATTCCCTCGTGGACCTGCCCTTCCTCGGCGATCTGCCCCTTCTCCATCAGGTACCACCGGTCCGCCACGCCCAGCGCCATGTCCAGGTGCTGCTCAGCGAGGAGTACGGCGACGCCGGCGGCAGCGAGCCGTCTCACCGCCTCGGTGAACCGGTCCACGTTGGCGGGCTGGAGGTCCTCCGTCGGCTCGTCGAAGACGCACATCGTGCCCGGAGCCGCGACCGTCCGGGCGATCGCCAGTATCTTCTGCTCCGGCCGCGAGTTCCGCGACGTTCCTCGTCGCCGGCCCGAAGAGCCCGGCGGGGCCGGACATGCTGGTCAGCAGGCCGATCTTCAGTGCACCGCCGGAGTCGGACTACGGCTTCCCGGCGCTCGGCTTCCCGCCGTCGGTGGCGCAGCCCGTCAGGGCGAGCGCGGAGGCAGCCGTGACGGCGAGCCAGGTCTTGATTGAGGTGGTTGGACTTGATGGTGGACACTTTTTCCTCCAACATGTCATCGCGTGAGCGAACGATGACATGAGCCTCAGGGGTGGTCAACCCTCGAAGAAGCCGCAACCAAAGCCGGCGCCGTACGGGCGCGGCGCAGTGATCGTCCGTGAGCTGTCGAAGCGGATCCGCACGAAGGAGCAGGCCATGAGCGAACCCACCACGAAGGAACCCGGCAGGCAGACCGGCGCGACGGCGCTCGAGGGCGCGCACAGCCGGCACGAGGTCGTGCAGACGTCCTTGGAACGCGCCGAGGAGGCGGCCCACCTCGGCGGCTTCATCACCCTCGACCGTGATGCCGCCGCCAAGACTTCCGACGAACCCGGCCCGCTGTCCGGCATGACCCTCGCGATCAAGGACAACATCCACGTCGCCGGTCTGCCCAACACGGCCGGTACCCCCGCCCTGCGCGACTTCGTCCCCCCGTGCGACGCGCCCGCGGTACGGCGGCTGCGCGACGCCGGTGCCGTCATCCTCGGCAAGGCCAACATGCACGAGTTGGCGTTCGGCATCACCAGTAACAACCAGGCGTTCGGCCCGGTCCGCAACCCGCGCGACCCCAGCCGTTTCGCCGGTGGCAGCAGTGGCGGGGTCGCCGCCCTCGTCGCGGCCGGGGTGGTGCGGGCAGGGCTGGGTACCGACACGGGCGGCTCGGTGCGTGTTCCCGCGGCCGTCGTCGGCATCTGCGGGCTGCGGCCCACGGTCGGGCGCTACCCCGGGGAGGGTGTGACGCCCCTGTCGAGTACCAGGGACACCATCGGGCCCATGGGGCGCCGGGTGGCGGACCTGGTTCTGCTGGACGGCATCCTCAGCGGTGACGACGCCCCGGTCGCCGCCCGTCCGCCGCGGTCGATCCGGCTGGGGGTGCCGACCGGTCACTTCACCGATCCGCTGCAGGACGAGGTGGCCGTCCAGTGGGAGACGGCCCTGCGCAACCTGGAGGCGGCCGGCGTGGACCTGGTCCCGGTCGATGTCAGCTCGTTCACCGCGGGCGAGTTCGCGACCGGTATGGCCATCGTGCTGTACGAGGCCCGGGTGGAGTTGTCCGCCTACCTGGCGAAGTACCGGCCGCAGACGGACCTCGCCACTCTCGCCGCCCTCATAGCGGGCCCCGACGTACGCGGCGTCTTCGAAGGCTGCATCCTCGACGGGGCCCCGGGCCTCGTCTCCGAGGACGTCTACCGCGAGTGCCTGGCCCAGCGGCAGCGCCTGCGCGCGGCCTACGCGGACACGTTCGCCGCACACGGCCTGGACGGCCTGGTCTTCCCGACCACCCCGGCCACCGCTCTTGACCTGGCCACCTGTGACCAGGGCATGATTCTGCGCGGAGAAGACGCCGACACCTTCGCCACCTTCATCCGCAACACCGGCCCGGCCAGCGTCATCGGAGCCCCCGGCCTGAGCATCCCCATGGGCGTGGCGACCAACGGCCTGCCGACTGGCCTCGAGATCGACGCTCCCGTCGGAGCCGACCGCGAACTGCTCGCCCTCGGGCTGACCCTGGAAGAGATGTGCGGTTGATGTTCCCCGGGCCGACGTGGGCGGTGCGGTCTTCCCGCAGTCCGCCCAGGGGGAGACGGTACTGCCGACGATCCCGGACTTGACCACCGGCTGACTTGCGTGTCCGGTTACGTGGTTCCACTGAGGTCTGCGCGGGCCGTCGCGTGTGAGGCTCGCCTGATGGCAACAGAGGACGCGCGACCGACGGACACGAGCGGCCGGGCCCCGGCATGGGCCCGGGGGCTCTTCGCCTACATAGGGCTGTCGCTCGCCATAGGCGCGGTGATGATGACCGTGACCTTCGGTGCGCAGGTCCTGGCCGGTGCCGGGTGGGTCGGCGTGCCGGGCCGGTTCGAGGTCGTGGAGTGCGTGGATGTGGAGTCGCCAAACGACGAGGGCGTCGTACGGACGCACTACTGCACCGGCACCTTCCACCCGGACGACGGCGGACCGGAGATCGAGGACATCACCCTCAAGGGCGGCTGGGGTGACGCGTACGCGCCGACGCCTTCGGGGAGCCGGTGTTACGGCGACTCGCCTGATGAGCCCTGGTGGTGTCAAGACGGACCGACCTCGGTGGCGGCGCGCTATGCCGGCGGCGAGGCGTGGACACTCGGCAGCGGCATGTGGGTGCCGGGTTCGATAACCGTCCTCGCCCTGTGCGGCTTCGGGCTGTCGACGCTGCTGATCCTCTATCAGCTGGTGTGGCCGGACGCCGGACGGCGGCCGCGCTGGCTGGGGCGCTGCCGCTACGGCTTCACCGCCATCGGGGGCATTGCCTTCGTGGTGATGCTCATCGCGATGGCGTTCGAGGTCAACGGCTGACCCTTCTCAGCTATGGCCCTTCTCCGGTACGGCCCCTCTCGTGGACGACGCCTATGGCCGGCCCCCTTCTGGGTGCCGGCCTTCGCCGAACGGACCGCCGTCGGTCAGACGACCAACTCCTGGTCATCCGGCGCGTTCGGCGCGGGCTGCGCTTCCTTCGCCGACCTCCCGGTCTTTACGGCACCTGGTCACCCGTCGGCCACCGGTCGCGGACAGTTGGTGCAGGACCCCTGACACCCAATCCACATCTCCGAGAATGCCAATTGTGACGGGCTCTCTCACCATCCATCCGCATCGCGGAGTGACAGGGCGTACCCAGGTAAGCCCGGCGCACAATGGGTATCGACACCGGTGTCGTGCAGAGGGGCGTACGGGTGGACGAGCACAGGGCCACGCCGATGACCCGAGGCGCCGCCGCAGCCGAGGCGGACGCCAAGGGGCTGGTCACCGCGTGGAGCGACGCGGCCCGCAGCCTCCTCGGCTTCGAGACCAGGGACGTGCTGGGCCGCCCAGCGACAGATCTGCTGGCCGAACCCCTGCCGCCTGATGCCCTGCACAGCCTCGCCGACTCGGACGGATGGACGGGCACGGTCACGGTCCGGCACCAGGACGGCCACCACGTCGAGGTGCGGCTCGAGGCATACCCGCTGCTGAGCTCGGACAACGCGGTCCGCTGGTTCCTGAGAGCCACCGCGCCGGAGCCGACTGCGCGGCTGCAGAAGTGGGCTTTGGAGCAGTTCCCCGTACCGGTGGCTCTCTTCGACCAGGACGGGATCGTAGTGTCGACCAACTCCGCGATGGAGAGGGTGACAGGCAGCCCCTCCTGGCAACTGCGGGGCCAGCGGGTGGGCGAGTCCGCCGACAGCCTCCGGCGCCTTCCCGGATTCGAGGGTCTCGGTGACGCGGGGCAGCGAGTCCTGCGCACGGGGGAGACCGTGCCGTACGAGGCTTGGCTGCAACCCCACGGGGAGCCCCGCGAACACGCCTGGCTGGTGTCCCTCAGCCCGTTGAAGGACAGTGCCGACCGCGTACGAGGCATGTGTCTGGCGGCCACGGACAGTACGGACCAGCTCCGCGCCCGACGAAGACTGAGCGTCCTGAACGAATCCAGCGTCCGTATCGGCTCCACCCTCGACGTGACCCGCACTGCCGAAGAACTGACCGAGGTGTGCACGGAGCACTTCGCCGATTTCGCCCTCGTGGACCTGCTGGATTCCGCGCTGGCCGGGGACGAGACGGCGCCCCCGCCTCCTACCGCGCCCGTCTTCCGTCGCACCGCCTGCCGCTCCGTGCTTGAGGGCTGCCCCGAGGTGACGATTCCCGTCGGCGCCCTCCACGGCTACCGCGAGGGCTCGCCGCAAGGGCGCGTGCTGACCGACGGCCGTGGCATGTTCCACGCGGTCGACGACGCCGGACGACGCTGGTGGGCCGCGGATTCCCCGGACAGCGTCCGCAGCATCGACGAACACGGCATCCACGCCCTGTTGGTCGTGCCCCTGCGTGCCCGCGGCATCACACTCGGCCTGGCGATCCTCGGCCGCCATCGAACACCCGAGCCTTTCGACGACGACGATTTGCTGCTCGCCAAGGAACTCGCGGCGCGCGCGGCGGTCTGCGTCGACAACGCCCGCCGCTACACGCAGGAACGCGAGACGGCACTCGCCCTCCAGCGCAGCCTGCTCCCGCAGCACACCCCCCGGCAGGCTGCTGTCGAGGTCGCGTCCCGCTACTGGCCCACGAGCTCCCGTGCCGGCCTCGGCGGCGACTGGTTCGACGTCATCCCCCTGTCCGGAGCCCGGGTCGCTCTCGTCGTCGGCGACGTCGTCGGCCACGGGGTGCAGGCGTCCGCCACGATGGGCCGTCTCCGTACCGCCGTACGCACTCTCGCCGACGTCGATCTGGCCCCCGACGAGCTCCTCACACACCTTGACGACATCGTCCTGCGTCTGGACTCCGAGCGGGCACCGGAAGCTGCCGGGGAACCGCAGAGCCCGGGCGAGGTCGGCGCCACCTGTCTCTACGTTGTCTACGACCCCGTCTCACGCCGCTGTACCGCAGCCCGCGCCGGTCACCCCGTCCCGGCCATGGTCACCCCGAATGGGCACGTCTCCTTCCTCGACCTGCCGAGCGGACCACCCCTCGGGCTGGGCGGTCTGCCGTTTGAAACCGCAGATTTCGACCTCCCCGAGGGCAGCGTCCTCGCCCTCTACACCGACGGACTGGTCCACGCCCCCGACCGCGACCTCGACGACGGACTGGCCCTGCTTCGCCGAGCCCTCGGCGGGCCCCGCCGTCCGCTGGAGGACATTTGTGACGGAATCCTGCACAACCTGCCCGACCAACCCACCGACGACGTCGCCCTCCTTGTGGTCCGCACCCGCGCGCTGGAAGCGGGCCGGGTCGCCACGTGGGACGTACCGGCGGACCCCCCGTCCGTCGCCCAGGCCCGTTCGCTGGCATGCAAACAATTGGCCGCCTGGCACCTGGAGGACCTCGGATTCGTCACCGAACTCGTCGTCAGCGAACTCGTCACCAACGCCATCCGGTACGGCGGATCCCCCATCCAGCTCCGCCTGATTCGTGACACCGCGCTCATCTGCGAGGTCTCGGACTCCAGCAGCACCGCCCCTCACATGCGCCGAGCCCGGGTCTTCGACGAGGGAGGCCGCGGTCTGCTACTCGTCGCCCAGCTCACCCAGCGCTGGGGCAGCCGCCCCACCCGCACCGGCAAGACGATCTGGGCTGAACAGGCTCTCCCTACCAGGCCCGCAGACCGTGGCTCGTGAGATGCCCATCCCGGCCGCGACATGCGCGACCGGGCGGCCTGCGCAGACTCGCTCGACCAGCGGCCGCCTGCCGTGAACGGTCAGCCGGGCATCACGGTGGGACACGAAGACTTCCGTGCGGTGCAGTCCTGGACAGCTCCACCCCATCGGGTATCCGCGTGTCCACCACTCGCTGCCGGCCCACGTGCGCGGTCGCCGTACGTCCTTGCGGTCACCGGATTTGTCGATCACGATGACCCCGCCGACGTGCGATGCCGTCGTCGGCTGCAACCCGATTCATACGCCCCCCTGCCCGGCGGTCGCCCCTTGCCGGACCTGCCATGGCCGGCGGAACCCGGCTGATGTTCCAGTGTTGGATTGCGTGGTTCCACGGATGTCGCTTCATAAGGCGATGCACCAGAGTCGAACACGTACTGGGGCCTTGCGGTGCATCCGTCCGCATCCCCTTTGAGCCCGAAAGGCACTGGCACGTGCAGCAATTGATCGGTGCGCATTGGAAAGAGGCTCTTCGCCTGGGGCCTGAGACCCGCGCCCACCACATCTTGTGGCCTGCCTCTTTTCCGGGCACACCCCGTGCCCGTGGCACCGCGGCACGCGCTGGCAGCGCTGTTGTTCGTCACCGCGACGCACCCGGCCATGGCGTGCTTCACGGCGATACAGGTCCTGACGATGTGTGAGGTACTGGGCGGCAGACTGCGAGACGCGCGTGGAGTGGGGCATCGGCTGCTGACTGCCGCGGCCTGGATCCTGTGGGCGTTCACGTTCTGCTGGTTGGTGGGGCTGGCCGCCGGATCGTCTGCGGCGTGGGTCACGTGGGTCGGCTCGGATTGCCAGGTGCGGCCTGTGACGCTGTACACGGTGTGGCTTGCCACGACCACCACCGTCACCGTCATGGCGATCCTGGCTATTCGCTGAGGCCGTCGACGACCTGATCGGCCGGCTCGCCCAGATCATCGAAACCCAGCAGCAGCGGCGCGAACCTTTCCCCGTGGTGCCCCCTGCGGCACCGCCGCCCAGGCTCGCAGCGGCAGCTGGGAAGCGCCGTTGTGCGGGAAATACGCCACCCCTGACTCGGAGTTCTGGGACCGCTGCCCGGTCGCGCCATCACCTGGCAGCTCAGCCCCCGCCCATGCTGGCGATGCGTCCTCGACCAGCAAGTACGCGCCCTCCTCGGCGGCGCCACCGGGGCCATCCGCCCTGAACTCGCCCCGTTCCACGAGGCGTTGACGAGTGCCGACCGCCCGGGCGATGTGACGGACCTTCCGAGCCGGAGCGGAGGCGTAGCCGCTGCGCAGCTCGTCGCCGTGCCTCAATCGATCGAGGCCCTGTTCTCATCGTGCGGGATACCGAGAGATTCCGATGGCGGCTCGGTCACCCTGCACCGCCCCTGATGTGGGTCGGCTGTATGCCTCGCCGGTGGCGAGGACTCTGCCCACGTCATGACGGATGGCTCGGCGGCGGTCCTTCGAACTCGGGGCCGACCTGGTCCGAGCCGAGGTGGCTTCATGGTCCGCGGGGATGAGCGATGCCGTCGGCACCCACCGCAGCCCACGTACGCCGTGGTCGTCAGCAAGTGCGGCAGGACATGGAGTTGACCGCTGCGTCGGGCGATGCCCACACCGCGGTCCGCGTGCCGTTCCGCGTCGTCGTAGCGCTCCAGCAGTGCTTCCGCCCAGGCAAGCCACACCAGCGACTCGCACAGGTCTGTGAGGTTCGGATCGGTGAGTCCGTCCACGAGCCCGGCAGCGGGCGTCGGCGAACCGGCCGGCCGCATCGGTGTCGCCCTCATAGGCCTCCTCCAGCGCCGACAGAGCCAGGACTCCGGCCTCACCGGTCTGGTCGCCGGGGGAGCGGGCGATGGCGAGGGTGCGTGCCATGTCGGCCCGCAGGGCGGACATGCCCAGGGCGAGTCCCAGGAGGACGGCCTGCCCGGAGGGAGGGCCAGGACTGCGGGACAGCTGCCCGCACAGCAGGGCGGCGGACGCCGCTGACTCCGCGTGACCCTTACGGCTGGCCCGGCCGCCTCAGCGCGGCATCATGTTCAGCACGGCCTCCACGATCTTCGCGGCCTCCGCCTTGCAGGTGCCCGCGGGGTGCCGCGGCTCGCTGAGCACCGTCACCACCTCCAGGTTCCCGTCGCGCACCCCCAACCGGCAGCCCGACCCGTCCGACCAGGCGGTCCCCCAGACCGCTTCCTCGCCCGGGCCGGGCCCGGGCGAGGAGTGGGTCGCCTTCGCAAATTCCGCCAGGCTCGCGTGCGCCGCCCGTGTCCCCGCCGACTGTGTCCCTGCTGACTGCGTCACCGCCTGCCCGGGCGACGTAGACGGCGCGGACTTGGGGCTGTGGTACACCGTCCAGGTCACGTATGCGTGCTGCTTCGACTCCCCGTCGCCGTACCAGGTGCAGTCGACCCCCTCATACGTTCCGCCGTCGCTGTGGATGTCGTCCGCCTCCCTGCGTTCGGCCGGGGGCAGCGGGAGCTGGTCCGCCGCCTCCGGGCAGAGGACCGTGTTGACGTACTTGTCCCCCTGGGTGCTCCCGTTGCCGCTGCCGTCCCCGTCGGGCCACAAGAGGTACGCCGCTCCGCCTATCAGGCCCGCCAGCACCACCGCGGACGCCGCCACGAGCGGCTGCGGGATCCGGCGCCGGACCGGATCGTGTGCGGGTGCCGCGGCCAGGTCCGCGGCGGTGGCCACGGCGGTCGGCGCGGCGGCCCCGGGGCCGGTCCCTTGCGGCTCGCCCGGTACGGGCGCCCCGGCCCGCCCGGCCGGCAGGTCCAGCACGGTCCGCTCCGGGGCGCCGAGCACCCGGTCCACCTCGGCCTGCTGCGCCGCGATCATCGTGTGCACGGCGGCAGGCCACGGCCGGCGGCCATCTGCGTCCGCCGGGGCCAAGGCCCCGACCAGTTCGAGGATCCCCTGCGGCGTCGGCCGGGCGGCCGGGTCCTTGGCCAGGCAGGCGGCCACCAGCGCCTGGGACCCCGCTGGTACGGCCGACAGGTCGGGCTCGGCGTGGACCAGGTCGTACAGGGTCTGGAGGGTGCTGCCGGCGGCAAAGGGGCTGCGTCCGGCCGCAGCCAGCACCAGCACCGACCCGAGCGAGAACACGTCGCTCGCCGGGGTCAGTTCCTTCCCTTCGGCCTGTTCGGGCGACATGAAGGCGGGCGAGCCGACGACCACCCCGCTCTGCGTCAGCTCGGCGGCGTCCCCGCCCGCCGCCTGCGCCGCCCTCGCGATGCCGAAATCGATGACGCGTACGCCGTCCTCGGCGAGGAGGACGTTGTCGGGCTTGAGGTCCCGGTGCACCAGCCCGGCCCGGTGGATCTCCACCAGCGCCGTGGCGAGTCCGGCCGCGAGGCGGCGTACGGACTCCTCCGGGAGCGGACCGACCGCGTCGACCACCGCACCGAGCGCGGGGCCGGAGACGAACACCGAGGCCAGCCACGGGGTCTCGGCCTCCGTGTCGGCGGCCGTCATGGCCGCGGTGAAGGCCCCGGACACCTTGCGGGAGGCGGCCACCTCGCGCCGGAACCGGGCCCGGAACTCCTCGTCGGCGGCGAACCGGGCGTGGACTTGTTTGACCGCCACCAGCCGCCCGTCGAGCCCGGCCCCGAGCAGCACCCGGCCCATCCCGCCCCGCCCGATCTCCGCGAGCAGCCGGTACGGCCCGACCCTGATCGGGTCGGTCTGTCTGAGCTCCCTCAACGCTTCCCCATCCGTCATCATTGCCCGTCAGGCGCCGGTCAGTCCCCTGTCAGCGCTTCGGGAGCACCCGCACGGCGGTCCGGGCGGCCTGCTTCGCCAGGGCCTGGCAGCCGTCCTCCCTCCAATAGCGCTGCCCGATCACCTTGACGGACACCCTCAGGTTGCCATCGCGCACTGACAGCGCGCATTTGACGTCCTCCTCCTCCGCGCTCGTGTTCAGCCAGAGGCCCTCGTCCCCGAAGCCGAGCGCAGGCTCGTCCCGGGTCCCGCCGCGGGCCCTGAGCTGTTCGAGCGCGCGGTAGGCCTGCTCGGCGCCCGTCCCTTCGCCCTCGCCGGTGAGGTGGAGATACCAGTGCACGGAGATCTTGGCGGAGCCCTCGGTCCCCACGGGCGGAGTCGTCCACACGCAGAGGTTGTCGGGCCCGGCCCAGGTCCCGCCGCGCCGGTCGATCCCGCCTCCTTCCGAGAGGGCGAACCCGATGGGAACGTCCATCTCGCCCCTGATGTCCGAGCAGTCGAGGGCCCTCGCCTGGAACCGGTCCTCGAGCTCCGACAGGGGTACGGTCCCCAGCCCGAGGGAGTGGTACAGGTCCACGGCGTACGGCCGCCCGGCGGTCAGTCCGAGGGTGCCCGACACGGCAACGGCCGCCGCCGCCGCGGCCGCCGCCGCGGCGAGCGGCCGGCGCCACCGTCCCCGGCGGAGTGGGGCGGCGCCGGGGACAGCCGCGGCCATCGTCGCGGGGGCGGCCGGCAGCCGCGCCGCCAGGGTCTCGGCCTCGGCCCGCTGGGCCGAGGTCAGTGCCGCCAGCGCCCCCGGCCACGGCCGGGCCGTCGGCGCCAGGGCCCCGATCGTGGCGAGCAGCTCCTGCGGGGTCGGCCGCGCGGCCGGGTCCTTGGCCAGGCAGGGTGCGATGATCCCGCGCAGGGACGGCGGTACGGCGGCCAGGTCTGGCTCGTCGTGCAGGATCGCGTACAGCAGCCTCGGTACGGACTCCCCGGCGAAGGGTGGCCGCCCCGTGCAAGCCGCGACGAGGGTGGACCCGAGTGCGAACACGTCGGTGGCCGGGGTGATGTGGCCGCCGCTAGCCTGCTCGGGCGCCATGAAGGCGGGCGAGCCGATGAGCGAGCCGGTGTGGGTGATACGGGTGCCGCCCGCGACGGCGCGGGCGATGCCGAAGTCGATGACCCGTACGCCGTCCTCGGCCAGCAGGACGTTCGAGGGCTTGAGGTCACGGTGGACCAGCCCGGCCCCGTGGATGTCGGCGAGCGCGATCGCCAGCCCGGCGGCCAGCCGCCGTACGGCCTCCTCGGGCAGCGGCCCGATCTCGTCCAGGGCCCCGCTCAGCGTGGGGCCGGGTATGAACATCGAGGCCAGCCAGGGTATTTCGGCCTCCGGGTCCGCGTCCACGACGGGCGCGGTGCAGGCCCCTGAGACCCGGCGCGAGGCCGCGACCTCCCGCCGGAAACGGGCCCGGAAGCCGTCCTCGTCGGCGTACTCGGCATGGATCTGCTTGACGGCGACCAGCCGCCCGTCCGGCCCGGCCCCGAGGAGCACACGGCCCATGCCGCCCTGCCCCAGCTCGGCGAACAGCCGATATGCCCCGGCCGTCTCCGTCTTCTTCCCCGCCGGCTCCAGCATGCGGTCGTGCGTATCCCTCTCCTGGTGGGCCGTGGGGCGGGCGGGCGGAACGTAGCCGGCGTGGAACAGTTCCTGGTGGACGCGGTCGGCCGGGCTCGATGACGGCGACGGCGCCGCTGACGTCGTACCCCACTCCGTACGGGCCGGGGTGCCCGTACGCCTGGCCCCTGGACCTGTTCTCCTGGCCCCTTGGTTTCTCCTCCTGGACACTGGTGGCCGCCCTTTCCGTCACGTCCATCGGTAGAACCCCTGACCGGTCTTGCGGCCCAGCTTGCCGCGAGCGACCTTGTCCCGCAGCAGCCCGGGTGGGGCGAACCGCTCCCCGATCGTGGAGTGCAGGTGCTCGGCGCCGGCCAGCCGTACGTCAAGACCCAACGAGCTGCGCGATGGTCGCCAGGTGCGACCACCTCCTGCCGGGCGCGGGAGCCGCTGGGCGCGGATCCAGATGCGGCCCGTACGTTTCCACCATCCCCTGGCTCCCATCCTCATCAATTGCACATGTCCAATTCCTCGATGTCCGGCGCGATGACGTTCACGGTGGAGCTCGCCGCGGGTCCGGACAGCTGACGACCACCTCCGTCACGGCGCTCAGGGCCGAGCGGGCGAGCCCTCGGCATCGGTCCCGGCGCGGGTGGCCTTGCTCTGCCGGCGCCGGAGCTGCCCGCGCATGAGGAGCATGGAGGCCGTGGTGCCGGTGGCCACCGGGATGAGCGGCCAGAACCGGGGATGGTCGGTGCCGAGGGCGCCGGGGACCAGAGCCAGCGGGAGGATCGTGGCCCACCCGACGATGAAGCCGAGCACAATGTCGAAGACGAAGTTGTCATCAATGCCGCGCAGGCCCGCCATCCGGATGCGTGCCGCCACCGCCAGGGTGATCAGGTAGCCCATGGCCAGGGGGTAGAACGCGAGGAGGGTGTTGCCTCCGAGGCCGCTGTGCCACCCTCGCCACACGTAGTACCCCTCGAGCTCGACGACGTACCCGTGCCACAGGCCGACCCGGGCATGGTCGCCCACGTTCAGCACCCTGTCGCCGCCGCCGCCCTTCACGGACTGCAGCTCGCCGTTCACCCGCAGTTCGAACGTGACCTCGTACCAGACGAACGTCTCTGAGGTGCGGTCCTGGCCTGCGCCGCCGAGCGACTCATTACGATCTTCAGTCACACTCACGACGGTGGCGTCCGCCGGCTCCAGGTTTCCCGAGGAACGGGCGCTGGCGATGGCCATCTCCTCATACGTCCGCCAAGCGAACAGCACGATCACCACCGCCATGGCCAGGCGGAACACGACCAGGACGATACGGGCCCGTGTCGACCGGCCCTTGCGGGCATCCGACATGTTCACCCCCCTGCGTACCTCGCAGCTTCTCTGTCACGGAGATCGTCCCCCCGCAGGCTTGCGATCGAAGCGTTGCGGCCCCAAGTCCCGTAGTGGTCTACGTGGTTTCACGTAGGCCTCAGCAGTGGGTGACCGCGGTAAGCCGCCCGTGGTCCCGATGGCGGTACGAGGGCATTTGCCGGGATCGGCCCACGCGAGGATCCGGCGCATCGCTGCCGACGGCGCCGAGACACACCCCGCCGTAGCCCCAGACCCGTTGACATGTCTGCCGGAACGCGTCTACGGCGTGAGCGACCTGACCGCGGAACAGGCTGAGGCAACCGAGATCGCCCGCCGCGTCCGCGACCACCGGGACAGCTGGCCTGTGCGGTGAACCCTCAGCCCCCGCCTCCGCCCCCGTCAGCCGGGGCAGAGGCGGGGGCTGGGGGCGGCGTACTGGTAGGGGCCGAAATGGCCGAACAGGTAGGCCAGCAGGAGGAAAGCGGCGATCGTGACGACCGTCAGCCACCCCACATACAAGGCCGTGCGGCCGATCGGGCGGCCGCGGCGACACCTGACGTTCCACACGGCCCAGCTGGTGAACGTGCCGATGCCCAGGGCGGCCATGACACAGAGCGCCGCCGCCGTCACCATGTCCAGGCCGCCGGGGATGGCGGGCCAGGTCACGACGCAGCGGCTGTCGGACAGTTCCTCGCCCGCCAGCTGGAAGAGCAGCAGCACGAACAGGTTCACCACAACTGTGCCGGCCCAGCCCAGGCCGGTGAGGAGACGCCGGGTCGCCTCACCACCTCCGTTGAGCCCGGCGACCAGCGCGCAGAACATGAACAGCATCGGCACGGTCAGAGAGACAGCCACAAAGCCGGCAAGGAAGTCGACGTCGTATGTGTGGCCGGTCGGGCGGCCGAGTGGTGCGAATCCGTCCAAGAAGTACCCGGCATACGCCAGCAGCAGCGCGAACTCGACGACGAGCCCCGCCAGGGCGTGGGCAGCCGTGCGGGCTGCGGGGCGATGGGAGAAGGACGCGGGCCACAGGACATCCCCGGAACCGTTGTCCGGGTCGGACCGTCTGTTGTCGGACAGGCGCACTACACCATCCTTGTCTCGTAAGGTCCCGGCGCCCGTCCGGGGTGACGCGGGCGCCGGGGCGACAACCGTTACAGCTGCGGGCCGTGCGCACATCAGGGAGAACACCGAGCCGTCCACGTATCCGCTTGCCGCATCCGTGGTGTCGGCACTCCCGCGATCCGGCGGGCCGATGACGCTCACCGAGCCCTCGCCGGAAGCCTGTGCACGGTCCACTCGGGCCGGTGGGCCGCAAGAACACATGGCAGCCGGCCGGGCATGCCGGTCACCGCACTCCTGCGGGGTTGCGGCATCTGCTGACCCGTGCCTGGTGGCATCCCGACGAGGTACGCGATGACATGCAGGAATACGGTGCGCGCACGGCGGTGCGGAGACGGCCCATACGGCGCCCGCCCCCGCCTGCTACCGCGCCCGTTGCGTCCGCGTCCGGGAGTGGACGGCTGGAGAGCCGGCCCGGCGCGACGAGGCTCACGGTGATGCTCGCCGCGGGTCGGGACGGCTGACCGCCTCCGGCACGGCGCTCAGGGCCGAGCGGGCGAGTCCTCTGCGGTGGTGTCGTTGGCTGCGGCGCGGTTGGCCTCGCTCTGCCGGCGCCGGAGCCGCCTGCGTATGAGGAGCAGTGAGGCCGTGGTACCGGTGGCGACCGGGATGAGCGGCCGGAACCGGGGATGCTCGATGCCGAGGGCGGCGGGGACCAGGCCCAGAGGATCTGCTGCTACAAGCGCCTCGTTCGCTTCACCACGCAGGACACGCTCTCAGCTGTCTTCCTCCGCAAGTGCCTTGATGCCGCGAAGGGTGGCCTCCATCCCAGCGCGCGGTTCCTTCAGCCGGAAGGCGGATCTCTTCCTCACGGTCGTGGCAGCCCGTGACATCTTCTGGACTCCGGCCGAGACGCCTGGCTGTCTCCTCCATGCCCATGCCGTCGATACCGCGGTCGTTGAGGATGGCGACAGCGACTTCCGATACGGGATCACGGCCGTGGACGGGCCGGTCGCGACGGTCGGCAGGGCTGTGAGCGGCCGTTCTGCTCAGTCGGCCATTTCTCGCAGGATCTCGGCGAGGGTCCCCTGCGGGGTGAGCGCGACCTCCAGTTCGCCCGCCAGGTACTGCCGCGCGAACTCCTTGTTCTCACCCACGTACGAGGCGATGATCCTGCGGATCCGCCGGTCGCGCAGAAGGATTCCAAGACCCCAGTCGTCCACGCCGCAGTTGTTGGAGACGATCTCCAGATCGCCCACTCCCGCCTGGTGGAGCGCGGCGATCAGCACACTGGGGATGCCGCAGAGCCCGAATCCGCCGACCGCCAGGCGGGCCCTGTCGCCGATCCCGGCGATTGCTTCGGACGCGGAGGAGACAACCTTGTCAACTACCCCTGCCTTTCACTGTGTCGTGGTTCCCGCGGCGCGGTGGCCCGGCCACCGGCCGGCGCCACCCTGCCTCTCACTTCGCCCAGACCCACGACGGTTCCGGCCGGGCCCGGGGCGGTCGCCGTGATGACCACCTCGTCGCCGTCTTCGAGGAAGGTGCGCCGACCGCCGTCGATCTCCAGCGGTTCCCGGCCGTTCCAGGTGAGTTCGATGAGCGATCCCCGGCTCTGCTCGGTGGGGCCGCTGATCGTTCCCGAGGCGAAGAAGTCCCCTGTTCGCAGGCTCGCGCCGTTGAAGGTCATGTGGGCCAGTTGCTGGGCGGCGGTCCAGTACATGTCCGCGAAGCACGGCTCGCTGATCGTGGTGCCGTTGACGCCGATCTGGAGCCGTACATCCAGCCCCCAGGGTGCCTCACCGCTGTCATCGAGATAGGCGACCGGTCGCGGGGAACGCGGCGGAGGTGCGGTGCGCGCCTCCTGCAGGGCGGCGAGAGGCACGATCCAGGGCGAGACGGAGGTTGCGAACGACTTGCCCAGGAACGGCCCGAGCGGGACGTACTCCCATGCCTGGATGTCGCGTGCGGACCAGTCGTTGACCAGGCAGACACCGAAGACGTGCCGGTCGAAGGCGCTGAGCGGGACCTGCTCGCTCAGGGTGGTGGGCACGCCTACGACGAAGCCGAGTTCGGCCTCGATGTCGAGCCGCAGGCTGGGGCCGACCGTGACGGCGCCTTCCGCGGTGCGCCGCTGGCCCTGGGGACGGGTGATGGTCGTCCCGGAGACGACGACGGTCCCCGCGCGTCCGTGGTATCCGATCGGCATGTGCTTCCAGTTCGCCGTCAGGGGATCGGCGCCGGGCCGGAACATCATCCCCAGGTTCGCGGCATGGTGCTCGGAAGCGTAGAAGTCGACGTAGTCGGCGACCGTGAAGGGCAGCAGCATCGTCGCTTCCGCTGCGGGCAGCAGGAAACCGCGGACGTGCTCACGTTCCCGCTCGTCGTTCTCGTCGCTGAGCCACCTGGTGACGGCGGATCGGACGCGATCCCACGACGAGGGTCCTGCGGCGAGGAACCGGTCCAGCGATCCTGTGGAGAAGAGGTCTTCCTCAGCGGGGGCCAGCGCCGGCCAGGCCGCCGACAGGTCGAGGATGTGGTCCCCGATCGCGACGCCGGTCCGGGGGCGGCCGTCCGATCGCGTGAACGACCCGTAGGGCAGGGTCTGGATGCCGAAGGGGTGGTCTGGTCGCATCGGCACCCAGGACCGTGCGGGTCGCGGTGTGGAGTGAGGTGGCATGTCAGTCCCTTCCCAGCAACCGCAGGGCGCTGAGGTCGGTCAGGGGTTCGTCGATACTGCAGGTTCCGAAAGAGGTGAACCAGGCTCGGGCTGCGGCCCGTTGCTGCGGTGTGCACCTGCGCCCGACGCTCTCCGGGTCCCTGCAGGCCAGTACGGAGGTGATGGTCTCCTCGTCCGCTCCGTCGTGAGCCGCGGCGACGGCGGCCATCACGTTGAGGAAACCGTGGTGCTCGAACCCGGTGCCGGACCCGGTGTGGCGGACGGCGTGGTGCAGACCGGCGGTGAGTTTGAACGGGACACCGAGCCGCAGGGCGCACACGAGTCCCTCGGTGAGCCGTGTCTCGTCGGGGAAGGCATCCGCCCGCGTTCCGCCCGTCCGGAACTTGACACGGAAACCGGTCTGGGCCACAGCCTGCACGGCATGGTGCACACCGGGGCCGAGGGCCACCTCGGCGTAGACGGTCACGGTCCGGGGAACGGCCGCGGCGACCGCCTGGAGCAGTGCCGCCAGTCCACCGGGCGCGCTGCCGGTGACGGGCAGTTCCACCGTACTGAGGCGGACGCGTGGGTGCGCCTGTGCGCGGGCCATGCCGGCGGCAAGGGATTCCGGGCCGTCGACGACGACCAGGGACAGGTCGAGCACGGGCCCCTCACCGTCCAGTTGGCCGATGAGCTCGTCCCAGCGTCGATCGGGGCAGACGAAGGTCCCCACCACCGGCCCGTACCAGGCGGCGCGATGCTCCCAGTGGCGGGCCACCGCCCTGGCCATGGGAGCGTTGCCCGGGGGGAACAGCGCGGCGTCGTCGAAGAATCCGCCGAACTCCTTTACCCACGGCATGCTCAGCCCCTCGGCGCCTGTGCGTGACGGCAGCACGGTCACGATGCGGCCCTTTGCCCGGCCCACGACCAGGCATAGGTCCCGTCGTCGACCGACTGTCCGCCTTCGCCGAGTTCCAGCGGCCGGAAGGTGTCGACCATCACCGCCAGCTCGTCGAAGAACTCCGCGCCCAGGTTGCGCTCGACAGCCCCCGGCTGCGGCCCGTGCGAATGACCGCCGGGGTGAAGAGAGACCGAGCCCTGACCGATACCGGAGCCCTTGCGTGCCTCGTAGTCACCGCCGACGTAGAACATGACCTCGTCGGAGTCCACATTGGCGTGGTAGTACGGGACCGGTACGGCCAAGGGGTGGTAATCCACCTTGCGAGGCACGAAGTTGCAGATGACGAAGTTGTTACCCTCGAACACCTGGTGCGCGGGGGGCGGTTGGTGGATACGCCCGGTGATCGGCTCGTAGTCCGAGATGTTGAAGACGTACGGATACAGGCACCCGTCCCATGCCACCACGTCGAAGGGGTGCCGCGGCAGGACATGCACCGTACCCGCGAGCCCACCGGCACCATGGCCGCGGTGCTTGATGTAGACCTCGACGTCCTGCTCGTCGACCACCCGAGGCGCCGTCGGCACGCGCAGGTCACGCTCACAGTAGGGGGAGTGTTCCAGGAACTGCCCGTAGCGGGACAGGAAGCGCCGGGGCGGAGTGATGTGGCTGTTCGCCTCGATGAAGTACAGCCGCAGCGGTACGTCGCCGCCCGGCACCCATCGGTGGGTGGTGGCCCGGGGGAGGACGACGTAGTCGCCCTGCCCCACGCTCAGGTGACCGAAGACCGTCTCGACGACCCCTGAGCCGGATTCGACATGGACGCACTCGTCGCCGGTGGCGTTCCGGTACAGCGGTGAGGGCCGGCCGACTGCGGCGTAGCCGAGCCGCACATCGGCGTTGCCCAGCACCAGACGCCGCCCGGTCACCGCATCGGTGGTCGTCCAGTCCTGGTCCGGGAACAAGTCGTGGAGCCTGAGGTGACGAGGCTTCAGGGGGTGGTTCGCAACGGTGCGCTGGTCCGGAAGCTCCCAGTTCCGCGCGCTCAGGATGGCCGACGGGATATGGGCGTGGTACAGCAGGGAGGAGTCGGAGGAGAACCCCTCCTCGCCCATCAACTCCTCGTAGTACAGCCCGCCCGTGGGAGTGCGGTGCTGGGTGTGACGCTTGGGCGGGACAGGCCCGACGCTGAGGTAATGAGCCATCTGTCGCTCCTTCGATGATGGTGGCCCGGGCGCAGACGGCTGTCAGAGGTTTCCTCGCCGCTCCTGTTCGCGCTCCAGCGCCTCGAAGAGCGCCTTGAAGTTGCCCTTGCCGAAGCCGAGGGAGCCGTGACGCTCGATGAACTCGAAGAAGACGGTGGGACGGTCCCCGATCGGCTTGGTGAAGATCTGCAGGAGGTAGCCGTCCTCGTCACGGTCGACCAGGATGCCGCGCTTGTGCAGTTCCTCGATGGGGACGCGGACCTCACCGATGCGGGCGCGCAGCTCCGGGTCCTCATAGTAGGAGTCAGGGGTGGCGAGGAACTCGATGCCCTCCTGCCGCAGGCAGTCCACGGTGCGGAGGATGTCGTTCGTCGCCAGGGCCAGGTGCTGCGCCCCCGGTCCCTGGTAGAACTCGAGGTACTCGTCGATCTGCGACTTCTTCTTGGCGACGGCCGGCTCGTTGAGCGGGAACTTCACCCGGTGGTTGCCGTTGGCCACCACCTTCGACATGAGGGCCGAGTAGTCGGTCGCGATGTCGTCGCCGATGAACTCCGCCATGTTCGTGAAGCCCATGACGCGGTTGTAGAAGTCCACCCATTCGTCCATGCGGCCGAGTTCCACGTTGCCCACGACGTGGTCCAGAGCCTGGAACAGGCGCTTCGGCGCGCCCGGACGCTTGACGTACGACGAGGTCAGCTCGACATAGCCGGGCCGGTACACGCCTTCGTAGCGCGAGCGGTCCACCAGGCTGTGCCGGGTCTCGCCATAGGTGGCGATGGCCGCGACGCGAAGCACTCCGTGCTCGTCCGCGATGTCGTGGGGTTCCTCCAGTACCGTCGCACCCTGGCTGCGGGCGTGCTCGATGCAGCGATCCACATCGGGCACCTCCAGAGCGATGTCGATCACGCCGTCACCGTGCTTGCGATGGTGGTCGTGCAGCGGGCTGTCGGGGGCCACGCCACCCTTGACGACGAACCGGACGGAGCCGCTCCTGAGGACGTAGGAGTGGTGATCGCGATTGCCGTGCTCGGGGCCGGAGTAGGCCACAAGCTCCATTCCCAGGGCGGACTGGAAGAAGTGCGCCGTCTGCTTCGCGTTGCCGGCCACCCACTCGACGGCATCCCATCCGGTCACCGGAAAGGGGTCTGTGGTGTCGTCGTAGGAGACCAGGCCGACCAGCTGCTTCAGCTCGTCGAGGCCGAGGTCGGCCAGTCGTTCCTGGTCGGTGAGGGTGTGCTCGAGGCTCATGGTTCTCTCCGCTGGCTCGATGTCGCCGGGCGACACGGGGTTGGCATGCGGGAGTATGAGCGGGCGGCCCCGCAACTGCGCAACTTACCCAGCATTCGCTAGTCGATCTGCTAAGTCAGCCTGGCAGCATGGAGCTTCTGCTATACGTTGTGCCTACTTACGGCGCTTGAACCTGGCCCTGGCGAAAGGTAGCTGCATGAGCGGCCTCGACGAACTGGACGTTGCTCTGCTGAACGCCCTCCAGGGCCACCCCCGCGCGGGGCACCTGGAGCTGTCCAGACTGACCGGCGTAGCGCGAGCGACGGTCCAGTCCCGAATCGAGAAGATGGAATCCGCCGGCGTGATCACCGGATACGGGCCCGACATCGATCTGCATGCCGCGGGCTACACCGTCCAAGCCTTCGTGACGCTTGAGATCGCACAGGGCGCGCTGCACGAGGTCCGCGACGTACTCGAGCGCCATCCAGCCGTGCTGGACGCCTTCGCGACCACCGGAACCGGCGATGTGCTCTGTCGCATGGCCGCCCGGAACCAGGAGGAACTGCAGGAGGCTCTCCTGGAAGTCACCCGTTCCCCGCACATCGCACGCTCGACCAGCGTCGTGGTCCTCTCCACGGTGGTGGAGCCCCGTACGCTGCCGCTGTTGGCGACGCACGCGCGGGGCGGCGGCAGGGCGCCGGCGTACCGCGACGGGAAGAGCAGTCGGCGGCAAGGCTGACAGCCCGTTCTCTACTCGGTGCAGGCCGCGGCGACGAGCCGCAGCACTGGGTAGATGTGCAGACGGGGCGGCCCCAGCAGAACGGCTGTGCAGCGAGGACCTCCACTCCCAACTTCCCCTGCAGTCGAGGTCTTCATGCTACGAGGGGAGGGACACCCCGACGAACTGTTCATCCATCAGATCCTTCAGATCCTTGGCGGGCTGGAAGCATGCCTGACCTGCGGCTTGACATCGGGTGGGTGGCCCTTTGCCCGGAGCCAGGTGTCGAGGGCGAGGGCGACGATGTCGCCGTGGGGAAGGTCGGTGTAGGCGTTGTAGCGGCGGCGTGAAATGTCTCGCCAGGGGCAAGGACCCCAGGACCGTGACCGCGGGCCAGCCGGAGCAGGGCAAGCCGATCACCATCGACGCCGAGGCCGATGCCGACCAGGTCCTTCAGACCATGGAAGAGCACAGGATCCGTCGGCTGCCGGTGATCGACGACCATCGCCTCGTCGGCATGATCAGCGAGGCTGACCTCGCACGTCACCTGCCCGAGGACGAGGTGGGCCATTTCGTCGAGGTCATCTGCGCGGCCCCTTGACCGACCCGTTGTCCCTCGGCCTGCGGCCCTTGAGACCGGACGTGTCATGCCGTCATGCCGAGTCGGTCGCGGCCGACGCCAAACTTGCGCATCTTCGTCGAGAGCATTGGTTCAGGAGGGCATGATGGCACGTCTCAGCGAGCGGGTGGCTCTCGTCACCGGTGGAGCCAGAGGGATCGGCGCCGCTGTGGCGCGTCTGTTCGCGGCCGAGGGCGCGGCCGTGGCAGTCGCCGACGTCCTCGACGCCGAGGGGGAGAAACTGGCGGCGGAGCTCGGTGGCCCGGCCCGCTACGCGCACCTGGACGTCAGCACCGAGGACGGCTGGCAGACGGTGGTCGCGGAGACTGAGCAGGAACTCGGCCCGGTCTCGGTGCTGGTCAACAATGCCGGGATTCTTGAGTGGGGGACCATCGAGGAGCAGAGCCTCGAATCCTTCCGGAGGGTCATCGACGTCAACGTCCAGGGCGCCTGGCTGTGCATGCGGACGGCTGCACCATCACTTCGCCGCGCCGGCGGAGGCGTGATCGTGAACATCTCCTCGATCGCCGGCATTACTGGCTACGCCGGCATCGGAGCGTATGTGACCAGCAAGTGGGCACTGCGCGGGCTGACCAAGGCCGCGGCTCTGGAACTGGCCCCGGACGGGATCCGTGTCTGCTCCGTCCATCCCGGTGCGGTGCGCACCGCGATGACGGCCGACTTCGACGACTCGTTCACGGCCGGACAACCCCTCCCTCGATTTGGTGAACCCGAGGAGGTCGCCCGCATCGTCCTCTTCATCGCCACCGACGCCACCTTCTCGACCGGCGTGGAGTTCGTCCTGGACGGCGGTGTCACCGCCGGCCCGCCCACCGTCCTGACTCCCGCCGACTGACCCTGGGAGGCCAACGACATGCCGTGCGTGAAGTGACGGCACTCGGTTCGAGTCGGGCTCTGGGGTCGGCGGTGCCGAGTTCCTGTGGTAGCACCGATACCGAGCTGCGACGCTGAGGACATGAACGAGCACTGGCCCGGGGCCGGGCGACGTCCGTTCGGTGTGGCGGCCGCCGCCCTGGCCCTGTACGGCGTCTTCCTGCGGCCGCGGGTGCTGACCTGGGGCACGACACCCGACGAAGCCGACCGCGACCTCCCCGGCGATGGCCTCATCCCTGATGCCGACGGCACCTCGACCATGGCCACGACCCTGCCGGCGCCGCCCGAAGAGGTCTGGCCCTGGCTGGCACAGATGGGCTGCAACCGCGGCGGCTGGTACAGCTGGGACCGCCTGGACAATGGCGGGCGCCCAAGCGCCGAACGCATCGTTCCGGAGTGGCAGCTCCTGGAGCAGGACCAGCACCTGGACTCCCTGCCGAGCGGCGATGCCTGGTTCACCGTCGCGGTCCTGGAACCGGAGCGGACCCTGGTGCTGCGCTCGCAGACAAAACTCCCCTCGGGACGCCCCTTCGACGTGCGGTACGAGCCGCTGCCCAAGGCGTACATCGACTCGATCTGGGGTTTCCACCTCCGGCCGGAGCCTGGCGGAAGGACTCGGCTGATCGTCCGCGCGAGGGGTCGCAGCCGCCCACGGCCCCTCACCCGGACCATGGACATCCTGTTCTGGGAACCCGCTCACCTGATCATGCAAACCCGCCAGTTCCACAACCTTCGCACGCGCGTCAGTGTGACGGCATGAATCCGGGGAGGATGCCGTGGTACCGCGACCGAGGACCGACCTCGTGCGGATCCGCATGGAACAAGGCGATAGGCGCGCCGTCCTCTGCGCCGGGGTTCATACGGCGGGGGGCCCAGACTGGTTCGTTTCCTTACGAGCGCCGGGTGGGTGCATGCGGGACGGCGATCGCCTGTTTGTACACGCGGTGCGCCCACACCTGCAGGCCGAGGCTGGCCTCCACGAACTCGCGGGCGGCATCAACCCCCTCAGTGGCATGCTCCTTGAGCCTCATGGCGCGTCTGTGACGCTCTTCCACCTGCTCACGGATGATTCCGCAGAGCGCCCCGGTCAGTTCGTCCGCGGAGCCGGCCTCGAGGGCACGCTCAGCAGCCGGGATCACCGGCCCGACATCGAGCCCGGCCGGCTTCAGTCCTGTGAAGGGAGCCCCTTCTCCGGAGCGGTGTACGCGGACGACCGTCTCGAAGAACCAGCGGTCGGCCACTTCCTGGGCCTCCCGGCCGTGCGTACGCGCCCTGGCCGTGAGACTGAACGCCTCACGGACCTCTGGTTCCCCTTCTTCAGGTACGTAGGGCAGGACCTGGTCGACATCCCTTCCTTCCAGGGCTTTGCGCGCGGCCGTGACGACGGGACCGTCGAGAGAATCACAGTGCGGTGGCATCCCCGATCACCTCCCTTTGCGGCTCACCTCCATCATCGACCCGCCAGGCGCGAGCGTGAGAGGCACGACCGCAATCGGGTGGCGAAGGCTGAGGGCCGCCGTAGCAGCTCTCGCTCGCCATGGTGAGCGGCCGGCCGTTCCCGCCCACCGGGCCGCCCGCCCATCACTCCTCGCGCGGGAGGCGCAGGATGGGGGTGCGGTGTCTCATGCCTGCAGCCGTTGCAGCCGCGCCCTCGGACGCCGGGACCGAGGTTGCGGCCCGGACCACGCCGCCGGAGTCTGGAAGTGTCCCGCAGACGTGGCATGGACTGGCTGATTCCTCACCGATCGAGAGGAGGCAGGCCGCTATGACCAGCATCGCCCACCGCATAGCCACCCTCTTCCGGACGAAGGCGAACAAGGCCCTGGACAAGGCCGAAGACCCGCGGGAGGTACTGGACTACTCCTATGCCCAGCAGCAGGAAATGCTGCAGAAGGTACGACGTGGTGTGGCGGACGTGGCCACCAGCCGCAAGCGCATCGACCTGCAGATCAACCAGTTGCGCCAGTCCAGCGGCAAGCTGGAGGGACAGGCCCAACAGGCGCTCGGAGCCGGACGCGAGGATCTCGCCCGCGAAGCCCTGAGCAGGCGCACCGCCGTGGCCTCCCAGCTCACGGACCTCCAGATCCAGCAGGCAACGCTGCAGGCCGAGGAGGAGAAACTCACCCTGGCCTCCCAGCGCCTCCAGACGAAGGTGGACACCTTCCGCACCAGCAAGGAGACCATCAAGGCCCGCTATACCGCGGCCGAGGCCCAGACCCGCATCACCGAGGCCGTCACCGGTATCGGAGAGGAGATGGGTGATGTCGGCATGGCTATGCAGCGTGCCGAGGACAAGACCGAGCAACTGCAGGCCCGCGCCGGTGCGTTGGACGAACTGCTCGCCTCCGGTGCCCTGGAGGACGCCACCCTTCCCGCCGGCCGCGACGACATCCAGGCCGAACTCGAACGCGTCACTGCGGGCCAGGACGTGGACAAGGAGCTGGCCCGGATGAAAGCCCAGCTCCCCGCGTCCGCGACCCCACCGGCCGTAGAAGGCAAGAGCGCCGAGCAGGGCCCGCCGGATCAGGAGGCCACATCATGATCATGCGGATTCTCGGCGAGGGCCAGTACGAGATCACCGACGAACACCTCGGCCGGCTCAACGAGCTGGACGCCGCTCTGCAGTCGGCAGCCGACGCCGACGACGAGACGGCGTTCACCACCGCCCTGTCGGCCCTCTTGGACGCGGTACGCAGCTATGGCACGCCCCTGCCGACCGAGACGATCACACCGTCCGACCTGGTCCTGCCCGACGAGGACACCAGCCTCACACAGGTGCGGGAGCTGCTCTCCGACGAGGGCCTTATCCCGGGGTGACGGCGATGCGCAGCCGATTCGAGCCCGACCGGCAGCTCACCGCCCGGATGCTGGTCACGATGTTCCTCCTCGGGCTGCTGTACGTGGCGTTCGTCGCGGCGCTGATCGTGCTGCTCAAGTCTGTCGTCCTGGTCGTCGTCATCGCCGCCGGGCTGCTGGTCGCGCAGTACTGGTACTCCGACCGGATCGCCCTGTACGCCATGCACGGCCGCCTCGTCACCCGGGAGGAAGCACCTCAGCTGCACGGCGTCATCGACCGGTTGTGCGCAGCCGCGGACATGCCCAGACCACGGGTGGCCCTCTCCCGGATGGACCTGCCCAACGCGTTCGCCACCGGTCGCAACGCCGACCACGCCGTCGTCTGCGTCACCACCGGACTCCAGCGCCGCCTGGAGCCCGCCGAGCTCGAAGGCGTCCTTGCCCACGAGCTGTCCCACGTCGCACACCGCGACGTCGCGGTGATCACCATCGCCTCGTTCCTGGGCGTGATCGCCGAGCTCATCGTCCGTTTCGCCTTCTACTCCCAGCTGTTCGGCGGACGCAACCGCGACCAGAACACTGCGGCGGTGCTCGCGCTTGTCATGGGGGTCTCCGCACTGGTCTACGCGATCAGCTTCCTGTTGATCCGGGCGCTGTCCCGCTATCGGGAACTGGCCGCCGACCGCGCCGGAGCCATGCTCACCGCGCGGCCCTCCGCTCTGGCCTCGGCCCTGATAAAGGCCACCGGTGACATTGCCCGTATCCCGACTCAGGACCTGCGTACCGCCCAGGCGTTCAACGCGTTCTTCTTCAC
Organism: Streptomyces sp. MMG1533; assembly: GCF_001279775.1. GTDB lineage: Bacteria > Actinomycetota > Actinomycetes > Streptomycetales > Streptomycetaceae > Streptomyces. Next base: position 29,586 of record NZ_LGDG01000244.1, on the reverse strand, counting down.
CCCCGCACTCGGGCCCGGCACCACGGTGGCCAATCTTTTCTCCACCCATCCCAGCCTGGAGCGGCGTTTGGAGGCGCTCGCTGAGATCTCTGCTCAATTGGTGAGCAAACATGAGGGCTGCCCACAGCTGTCGGCCACCTGGAGTGGCGGGCTGTGTCTGTCGGGCCAGACTGGAGGGAGCCGAGCGTTCCCTCGATACCTGCTTCCGGCGGAGCGAACGGGTAGAGCCCGGCCTTGAACAGCTCTTTGGCCTGGCGGAGGTCGTATGCTTCACCGCGGCCGGAGCCGGTTCCGTATGGGCTTCGATACTGGGGCCCGACTGGGCAGCATTCACAGCCGCAGCGTGCGGCGCAGGGCGAGGGTGAGTTCGTCGAGTTTGGCGTCGCCTTCGGCTTCATCGGTGCGGACCGCGTCGAGGACGCAGTGCCGTATGTGGTCGTCGAGCAGGCCGAGGGCGACCTCGTGCAGGGCGTGGGTGACGGCGCTGATCTGGGTGAGGATGTCGATGCAGTACCGCTCTGTGTCCACCATGCGCGTGATACCGCGTATCTGTCCCTCGACCTTATGCAGCCGGGACAGGTGGTCGTCCTTGTGGTCGGTGTAGCCGGGCGGGGTGGCGTTCGCTACCGGATCCGCGGTGTGGGCGTGGTCGGGGATGGTGGTCATCGGTTGTGCCCTCCCTTGTTTGTCCCGTCTGCTGCCGGTGCGGGATAGCGGCCTGGGTCTGCGTCGAAGGTGTCCGCGCAGTGCGCGGAGCAGAAGAAGTGGCTGCCGGATGCGGTGTGGCGTTGTTCGGCGGCGGTGGCCGGGTCAAGAGGCATGCCGCATACCGGGTCCACAGTCGCCGCCTCCACTCCTGGCGGGTGTTCGTGGCCGGTGCCGTACTCGGGCGAGTGGTGTCGCCTACGCCCGACGTCGGCCGCGGTGGTTTGGGCCGTGTCCCGGTTGGCTGCGGACTCCACCCGGGGTGTGACGGATTCCGGTGTGGCGGGTGGCAGCGGGCTGGTGTGCCAGCGGCGCAGGCGGGAGGCGTTGGTCACGACGGACAGGGAGGAGAGGGCCATCGCGGCGGCGGCGATGATCGGGCTGAGGCGGATGCCCCACAGCGGATACAGGGCGCCCGCGGCGAGCGGGATGCCGACCGCGTTGTACACCAGGGCGAAGAACAGGTTCTGACGGATGTTGCGCATCGTGGCCCGCGACAGCCGGATGGCGGTGACGACGCCGCTCAGCGAGCCGGAGATAAGGGTGATGTCGGCGGCCTCGATGGCCACGTCGGTGCCGGTGCCGATCGCGAGGCCGACATCGGCCGCGGCCAGAGCCGGTGCGTCGTTGATGCCGTCGCCGACCATCCCGACGGTGCGGCCCTCGCCCTGCAGGCGGCGGATCTCATCCGCCTTGTGCTCGGGCAGCACCTCGGCCAGCACTCGGGTCACACCGACCTGGGCGGCGATCGCGGCGGCGGTGCGGGCGTTGTCGCCGGTGAGGATGACGACCTCGACGCCCAGGCGCCTGAGGGCGGCGATGGAGGCGGCGGAGTCGTCCTTGATGGTGTCGGCGACGGCCAGCACCCCGGCGGGGCGTCCGTCGACGGCGGCCAGGACGGGGGTCTTGCCCTGGGCCGACAGACCGGAGGCGATGGGCGCCAGCAGGGTGGTGTCGATGCCGACGTCGCCCAGGAGCCGGGCGGTGCCGACCAGGACGGTGTGACCGTCCACGGTGGCCTGGACGCCTTTGCCGGTGACCGAGTCGAAGCCGTTCGCTGCCGGCCACGACAGACCGCGGTCGCGGGTGCCCGTGACGATGGCCTGGGCCAGCGGATGCTCGCTGTCGGCCTCAGCTGCTGCCACCAGCCGCAGCAGCTCAGTTTCGTCGATGCCGTCGGCCGGGTGGACGTCGGTGAGGACGGGTTTGCCCTCGGTGACGGTACCGGTCTTGTCCAGCACCACAGTGTTCAGCTTGTGGGCGGTCTCCAGGGCCTCGGCGGAGCGGATCAGGATGCCGGCCTGGGCGCCCTTGCCGGTACCGACCATCACGGAAAGCGGGGTGGCCAGGCCGAGTGCGCACGGGCAGGCGATGATCAGTACGGCGACCGCGGAGACCAGGGCGAGGGTCAGCGCGGGGGAGGGGCCGACGGTGAACCACAGCGCGAACGTGCCGATCGCGATGGCGATGACCGCGGGCACGAAGTACGCCGACACGGCGTCGGCGAGCCGCTGGATGGGGGCCTTGGACGCCTGGGCCTGCTGCACGAGGCGGATGATCTGGGCGAGCATCGTGTCCGCGCCGACCTTGGCCGCCCGCACGCGCAGGGACCCGGTGGTGTTGACGGTGGCGCCGATGACCGTGTCCCCGGCGTGCTTGGTGACGGGCATGGGCTCACCGGTGACCATGGACTCGTCGACCGCGGAGGAGCCGGAGAGGACCTCGGAGTCGACGGGGATCTTCTCGCCGGGCCGGATGACGATCTCGTCCCCGACCACGACGTCCTCGATCGGGATCTCGGTCTCCGTGCCGTCACGGACGATGCGGGCGGTGCGGGCCTGCAGGCCCAGAAGGGCACGGATGGCCTCGCCGGTGCCGGCCTTCGCGCGGGCCTCCAGCAACCGTCCGAGCAGGATCAGGGTGAGGATGACGCCGACGGCCTCGAAGTAGACCTCGCGCACGTCCTCCGGCAGCAGCGCAGGCGCGAGGGTGACCAGGAGGCTGTAGCCGTAGGCGGCGGAAGTACCGAGGGTGATGAGGCTGTTCATGTCGGCGGCGCGGTGGCGCAGGGTCAGCCAGCCGGTCACATGGATGGGCAGGCCGGTGTAGAACATCACCGGAGTGATCAGCGCCAGCTGCAGCCAGTGGTTAAGCATCCAGCCCGGCACCCAGTCGGCGCCGAAGAGTTCATGCGCCATCACCGCGAACAACACCGGGGCGGTGAGCACCACGCCCACCAGCACCCTGCGGGTGAGATCCTTGATCTCGGCCTGCCGCTCGGCGGCGTCCGCAGCCTCCGCCTCGGCCGCCGCCGGTCCTTCCCCGGCCGGGGGCCCGCCCTCCTGAGCGGCGGGCGCGGCGGCGGTGCCATGGCCGTCGAGGGAGGACGGAGGGGCCGCTGAAGGGCCGTCGGCGCGCTCGACCAGGAGTGTGCCGTGGATCATGTTCATGCCGCAAGCGAACCCGAAGGAGCCCGGCCGCTCCGGGGTCAGCCGCACCGTGGTGCGGGTGTGGGCGGGCAGCCCGGCGCCGACCTTGAGCTCGGGGAAGACCACCCGGGAGGTGCACTCCCCGGACTCCTGCCGATCGAAGACCAACTCCACCGGCGTGCCCTCGCGGACCTTGATCAGATTGGGGCTGTAGCCGCCCCGCACCGTTACCTCCACCCGCTGCACTCCGCCTTCCAGGCGCGCGGCACCGGCGCGGCGAGGGCCGAAGAAGAACCAGCCCAGCGAGGCGACCAGTCCCACGGCGGTCAGGACAACGACGACATCGATGGCACCCATGGCGGCGCGCCTCCTTCCAGCTCGCTCCTTCAAGCCTCCGCCCGGCTACCCCCACCCGGCAGGGGCTGAACGGCCCCATCCGGTCGGGACCACCCGGCCCCAGCGCGCCGCCCTCGGGAGAGGCACGATGAATACGAGGACACCAGGCTCCTTCAGGGCGCCGGACCTCCGGGCCGGCACCCGATCGCCGAACGATCAGAAGCAGGTGAATGGCGATGTTCTGGTACGGCCACGACGTCAGCGGATGGGGCTGGTTCGCGATGTCCGCCAGCATGGTCCTGTTCTGGGCGCTGATCATCACAGTGGGCGTGCTGATCTTCCGCGCTGTGAACCGGCCTCACGAGCACACCCACACCCCTGCCGCGCCGCAGACACCCGAGCAGGTCCTCGGGGAGCGGTTCGCCCGCGGGGAGATCGACGAAGAGGAATACCGGCGCCGCCTGAACGCCCTGCACGCAGGCCCTCTCACCAAACCCTGAAAGCCGGCCGCACTGGCTGCGGCCGCTGTCCTTCGCTGAAGGAGGCCCGTGATGAACGAGATGAACAAGCGCAACTACGGCATGTACGCGCTCGCCGCCGCGATTGTCGTCGTCGGAGCCCTGGTCGTGGGCGCCTCGCTGGGGAGCCTCGTCTGGCTCGCCCTCGTGGCCGCCTGCCCGCTGATGATGTTCTTCATGATGAAGAGCATGCGCGGTCAGGACATGCACGGCGGTGACAGCCGTGACGACCGCGACGAGGACCCGCTGCACAAGCACGACCAGCAGCAGCACCCGGGATCCGGCCGGCGCTGACCGCCAGTTTCTTCCACCCGAAGACCAAGCGGGACTGGCGAGCGATGGGCGCCTACAGCGCGTTCATGGTCGCCCTGTTCACCGAGATGTACGGCACCCCGCTGACGATCTACCTGCTGGGCAGCTGGCTCGGCAACCAGTTCCCGCTGCTCAAAGACAGCCACGCCGGCGGGCACCTGTGGAACGACCTCACCAACTGGCAGGGCGATCCGCACCTGAGCCCCTTCCACCTGGCCTCCTACGTGGCCGTCGGCCTCGGATTCTGGCTGATCGCCGCCGCGTGGAAGGTCCTGCACGAAGCCGCGCAGAAAGACCGGCTGGCCATGACCGGCCCGTACGCGTGGGTGCGCCACCCGCAGTACGACGGCTTCCTGCTCATCATGATCGGCTTCCTGCTGCAGTGGCCCACCATCCCCGCCCTGATCATGTTCCCGGTCCTGGTCTACGTGTATGTGAGGCTGGCGCGCAGTGGGGAACGCGAAGTCGCGAAGGAGTTCGGTGAGCAGTGGGCCGCGTACGCGGCCAACACCCCCGCCTTCTGGCCCAAGCGGCCCCGCAGCGGCCCGACCTCCCGGAAACCGGACGCCTCCGGCACTGTCAGGTCCGCCCGCCGTTCGGACTCGCGAGTCACCCGGAGGTGACCTGAGCATGGACGCCGTTGTCTGGACTCTGGTCATCCTCGGGGAACTGGCTACCGCTTGGTGCGCGGTCCGTCTCACCCGGCGCCATCACCGCGACCCCGCAGGATTGGTCCGTTCCTTGCACCGCACTGCTTTGATCCTTCTGGTAGCAGGTCTCGTGCCCATTCCCGCTCTCCTGTCCGACGATGCGCCCGCCGCGGCCTGGGGGCTGTGGGGCGCCACCGCCATTACCGCCGCCCTGGTCTACGCCGTCGGAGACACCCTGCGCGACCTGCCGCCCCGCACGCGAACGGCGTCACGGCCGGGGAGCCGGTCGTGAGCGGCGGGGACCCGCGGGTAACGCAGACCAGCGGATCGCGGCAGGCAGATGCGGCGCACGGCACCGCATCGCAACCAGCAGGGGCAACCGCCTTCCGTCCGGTGCTGGAGGCGGCAGGGATCGAGAAGACCTACCGGCGCGGCGTATGGCCGGCCCGGCACCGGACAGCAGTGCTGCGCGGCGTCGACCTCACCTTGGCTGCCGGCGAAGTGGTCGGCATCGTGGGCGAGAACGGCTCCGGCAAAAGCACCCTGATGAAGATCCTGGTCGGGGCGCTTGCCGCCGACGCCGGTACGGTGACCCACGCCGGACGTGTGGGCTACTGCCCGCAGGAGCCGGTCGTCTACGAACGCCTCACCTGCGACGAACACTTCGAGCTGTTCGGCCGTGCCTACGCCATGACCAGCGAGGCGGAGCGGCGCTCGCGCCGGGAGATCTACGCGGCCCTCGGCTTCGAACGCTACGCCGGCACCCGCGCGGACCAACTGTCCGGCGGGACCCTGTCCAAGCTGAACCTGGGCCTGGCGCTGCTCGCTGACCCGGAGGTGCTGCTGCTGGACGAGCCGTACGCGGGCTTCGACTTCGACACCTACCTCAAGTTCTGGGACCTGGTCAGCGAACGCCGCCAGGCGGGACGCTCCGTTCTGATCATCAGTCACTTCGTCACCGACCAGGAGCGTTTCGACCGCATCGTGGAACTACGGGATGGCCGGGCGGTGGCCCGATGAGGTCCCTGCCGTTCGCCCGCCGGTTCCTCATCGAGGCCGCGCGGACCCCGGTGAACCTGCTGGTGCTCGTCCTGGTGCCGGTGGTGTTCGTGGTGGTGGCCGCGCGCCCGCTGGCGGATGCCGCCGAGTTGCTGGGCGGCACGGGCGGGCCTGCGGTGCAGTCCGCCACGGCCGGGTGGGCGGCGGGGTTCATCGCCGCGATCGCCATGTACTTCCAGCTGCGTGCCGCCCGCGCCGCCGACCGCCGCCTGGTCCTGGCCGGGCTGGCCACCCACCGCCTGGTAGCCGCGCGGATGGCCACCGGCCTGCTCCTGGCCCTGCTCGCCACTGCCGCTGCCCTGCTGGCCCTGCAGCTACGCACCGGACTCGGTGACGCTCCGGGACGGGTGCTGGCCGGAACCCTGATGTACGCGCTGATCTACCTGGCCATCGGGGCGCTGATCGGCGCGACGGTGACCAGCCCGGTCAACGGCACCGTGCTGGTGCTGTTCGTATGGATCCTGGACGTCTTCTTCGGGCCCGTGATGGGTGCGGCCGACCGGGCGGTGACCCGGGTGCTGCCGACGCACTTCGTGACGCTGTGGATGGTGGACCTGTCCTCCGGCCACGGTGGCCGGATCGGTGACCTGGGCTGGGCCCTTGCCTGGGCCGCCGCAGCGGTTGCAGTCAGCTGGACGGTGATCGCCACCACCAGCCGTGTCACCCGGCCTCGCCACCACGCCCAGCCCGGCTCGGTCACGGCCCAACTGGCCGCAGGCGTGCGAATGGGGCTGCGGGAGGCCGGCCGCAACCGGGTGCTGTGGACGCTGCTCATCGCGGTGCCGGTGGTCTTCATCCTCCTCACCGTGGCCACCACCCCCGAGGAATCCACGTCGCTGACCGTGCGCGAAGGCGGCCGCACCCTCGTCCAGCAGGCGTGGCTGCCCGACATCCACGGCGGCACCATGGCACCGATCGCCATCGCATCCCTGGCCACGCTCGCCGGGCTGTTCACCGTCCTGGACGCCCGCGCGGGTGACCAGCGCCTGTCCCTCGCTGGGTTCCGCCCCGCCGCCCTGCTCGCCTCCCGCCTGGCCGTGGTCGCTCTCGGCGCGCTGCTGGCCACCGCCGCCTCCCTCGCATTGACGGCCACCGTCGTCGACGCCCGTCAATGGGGCCTCTACATCGCCGCGAACGTCCTGATCGCCCTCACCTACGGCCTCGTCGGTGTCCTGCTCGGCCCGCTGTTCGGCCGTGTCGGCGGGGTCCTCATCGCCTTCCTGGTGCCCTTCATCGACCTGGGCATCGAACAAAGCCCCATGCTCCGCTCCGCCCCGCCAGGCTGGGCACACGCCCTGCCCGGCTACGGCGCCACCCGCGTCCTGATCGACGCGGCCCTCACCCCCACCTTCGACGAAACCGGCCCTCTCCTCATCGCCTTCGCCTGGCTGACCGGGCTCACCGTCGCGGCAGCCGTCCTCTTCCGCCGCACCGCCACCACGTCCAGGTAACACCTACTGCCGGGCGCGGACCCCACCCCCGTGGGTGAGCAGGCGAAGCAGACGGCGGTACGACCCGTCCAAGCACCGCCAGTGAGAGCGAACCTGAGTGCGGCCGCCGACCGCGCCGACCTCGCAGTCCCCGCCCGAAAGGCACGCCCCGCATGACATTCACCCCACTGCACCGGGGCCGCACCGCTGCTGCTCTGGCGGGTGCCTGCACCCTGCTCGCCCTGGCCGGCTGTTCGAATGGCGGCAACGGCAACGGCCCAGCCAAAACCAGTGACCCGCCCGCCGCAACCAGTGCCGGCCCCGCCGCGGCGCGCATCGTGATCGAGAACTTCGCCTTCAGCCCGGCGAACCTTCGCGTACGCCCCGGAACGAAGATCACCGTCGTCAACCGCGACTCCGCCGCGCACACCGTCACCGCCGGGGACAAGACGTTCGACACCGGAAGCATCGCAGGCGACGCAACGGCGACCTTCACCGCACCGTCCGCACCCGGCAGTTACTCCTACATCTGCACCATCCACCCGAATATGAAGGGCACCCTCAGCGTTGGCTGACACCAAAGCGGCAAGCCCGCGTGCCCAGCCCAGGCCATGCCCCATGACGCCGTGAGCCCCGTAGAGAAGAGTTGGTGACAGTCCATGCCCCAGCAGACGAGGCCACCCATCCCCTCGCGCCCGGTCTTCGCGCGCTTTTACAGCAAGGTCGCCGGTCCAGCCCTGGCGAAGGCGGGCGTCACGGAACAGCTAGCGCCTCGTGGCGGGCCTGTCCGGCCAGGTCATCGAGATCGGCGCGGGCAACGGACTGAACTTCCCCCACTACCCCGGCACGGTGACCCGACTCCTTGCGGTGGAACCCGAGCCTCACCTGCGTGAGTTGGCCGTCCAGAGTGTCCGCTCCGCAGCCGTCCCCGTTCAGGTGGTGGACGGACGGGCCGAGCAACTACCTGCCGATGACGCCTCGTTCGACGCGGCCGTCGCCTGCCTGACCCTGTGCTCGGTCGCCGACCCACATGCTGCGCTCGCCGAACTTCACCGGGTGCTGCGGCCGGGCGGACAACTCCGCTTCTTCGAACACGTACGCGCCGACTCGCCCGCGATGCGCCGCGTACAGCGGGCCCTGGACGCAACCGTCTGGCCCCTGCTGATGGGCGGCTGCCACGTCGGCCGCGACACCCGGGCCGCGATCGCCGCGGCCGGGTTCCGCCTCACCGAGACGGAGAAGTTCTCCTTCCCCGACACCCGACTGCCCTCGCCCGCCGCCACACACATCCTGGGCACAGCTCAGCGCGAACCCCTGGGCACATCGTGATCACGCTGTCCACGGAGGGAGGTCGACGAGCCGGTGGTCACCGCCGAGAGCCTCAAAGAGGCGCAGCGTCCTCACCGCCCGTGGAAGGCCATCGCCATGAGCAAGGAGCCACCCGGCACCCCATGGGCGCTGGTACGCGCCGCTGCCCGAACTCCTACGACCCTTCCGGTCGCGACCCTCGCCCTGCTGCTCCTTGCGGATGAGGCCGAGGCGCATGACGGGGAGAGCGTCGAGTCGGCGGTGCTCGTCGAGCGGGCCATCGCGCTGATCGCCAACGACGCCGGTAAGGAGAAGGCGGCCGAGCGCATCGAAGACGCCCTGATGGCACCGCACAAGGACGGCGTCGATCTGAAGCTCGTCGATCAGGCCCGCGGCGTCGTCGAGCGCCCGGGTCCTGAAGGGGCCTCCCTCCAGGAGGCCCGAGGGGTCCTGCTGCGTTCGCTGGACGGCAAGCTGCCGTCCGCTCCGGAGGCGGGGAAGCTCGTCACGGGTACCGAGACCGGGACGAGCGTGGTGCTGGACGAGTTCCGGCCGGCATGCGGCATCGCCGATTCCGGCGACGCCGCCCTGTTCGCGCTGGCCCTCGTCGCCATCGCGGTCGGCCTGTGACTGTCGGTGCGACTGCGCCCCCGCCACAGCATCCGGGAACTCGAGCGCCGCGCCGCCGCGCAAGAAGCCGGAGAGGGCAGGAAACGATGACCGCCGAGTCCCTCACCGACTCCGGCGCCCCCGGCCAGGGCGGGAGGAACTGATCGCGGGCCGTTCCATCGCGCCGTCGACGCGATCGATGAACGCATGGGCATCAAGGCGCTGACCTATCCGGTGCCCGAGCACGCGAACAACCTGGCGTGGAGCCTGGGCGGCATCACAGCGGTGGCGTTCGTGATCCTCCTGGTCACCGGGATCTACATCACGCAGTTCTACGCACCGATCCCGGAGGACGCGAACCAGTCCGTACGTGACCTGGTGACCGACGTATGGCTGGGCAGCTTCGCCCGCGCCCTGCACTTCTGGGCGGCGCAGGCCATGTTCGTCCTGGCGCTGCTCCACCTCCTGCGCGTGTTCTTCCACGCCTCGTACAAGAAGCCCCGTGAGGGCAACTGGGTCGTCGGTGCGGCGATGTTCCTGCTGACGTTCCTGGCGGTCTTCACCGGCACCGTCCTGAAGTGGGACCAGGAGGGGTACGAGGCCCGGATCCACAACCTGGACGTGGCCGAACTGCTCGGCGGGGCCGGCATCTGGTTCACGGACAAGCTGACCGACCGGATCTCCATCCTGCTGCGTCTGTTCAACGCCCACGTGGTGATCGTCCCCGGCCTGATTGTGCTGCTCTTCGTGTGGCACGCCCTGCTGATCAAGCGGCACAGGATTCCTCGCATCCCAAGATCCAGGTGCCGGCCGTCGAGTCGGCCGAGCCGTTCACCGCCCACCTCAGGCGCGTGGCCGCATTCGGACTCGTCCTGCTCGGGGTGCTGTCGCTGCTCGGCGTGCTGGTGCCGCCCGTGGTCGGACCAACGCCGGTCGAAGGGATCGAGATCACCCGTCCGCTGTGGATGTTCCGGTGGTTCTTCCCGATGGAGGAATGGTTCGGGGTCGCATCCATCGCATGGGTCATCGCGGGCGTCTTCGGACTGATCTTCCTCGTGCCGTTCCTGGACCGCAGCCCGAAACGCAGGTGGCGCGAGCGCAAGATCGCCCTCGGCGCGGCCGCCGTGCTGCTGCTGGCGCTCGCCGCGATCACCATCGAGGTCTGGATCGCCACCCCAAGGGTCACTGATGAGCACCACCGCCCAACGGCGCGCACCGCTGGGTTCTGGGCCCTTTCCATTACGGCTGTCTGCGCGTCGGCAGCCCTGTACGAGGGGCTGTGTGCCGCCCCAGGACCCGGTGCGGGGCTGCTGGTCCTGACCAGCGCCCTGGTGCTGGTCGTATCCGCCGTCCAGGCGGCGCGGACTGGCCCTGCCGGTCGGTCGGCCCCGCCCTCCACGGTGGCCGCGCACCCCTTGGCGTCCGCCCGATACAGCAGCACCCTCGGGCGAGGAGAAGGGCAGCGAGGCAACGGCTTCCGAGCCTCGCGCACCGGACAAGCCCCAGCCGAGGTCGAGGACGCCGGGCACGCCGACGAGGGTCACCACCACTGACCTCAGGCGTCGTGGAGCGACCAGGGCGGCGACGCGGACGCGCCCGCCCCGTGCCTCACGGCGACAGCGACGGCTCGCTCAGGAACCGGCCGGACGCCGGCCATGGGGGGAGTGCCTGTCGTGGTGGTGGGGGGCGTGCGCGGGGCTGCCGGTGCTCGGGTGGTAGTTCGAGGAAGCCGCGGGCTCGGGTCGTACACCGGCCAGGGCGACCGTGACGAGTCGGTGGACCGCAGCATGGGACGGCACGTCGCCGGCCGCGGTCAGGGCGTGCAAGCAGTAGCTGGCGAGTTCACCGGGCGCGATGTCGTCCCGGACGTCGCCGCTCCGGACGCCTTCCGCCAGCAGTTCCTCGACCATGCCGTGAAGTCGCCCATGCGCCCGAGTGATCTGCTGATCCCCGTGCAGGAAGGCCGCGCGGTCACCGTCGTGGTGTCGGCGGGACTCGTGGGAGATGAGGGCGAACGCCCGCAGCACAGCTTCGAGCCGCTCACCGGTGCCCTGGGCCTGGTCCCGGATCTCGGCCAGGTGGTCGAGGTGGTGGCCGATCTGACGTTCGTGCCAGGCGAGCAGGATCGACTCCACGTCCGGAAAGTACTTGTACAGCGTCGCGCGCCCGATCCCGGAGTCCTTGGCGATCCGCGACATCGTCACGGAGGTCAGCCCGTGCTCGGCGACCAGCGCCGCCGTGGTGTCCAGAACCGCGGCGCGTACGGCGGCACGGTGCGCGTCGATCGTCTCGGTCCACAGCTTCGGCACGGCCTCATCATACGGTCCGACACCTTCGGGACAACATGAATTGACAGTGACAGAGTGTCTCGATAAAGCTGGCACTGCAAGCAAGAGCGCGGACGCTCATTCCCACGGGAGGGCAGATCATGACCGGCTCGACCCGCCACCCTCATTCGGGCGGCCCCGCCTCGATCGAGCCCGAGGACCTGTACCGCACCCGGCCGCCCTGGGACATCGGCCGACCCCAGCCGGTGTTCGAGGCCCTCGCCACAGCGGGCGCCGTCCGAGGCCGGGTCCTGGACGTCGGCTGCGGGACCGGTGAGCACGCGGTCATGGCGGCCGGACTCGGACTCGACGCGACCGGCGTGGACCTCGCCGCCAACGCCCTGCGCGCCGCCGAAGACAAGGCACAAGTCCGTGGGCGTACCGTGCGGTTCCTCCGGTACGACGCCCGGCGGCTGGCCGAGCTCGGCGAAACGTTCGACATCGTGCTCGACTGCGGGCTCTTCCACATCTTCAGCGGCGAGGACCGCACCACCTACGTCGAGGCCCTGCGGTCGGTCGTGCCTCCGGGCGGCCGTTACTTCATGCTCGGCTTCAGCGACCGGCAGCCGGGCGAATACGCAGTGGTGCACAAGCTGACGCGGGCAGAGATCGAAGCCGCGTTCGCCGACGGATGGCGGGTCGACTCCATCGAACCGTCCACGATCCACATCACCACCGACCCGGATGGCATCCGGGCCTGGCTGGTGACGCTCACCCGCATCTGACCCACCCGCCGCAAAGGACACGCCATGCCGACCGCCGAAACCCACATCGCGACCGAACGCCCCAGCCGGTACCTCGTCCAGCTCTGCAAGCACTTCTCCAACAAGGGCCGCCACCTCGGCCATCGACCCCGCGCCCACGGAGACAGCGACATACAGTCGCTCAGTGCCATGCGGGCCGTGGCGGAACAGGCACAGGTCGAATGGTCCGACACCGAAGGAAGCGTCAGCCTTCCCTGGGGCCGGATCAGCCTGCGGGCAGCCCCGGGAGTGCTCACGCTGCGGGTCGAAGCCGCCGACGAGGAGAACCTGAGTCGGCTTCAGGACCTGGCCGGCGGACACGTCGAGCGGTTCGGACGCCGTGATGGGCTGCGAGTGAGCTGGCAACTGTCGGAAGCCACGGTTTCCTCCGAAGCAGTTGTCGCCATGGCCGCGGCACCCGGAGAAGAAGGCGCACCACGCCGCGTGCACCTCAAGGTGACGGGCCTTGCGGCAGCCGTCGCTCTCGCCCTCGCCGTACACCTGGGGCTGGGAAGTGCCCTCCTGGCGAACTGGCAATGGACAGGCTGGGCCGCCGTCGGCGTCCTGGCCGTCGTCCTGGTCAAGGTGGCCCTTGTGGGCGGGTTCGCCCTGCGCCGCGGCCGGGCCTCGAAGGGCCGCTAAAGGCCGCGACGCAGGCGGGTGTCGGCTCAGTGGCCGCCGCTGGACTTCACGTCGAGGCGCTTGGTGAAGGTGGTTCCGCCGTCCTTCGGCTCGTACACCCCGGTCTGCGTGGCCGGCCAGGACATGCTCCGTGCCGACAGCCGACAGCCGACAGCCGACAGCCGACAGCCGACAGCCGACAGCCGACAGCCGACAGCCGACAGGGCCTGCGGCCACCCGGCACCGCGGCCGACTTCTTCCACGTGGTCCCGCCGTCAGTGCTGCGGTGGAGCCCGCCGGTGGGGTCGATGCAGTAGCGCGCATCCCGCGGGCGTCGACATCGCCGTCGTCGCCGAACTGCTCGGCCACACCTGCCTCGACACCACCCGCCGGTACACCCTGCCTACCCACGCCGACCTCGAAGACGCCGTCAGCCATCTCCCCACCGATCAGTAGGGCCACCGCTGAACTGGGCGAACTCAATCGCGTGTACCTGGCTGCACGAGTCTTACCGACACCCCGTACACGGGGAGCACGGAGTAGTCACCCGTGTCGTACGCTCTGATGCCGCGGTCGCCCGCCGTCCGCGACGGATCTCACCGAACCCGGCGGTGCCGCCGGGTTCGGCCGGGAGATCTGAACCGATGCCGGGAATCAGGCGGCGACGAGTTCCTGCTCGCGGTCCGGCGTTTTGGCCTTGGGCTTCTTGTTCGGCAGCGAGAGCCGGAAGACCTTGTGCCACGCGGAGAACACCTGCTTGGGCAGCGGCCCGGTGACGTACTCCAGCTCGTACTTTTCGAACAGCGCGCGCACCTTCACCGCGACCTCGGCGTACCGGTTGCTCGGCAGGTCCGGGAACAGGTGGTGCTCGATCTGGTGCGAGAGGTTGCCGGTCATGAAGTGCATGGCCCTGCTGCCGCTGATGTTCGCCGAGCCCATCATCTGGCGCAGGTACCACTGGCCGCGCGTCTCGCCCTTGATCGAGCGGCGCTCGAAGACCTGTACGCCCTCGGGGAAGTGCCCGCACATGATCACCGAGTGGGACCAGATGTTGCGGACCAGGTTCGCGGTGAACGTGGCGGCGAGCGTGGGGAGGAACGACGGACCCGACAGCAGCGGGTGGATCACGTAGTCCTTGAGCACCTGCTTGCGGATCTTGCGGCCCACGGCCTTGGCCCGCGCGCGGAACTCCGGGTTGTTGCGGCGGCGCTTGTGCAGGTTCTTGCCGAGCTCCAGGTCGTAGGCGGCGATGCCGTACTCGAAGAAGCAGGCGTTGATGAAGTTCCACAACGGCTGGCCGAGGTGGAACGGGTGCCACTTCTGGTCCTCGTCGACGCGCATGATGCCGTAGCCGAGGTCGTTGTCCTTGCCGATCACGTTGGTGTACGTGTGGTGCAGCTCGTTGTGCGAGTGCTTCCACTGGTCGGCCGGCGAGACGTGATCCCACTCCCAGGTGGTGGAGTGGATCTTCGGGTCCCGCATCCAGTCCCACTGGCCGTGCAGGATGTTGTGGCCGATCTCCATGTTGTCCATGATCTTCGCCACGGACAGCCCGGCGGTGCCGATCAGCCACGCGGGCGGGAAGATCGAGAACAGCAGCACGCCCCTGCTGACCAGCTCGAGCTTGCGCTGTGCCGAGATGACCTTGCGGATGTAGGCGGCGTCTTTCTCGCCGCGGCCGGCGATCACCTCGTCGCGGATGGCGTCCAGCTCGCGGCCAAGCTCCTCGATCTGCTCCGCGGTCAGGTGGGCGGTGGGGTCGATGGCGGTCAAGGTGCTCCTACCGTTCGATGTCGCAGGGGCCCGCCGCGGCGGACACGCAGGTCTGGATGAGGACGCCCGGCTCGGCCTCGGTGATCTCGCCGGTGCGCAGGTCGCGGACGGCGCCCGCCTTGAGCGGCGTGACGCAGCCGAAGCAGATGCCCATGCGGCACCCGGAGGGCATGAGCACGCCGGCTTCCTCGCCGATGTCCAGCAACGGTGT
Organism: Streptomyces sp. MMG1533; assembly: GCF_001279775.1. Taxonomy (GTDB): domain Bacteria; phylum Actinomycetota; class Actinomycetes; order Streptomycetales; family Streptomycetaceae; genus Streptomyces. The sequence continues at coordinate 14,555 of NZ_LGDG01000244.1, read as the reverse complement.
GGAGCCGTCAGCGTCGACGGTCTTGCCGGTGTCGCTGAACGTGACCTCGCCGCCGTCGCCGGCGACGACGATGCTGGGGCGGAAGCGTTCGGTGTGCAGGCGCTCTTGGACGCCGTGCTCGCTCCAGTGCTTTTCGGAGGCGTCGAGCAGGCCCGCGGGCCCGCAAGCCCAGGTCTCGCGCTCGGCCCAGTCGGGCACGAGTTCGTCGAGACGGGCGATGTCGAGCATGCCGTCTGTGTCGGTGTGCACCTCGGTGAGCCGCAGCTTCTTGTCCGCGACCAGGTCGTGCAGTTCGTTGCGGAAGATCACGTCTTGCGGCTGTGGCGCGCAGTGGACCATGACGACGTCGTCGAACTCGGTGTCGCGCAGCATGCCCATCACGGGCGTGATGCCGCTGCCGGCCGTCAGGTAGAGCACCTTGGCGGGCTTGGCCTGCGGCAGCACGAAGTCACCGGTCGCCTGGTCGAGCTGGATCAGCGTGCCCGGTTTCGCCCTGCGGACCAGGTGGTTGCTGACCCTGCCGTCCGGGATCGCCTTCACGGTGATCGTGACGCGGCCGTCCTGGCGGTTCGTCGGCGAGGTGAGGGAGTAGGCACGCCACAGGCGCACCCCGTCGACGTCGACCCCGATCCGCACGTACTGACCGGCTGTGTGGCCGCGCCAGCCCCGTCCCGGCCTGATCACGATGGTCGCGGCGTCACCCGTCTCGGGGTGCACGGCCTCGATGCGCCCACGCAGGTCAGCGCCCGCACGCAGCGGGCTGACCAGGTCGAGGTAGTCCGACGGCAGCAGCGGCGTCGTGACCATCTCCAGAAGTTTCCACGCCCTGCTGCGGAGGGCTGTACTCGTCATGACTCCAGCTTGCTGCGCCTCAAGGCGTAAAGTCCTGACCGCAGGACGTAAATCTGGTCGGCTGAATTGTTCGCAGGGAACAAAGACATGAGCCATGCAATCCAGAGGGCCAGCGAACTGGCCCTGGACGAGACGACGGTCACCGCACTGCGGGCCGCGCTGAAGACCACCGCCGACGAGGTCGTCCAGGCGATCATCGACGAGGTCCCTCCCTACGCCAACGCCCTTTCGGGCCACATGGGCGCCACCATCCGCCGAGCCGTCCGCACCGCCCTGGGGCACTACCTGGACCTCGCGAGCGGGAACGCCACAGGCGGCGACGCCGGTGACGCAGCCTACGAGCTGGGCCGCGGCGAGGTGCGCGACGGCCGTTCGATGGACGCCCTGCTCAGCGCCTACCGCGTCGGCGCCCGCGTGGCCTGGCGATGCCTGGCAGCGGGTGCCGTACCCGCAGGTCTGCCCGCCGCCGAGGTCGCCAAGTTCGCCGAGCTGACCTTCGCCTACATCGACGAGCTCTCCGCCGCGAGCGCCGCGGGCCACGCCGACGAACTGGCCGCCCGGGGCAGGGACCACGAGCGCCACCTGGAACACCTGGCCCGCGACCTCCTCGCCGGTGCGAGCCCGGACGTGCTGCTGGCCTCTGTTCAACGGGCCGGGTGGCAGCCTCCGGTTTCGCTGACCGCGGTCCTGCTGCCCGCCGCCCAGGCCCGGCCTGCCTACCGCGCACTCGACCCGAGCACCCTCGTCCTCGACGATCTGCCGGACGCCACCGGTGTGCTGCTCGTCCCCGATGCCGACCGATCACATCTCTTGCGGCAGCTGACCGACCGCACCGCTGTGGTCGGCCCGGCCCGGCCATGGACTCGTGCGTCCGCCTCGTACGCACGAGCCGTACGCGCGCGCTTGCTCTCCTCTGATATTCGCGACACCGAGGACCACCTGCCCGAGCTGGTGCTGAGCGCCGACGCGGACGCGTTCGCAGACCTGCGTGCCCGAGCCCTCGCACCGTTGCGGACCTTGCCTGTCGCGACCGCACGGCGGCTGGAGGAGACGTTGCGGGAGTGGCTGCTGCACCAGGGCAGGCGGGACGAGGTGGCGGCGGCGTTGTTCGTCCATCCCCAGACAGTCCGGTACCGGATGGGGCAGCTGCGGGAGCTGTTTCCGGATCTCGCATCGCCGCACCGGGTCCTTGAACTGACGCTGGCGGTCGGTCTTCGGGTCAGCTGACGCGTACTTCGACCAACCACGACCGCGTCCGCGAGCGGTCCAGGAATCGTGCCTCGTCCTCGGTGCCATCAGCTGGCTCATGCGGCCCGGCGAAGAGCGGTATGAGCCGGCTGAGACCGCGGGTTGATGTGAAGACCAGACAAGGGCTCGGGAAGCCCGTCGGGGCGCTGCCTCCGAGAAGCGCGGTGGCGGATACGGCTCGACTGGATCCGGTGGACGATGCGCACCGGCCCGCTCGTCGACGCGCCCATCGAGCATCGAGTCGGTGATCTGGGCAACTATGCCCTGGAAAACGGCTTTCATGTCGTCGTGGAGGGCGCTGTCCTGAAAGGAGCTGACCCACGGGCGCGCGGCGGGCTGCAACTGGGTGACCGCGGGGCGTCCAGGCCGGATCACCAGAGGCGAGGGCCGGGCCGCTCGCGCCGGGGACCACCGTGGTTCTGCGACGGCCCCGTGCCTCCCTTCCGACAGGTCAACCGGACGACCGACCGGGCCGGCCTGGCACACCGCGCGAGGGATGATGGGGATGGAATGACGGAACGTGAGGTCAGGAGCTTCCATGACGAAGCGGGTTCACCGACCCCGTGAGGACGCGGAGTTCAATTTCATCCTCGGGATGAGCCGAGTTCCGGTCCTCGCCTACTTCACCGGGACATGGCCCAAGGCAATCGAGCCCTGCCGGGTGATGGACCTCGTCGTGGGTGGCATCGCCGACGACTACACGGGCCGCCTGACGGCCGTCCGCACCGACATCACGCGTTGTCCGGCCGCAACCGAGCGATACGGGATCACGGGAGCCCCGTCCTACGTCCTGCTGAAGGAGGGAGAGGCGGTGGCGCACGGCACGGGGCTTATGACCATCGCTGAGGTACGGACGTTCCTGGACGGCCACCTCTGAGCGGCTGCTGCGGCACGTGGCCGCGACGTCCGTCACGTCTCGTTTATGGGAGCTGCGCCGCCTGAGACACCTTGGGGCTGAGACACCCCCACAGGTCACATGACTCCGTCCAACGCCGTCGCATCCGGCAACCGGCCGCTCCCGGCCTCGATCTCCGGGAACGACGCGACCAGGCCCGTGCCCTGCCGTGAGCGCAGCACCACCTGCCCGGCGTCCACCGAGACCAGGGTCCGCCACCCATCCTTCTCCAGACTTTGACGTGTCTCATGAGACGGTCCAGCGGTGGTCTTGCCGGAAGGGACTGCGGCGGTGCCGTACCGTCCCGTGAAGCCATGGCGAGCTGTTGGTGCTGTGCTCTCGCGCTTGGCAGTCAGGATGGCTGGACTTGGTCGAAGAGGGCGAGGGCTTCGGCGGGGTCTGGGCTCACAAGGCGTTCCAGACCGGCCGTCGTGATCTTCGCCCACCTGCTGGCCCGTGCCCACATCTGTTCCTCGAAGGCGCGGATGGCCTCGTCCAGATCTCCAGGACCGGGGGCGGCGGCGATGGACTCGGCGAGTTCGGCGCCTTCCAGCATCGCGAGGTTCGCGCCCGCCCCAAGCGGGGGCATCAGGTGGGCGGCGTCGCCCAGTAGCGTCACCCCGGGGACGTGGGTCCAGGTGTGGGACTCGGGCAGGACGTAGAGGGGGCGGCGGACGAAAGCGGTGCCGTGGCGGAGGAGGTCGAGGACGGGAGCGGCCCAGCCGCCGAACAGAGCCAGCAGGCTCGATCGCGCGGCCTCGACGTCGTCCAGGTCCAGGTTCGTGTGCCAGTCCAGCGGCGCGCGGAATTTGGTGTACACCTTGACGTGGCCGCCGCTGTTGCGCTGGGCGACGAGGCTTCGGTTCACGCCGTACACAGCCACGGAACCGTCGCCGATCAACCGGGCGAGGTCAGGGTGGCGGGTGTCAACGTCGTCCAGGGAGGTCTCGACCAGGGTGACGCCGGTGTAGTGCGGCGCCACCGGCGAGACTGCAGGGCGGACCCGGGACCAGGCGCCGTCCGCGCCGACCACGAGGTCGAACGTCTCCTGTCGCCCGTCCGCGAAATGGACCAGTACGCCATCCCGGGGCCCCGGCACCACCTGCGTCACGCCCCGACCCCACTGGACGTCGAGAGGGCCGAGCAGCAGGTCACGGAGTTGCCCGCGGTCGATCTCGGGATTGGCCCGGTCATCCGGACGGGGTCGCCAGTCGCGCAGGACGGTCCCGTCCGTGTCCAGGATGCGCATGGCCTGCCCCTCGGGACGAGACAGCGCCTGGAACTCCGGCCGCAGCCCCGCCTTGTCCAGCGCGAGCTGACCCAGCCCTTCGTGCAGGTCCAGCGTGCCGCCCGGGGGGCGGGCGTCGGGGGAAGGATCGCGTTCGAGGACGGTGACGGGGTGGTCATGGCGGTGCAGGACGCGGGCGAAGGTAAGGCCGGCAGGACCGCTCCCGACCACTGCGATGCGGTGTCTCATGTCGATACACTGTATTGCTCCTATACGGTGCATCGCAACGGTACGGTGTGAGCATGACTGTCTGGGACCGGCCGGAACCGCCGACTCGCCCCGCGCCGCTCGACCGGGAGCGGATTGTCGCCGCCGCCATCGCACTGGCCGACGAGGGCGGACTGGAGGCGGTGTCGGTGCGCAAGGTCGCGGCCCGCCTGGACGCCGGCCCGATGCGGCTGTACAGATACATCTCCACCAAGGAGGAGCTGTTCGACCTCATGGTGGACGAGGTCCAGGCCGAGATCCTCCCCGAGGAACACCTCGGTGACTGGCGGGAGGCGCTGCGCATCCTCGCCCATCGCACCAGACAGGCCGCTCTCCGTCACGAATGGCTGGCCGACCTGCTCGGCGGTCGCCCGACCCTGGGTCCGAACGGCCTCGCCGTGACCGAGGCCACGCTGGCCGCCTTCGACGGCCTCGCCGACGTCGACACTGTCATGCGCGCCGTGGAGACTGTCAGCGCCTACTTCATTGGCGCGATCAGGCGCGAGATCGCGAACCTGCGGGCCGAGCACGCCACGGGCCTGTCCAAGCACGACTGGCAGCGCGCCCACGGCCCGCATGTGACGAGAATACTGGCCACCGGCCGCTTCCCGGCCCTGGCCAAGGCGGTGTACGAAGGCACGGACGTGGACGCCGAGGCATCCTTCGCGACCGGCCTGGACTGGGTCCTCGACGCTGTGGCCGTCAAACTCACCCGGCCGCAGGCGTGACGCTTTGCTCTTGCCCGAGCGTCAGTCGTGGGCATGATGCCGGTGGTCATTCTCGCACTGCGTGCCCGCGATCGAGCGGGACCAGCACGGCTGACCTTTCACGAGTTGCTCGCGGAGGGCCGTGTTCTCGGCGATCAGGGCCGCGATCACCGTGGCGCCGGCGTCGACTTCGTCCTGGAGTCGTTGTTGCTCGTGTCGGCTGTCTCGCAGTTGGCGGCGGAGGCGGGCGATCTCCGCGGCCTGGGCCTGGCCGTGTTTGCTTGCCCCGAGATCACGGTTCTGCGGACGCGGTCCGCGGACCCGGTGCGAACGTCGGTTCCCCAGGACGGCTGCCGCAGGAGGCCGGGGGAGTACTCGAGTCTTAGGCTGAGGATGCTCGGGGCTGCTGCGGGAGGTCTGCCATGCCCCGAACGATCTGGTCCGGCGCCATCAGCTTCGGCCTGGTCACGGTGCCGATTCGCGTTCAGTCGGCGACGGAGGACCACAGCATCCAGTTCCACCAGTACCACCTGGAGGACATGGGGCGGGTGCGGGTGCGGAAGGTGTGCGAGCTGGAGGACCGCGAGGTTGCCCAGTCGGAGATCGGTAAAGGCTACGAGTGGTCGAAGGACCAGATCGTCGCCATCAGCGATGACGAGCTGAGGGAACTGCCGCTGCCGACGGCGAAGGCGATCGAGATCGAGGCGTTCGTGCCGCTGGAATCCATCGACCCGATCCAGATCGGTGAGGGCTACTACCTCCAGCCGGACGGGCAGGTCGCGGCCAAGCCGTACAAGCTGCTTGTCCAGGCCCTCGGACGCTCGTCCAAGGTCGCGGTCGCGAAGTACGCCTGGAGCGGCAGGGAGAGACTGGGCTTGCTGCGCGTGCGCGAGGACGTGATCGTGCTGCACGCGATGCGGTGGCCGGACGAGATCCGCGACCCGTCCGAGCTCCTGCCGCCGCCCGTGGAGCTGACGGAGGACGAGATCGAGGGCGCGCTCGCCCTGATGGAGAGCATGAGCCGTGAGGATCTCGACGGGCCGCAGTTCCAGGACGCCTACACCGACGCCATGGCGAAGATCATCGAGGCGAAGCGGGAGGACCGTGAGCTGCCCGAGGCGCCGGAGCCCGGGGAGCCGGGCAAGGTTTTGGACCTCATGGCCGCCCTGACGGAGTCCGTGCAGCAGGCCAGGGCCTCCCGCGGTGAGGGCGCGGAAGCCGAAGTGCACGACCTGCCGGCGAAGAAGACCACGAAGAAGAAGACGGCCGCGAAGAAGCAGCCGGCCAAGAAGCCCGCCGTGAAGAAGACCGCCAAGAAGGCGTCGGGACGCCGACCACGCAGCGCATGAAAGCGGCGTTCCGTCGTCCTCTGCACCAGGAGCCGATCATGTTCTCCCCACCGTGTATGCCCGGCAGTGCTGGCGGCCCGGCATCGCCGCCTCGGCCCTCTGCGCAATGACCGCCTGCTACGACGGCGAAAGCACCGGATCCGCCCCAGGGCACCCAGGAGCATCCGCTGCCCGACGGTGCGTGGACCGGCAGCCGACTACGTGGGAGAGGTAAAAGGGTTCCCGTCAGGAACCGGTGGGCCGCCCCACTGCGCCCCCGGAAGCAGGACAGGCGTCCAATCCGGGCCGCGATGGTCCAGCCACCACCTGTCGATGGCGCGGAACTTCTCCCCGAACTCGTGATCCCGGCAGAGAAACCCGGTGATCGGTGCCCGCAGGCGCGTACGACGGCCACCCGCTTCGTAGATCACAACGATTTGGGCGCCCCGAAAGCGTTCGACACGGATGGCCTGGACGTTCGACCACTGGATGGTCCGGAGGCGGAGGCTGTGCACGACGGCCGTCGACTCCGTGAGAGTGACGCCGAAGTACTGCCCGAGGATCAACAGCACGAGCAGCATGGCGCCCCACGTACCCAATGACTCGGCCATCTCAGACCCGGTGAGCCTCCAGGCCATCCATTCGAAGACCCTCGTGCCCACGACGACGACAAGGAGGGGCAGAACAGGCAGTACGCGTTGGAGACGCGTACACCGGTACCGCATGCGCTGCGGCGGCATAGCCTCGACCTGCAATTGCTCCACCAACACCCACCCCTCACACAATGCAGCCGACGCTGGCGCATGATCGCCAAGGCAGCATGGCGGACCGGGGGCGCGCTGTCCATCGCGGCGACCTGGCCGGCCACAAGGCGCACGCCCGTGGAGGTTACGTGTCGGGCTCCTGGCGCATGTCCAGGAAGCAGCGCAGTCGCACGCCGGGCTCGCCGGGTTCCCGGGTCGTACGGTCCGCCGGCGCGATGGCCCACCGTGCGGCGAGCAGCTCCTGCACCGCGAACGCGGATGCGTCGTCGTCGGCGACCTCCACCACGGCCAGCCCCGGTACTGCCACATGTGCTTCGTTGATCGGCTTCATACACGGCATTACGCGCCGGCGCCCCCGGGAGTTCTGCTGTGCCGGCAGCTTCACCCGACCGAGTCCGCGACGGGCATGGTTGCCGCGGGCTGGCCTAGGAGTGCGTGCTGACGAACCGCACGTCCGGGCCCCACTTCTCCAGAGCGGAGTCATGCACCACTGGCACAGGGGGCTGCCACCGCTGCCGTATGTGTGGGTCTGACGCTGGCATCCGGAGCAGGGGCCGACCCGGCCGCCGGGGCAGGTCAGGGCGGAGGGGTCCGGTTCCGCGATCGGGGGAGCGGGAGTGGTGGTGGTCATCGGGTGGTCCTGTTCTGGGTGACCGGTGGGGGTCACTACGGATGGTGGCGTTGCCCAGCTCTGGGAGGCACAAGAGCAGACACGGATCGACGCACCCCTGCGCGGCCACGAATCGGACGTCACCGCCCTGGCCCTCACACCGAAAGGCGATGTGCTCGCCACCGGCAGCGACGACATCCAGCTCTGGGACATACGTACACGCCAGATGATCCATGAGCCTCTCGAATGCTCAGTGCCATGGTTACGGAGATGGCGTTCTCCCTGGACGGGCGCATCCTCGTAGCCGTCAGCGGCGACCGGGTCTCTAGCGATCCGGAAGAACCGGACTTCAGCTTCGACATCTGGGAAACGACTACCTGGACTGAGCTGACCGGTCCACAAATCGGCCACAGCGGCTACGTCACGGCATCTGCGTTCTCACCGGACAGCAGACTCTTCGCCACGGGCGGCATCGACGGTCATCTACGCATCCGAACCCTGCCTACGGCAAGGGGTGAGCGGCCGCTGACATGATGCTCGGCGGCGCTCACCGGCGGCTGGCTTCGTCGACGAGACAGAACACCGCATCTCGATGGGTCCTGGCAGCGGTTCCTGTTCCGTGAGGCGGAGAATGTCAGTGAGTTTTGACACCGTTTGCGGGGGCTCGGCTCCTTCCTCGGTGTCCTGATAGCGGCCGTCCTCCGGCCAGGGTCAAGGCCGTTCGTCCTCGGCTGCTGATGAGTCCCGCAGACCGCCGAGCGCCAGGACCGTCATCGCCACCGCGGCCCCCGCCGCCACGCCGAAGCCGCAGTGTGCACCGCCCGCGTCGACCACCCGTCCCGCGACCGCCGCGGCGGCTGCTGATCCTGCGGCGCTTGCGGAGTTGCCCCAGGTGAACGCCTGGGTGAGGACGGCGTGCGGGACCGAAGACTGGGTGAGGACGGAGGTGAGGATCAGCAGGACCGGGACAGCGAGTCCGGTCAGGGCGAGGGTGGCGCCGATCGCGAGGGGCTTGTCGAGGATGGTCAGCGGGAGGCTCGCGAGGGTGAGGCCGGCTGCGGCTGCGGCCTGGTGGCGCCGGGGTGAGCTGCCGTGACGCCATGCTCCGTAGGCCCAGCCACCCACCAGATTGGTGCAGTTGGAGGCGAAGTAGAGCGGCGCTGCCGCGTCCGGGGTGCCGCGTCCGACGGCGTATGCGGTGACGGACACCTGCATCGCGCCGAAGAACACCCCGAGCGTGAGGCCGAGCGCGACCTGCCGCAGGAATGCGGAGCGGAGCAGGGCGCGTCCGGCGTGCCGGCGTTCGGCGCGGCCGGTGAGGGGTGGCGTGGTGCGGCGCTGGGTGGCGAGGGCGAGCCCGCCGCCGACGACGAGCACGGCGGCGAGCAGCACCCCGGTGCCCGGGCGGCCCGCCGCACCGAGGACGCTCACCAGGGCCGGCCCGGCCAGGTAGGACACGCCGTTGGCGAGGGCCTCCAGGGCGAAGGCGGTGGGCAGCGCGGCAGCCCGTTCGCCGGACAGCAGGGCGGCCCAGCGAGCGGCGGACAGGGCGGTGAGCTGGGGCAGTGTTGCCCCGACGAGCACTCCGGCGACGAGGTCCGGAACGGCGCCGGCGAGCAGCAGCGCCACGGCCCCGGCATGTGCGCACAGCGCGCAGGGAAGCACCCGCGTCTGCCCGAACCGGTCGACAAGGCGCCCGATTTGGGGCCCGGCGACGGCGTCCGCGACAGCGAATCCGCCGGTGACGAGGCCCGCGGCGGCATACGACCCGGTGCGTGTGTGCACCAGCCAGACGATGCCGATGCCCGTCATGGCGATGCCCAGACGCCCGACAGCGGCGGGAAGGAAGAAGGCCGCGGCACCCGAAGTGCGCAGCAGGGTGCGGTAGTTCGCCGAAGCCGAAGGCACGGCGCTTCCCTTTCGCCGCCCGGCGGGACGCGCCAACGGGGTCGTCGGCGTCCGGATGTGCCGACCCGTGGCTGCGCCTGAAGCCGTCCAGTGGTGGCGTGGAGCGGGGACGCGCACCCCACGCTGACTCCGTCACCGGGCAGATGTCATGTGGCAGTTGATGACCTCCTTGAGCGTAGAGGAACGGCGCGCAGAAACGAACAGGGGAAGGGTCCGTTGTGATCGTCAGCCTGCGGCCTGTTCGGCCCTGGCTCGGGTCTGGGCGCGGCGGAAGGAGTCGGTGCCGGTCTCGATGATGCTCCCGCCGAAGGTGAGACGGTCGACGATGGCCGCGCAGAGCCGGGGATCGGTAAACGTTTTGGTCCACCCTCCAAAACTTTCGTTGGAGGCGATGGCGACGCTGTTCTATTCCTCCCGTTCGGTTAGAACCTGAAACAGCAACTCGGCGCCGTGTTTGTCGAGTTCCATGTATCCCAGCTCGTCGATCGCGAGGAGATCGACGTGTCCGTAGCGGGCGATCGTCTTGGTCAGCTGCTTCTCGGCGGCGGCTTCGACCAGCTCGTTGACCAGCTTGGTGGCCAGGACGTACTTCACCCGGTAGTCGGCCATCGCTGCCTCGGTTGTGAGCGCGATCAGCAGGTGGGACTTCCCTGTTCCGGAATCTCCTATGAGGCAGAGTGGAAGTCCCTTCTCCACCCATTCGCAAGATGCGAGGGTGTGTATCACGGCTGGGTCGATGTTCGGGTGGGCGTCGAAATCGCATTGCCGCAGAGACTTTTAATGGTGTGCTCGGTCGCGCGGACGGCCGGGGTGCGCTCCCGGATCCGGTCCCGTGTCTCGTGGGAGTTGTCGAACTGGGCGCGGTTGACGAGCGTCCGGGCGGTGTCGTCCCGCATTGTCTTCCGGGCGGCGTCCGGGCGGTGCAGCAGTCTGCTAGTGACCTTCTGCGCGACGGTGTCGTTCCTGGTCAGCTCAGCGACGCCCCGGACCTTTTCGGCTGGGGTGACGTGTTCGGTGACCGCCGGCCGCTTCAGCAGGTCGGTGGCGACCTGGGCGGCGACCTCGTCGTCCCTGGTTCAGGTCGGCCACGGCCTGGACCTTCTCGTCCACCGTGACCGGCCGGTCGACCCGCTGGCCGACAACCCGCTTCGCACCGTCCGGCGTCCATTGCCTCGCCCCGGTGCGCGGGTTGAACGGTGCGTCCTCGATCGCCGCCCACCGCTCGTCCTCGTCCACGGCCGACGCGAGGATGCGGTGAACGGTGAACGGTGAACGACACGGCCTCCTGGCGGCGCCTTTCCGGCCACCGGTTGGCGGTGTAACGCTCTCGACTGTGGGTGGGCTGCATCCGCTGGCAGCACGACAGCCTGCCCATCCCCGGCGATTCCGGCGAGGTCCTTGCCCGCGACGCTGTCTGCCTGCCGGACGTGCCCACCCACAGGACTGGAACCTCGTTCACCAAGCCCGTCGACCCGCTGCTCGGCCAGGTCATCGAGGCGTGGCAGGCCGTCAGGTCCGCCCAGCCGCCGATGCTCGGGCGCAACCGACGAGTGCGCCGACTTCTTCGCCCACCGAGCCCGCCGGGTCGCCAAGCACTACATCAACACGGCGATCATCCCGATGCTCTGCCGCAGGTCCGGCGTCCCCACCGCGGAGGTCCGGGGCAACGTCACCAGCTGCCGGGCCCGCTCCACGATCGCCAGCCGGCTCTACAACGCCAAGGAGCCGATGACGCTGTTCGAGCTGCAGGAATGGCTCGGTCACCGGACGCCTGACGCGACGACTCACTACGCGAGGCTCACTCCGGACACCTTGGCCAGGGCCTGCAACGACGCCGGCTGCTTCGCCCGCGACGTCCGCACCATCGAGGTCCTCGTCGGCCGCGGCGCGGTCGCCTCTGGCGCCGCCGCCAACGGCGAACCGTGGCAGTACTTCGGCCTCGGCCGCGGCTGGTGCACCTACACCTTCCTCGAACAGTGCCGGCACCGCATGGCCTGCGCACGCTGCGACTTCTACGCCCCGAAGGACTCCAGCAGGGGCCGGCTGCTGGAGGCGAAGGAGAACCTGCAGAAGATGCTCGCCAGCATCCCCTCTCGCCGACGACGAACGAGCCGCCGTCGACGGCGGCCAGGCCGGCCTCGGCCAACTCCTGGAACGGCTCACCGGTGTCCCTGCTCCCGCGGGGCCGACACCACGCCGGCTCGGGATCCCGGCCACCGCAGCCCTGCCGCCGATCGCCGAGGTGACATCGACGGGGTAGGTGCCGGAACCAGCCCATCGGAGTCCGCTAATGTCCGCGCATGGACGACAGCGACACGCCCCAGACGGCATCTGACGATCCAGTAGACGCCAAGTGGCAGCTGGTGCGAGAGATGCACGAGAACCTCATAGACAAGCCCCTCGTCGAGGCGGCTTACGCCGCCCCTGCTCTGCGAAGATTGTTCCCGCTGGTCAGCCACGGATCGCTGCAGTTCAGCCGATGCACCCGCTTTCCCTGGTCCGGCGACCTCCCCTCGATCTTCCCCCTCATCGGTGAACGATTTCGCGTGCTGAGGCTGCATGAACCACGAGGTTCGGGACGGGAAGAGGTCGGTGAAGCCGACACCGCCGACGAAGCCGTCGCATTGGTTGTCGCACACCTTCCCGCAGGTTGCGGTCCCGCCGTGGACGCAACACCCGACGTCCTCGATCCGCTTCGCTGACAGCACTTGGGACTTGGCGAATCCGATTCCACAGAAAGGGTGGGAAGCCGTGCGGCAGGTAGCGCCACTGCACCCCGGTGCGGTCCACGTACAAGATCGCGTTCATGATCTCGCGCAGGTGGTGTTCCGGCGGGCGGCCGATGTTCAGCGCATACCGGTGCCGCTCGGCCCGCCACGCCGGCAGCACCGGCTCGGTCAACTCCCAGCGGGCATCGGTCAGATCACTCGGATGCGCACGGCATTCGGCCATGACCAGGTGATATCGCCGGACAGGGGGCGTGCGCCCAGGCGTGTGTCCCGGCGTCGGAAGCACGGACCAGGTGGCCCCGTCAGACACTGCTCCTGCCGCGACCTTTGTGACGGCCGCATGGTGAAGTCCGGCTTGATGGCCACTCCATGTGAGTAGCCGTACTCAGGTGTGTGGCTGGCGGTCTGGTTCTGTCGGTAGTTGGTGACGTCAGTTGTTCGTGAAAGCTGACGGCACCAGGTGATGGCCCAGAAAGATGTTCGCGAATTCTGACGTCACCATCGGGGTTGCGGTGTCAAGCTGGATGTGCTCAGTAAAGCAGCACCCCCGATGCCGCCTGGCCAGTCGAAGGTCGAGTTGTACGCCGCGCTGCGGCGCGACTCCCGCGATGGCATGTCGAACCGGGCGTTGCAGTGCAAGTACGGCGTCACCTGGAGCACGGTCAACAAGACCCTGACCTCGGCTTGGCCGCAGCCACGCACGACAACCGCTTCGGCGCGGCCGTCGAAGCTGGATCCGTTCACGCTGCTGATCGACGAGATCCTGCTCATTGATCTGGACGCGACCAGGAAACAGCGCCACACCGTCACCCCGGATCTACCGCCGTCTGATCGACGAGCACTCCTCGTCCGAGGCGTTGCGTTGACCACTTGAACCCGCACCGATGAGAGGGCGCAAGCGTCCTGCGAGCAACCGCGCGGTCCGGCCAGGGACTGAGAGTCCGGTGTTTATACCTTGCTCGCGACCACCATGTAGTTCTCGGCCTCAAGATCGAACGTGCTCAGTTCCGCTTGGAGTCCGACCCGGTGCAGCTCGACTTCGAGTTCCTCGTACCGGTAGGGCCAGCAGGACAGCAGTTCCGAGCGGACAAGAACCAATCCGGTCGCATCAACTTGCGCGATCGCAATCTCGATGTGGTGCTCCTCCTCCCAATGCGGCGCAATCTCCCAGCGGTAGACCACGAGGGCATCGCGACCGTTCCGGCGGACGAGTCGGTCACTGATCTCCAGCCGGGAACCTCTGGCCCTCACGAGTTCCCAAGTGCGGGATGTGAGTACCAAGCGCCCGCCGGGGCGCAGAAGCCGTGACATCGACCCCAGAGCAGCACCCCTGCCTGTCGCGCCCGCGGCATGGTGAAGCGAGTTGCCAACGCAGAACACCATGTCGAACGTGTTGTCCTGGAAATGGTCGGGCAACTCTTCCCAGTTCGCCCGTACGGCCCGGACGGATGCCCCGAACTCCTCAGACAACTCTGCAGTCCGACGAACCATCGCCTCGCTGGCGTCAGTTGCGACAACCTGCATGCCACGACCGGCGAGGCCAACCGCCAACTGTCCGGTTCCGCACGAACAGTCGAGGACGTGAGCGTTCGACGGCAGGAGATTGAGGACGTCGTCGAACGACGCAGCGAACTCGGCTGGAGGCAACTTTGCATCCGAGATGAGCCATTCGTACACCTCGGCAAGCACGTCATAGCCTGTCACAACCACTACCTCCGTCGCGCGGCAGACTCACGGCAGGACGTCAGTCCATCAGCGGAGCAAGCCGGGCACCAATGGTTTTCGCAAGGATGGCTCTGACGGTGTTTGTGGGTTGTCAGTTGTCCGTCTGAGTGGATGTCACCGGCTGGTTAGCTGGGAAGTCGTTCGTGAGAAGTAGTGTCACTCGCGGGGTTGCGGTGGCAAGGTGAATGTGCTCATTGAGGTCTTTCAGCGTTGCCGCTCCAGAGCGAGGACCGCTGCTGCGATTGACGTCATTCGATTCGGGCTGCACCGAGCTCGTCGGAAGATCCGCCAGCA
>NZ_LGDG01000243.1 GCF_001279775.1 Streptomyces sp. MMG1533 | reverse complement strand
TCGCATCGTTTCCCTGGAGCACTTCGGTGCTTCGGCCGACGGCAAGGTGCTCTTCCGCGAGTTCGGCTTCACCGCCGAGAACGTGGCCGCCAAGGCCCGGGAATCCATCGCCGCCGCCCAGCGCTGACGCTCATATACGACACGTAGGAGATGCAATTTCCATGACAGACGCACTCAAGCGCCTCTCCGAGGAAGGCGTGGCGATCTGGCTGGACGACCTGTCGCGCAAGCGGATCACGTCCGGCAACCTCGCCGAGCTGATCGACCAGCAGCACGTCGTGGGCGTCACCACCAACCCGTCGATCTTCCAGAAGGCGATCTCGCAGGGCGACGGCTACGACCAGCAGCTCTCCGACCTCGCCGCCCGCAAGGTCACCGTCGAAGAGGCCATCCGCATGATCACGACGGCGGACGTCCGTGACGCCGCCGACATCCTGCGCCCGGTCTTCGACGCCACCGGCGGCCAGGACGGCCGCGTGTCGATCGAGGTCGACCCGCGCCTGGCCCACAACACCAAGGCGACGGTCGCCGAGGCCAAGCAGCTCGCCTGGCTGGTGGACCGCCCCAACGCCCTCATCAAGATCCCCGCCACCAAGGCGGGCCTCCCGGCGATCACCGAGACCATCGGTCGCGGCATCAGCGTCAACGTCACGCTGATCTTCTCCCTGGAGCGCTACCGCGAGGTCATGGACGCCTACCTCGCCGGCCTGGAGAAGGCCCAGGCGGCGGGCCTCGACCTCTCGAAGATCCACTCCGTGGCGTCCTTCTTCGTGTCCCGCGTGGACACCGAGATCGACAAGCGGCTCGACGCGCTCGGCACCCCCGAGGCCAAGGCCGCCCGCGGCAAGGCCGGCGTCGCCAACGCGCGCCTCGCCTACCAGGCGTACGAGGAGGTCTTCTCCTCGGACCGCTGGAGCCCGCTGGAGAACGCCGGCGCCAACAAGCAGCGCGCTCTGTGGGCGTCGACCGGCGTGAAGGACCCGGCGTACAAGGACACCCTGTACGTCGACGAGCTGGTGGCGCCGAACACCGTCAACACCATGCCGGAGGCGACCCTGTTCGCCACCGAGGACCACGGCGGGATCCGCGGCAACGCCGTCGCCGGCACCTACGAGCAGGCCCGCGCCGAACTCGACGCGGTCGAGAAGCTCGGGATCTCGTACGACGACGTGGTCCAGCTCCTTGAGGACGAGGGCGTCGAGAAGTTCGAGGCGTCCTGGAACGACCTGCTCAAGTCGACCGAGGCGGAGCTTCAGCGCCTCGCCCCTTCGGAGGGCTGAACTCTTGTCGAGCAGCAACCCGCTGCGTGACCCCGCCGACCGACGGCTCCCGCGTATCGCGGGGCCGTCGGGCCTGGTCATCTTCGGCGTCACGGGCGATTTGTCACGAAAGAAGCTCATGCCCGCCGTGTACGACCTTGCGAACCGGGGTCTGCTGCCGCCGGGTTTCTCGCTGGTCGGCTTCGCACGGCGTGAGTGGGCGCACGAGGACTTCGCGCAGGAGGTCCACGACGCCGTCAAGGAGCACGCCCGTACGCCGTTCCGCGAGGAGGTCTGGCAGCAGCTCATCCAGGGGATGCGCTTCGTGCAGGGCACCTTCGACGACGACGACGCGTTCGAGCGGCTGCGCGGCACCATCGAGGAGCTCGACAAGGCCCAGGGGACGGGCGGCAACTTCGCCTTCTACCTGTCGGTGCCGCCGTCCGCCTTCCCGGTGGTCATCCAGCAGCTGAAGAAGCACAAGCTGGCCGACCAGTCGAGCGGCTCCTGGCGGCGCGCGGTCATCGAGAAGCCCTTCGGCCACGACCTGAAGTCGGCCGAGGAGCTCAACGCGATCGTCCACGAGGTCTTCGCCCCGGACCAGGTCTTCCGCATCGACCACTACCTGGGCAAGGAGACCGTCCAGAACATTCTGGCGCTCCGCTTCGCCAACACGATGTTCGAGCCGATCTGGAACCGGTCCTTCGTGGACCACGTACAGATCACGATGGCCGAGGACATCGGCATCGGCGGCCGGGCCGGCTACTACGACGGCATCGGCGCCGCCCGAGACGTCATCCAGAACCACCTCCTCCAGCTGATGGCCCTCACGGCCATGGAGGAGCCCGCCTCCTTCGACGCCGACGCCCTGGCCGCCGAGAAGACCAAGGTCCTCGGCGCGGTGAGACTGCCGAAGGACCTGGGCCGCGACACCGTCCGCGGGCAGTACGCGGCCGGCTGGCAGGGCGGCGAGAAGGTCATCGGCTACCTCCAGGAAGACGGCATCAACGCCAAGTCGAAGACCGACACGTACGCGGCGATCAAGCTGGAGGTGGACAACCGCCGCTGGGCGGGCGTCCCCTTCTACCTGCGCACCGGCAAGCGCCTGGGCCGCCGCGTCACCGAGATCGCGGTCGTCTTCCAGCGGGCCCCGCACTCCCCCTTCGACCACACGGCGACGGAGGAGCTCGGCAAGAACGCGATCGTCATCCGGGTCCAGCCCGACGAGGGCGTCACGGTGCGCTTCGGCTCCAAGGTGCCGGGCACCTCGATGGAGATCCGGGACGTGTCCATGGACTTCGCCTACGGCGAGTCCTTCACGGAGTCCAGCCCCGAGGCGTACGAGCGGCTCATCCTCGACGTCCTGCTCGGCGACTCGAACCTCTTCCCGCGCACCGAGGAGGTCGAGCTGTCCTGGAAGATCCTCGACCCGATCGAGGTGTACTGGGACAAGCACGGCAAGCCCGCCCAGTACCCGGCCGGCACCTGGGGCCCCGGCGAGGCGGACGACATGCTCGAGCGAGACGGACGGAGCTGGCGCCGGCCATGAAGATAGACCTCACGGACACCACAGCCAGCAAGATCAACAAGGCGCTGGTGCAGGGCCGCAGGGCCATCGGCACGCCGGCCGTAGGCATGGTGCTCACGCTGGTCATCGTCACGGACGAGGAGAACGCGTACGACGCCCTGAAGGCCGCCAACGACGCCTCGCACGAGCACCCCTCGCGCACGCTCGTGGTCATCAGACGCGTCTCGCGTTCGCCCCGCGACCGTACGCAGTCCCGCCTCGACGCCGAGGTACGGGTGGGCGCCGACGCGGGCACCGGCGAGACGGTCGTCCTGCGGCTGTACGGCGAGATCGTGGACCACGCCCAGTCGGTCGTCCTGCCGCTGCTGCTGCCGGACGCCCCGGTGGTGGTCTGGTGGCCGGTGAACGCGCCGCTGGACCCGGCGGGCGACGCGCTGGGCGCCCTCGCCCAGCGCCGGGTCACCGACACCTACGCCTCCGAGCAGCCGGTACGGGAGCTCGGTGCGCGCGCCGACACGTACACGCCCGGCGACACCGACCTGTCGTGGACCCGCATCACGCCCTGGCGTTCGATGCTGGCGGCAGCTCTCGACCAGGTCACCTGCGAGGTCGAGGCCGTCGAGGTGGAGGGCGAGGAGTTCAACCCGAGCTGCGAGCTGCTGGCGATGTGGCTCGCGGACCGGCTGAACGTGCCGGTGAAGCGGTCGCTGTCGTCGGGCCCCGGCCTCACGGCGGTCCGCATGAACACCGACTGCGGCCCGATCGTCCTGGACCGCGCCGACGGTTCGCTCGCCACTCTCTCCATCCAGGGCCAGCCGGACCGTGCCGTGGCGCTCAAGCGCCGCGAGACGGCCGAGCTGATCGGCGAGGAACTGCGGCGGCTGGACCCGGACGACACCTACGCATCCGCGCTGCGCTTCGGCGTGGACCGGCTGACCGTCTCGAACGGCAAGGGCGCCAAGGTGCCCGCCGGGGAGAAGGCCACCGAAGGCGAGGGAGCGGTGGCCAAAGGAGCCGCGGCGGGCACCGTCGAAACGGCTGCGAAAGCACCCGGCGAGGCGCCGCCGCCGCTCCCGGTGAGGAAGGTGGCGGCGAAGTGAGCACTCCGCAGCTGGTCGTGCACCACGACAAGGAGCTGATGGCCCAGGCCGCCGCGGCCCGCCTGATCACGAAGATCGTGGACGCTCAGGCATCCCGGGGCTCGGCGTCCGTGGTCCTGACCGGCGGCCGCAACGGCAACGGCCTGCTGGCCGCGCTGGCCGGCGCGCCCGCCCGGGACGCCATCGACTGGGGCCGCCTGGACCTGTGGTGGGGCGACGAGCGGTTCCTGCCCGAGGGCGACCCGGAACGCAATGTCACGCAGGCCCGCGAGGCCCTGCTGGACTCCGTGCCCCTGGACCCGAAGCGCGTGCACGCCATGCCCGCGTCGGACGGCCCGTACGGCGCCGACGCGGACGCGGCTGCCGCCGCCTACGCGGAGGAGCTGGCCCGGGCGGCGGGCCCCGAGAACCATGGCGCCGCCCCGACCTTCGACGTCCTGATGCTGGGCGTCGGCCCGGACACCCATGTGGCATCGCTGTTCCCGGAACTCCCCGCGGTACGGGAGACCGAGCGCACGGTCGTCGGCGTCCACGGCGCCCCGAAGCCCCCGCCGACCCGCATCACCCTCACCCTCCCCGCGATCCGCGCCGCCCGCGAGGTCTGGCTCCTGGCGGCCGGCGAGGACAAGGCACAGGCCGCGGCGATCGCCCTCTCGGGCGCGGGCGAGATCCAGGCCCCGGCGGCGGGCGCCTACGGCAGGCAGCGCACCCTGTGGCTGCTGGACTCGGCGGCGGCCTCGCAGCTGCCCAGGTCGCTGTATCCGCCGGCATCTCCGTGACCGGGCGGGTGGGGGCGGCGGAGGTTTCCTTCCTCTGCCGCCCCCACCGCTCCCGGGGTTCCGCGCCGCTCAGCGGGCCAGGCTGACCGCTCCGGTCCGCCTGCGAGCCGGCGTTGCCGGTACAGCTCCACGATGTCCGCCGCCAGGCAGTCGCGGATGTCCTTGCCCGTCCGGCGCCACCCGAAGAATTCGCATGCCTGCCTGATCAGCTCGCCCTCGGACACGCCGGGGCACTCGGCAGCCGGCTCGCACAGCGCCAGGTGCCGCTCGGCAGGCGCGAAGTGCACGACCTTGCGCGACGTCTCGCCGTCCTGGGGGTGCCGGGCCTTCAAAGTGACTGGAGAAACACTCCGGTCACTTGACCGATCCCGCCATCACTCCTTGCACGAAATGCCGCTGGAACGCGAAGAACACGACCACCGGCACCACCAGCGACACGAACGCCCCCGGCGCCAGCACATCGATGTTGCTCCCGAACTGCCGTATCTGCGACTGGAGTTGTACGGTCAACGGCTGCGACGAGCTGTCCGCGAACAGGAGCGCCACCAGCATGTCGTTCCACACCCACAGGAACTGGAAGATGGCCAGGCTGGCGATGGCCGGTCGGCCCACCGGCAGGATCAGCCGCGTGAAGATGCGCCATTCGCTCCCGCCGTCCATCCGCGCCGCCTCCAGCATCTCCTTGGGCATCTCGGCGAAGTAGTTCCGCAGCAGGAACACGGCGAACGGCAACCCGTACGCGACGTGGAACAGCACCACACCGGGAATCGTGCCGAACAGCCCGAGCTGCCCGAAGAGCTTGGCGACCGGCAGCAGCCCGATCTGCACGGGCACCACCAGCAACGCCACCACGACCAGGAAGATCGCCTCCCGCCCGGGAAAGTCCAGCCACGCGAAGGCGTACCCGGCGAGCGCGGCCAGGACGACGACCAGCACGGTCGTCGGCACCGAGATGAGAACCGTGTTCCAGAACGCCTGGGTGATCCCCGCGTTCTGCAGCAGCGCCGAGTAGTTGTCGAAGGACAGCTGGCCGGGACTGGCGAACACGGTCCACCAGCCGCCCTTCGCCGTGTCCTGCGCGGATCGCAGCGACGACAGGAACAGCCCGGCCAGCGGGGTGACCCAGACCAGCCCGACCACCACGAGGAAGACCTGCACCACACCGTTGGACAGGCCGCGCCGGACGGCGTTCATCGCTGACTCCTTCGGAAACGGCGGACGTTGAAGACCATGGCCGGGAGCACGAGGAGCAGGAGCAGGACTCCGAGGGCGCTGCCCAGCCCCTGGTTGTTGCCGCCGCCGAACGACACCAGCCACATCTGAGTCGCGAGCACGGTCGCGTCCTCCTGCACGGGCCCGGGCGCGATGATGTAGACGAGGTCGAAGACCTTCATCACGTTGATCACGAGCGTCACGAACACCACGGTCAGGACGGGTGCCAGCAGCGGTACCGTGATCCGCCGGAAGATCTGCCACTCGCCCGCACCGTCCATCCGCGCCGCTTCCAGCGCGTCCCGCGGCAGCGTCGCGAGCCCGGCGCCGATCAGCACCATCGCGAACCCGGTCCAGATCCACAGGTACGCCCCGATGATCGCCGGCGTGACGAGCGTCGGCCCGAGCCAGGAGACACCCTCGTACGGCGGGGCGAAGTTCGACGCGGGCAGCCGGACCGAGTACGAGCCCGAGTCCAGCCCCGAGAAGCGGAAGGAACCGTCGGCCGCGGTGGTCGCCGTGGCGACCGCCTCCCCGTCGCGCACCGCCTCGACCTTCATCTCCGGCAGCCCGCTCTCCCGCCGGTCGACCTTCCCCTGCTCCCCTCCCCCACCGGGCGTGAAGTCCAGGTAGACGACCCCGCTCAGCTCGTCCGGGGCCGCCTTGCGCCCCGCCGCCGCGTACGCGGGCTCGGCACCGGCGGGCAGATCCCGCGGCGCCACGCCGACCAGCCCGAGCGTCACCGAGTCACCCGGCGACGCACCCGTACCCGTCCGGTACGAGCCGTCCGCACCCTTCGCCAGGCCCTGGCCGTCACGGGCCCGGGCCGTCGGGTAGGACGACGTGCCCGTGAAGGCGTCGTGGACAAAGACCACGGCGGCGTTCAGCACACCCTTGTCCGGGGCCTCGTCGTAGGCCAGCCGGAAGATGATGCCCGCGGCGAGGAAGGACACCGCCATCGGCATGAACAGCAGCAGCTTGAACGCCGTCGCCCAGCGCACCTTCTCCACCAGCACGGCGAGGATCAGCCCCAGGCCGGTCAGCAGCGCCGGCGCCACGACCACCCAGATCGTCGTGTTGCGGACGGCCTTGAGCGTGGCCGGGTCGCGGAACATCTCGGAGTAGTTCTCGCCGCCCACAAAACGGGTGCCGGAGGCGTCGAAGAAGCTGCGCCCGACGGAGAACAGCACGGGGTAGACGACGAGGGCGCCGAGCAGGAGCAGCGCGGGGAAGACGAACAGCAGGGCGACGATCCGCCCGCGCCGTCGCGTGCGCCGCGCACGCTCGGCGAGCGCGACAGGCGGGGGGCTCAATTCCTTCTCTTTCACCAGAGTGGTGGTCATGACCGGTCAGCCCCGGTAGGCCTTGGCCGCCGCGGCTTCCAGCCCGGCCGCCGTCGCCTTCGGGTCGGACGGGTCGCGCAGGAAGTCCTGGAGCAGCTTCCACTCCCCCGCCCCCTTCGTGCCGCCGAAGGCCGCCGGAGCCTGGTCGGACATGTCGAAACGGACCGAATCCCCGGCCTGCACCAGGGACTTGGCCGTGGCACGGGTGACGTCGTCGCCGTACGACGCCAGGTCGAGCTTCTTGTTCGGGGACAGGAAGCCGCCCGCCTCGGCCCATACGGCCGCGGCCTCGGGAGTCGCCAGGTACTCCAGGAGCTGGGTCGCGGCCTTCTGGTTCTTGCCGTCCTTCAGCACCACGGCCGCGTCACCACCGCTGACCACCGGCGCCTCGCCGCCGTCGACCGCCGGGAAGGGGAAGAAGTTCGCGTCCTGGCCGATCGTCCTGCCGAACTGGTCCTTGGCGACTCCGGCGACGAAGTCGCCCTCGTAGACCATGCCGGCCTCGGGCTTGGGACCGAACACCTTCTCCACCGAGCCCGGGAAGTCGGTGTTGAGGGCTTCCTTCTGCCCGCCCGCGATCAGCTGCTTGTCCTTGAACAGCTTGCCCAGCGTGGTGAGCGCCTTGACCACGGACGCGTCGGTCCACTTCAGCTCGTGCGCCGCGAGGGCGTTGTACTTCTCGGGTCCGGCCTGGGAGAGGTAGATGTTCTCGAACCAGTCGGTGAGCGTCCAGCCGTCCTGCCCGGCCACCGAGAAGGCGGCGAGGCCGGAGTCGGAGACGGTGTGCCCGGCCTTCAGCATCTGGTCGTACGTCGTCGGCGGCTTGACGCCTGCCTGGGTGAGGGCGTCGGGGCTGTACCAGACGGTCGACTTGTGGGCGGCCTTGAAGTAGAGGCCGTAGAGGGTGCCGTCGACGCTGCCGTACGTCTTCCACACGTTCGCGTAGTTGGCATCGACGGACTGCCGGGTCGTCTTGGACAGGGGCTTGAGCCAGCCCTTCTCGGCGAACTGCTGGAGCACGCCGACCTGCGGGACCATCACCACGTCGGGGGCGTTGCCGCCCTCGATCTTGCTGCCGACGACGGTGGAGACGTTGTCCCCGGTGGACACGAACTGCGTCTTGGCGCCGGTCTTCTCGGAGAAGGCCGCCAGGACCTTCTGGAAGTTCTTCTGTTCGCTGCCCGACCAGACGCCGGCCACGGTGACCGTCTGGCCACTGAGCGCCTTGTCGCCGCCTCCGGCCGTGACGGGGCCGCCGCCGCAGGCGGTCGCACCGAGCGTCAGGGCGAGGGCCGTACAGCTCGCGAGCAGGGTCGTACGTCGTCGCATCATCGTTGATGTCCCTTCGAGGGTTGGAAGTTGACGGAATGTCAGAGGATGGAGCCGTCGCTGATCCACCAGGCGGCGGTGGAGCCGGGGAGCACTCCGGCCGGGCAGGGGCCGCTGGACAGCAGCGGTGTGCCGGAGACCGGCGCGGGCGTGGGCGCCGTACCGAAGTTGACGGCGCATACGAAGTCGTCGTCGCGGACGAAGGCGAGGACGCCGGGCGGGGTGTCCAGCCAGCGCAGCGTGCCCTCCCCCAACTGCGATAGTGCGGCGCGCAGTTGGAGGCCGTCGCGGTACAGGTGCCAGAAGGAGCGGGTGTCGGCGAGGGCACGGTCGGTGGCGTGCTCGGCGAACCACTCGGGCTGCGGCAGCCACGGCTTGGCGCCCTCGGCACCGGAGGTGAACCCGAACGGTGAGGCCTGCCCCGACCACGGCAGCGGCACCCGGCAGCCGTCGCGGATCCGGGCGCGGCTGCCGGTGCGGCGGAAGATCGGGTCGGTGAGCACGTCGTCGGGCAGGTCGACGACCTCGGGCAGGCCCAGTTCCTCGCCCTGGTAGATGTACGCGGCTCCGGGCAGCGCCAGCATCATCAGCGCGGCGGCGCGGGCGCGGGCGGCGCCGAGGCCGCTGCCGTCGATGGCGGGTTCGCCGTAGCGGGTTACGGTGCGGACCTGGTCGTGGTTGTTGAGGACCCAGGTGACCGTCGAACCCGTGCCGGCGATGTCCTGCATGGCCTCGGAGATGACCTTGCGGAAGGCGTCGGCGTTCCAGGGCGCGCTCAGCAGGTCGAAGAAGAAGGCCTGGTGCAGTTCGTCGGGGCGTACGTACTGCGCGTGCTCGCGGGCCGTCGGGACCGAGACCTCGCCCACCAGGAGCCGCTCGCGGCCGTCGCGCTCCGTGTACTCCTCGCACACCGCCCGCCAGTGCCGCCACACGTCGTGCACCTCGGGCTGGTTCCAGGCGAGCGGGTTGACCGAGTCGCGGGTGCGGGCGTCGGCCTCGGGGTCCGGCGAGTCGGGCAGCTCGGGGTGCTTGAAGAGGCCGGCGGCGACGTCGATGCGGAAGCCGTCGACGCCCCGGTCGAGCCAGAAGCGGAGGGTGCGGCCGAACTCCGCGGCCACCTCGGGGTTGCGCCAGTTCCAGTCCGGCTGTTCCGGCGTGAACATGTGCAGGTACCACTGGCCGGGGCGGCCGTCCGCCTCGGTGACGCGGGTCCAGGCCGGGCCGCCGAACATGGCGTGCCAGTTGTTGGGCGGCTCGGCGCCGTCCGGGCCGCGGCCGTCGGCGAAGTGGAAGCGGGCGCGAGCGCGGGCCGCCTGGCTACCGGGAGGAGAGGCGAGCGCCTCACGGAACCACGGGTGCTCGCTGGAGCAGTGGTTGGGGACGATGTCCAGGAGTACCTTGACGCCGAGCCGCCGTGCGGACGCCACCAGCAGGTCGAACTCGGCGAGGTCTCCGAAGACCGGGTCGACGTCGCAGTAGTCGGCCACGTCATACCCGTGGTCGTGCTGCGGCGATGGGTAGAAGGGGCTCAGCCAGATCCCGTCGACGCCGAGCTTCTTCAGATACGGCAGTCCGGCCCTGACCCCGGCGAGATCGCCGACGCCGTCGCCGGTGCTGTCCAGGAAGCTGCGGACGTACACCTGGTAGATCACTGCGTCACGCCACCAGCGGTGGATGTCGATGCGCTTGGGACTCACCCCGTAGACCTGTCTGTGCGTGCTGACGGTTATGCATGCATGTTAGGTAGGGGTTTCGAGGGAGTGTCAACGAGTAGACAGGAGTTACTTGGAAGTTGGGCAGTAAAATCAGTATTTATCGGGCGCGAAAGGCGCGACCGAGATGGGCCCGTTACCTAACAGGTAACTATCGCTGGGGAATGGCCGCAAGCTCCCGCGCCAGCCGCCGCACCGCGGCCTCGGGCGTCTCGTGCCCCGCCATCGCGTCGTGCACGACCGCCTGCACCACCAGGCTGACCTGGTCGTAGCGCGGGCTCTTGGGGCGCGGCTCGGCCGAGCGGATGCTCGCGCGCAGGGTCGGCAGGTACGGGAACTGCCGGATCAGCTCGGGGTCTTCGTACATCGCGGCCCGTACGGGCGGCAGCGCGCCGCGGGTGAGGACCTGGCGCTGGACACCCTCGCTGGTGAGATACGCGATCAGCCGGGCGGCCGAGTCGGGGTGCCGCGCGTGCGAGCTGACGGCCAGGTTCGAGCCGCCGAGGACACTCGTCCCCGGCCCGTCCCGACCCGGCAGCGGTACGGCGCCGATCTTGCCGGCGACCTTGGAACCCTTGGCCGAGGCGACGACGTAGGCGTACGGCCAGTTGCGCAGGAAGAGGAGCCGGCCGTCCTGGAAGGCCTGCTTGGACTCCTCCTCCTTGTACGTCAGCGCCTGCTTCGGTATCCAGCCCTCGCGGACACCCCTGGCGAGGAACCCGATGCCCTCGCGGGCGGCGGCCGACTTGACGGTGACGCGCTCGCCCTCGTCGCCGAGGATGCTGCCGCCCGCCGAGTAGACGGCCTCGGCCGCGTTGACGGTGAGGCCCTCGTACGGCAGGAACTGGCCCGCGTAGCCGTCGAGTCCGTACTTCGGGGCGATGGTCCTCGCGTCCCGCTCCAGTTCGGCCCAGGTGCGCGGCGGTGGGACGCCCGCCTTGGCGAGGACGTCCTTGCGATAAAGGAGAAGCCCGGCGTTGGTGACGTACGGGACGGCGTACAGCTGTCCTTCGTAGGTGGCGGTGTCGACGACCGGCGGCAGGAAGCTCTTCAGCGGGAAGCGGTCGCGCGGCAGCGGGCGGATCCAGTCGGCGGCGGCGAACTCCGAGGTCCAGTTGACGTCGATGTTGAGGATGTCGAACCGGCTGCGGTCGCCGTCGCGCAGGTCGGTGGCCATCTGGGCGTGGGTCTCGTCGGCGGAGTCCGGAAGTTCGACGAGGGTCACTTTCTCGCCGGGGTGGGTGCGGTTCCAGCCCTCCAGCAAGGGGCCGAGATAGCCGGTGAGGTCTCCGGCAGTGGCGAGGGTGAGCGGGCCACGGCTGCCCCCGAGCCCCTCGTCGGCCCGCGCGCCGGAGGCGACGTACCCGGTCAGGACCACGACAAGGACGAGAAGGCCCCTACCGGCGGCGTGTATCCACCGCATAGGTTCCTCCCTGTACACCGGCACCGGGCACCTTCGCCCGGGTCAGAGGCCATGTATACCTGTTAGGTATGGGCGATACTAGGGCCTGGAGCACATTCGAAGACTAGGAGGACAGCACGAGTGCGCCTGCCCCTCCTGGCTCTCCTCGCACGCGGCCCGGCCCACGGCTACGAGCTCAAGCAGGACCTTGAGCAACTGCTGGGCTCCGCGTACCCTCAGCCGAACGTCGGCCAGATCTATGTGACCCTCGGCCGCCTCGAGAAGTCGGGACTGATCGAGGGCGAGGAAATCGAGCAGTCCAGCCGACCCAACAAGAAGATCTACCACCTCACCGACGCCGGGCGTGAGGCGCTGCGCGCCTGGTACGAGGAGACGGCGGACGAGCCGAGGGTTCGGGACGAGTTCTTCATGAAGCTGGCCCTCGCTCCGCAGACCGCTCTCGCCGACCAGATCGCCCTCATCAACAAGCAGCGGCGCCACTACCTCAACACCATGCGCGGTCTGTCGAAGCTGGCCGCCGCCGAGAACCGGGACAACCGCATCGCCCACCTGCTGATCGAGGGTGCGATGCTGCATCTGCAGGCCGACCTCGACTGGCTGGAGCGATGCCAGGAAGAGCTGGAGGAGCTGGAGTGAGCAACAGCCCCACTCCTGTGCTGCGCGCCGACGGCCTGGTCAAGACGCACCACGGCGAGGGAGCCCCGGCACATGCCGTGCGCGGGGTCGATCTGCGCGTACGGCACGGCGAGTTCGTGGCGATCACCGGCCCGTCCGGCGCCGGGAAGTCGACGCTGCTGCACCTGCTGGGCGGCCTGCAGCGGCCGGACAGCGGCAGCATCTGGCTGGACGGCGAGTGCACCGACTCCTACAGCGAGGCGCGCTGGGCCGTCGAGCGCAGGAAGCGCATCGGGATCGTCTTCCAGTTCTTCAACCTGGTCTCGAACCTTTCGGTCGCCGACAACGTGGAGCTGCCGGCGCTGCTCGCCGGGGTCTCCCCGAAGCGGGCGCGCGCCGAGCGGGAGGAACTGCTGGCCGAGCTGGGCCTCGGGGGCAAGGAGCGGAGCATGCCGGGCGAGCTGTCCGGCGGTGAGCAGCAGCGGGTGGCGCTGGCCCGGGCGCTGGTCAACCATCCGCCGCTGCTGCTGGCCGACGAGCCCGCGGGCAGCCTGGACAGCAAGGGCACCCGCGAGGTGATGCGACTGCTGTCCCGCTTCCACCAGCGCGGCCAGACCATCCTGCTGGTCACCCATGACGCACGGCTGGCGAGCGCCGCGGACCGGGTGATCAGCTTCTTCGACGGACGGATCGCCGATGACGCGGAACTGGACGGCACGCAGTCGCCCGGCACCGGCATATCCGGTGTGCTGCAACTCAAGGACTGACATGCGGGTGTACGACCGTTCCCTCACCGTGCGCGAGCCGAGGGGCTGAGGCCGTGCGAGCCACGTTGCGCTGGGCGCACTCCGATCTGCGCACGCACCGCGGTGAAGCGCTGTTCCTCGTGCTCGCCACCGCGGGCATCGTCGCCTCGCTCCTGCTCGCCACGGCGCTGTTCGGGTACGCGACCAATCCCTGGCAGCGGGTCTTCGCGCAGTCGCGCGGCGCGCACGTGTGGATCCACACCGGCCAGTCCGCGCAGGTGCGGAAGCTGGCGGGGCTGGACGGCGTCGAGTCCGTCTCCGGCCCCTACTCCACCGCCTCCACCACCCTCTCCTCCCGTGGCGCGCGCGCCACGGTCGAGCTACGCGGCACGGACGAGCGCCCCACCGTCGACCGCCCGCTGGTCACCTCCGGCCACTGGCTGGACCCCGCGACCCCCGACGGGGTGGTCGTGGAGAGCCGCCTCGCCCGCGCGTTGCTGGCCGAACCCGGCGACACCCTCACTCTCCCCGGCACCGCGCGGAGACTGACCGTCCTCGGCATCGCCGACAGCGCCGAGCCGCGCTACCGACCGGGCGAGCAGCCGGGGCTGGTCTGGGCACTCCCCTCCGCCGTACCCGACCCCGCCGGCCAGGCGATCGGACTGCGCCTGACGAACCCCGACGACACGGACTACGTGGTCCAGCGCGCCGTCACCTTGCTGGGCGCCGGCGCGGTCAGCGAGGTCTCCACCTGGCAGCAGGCTCGCGCAGAAGCGCAGGGCGACAACCGGCTGCTGGGGCAGGTGCTGGGCCTGTTCGGCCTGGGCGCGCTGATCGCGGCCGGGCTCGCCGTGCACGGCGCGATCGGCACCCGCATCCGCGGCCACCTCCGGGACATCTCCATCCTCAAGGCCATCGGCTTCACCCCCGGTCAGGTCGTCCGCGTCTTCCTGCTCCAGCACATCGCCTACGCGCTGATCGGCGCCGTGGCCGCGGCGGCGCTCGCCCAGGCTCTCGGCAGCCGGATCCCGGGCCGCCTCGGGGACGCGGTGGGCGTGTGGCAGGGGCTGCCCGGGCACACAGTGGCGCTGTTCGCGGTACCGGTGGGCGCGGTGCTGTTCATCGTCGCCACCACCGGACTCGCGGCCTGGCGAGCGGGCCGCGTGCCTCCGGTACCGGTGCAGCGCCCCGCAGCCGCACCGACCGTCCGGCTGACGGACGTGGCACGCCGAGTCCTCGGCCTGCGGTCCTCGGCTCCATCGGCCGGACGACCGACAGACCCGACACGCCGAGTCCTCGGCCTGCGGCCCTCGGCTCCCCCCACCGGGCAACACCCCGACACCGCACACCAGGCCCCCGTTCCCCGGCCACCGGCCCCGTCGGCCGGACGGCAGCCCGACGCGGCACGCCAGGTCCCTGGTTCGCGGCCCGCGACCCGGCACATCGGGCAACAGCCACACGCGGCAGGCCCGGCCCCCGGCCTGCGGCCTTCGGCCTCGCCCGCCGGGCAGCTGGGCGGTCTGGCGCGCCGGGCACTCGGGCTCGGGCTCCCGCCCGCGCTGGTGCTGGGCTGGCACCGGGCCTTCCCGCGCCGCGCGCGGTCGCTGGGGACGGTGGCCCGGCTCGCGCTTCCGCTCCTGCTGATCGTCGTGGCGATGAGTGCGTGGACCACCATCGACCGCTTCCACAGCAGCCCTGAGCAGATCGGTCTCCCGACCGCGCTCACCGTCCACGCGGACGCCGGTCTGACCGACCGGAAAACACTGACGCTGCTGGACCGTGACCCGCAGGTGGCCGCCGCCTACCCGGGAGTGGAGGTGGCGGCCCTGGTCCCGGGCCAGACGGCCACCATCGCTCTGCGCGGCCTCGGCACCCGCCTGGACCCGTACCCGTACACCCTGGCCGAGGGACGTCCCGCGCGCGGCCGCGACGAGGCGGTGGCCGGGCAGGGCCTGCTCGACCTGCTGGACGTGCACGTCGGCGACTGGGTGCGGATGACGGTGGGCGACCAGCCCCAGATCCTGCACATCGTGGGCCGCAGCATCGAGCCGGAGAACGCCGGCCGGGTCATCTCCACCTCCCTCGACACCCTCCGCGAGAACGACCCGGGACTTGGCCCGACGCTCTACCAGCTCCGGCTGCGCGCGGGCGCCGACCCGCACGAGGTCGCCGGCCGGCTGGCCACGGCCGGCCGTGGGCACCTGGACGTGCACGCCGTGACGAACCCGGCCGACGGGCTCTCGCCGCTGCGCGGGGTCGTCGTGGGTCTGATCGCCGTACTGGCCCTGATCGGGCTCATCGAGCTGCTGACCGCGATCGGCGGCACCGTGCGCGAGGGCGAGCGGGACCTGCTGGCGCTCAAGGCCATCGGCCTGTCCCCACGGCAGATCACTGCGATCACCGTCACGGCCACCGGCTGCACCGCCCTGGCCGCCGTCCTCGTCGGTACGGCGCTGGGCACGCCCCTCGCTCACTGGCTGATCGACGCCCAGGGCAGGTCGAGCGGCATCGGTGCCGGCCTGGCCCAGAGCCCGTCCCCCACGCTCCTGGTGCTGTTCGGGGCGGCCGCGGTGCTGGGCGCGGCCGCGCTCGCCGCCCTGCCCGCGGCCCGCGCGGCACGCCGCCGGCTCGCGGACACGCTCAGCGCGGTGGCCTGAGACGACGCCGTCCAGCCAGGTCGGGCCTCTTGAGGAACTGTAGGGGGCGCATGGGAAGCGGACGGTCGCGCGCCGCCCGCTTCCCGCGGTCATGTCACCTCTGACCGCTCGGCTTCACTGCCGGCCGCGCAGCTCCCGGTACGTCGCCACCAGGGCCTTCGTGGACGCGTCCAGGCCCGGCACGTCAGCGCCCTCGGTGAGCGCCGGCTCGACGCGCTTGGCGAGGACCTTGCCGAGTTCGACGCCCCACTGGTCGAAGGAGTCGATGTTCCACACCGCTCCCTGGACGAACACCTTGTGTTCGTAGAGCGCGATGAGCTGGCCGAGGACCGACGGGGTCAGTTCGCGGGCGAGGATCGTGGTCGTGGGGTGGTTGCCCTTGAACGTCTTGTGCGGCACCAGTTCCTCGGGCACGCCCTCCGCGCGCACCTCGTCCGGCGTCTTGCCGAACGCCAACGCCTGCGTCTGGGCGAAGAAGTTGGCCATCAGCAGGTCGTGCTGGGCCACCAGTGCGGGCTGAAGGTCGGCGACCGGCTCGGCGAAGCCGATGAAGTCCGCCGGGATCAGCTTCGTGCCCTGGTGGATCAACTGGTAGTACGCATGCTGCCCGTTGGTGCCCGGGGTGCCCCACACGACCGGCCCGGTCTGCCAGTCGACGGGCTTTCCGTCCCGGTCCACCGACTTGCCGTTGGACTCCATGTCCAGCTGCTGGAGGTAGGCGGTGAACTTCGACAGGTAGTGACTGTAGGGCAGTACCGCGTGCGACTGGGCGTCGTGGAAGTTGCCGTACCAGATGCCCAACAGGCCGAGCAGCAACGGCACGTTGGACTCGGCGGGCGCGGTGCGGAAGTGCTCGTCGACGAGCCGGAAGCCGTCGAGCATCTCCCGGAAGCGGTCCGGGCCGATGGCGGTCATCAGCGAGAGGCCGATCGCCGAGTCGAAGGAGTAGCGGCCGCCGACCCAGTCCCAGAACTCGAACATGTTCGCCGTGTCGATGCCGAACTCCGACACCTTCTCGGCGTTGGTCGACAGCGCCACGAAGTGCCGGGCGACGGCTTCCTGAGAGGCCTTGAGTTCGGTGAGCAGCCAGTTGCGCGCCGATGTCGCGTTCGTGATCGTCTCGATCGTGGTGAAGGTCTTGGAGGCGATGACGAACAGTGTCTCGGCCGCGTCCAGGTCGCGGACGGCCTCGTGCAGGTCGGCGCCGTCCACGTTCGACACGAAGCGGACCGTGAGGTCGCGGTCGGTGAACGCGCGCAGCGCCTCGTAGGCCATCGCGGGGCCCAGGTCGGAGCCGCCGATGCCGACGTTGACCACGTTCCTGATGCGCTTGCCGGTGTGGCCGGTCCAGGCGCCGGAGCGGACGCGCTCGGCGAAGTCGGCCATCTTGTCCAGGACGGCGTGCACACCCGGCACGACGTCCTCCCCGTCGACGTCGATCACCGCGTCGCGCGGCGCCCGCAGCGCGGTGTGCAGCACAGCCCGGTTCTCGGTGGTGTTGATCTTCTCGCCGCGGAACATGGCGTCCCTGAGGCCGAAGACGTCGGTCGCGGCCGCCAGCTCGCGCAGCAGCCGCAGGGTCTCGTCGGTGACGAGCTGCTTGGAGTAGTCGATGTGCAGGTCACCGACCTGCGCCGTGTATCCGGTGCCGCGCCCGGGGTCGGCGGCGAACAGCTCGCGCAGTTGCGCCTCGCCGAGCTCCTCGCGGTGCTTGGCCAGAGCAGTCCACTCGGGCGTCTGGTTGAGCCTGGTACGGCCGTCTGCGTTCATGTCGGACTTCAGCCCTCTTTCCTACCTGTCCCTGCCGGTCCCAACCTAGTTGATCAGCGCGTGACAGGACCTGTCCTGGCGTCGTCGTCCGACGCAACATCAGATACGTCCGGCTTCCCCGCCGGTATCAACGAGGTGACGGCGAGCGCGAAGAGGACGGCCCCCAGCAGGGCGGGTGCGTTCAGCCCGAAGGCCCCGGCCACGGCTCCGCCCAGCAGCGCGCCGAGCGGCGCTCCGGACGTCGAGGCCGTACGGAAGGCGGCGGCGATGCGGCCCACCATGGCCTCGGGGCTGCGCTGCTGCATCAGGGTGACCTGGTTGACGTTCCACACCATGTTCATGGCGCCGAGCAGCAGCATGCCCGCCATGAGGGCGGCCAGGTGACGGACGGAACCCATGAGAAGGAGGGAGACCGTCTGGACGCATCCGGCCAGGAGCAGGGCGCGTGCCCTCCCGCTCCGGCGCGCCACTCGCTGGGCGAGGAAACCGCCGGCGAGGCTGCCGACCGAGAACGCCGTCAGCACGGCCGCGTACTCCGCTTCACCCGCGTGCAGCCAGCGCGTCACGTGCAGGACCAGCGTGGCGATCAGAGCGCCCACTCCGACGTTGCACAGGAGGGTGGCCACGCAGATCGCCCGCAGCACGCGATCGTGCCAGAGCGCGCGCATGCCTTCGCCTATTTCCGCCCGGAGGGTGCTGCCGGCCGGGCGTGGCTCCCGGTCGGGCGGCGTCACCCGCAGCGATGCCACGAGGGCGGCGGCCAGCAGATAGGTGCTCGCGTCGGCCGCGAACGGTATGGCCGCCCCGACCGTCAGCAGCAGCGGCACGACCGGGGCCGCCAGCAGGCCGCCCGCGAGCTGCTGGCCGGTCATCAGCCTGGCGTTGGCACTGCCCAGGGCCCCGCGGTCCACCAGGGACGGCAGCAGGGCGGTGGAGGCGTTGTCGAAGAGCGTCTGGAGCGTGGTCAGCGAGAAGGCGAGCACGAGCAGCAGGGGGATCGACGCGTGCCCGAGGCCGACGGCGAGCGCGAAGCAGGCGACGAGCAGCGCTCGTACCGCGTCCACCGCCCACATCGCCCGCCGCTGGTCCACGCGGTCCGCGACGGCCCCGCCGAGCAGCCCGAACAGCAGCCAGGGCACATAGCCGCAGGCGGTGACGGACGCGATGACGAGGGGATCGTGGGTGAGCTGCACGGCGAGCAGGGGCAGCGCCGCGTTCCGCAGCGCGTCGCCGAACCGCGACACCACGGCGGCGGTCCACAACCGCCCGAATCCCCCGCGCCACGCGGGCACATCCACGCCCGTCGCATCAGCCGTCGCCACAGTCCCCCCTCACGATTCGCCTGTTCACAAACCGTAGAGGGCACCACTGACAATCGGACTCGGCGCGACAGCCGGTCCTCGGGGCTCCCGACAAGTCCGGCCGGGCATCCATGGATGCCCGGCCGGCTCTCAATTCCTAGATTTCGCCCCGCAGTTTGGCGAGCGCCTCGGCGAGGATCGCCTCACCGTCCGCGTCGCTGCGCCGCTCCCGTACATAGGCGAGGTGCGTCTTGTAGGGCTCGGTGCGCGGTGGGTCCGGCGGGTTGTCCCGGTCCTGACCGGCTGGAAAGCCACAGCGCGGGCAGTCCCAGGTTTCGGGAACCTGCGCGTCGCTGGCGAAGCTGGGCACCGTTTCGTGCCCGTTGGAGCACCAGAAGGAGATGCGCAGCCGGGGCGCGGACTCGCCCCGCTCGGCCTCGCCCATCGGCCCCGCCCCGACCCGGCTTCCTCGGATCGCGTTGCCACTTGCCACGGTCGTAACTCCCTGCGTGATGGTGCCGCAAAGCGAGTCGGCGTTTCGCTTCGCTGCGAGCGCCTCAGTCTACGTAAGGCCCAACGCGCGTCCAGTGATTCGAGTTACAGCTCCCACACACAGACGCAAGCCCCATGATAGGCCGCGCAAAGGTGCGCGTACCGAACATGGGGCCTTACGTGCGGATCGGGCGTGCTGCGTGTGCGACGCTGATCAGTTGTTCGCCTTCATCAGCAGACCGAGCACGACAATGCACGCAAACCACAACAGACCGACCACCACGGTGATGCGGTCGAGGTTGCGCTCGGCGACCGAGGAGCCACCGACGGACGACTGCATGCCGCCACCGAACATGTCGGAGAGGCCGCCGCCCTTGCCCTTGTGCATCAGCACCAGCAGCATCATCAGCAGGCTGAAGACGATCAGGGCGATCGAAAACCCCATAACCACGGCTGGACCAACTTCCTCGGATCTGGATAGACGACGGGGGCACAGCGACAGCGCTGCGCCCCCGCAAGAGTACGACGTTCCGTCGCTACCGCATACTCACTGGTCGCGGAAGCGCGCGATCTTGACGAACTCGTCCGCGTCCAGCGAGGCACCGCCGACCAGAGCACCGTCGATGTCGGCCTGGGCCATGATCTCGGCGACGTTGCCGGACTTCACGGAGCCGCCGTACTGGATGCGGACCTTGTCGGCCAGCTCCTGCGTGTACAGCTCGGCGAGCTTGCCACGGATGGCCGCGCAGACCTCCTGGGCGTCCTCGGCGCCGCAGACCTTGCCGGTGCCGATGGCCCAGACGGGCTCATAGGCGATCACGACGGACTCGGCCTGCTCGGCCGGAACGCCCTTGAGGCCGCCCTCGACCTGGGTGAGCGTGTGCGTGACGTGGTTGCCCGCCTCGCGGACCTCCAACTCCTCGCCGACGCACAGGATCGGGGTCAGACCGTGCTTGTAGGCGGCCTTGACCTTGGCGTTGACCAGCTCGTCGGTCTCGTTGTGGTACTGGCGGCGCTCGGAGTGGCCGATCGCCACGTACGTGCACTTCAGCTTGGCCAGCATCGAGCCGGAGATCTCGCCGGTGTAGGCACCGGAGTCGTGCGCCGAGATGTCCTGGGCACCGTACTTGATCTTGAGCTTGTCGCCGTCGACCAGGGTCTGCACGGAGCGCAGGTCGGTGAAGGGCGGCAGGACGGCGACCTCGACGGCGTCGTAGTCCTTGTCGGCCAGGGCGAAGGCGAGCTTCTGGACGTGGGCGATGGCCTCGAGGTGGTTGAGGTTCATCTTCCAGTTGCCCGCCATCAGCGGCGTGCGCCCCGAAGAAATAGTGGCCATAAGGGGTCAGTCCTCCAGTGCGGCGAGGCCGGGGAGCGTCTTGCCCTCGAGGTATTCGAGGGAAGCGCCGCCGCCGGTCGAGATGTGGCCGAATGCGTTCTCGTCGAAGCCCAGGATGCGGACGGCCGCGGCGGAGTCGCCACCGCCGACGACCGTGAAGGCCGGGGAGTCGAGGAGGGCCTGGGCGACCGCCTTGGTGCCCTCGGCGAAATCAGGGTGCTCGAAGACGCCCATCGGGCCGTTCCAGAAGACGGTGGCGGCGTCGGTGATCTTCGAGGCGTACAGCTTGCGGGACTCCGGACCGATGTCCAGGCCCATCTGGTCGGCGGGGACGGCGTCCGCGGCGACGGTGGCGGGATTCGACGCCGCCTTGGTCTTCAGGTCCGGGAACTCGGGGGCGACGACCACGTCGACCGGGAGGACCAGTTCGACGCCGTTCTTCTGCGCCCGCTCGACGTACTCCTGGACGGCCGGGATCTGGTCCTCCTGGAGGAGGGACTTGCCGATCTCGTACCCCTTGGCCTTCAGGAAGGTGTACGCCATGCCGCCGCCGATCAGGATGCGGTCGGCCTTGCCCAGCAGCTGGTCGATGACGGCGAGCTTGTCGGAGACCTTGGCACCGCCGAGCGCGACCACGTACGGGCGCTTGACGTCCTCGGTGAGCTTCTTCAGGACGGCGACCTCGGTGGCGATGAGGAAGCCGGCGGCGTGCGGCAGGCGGGCCGGGAGGTCGAAGACCGAGGCGTGCTTGCGGTGCACCGCGCCGAAACCGTCGCCCACGTACACGTCGGCGAGGGCCGTGAGCTGATCGGCGAAGGCACCGCGCTCGGCGTCGTCCTTGGACGTCTCACCGGCGTTGAAGCGCAGGTTCTCGATGACGGCGACCGAGCCGTCGGCGAGGCCGGCGACGGTGGACCGGGCGGACTCGCCGACCGTGTCGGTCGCGAACGCCACCTCGACGCCGAGGAGTTCACCGAGGCGCGCGGCGGCCGGACCGAGCGAGAAGGCCGGGTCCGGGGCGCCCTTGGGGCGGCCCAGGTGCGAGGCGACGACCACCCGGGCGCCCGCCTCGGCGAGGGCCTTGACGGTGGGCAGGACGGCGCGGATGCGGCCGTCGTCGGTGATGGTGGTGCCGTCCAGCGGCACGTTCAGGTCGGCGCGGACGAAGATCCGCTTGCCGGCGACGCCTTCGGCGAGAAGTTCGTCGATCGTCTTCATTGAGGGAACTCCTGAGGAGGGCTCGTGATGCTCGTGACGCTCGTGATCGTAAGAGGGCTGATCCGTACGTGAGTCAGGGCTCGGGCAGCGCGTCCCTGCGCTGCCCGAGCCCTGCTCTCACATCAAAGTGCCTGCTCTGTTGATCAGAGCTGGTTGCCGACGAAGACCGTCAGGTCGACGAGGCGGTTGGAGTAGCCCCACTCGTTGTCGTACCAGCCGAGGATCTTCACCGAGTTGCCCTCCTGGACCATGGTCAGGGAGGAGTCGAAGGTGCAGGAGGCCGGGTCGCCCACGATGTCCGAGGAGACGATCGCGTCCTCGGTGTACGCCAGGTAGCCCTTGAGGTCGCCGTCGTCGGAGGCCTTCTTGAACGCGGCGTTGACCTCGTCCTTGGTGACCTCGCGCTGCAGCGTCACGACCAGGTCGGTGGCCGAGCCGGTCGGGACCGGGACGCGCATCGCGATGCCGTCCAGCTTGCCCTTGAGCTGCGGGAGGACCAGCGCGGTGGCCTTGGCGGCACCGGTGGTGGTCGGGATGATGTTCTCGGCGGCGGCGCGGGCGCGGCGCAGGTCCGAGTGCGGGAAGTCCAGGATGCGCTGGTCGTTGGTGTACGCGTGGACCGTCGTCATCAGGCCCTTGACGATGCCGAAGTTCTCGTCAAGAACCTTCGCCATCGGCGCCACACAGTTGGTGGTGCAGGAGGCGTTGGAGATGACGTGGTGGTTCGCCGCGTCGTACTTGTCCTGGTTGACGCCCATCACGATGGTGATGTCCTCGTCCTTGGCCGGAGCCGAGATGAGGACCTTCTTGGCGCCGCCGGCGATGTGCTTCTCGGCGTCGGCCTTCTTCGTGAAGATGCCGGTCGACTCGATCACGATGTCGACGCCCAGGTCGCCCCACGGGATGTCGGCGGGGTTGCGCTCGGAAAGCACCTTGATGGTGTGGCCGTCGACGGTGATCGTGTCGGCGGTGTGCGACACCTCGGCCTTGAGACGGCCCAGGATGGTGTCGTACTTGAGCAGATGAGCGGTGGTCGCGGTGTCACCCAGGTCGTTGACAGCCACGATCTCGATGTCAGCACCCTGCTCCAGCAGCGCGCGGAAGTAGTTACGACCGATGCGGCCAAAGCCGTTGATGCCTACGCGGATCGTCACGAAACCGATCTCCTCGTTGGTACGCCGGGTTCGACTCCGGCGAGCTGTATGGGATGTCCCCGACCGCCTACGACCCTACCTCTCTGAGGGCGCCGGGGTGACATCGAGATGCCCCATACACGGCAGTGCGGTCCGTACCCGCCAGTAGGGGTACGGACCGCCCGGGCCCGAAGGCCCGATCACCCGATTTGACCACTAAGGGTCACACGCGGTTGACCAGGCAGGTTCACCCGTCGAGGGCCGCGAGTGCCTTCTTCACCAGAGCCGTCCGCTCGGCCGCGGAAACGACGTGTTCCAGGCCGAACCCCAGCAGCACGGTGTCGTCCGTGGTGACCGCTCCGTACGTCTGGAAGAGCGCCCCGGTGCGCGCCCAGTCCTTGAGGACGGCCGGGCTGCCCGCGGGCGGTCCGGCCGCGCTCCAGACGCCCAGCGACGTCTCGAAGCCCTCGGCCTGGGTGGGGGTGCCGCCGACGACCAGCGAGGCATCGTCGGCGAGGACGCCGTGACCGCCGCTGCCCGGGTCGGTGACGTAGCTGATCGAGACCTCGACCGACTTCCCGGCGTACGCGCTCAGGTCGAAGTTCACCTGCTGCCAGCCGCTGGAGGCGCCGGTGAGGGCGTTCCACGCGCCGGTGGTCCCAGTCGCGGTGCAGCCGTCGGCCGCCACGGTCAGGTAGTGCTCCAGCTGGGGATGCTCGCCCACGTAGTACCCGGCCTCGCACTCCGCGGGCACGGTGGTGCGGGTGGCACCGCCCGCCTCCGGGAGCGTGGTCCAGTCGTCGGCGCCGGTGGTGTGGGCCTCGACCAGCACGTTGTCGTAGCCGGGCTCGGTGTCCCACAGCAGCTGGGTGCGCAGAGTGGGCGCGTCGGCCGCGCTCACGCCGGTGAGGTCGACGGTCCGGGTGAGTCGCTTGTAGGCGTCGTCGGTGTGGACGGCGGCGGCCATGTAGGAGCCCGCGTACGGCCCGTACGGGCTGACCGTCCCAGCGAACCGGCCGGCGCCCGCGCCGGCGAACTGCGGGTACGTGTCCACAGGCAGTTCGTCGGACGTCACGCCGTACGTCCCTGCCCGGTCCAGCGGGTTGCCGGTCGCGGGGCCGAGCGCGCCGGTGAAGCCGCCGAGCTTGCCGGAGCCGGTGAAGCCGGTGGCCCCGGCGGTCGACGTACGCGTGTAGGCGCCCAGGTAGTACTGGCTGAAGTCGTTCGACAGGGTGCCGCCGCCGAGGTCGACGTTGCCGCCGGCCAGCTCGCCCGCCTCGACCAGCTTGCCGCCCTCGTTCAGGAAGGCGCGCAGCTCCAGCTGGGTGGCGACGCCCGGGGTGCTCGCGCCGGTGTAGTGGACGACGGTGTCGAAGTGGCTCAGCACGCCGAGCGCGTCGGGCGCGCCCTGGGTGGCGACGTCCCACACCAGCGCCTTGCGGCCGTTGGCCTTCAGCGCGTCGACGTACGTCTGCGCCTGCGTGGCGGCCGCGCCCTCCTCGGCGACCACGAGCGTGTCCGCTCTGGGACGTTCGGCGACGGTGTACGTGAAGTGCTCGCTGGAGACGGCCTTCCCGCTCTTCGTCTCGCCGGTGAACCACACCTCGACCTTGTCGCCCGGATCGCCGTCGGCGACCTTGGCCCGGTACTCGTCGAAGTAGAGGTTGTCGTCACCGCCGTACGTCTCGCCGCCCTTCCACGCCCTGAGCGCCATGTCCTCCGTACGGCCGCCGTTGACGCGGTACTTGAGTTCCTTGTCGCGCACGGACCTCCGTACGACGACCGAGACCTCCTGGTCCGCTCCTCGCGAGTACGACGTCGAGAACGCGGCCGGGGTGAAGTCGGCGGCACTCAGGCCGACCGCGGACTTCGGCTGGTCGGGCTTGGCGGCGGTCTCGGCGAGGGAGAGCGCGAACGGGATGTTCTTGGCGAACTCCTGCTGGATCAGCTTCTCGTCGTCGGGGAAGTTGAAGACCGACTGGCAGTCCGCCGCGTTCCAGGCATCGTTCGGATCGAGGTCCGAGGCGGTCTGGCAGGTCGACATCTCGGGGGTGAACATCGCCATGCTGTTGACGTTCGCCGCGTGGCCGTCGGCCTCGCCGTTGGTGGTGTACAGCTCCGAGGAGACCTGCGGGTGGTAGCCCGGGACCGCGGAGTTCTCCGGGGTGCCGGCTAGCGCCTCGTAGAGCACGTCGTCCGGGGTGGGGGTGGCGACCTGCCAGCCGACTCCGTAGAGGAGGAGTTCGGCGGCGGAGTGGTAGTTGATGCCGTACGTGAACCCGATCCGCTTCTCGAAGGCGTCCAGCGCCCGGGTCTCGGGCTCGGAGCCGGGGGCGCTGCCTCGGTAGGTCTGGCTGGTGGGGTTGGGGGACGAACCCTCGTCGTCGTAGCCCCACTTGTAGGCGAAGTTGCGGTTGAGGTCGACGCCGTCGCCGGAGGTGATGGCGCCGTCGCTGTTGTTGTCGCGCAGGTTCTTGCGCCACAGGCGGTTGTCGGAGTTCTGGAAGGTGTAGTCGTAGCCGTCGGGGTTGGCCGACAGCACGAACCACAGCTCGGTCGAGTCGACGAGCTTCTTGATCTTCTTGTCCGTCTTGTAGTTGTCCAGGTAGTGGTGCATCAGCCGGCGGGTCATTTCCGGCGTGATCCACTCGCGCGCGTGCTGGTTGGACAGGTACAGGACGGACGGCTTGGAGCCGTCCTTGGACTTCTTGGCGCCCTTGGTCATCTTCAGGGCCAGGATGT
Organism: Streptomyces sp. MMG1533; assembly: GCF_001279775.1. Classification (GTDB taxonomy): domain Bacteria; phylum Actinomycetota; class Actinomycetes; order Streptomycetales; family Streptomycetaceae; genus Streptomyces. Next base: position 39,901 of record NZ_LGDG01000243.1, on the reverse strand, counting down.
CCTGGCCGTTGACCGTCTTGCCGATGGAGACGACCTTGGTGAGGTCGGGGTTCTCCTGACCGGTCCTGACGATCTCCTCCTTCAGACCGCCGCTTCCGCCGTACGGGCGGAACACACCCTCGGCGGCGGCCTCGACGCGGTTCTCGGCCTTGGCGGACAGCTTGTGCTCGGTGAGGTCGACGCCCTGGTCCTGGAGCTTCTCGGCCTGCTGGTCGGTGAGGTAGACCTCGACCGTGGCCTCGCCCTTCTCGGGTACCTGCTCACCGAGTTCGTGGCCGTCCTGGCCGGCCGCCAGCAGCAGGGGTACCTGCTTCTGCGTGACGTCGGCGCGGAAGACCTTGACCTCGTTCGGATCGGTGGAGCCTTCGCTCCCTGCGGCCTGGGCGATGGGTGCGATTCCCGCACCGCCCAGCAGGAGCGCGCCAACAGCGAGGATCGGTCTCGCTTTTCGTCTCATGAACCCCCCTAGCAGTGGTTCGCCACGTCAGCGAACAGATGCCAGGCTCATGTCACTCCATGATCCAGTCAAGGGTGCCTCAGCGACACGCAAACGCTGGTGCCGATCACCCAAGTGGGCGTCGGCACCGGCGTGTTGAGCGTGCTGTGGGTTCACCCCACGAGGTTGTCCGCCATCTCCTCGGTGATGCTGGACTCCGTGCCCGGGATGCCCAGGTCCTGGGCCCGCTTGTCGGCCATCGCCAGCAGGCGGCGGATACGGCCGGCCACGGCGTCCTTGGTCAGCGGCGGGTCGGCGAGCGCGCCCAGCTCCTCCAGGGAGGCCTGCTTGTGGTCCATGCGCAGCCGACCGGCGGCCGCGAGGTGCTCGGGCACGTCGTCGGCGAGGATCTCCAGCGCGCGCTGGACGCGGGCACCGGCCGCGACGGCCGCGCGCGCGGAGCGGCGCAGGTTGGCGTCGTCGAAGTTGGCGAGACGGTTCGCCGTGGCCCGCACCTCGCGGCGCATCCGGCGCTCCTCCCAGGCCAGCACCGACTCGTGGGCGCCGAGCCGCGTCAGCAGGGCGCCGATCGCGTCACCGTCACGGACGACGACCCGGTCCACTCCGCGCACCTCGCGGGCCTTCGCCGCGATCGACAGACGGCGGGCGGCGCCGACCAGGGCGAGCGCGGCCTCGGGGCCCGGGCAGGTCACCTCGAGGGAGGAGGAGCGGCCGGGCTCGGTGAGCGAGCCGTGCGCCAGGAAGGCGCCGCGCCAGGCCGCCTCCGCGTCACAGGTGGCACCGGAGACGACCTGCGGGGGCAGCCCCCGGATCGGACGGCCCCGCCCGTCGACCAGGCCCGTCTGCCGGGCCAGCTGGTCACCACCGGCGACGACGCGCACGACGTAGCGCGAGCCGCGGCGCAGTCCGCCGGGTGCCATCACGATCAGCTCGGAACTGTGGCCGAAGATCTCCAGGATGTCCCGCTTGAGGCGGCGGGCCGCCATCGCGGTGTCCAGCTCCGCCTCGATCACGATGCGCCCGCTCACCAGATGGAGGCCGCCGGCGAACCGCAGAATGGCGGAGACCTCCGCCTTTCTGCAGCAGGTACGGGTGACGGGGAGCCGGGAGATCTCGTCCTTCACCGCTGCCGTCATCGCCATGGGCCGATCCTTCCATGCATCCGAAAAATACGGTCGTACGCGGCGGCCAACAGCTCCGGGTCGTGCCGAGGAGTTCCGTCCCTCCGGGCGACCGGGGCCAGCTCGACCGCGGCACCGAGCCGCTTGGCGGCCTCGATGAGCACATCGCGGTCGGGCACGGCGGCCTCGTCGGCCAGCACCACGTCCAGGGCGAGTTTAGGGGCGTGTCGTCCCAAAACCTCCAAATGACGCTGCGGGGAGAAGCCATCGGTTTCTCCCGGCTGCGGGGCGAGGTTCAGGGAGAGTACCCGGCGGGCCTTCGTCTGGGTGAGCGCGTCAAGGAGTTCGGGCACGAGCAGGTGCGGGATCACCGAGGAGAACCACGAGCCGGGGCCGAGGACCACCCAGTCCGCGTCGAGGACGGCCGCCACCGCCTCCGGCACCGCGGGCGGGTCGTGCGGCACCAGGTGCACGGACTGCACCTCGCCGGGTGTGAGGGCGACGGTCGCCTGTCCCCGTACGGTGTCGACGTCCTCTGGGCGGTCCGGGTCGTGGCCCCTGACCAGGGCCTGGAGCTCCAGCGGTACGGCGGACATGGGCAGCACGCGCCCGTGCGCACCCAGGAGCCTGCCGACCAGGTCGAGGGCCTGGACGTGGTCGCCGAGCTGCTCCCACAGGGCGACGATCAGCAGATTGCCGACCGCGTGTTCGTGCAGGTCGCCCTTGGACTGGAAGCGGTGCTGGATGACGCGGGCCCAGGTCTGGCCCCAGTCGTCGTCGCCGCACAGCGCGGCCAGCGCCTTGCGCAGGTCGCCGGGCGGCAGCACGCCCAGCTCGTCGCGCAGGCGTCCGCTGGAGCCGCCGTCGTCGGCCACGGTGACGACGGCGGTGAGGTCGCCGGTGATCCGGCGCAGGGCGGCGAGCGAGGCGGACAGGCCCATGCCGCCGCCGAGGGCGACGACCTTGGGCTGGGCGCCGCGGCGGCGCGGTTTGGCACCGCGGGCCTCGACGGGCCGGCTCGCGCGCCCCTCGGGCACCGCCCGGCGCAGCCTGCTCAGCCGCGGAGTACGTCCCGTCATTCCCGTCCCATGTCCCGGTGCACGACCACCGTCTCCACGCCTTCGGCAGCGAGGCGGGCGGCGAGCTTCTCCGAAGTGGCGACCGACCGGTGCTTGCCGCCGGTGCAGCCGATGGCGATCGTCACGTACCGCTTGCCCTCACGGCGGTAGCCGGCCGCGATGAGCCTGAGCAGCTCGGAGTACCGGTCGAGGAACTCCTTGGCGCCGGGCTGGTTGAAGATGTACGCGGCGACCTCCTCGTTGAGGCCGGTGAAGGGGCGCAGCTCCGGGACCCAGTGCGGATTGGGCAGGAAGCGCATGTCCGCGACCAGGTCGGCGTCGACCGGGAGGCCGTACTTGAAGCCGAAGGACATGACGGTGGCCCGCAGCTCGGGCTCCTCGTCGCCGGCGAACTGGGCGTCCATCTTGGCGCGCAGTTCGTGCACGTTGAGGCTGGAGGTGTCGATCACCAGGTCGGCGTCGCCGCGCAGCTCGCGCAGCAGTTCGCGTTCGGCGGCGATGCCGTCGACGATGCGGCCGTCGCCCTGGAGGGGGTGCGGGCGGCGCACCGACTCGAAGCGCCGCACCAGGGCCTCGTCCGAGGACTCCAGGAAGACGATCCGCCGGGTGACGTGCTTGCTGTCCAGGTCGGCGAGGGACTCGCGGAGGTTGTCGAAGAAGCGGCGGCCTCGTACGTCGACGACGACCGCGATCCGCGCCACGTTGCCCTGGGAGCGGGCGCCGAGCTCCACCATGGTGGGGATCAGCGCGGGCGGGAGGTTGTCGACGACGAACCAGCCGAGGTCCTCCAGACACTTTGCGGCCGTCGAGCGGCCGGCGCCGGACATGCCGGAGATGATCACCAGCTCGGGGATGGCCACTTCCGGGACTCCGGCCGTGTCGTTGGGCGTGCCCGTACTCACCTGTGCTCCGTCTCCGGCTTGGCCTTGTTGACCGTCGCGCTCGTTCACATTCATGTCTCCTGCCCCCGTCGTTCGTCCGGGGCGCCCGTCGCCACGGGCTCCCCACTGGAACCCATGGTGCCGGGTTCCTCTTCCATGATCTCTCCAGTCGCCGTGTTCACCGCCGGCGTGGCCGGAGCCGCCTGGGCGAAGGCCACGGCGATCGTCTCGGCCGTCTTGCGGCCTATGCCGGGAACCTCGCAGATCTGGTCGATGGTGGCGGATCGCAGTTTCTTCAGCGAACCGAAATGCTTCAGCAGTGCCTGCTTGCGCGCGTCCCCGAGCCCCGGTACATCGTCCAGCGGGCTCGACCGGAAGCGCTTGGCGCGCTTGGTGCGCTGATAGGTGATGGCGAAACGGTGGGCCTCGTCGCGGACGCGCTGGAGGAGGTAGAGGCCCTCGCTGGTGCGGGGCAGGACCACCGGGTCGTCCTCGCCGGGCACCCAGACCTCCTCCAGGCGCTTGGCGAGACCGCAGACGGCGATGTCGTCGATGCCGAGCTCGTCGAGGGCCTTCTTGGCGGCGGCCACCTGGGGCTGTCCGCCGTCGACGACGACGAGCTGGGGCGGGTAGGCGAACCGCCTGGGACGGCCGTCGTCGTCCTTGAGGCCGTTGTCGAGACCGTCCTCGCCGTCGGTCCACTCCCCCGTCCGCTCCTTCTCGGCGAGGTAGCGCCTGAAGCGGCGGGTGATCACCTCGTGCATGGAGCGGACGTCGTCCTGGCCCTCGAAGCCCTTGATCTGGAAGCGGCGGTACTCGCTCTTGCGCTGGAGCCCGTCCTCGAAGACGACCATGGAGGCCACCACGTCGTCGCCCTGGAGGTGCGAGATGTCGTAGCACTCGATCCGGAGCGGGGCGCTGTCCAGTTCGAGGGCGTCGGCGATCTCCTCCAGCGCGCGCGAGCGCGTGGTCAGGTCGGAGGCGCGCTTGGTCTTGTGGAGGCCGAGTGCCTGGAGCGCGTTGCGCTGCACGGTCTCCATGAGGGCCTTCTTGTCGCCTCGCTGCGGGATGCGCAGCGACACGTTGGACCCGCGGCGCCCGGTCAGCCACTCCTGGACCGGCTCCACCGGGTCGGGCAGGGCCGGGACGAGGACCTCCTTGGGGACCGAGTCGCCGGTCTCCTCGCCGTAGAGCTGCTGGAGGGCGTGTTCCACCAGGGCGCCGGTGGTGATCTCCTCGACCTTGTCGGTGACCCAGCCGCGCTGGCCGCGCACGCGTCCGCCGCGGACGTGGAAGATCTGCACGGCCGCTTCCAGCTCGTCCTCGGCGACCGCGATGAGGTCGGCGTCGGTCGCGTCGGCGAGCACGACCGCGCTCTTCTCCATGGCCTTCTTCAGGGCCCCGATGTCGTCGCGCAGGCGGGCCGCCCGCTCGTACTCCATCTCCTCGGCCGCCGCCGTCATCTGCTTCTCCAGGCGGCGCAGGTACGTGCCCGTGCGACCGGCCATGAAGTCGCTGAACTCCTCGGCGAGTTCGCGGTGCTCCTCGGCGGACACGCGGCCGACGCAGGGCGCTGAGCACTTGCCGATGTAGCCGAGCAGGCAGGGGCGGCCGGTGCGGGCGGCGTTCTTGAAGACACCGGCCGAGCAGGTGCGCACGGGGAAGACGCGCAGCAGGAGGTCGACGGTGTCGCGGATCGCCCACGCGTGGCCGTACGGCCCGAAGTAGCGCACGCCCTTCTTCTTTTGACCGCGCATCACCTGCACGCGCGGGAACTCCTCGTTCATCGTCACCGCGAGATACGGGTAGCTCTTGTCGTCGCGGTACTTGACGTTGAACCGGGGGTCGTACTCCTTGATCCAGGAGTACTCCAGTTGCAGGGCCTCGACCTCGGTGGACACCACCGTCCACTCCACGGACGCGGCCGTGGTGACCATGGTGCGGGTGCGGGGGTGCATGCCCGCCAGGTCCTGGAAGTAGTTCGCCAGGCGTTGGCGCAGGCTCTTCGCCTTTCCGACGTAGATCACCCGGCGGTGCTCGTCACGGAACCTGTACACCCCGGGAGAGTCCGGGATCTGTCCCGGCTTGGGGCGGTAGCTGGAGGGGTCGGCCATGTCTCACACCCTACTGGCGGGGGCTGACAGCGCGGCGGGCCTGTGGACAACGGACCGACAGCGCCGGCGGGACTCCGGAAAGGTGAGAACGGCCGGCACGCGGCGGTGGTCGTCGTCGGTGTCCTCCTGGAGCGCGAGCTTGTCCAGGATGCTGCGGACGTGCTTCTCGACGGTGCCCTCGGTGACCCTCGGACGGCGGCCGATGCCTGCGTTGGAGCGGCCCTCCGCCATGAGGGCGGGAACCTCGCGCTCGCGGGTGCCGAGGGGGGACAGGGGATCGTCGCGGCGATCGTCGCGGCCTTCTCCAGGGCGCCGCCCTGCTACCACCCGTGGGAGCGGCGCTGCGCTGTGTGAGCGGGAACCTTCAGGCCGCGCGCGCCGTGCTGGAGCAGGGTGGGACATGCGCCGCCGGCCTCGCCTCGACCGGCGCCGAGGCCCTCGCGCGGCCTGCCCGAGTCGGCACTGTCCGCGCGGGCGATCAGAGAGGTGCCGGGCGAGGACGGGCCGACCGCCCTGCGCGAGGGCCGTGCAGTCGGCCAGGAGTGCACCACGGTTGGGCATCAGGTGTTGTCGGGGCTTGGTCAACACGCTTCAATGCGGGAGAACTCAGGGCCCTGAACGACGGCGTACGGATGTGAAGACCCCCGGCGCCGGCGCAGTGGCCCCGACGACTCCCGCGAACGGTCTGACCAGCCGTTGTGAACATTCACAGAAAGGCCCCTGCATGCCGCACGCCACACAGCACGCGGACGTCGCCACCGTCGCCACCGCGGAACTGGACTCGGCCCTGCGTGGCGGCCCCTTCCACGTCGCGCTGCGCGCCGCGATAGCCGCCCGCGGACTGCCGCTGCAGCGCGTGCAGCACCATCTGTCGCGCCACGGGGTCAAGGTCGGCGTGACGAGCCTGAGTTACTGGCAGCAGGGCGCCCGGCGCCCGCAGCGCCCCGAGTCGCTGCGGGCCGTACGGGCACTGGAGGAGATCCTCCAGTTGCCGGAGGAGTCGCTGATCAGGCTGCTCGCCCAGACCGACGAGGACCCGGCCGGGCAGCGGCCCGCGGCACGCTCCTACCGTTCCCTCGTCGAGGCCTCCGGCGTCCTGGAGCGGCTGCTGGCCGAGCTGGACTCGCCGCTCGACGGCGGGCTGCACACCCTCGGCCACCACGAGCGGATACGGATCGGCGCGCGCCGCGAGCTGGCGGGCCGCGAGTCGCACCACATCGTGCGAGCCCACCGGGACGGCATCGACCGCTTCGTGGCCGTCCACCACGGCGACCCGGAGTGCGCACCGGAGCGCATGACCGTCCACGCCTTGGAGAACTGCCGTACGGGACGGATGCGTTCGGACCACGAGACCGGGGTGCTCGTGGCCGAGTTGCTCTTCGACACCCGGCTGCGGGCCGGTGACACGTTCCTCTTCCGCTACGGGGTCGAAGACGGCACGGCCGGGGTGTCACGGGAGTACGTCCGTGGATTCGGGCCGGCGGGCGGCCAGTACGCGCTCCAGGTGCGCTTCGACGAGCAGGCGCTGCCGGTGCGCTGTCACCGGTTCGCGCAGCACTCGGCGGCGGCGCCGCGCAGCGGGCGCCAGGAGCTGGCCCTGACCGGTCGGCACCACTCGGTGCACCTCGTCGAGCCGCGGGTGCGGTCGGGGGTCGTGGGGATCGGGTGGGACTGGGAGTGACTCTCCGCTCCTGGACGGTTGACCGCACGTAAACGCTTGCGCAAACGTTTACGTGGGCGGCGACATGCGATACGTTCCCGGTGCTGTTGCCGTTCCGGGAGGGAATCCGCTCCCGGTGCCGTTCCGGGAGGAGACCCCATGCCGACCATGGCCGACGTCGCACGCAGCGCCGGCGTGTCCGTGGCGACCGTCTCGCACGTGCTGAACGACACCCGGCCGGTCCTGCCGCACACCCGTCAGGCCGTGCTGGAGGCCGTCGAGGAGCTCGGCTACACGCCCAACACCCTCGCCCGCTCCCTGGTGACCTCCCGGACCCGGTCCATCGGCCTCGCGGTGTCGGCGATCAGCAACCCCTACTTCACGGAGATCCTCCAGGGAGTCGAGGCCGCCGCCCTGGAGCACGGCTACAGCCTGCTCATCGCCGACCCGCACGACGATCCGGAGCACGAACGCAAGGTCGTCCAGCTCCTGCACGAACGTCGGGTGGACGGCATGATCGTCGCGCCCTCGGCCGACCCCCACGAACTCGTCGCCTACCTCACGCGTCACGACGTACCGGCCGTGTTCCTCGACCGGGTGGTCGACTCCCCCGGCAACCACACACAGCGCTTCGACCAGGTCTGCGCCGACAGCGCCGAACCGACCGCCCAGCTGGTCACACATCTCGCCGGGCTCGGCCACCGGCGGATCGCCCTGGTCGCGGGCCGGCCCGGGCTGAGCACCACCGGCGAGCGGATCACCGGGTACCGGCACGGCCTCGCCGCCGCCGGGTTCCCCTACGACGAACGCCTCGTCGTGCACGGCGACTCCGAGTCGGCCGGCGGCGAACGGGCGACCGCGGCCCTGCTGTCCCTCGCCGCGCCGCCCACCGCGCTCGTCACCGCCAACAACGCGATGACCATCGGCGCCCTGCGTGCGCTGCGCGAGCGCGGCCTGTCCGTGCCGGACGACATCGCGCTGTGCTGCTTCGACGACTTCGCCTGGGCGGACCTGTTCACGCCCCGGCTCACCGCGATCGCCCAGCCCAGCAGGGAGATCGGCGCCCAGGCGGTCCGGGTGCTCCTGGAACGTCTCGCCGCGCCGGACCGGCCCGCCCGGACCCTGCGGCTCGCCTGCACGTTCGTCCACCGCGCGTCCTGCGGCTGCGCCGACGAGCCGGACCACGCGGCGCAACGCTCGCAGCCCCCGGAGCACTCACAGCTCCCTCAGCCTCAGCAGCCCCCTCAGCCCTTGCAGTCCCCGCAGTCCCCGCAGTCCGAGAGAGGAACCGTCTCGTGATCGTCGTCGCCGGAGAGGCCCTGATCGACCTGGTACCGCAGGGCACTGGCGCCCTCGCGGGCCTCAAGCCGGCGCTCGGCGGCGGCCCGTACAACACGGCCCTGGCCCTCGGTCGCCTCGGCTCCGCCACGGCTTTCTGCTCCCGTGTCTCGGACGACGCCTTCGGCGAGGCGCTGCTCGACGGGCTGCGGGCGGCAGGGGTGGACGTGACGGCCGTACAGCGTGGCAAGGAACCGACCACCCTCGCTGTCGCCACGATCGACACGCACGGCTCGGCCGCCTACTCCTTCTACGTCGACGGCACCGCGGACCGGCTGTTCGCGGCGCCCAGGGAACTTCCCGCGGGCACGCGGGCGGTCTCCTTCGGCACCTGCTCGCTGGTCCTGGAACCGGGCGCGAGCGCCTACGAGGAGCTGATGCGGACCGCGGCGGCGCAGGGTGTGTTCACCGCGCTCGACCCCAACATCAGGGCGGGGCTGATCCCCGACGCGGACGCCTACCGGGCCCGCTTCAAGAGTTGGCTGCCGTCGGTGTCACTGCTCAAGCTCTCCGAGGAGGACGCTCTCTGGCTGGGCGGCACTCCGCGCGAGTGGCTGGCCGCGGGGCCCTCGGCCGTCGTGATCACCCACGGCGGCGACGGACTGACCGCCTTCACCCGGGACGGCGCGGTGCACTCCGTGCCGGGCGAGAAGGTCGACGTCGTCGACACGATCGGCGCCGGCGACACCGTGAACGCGGCCCTGCTGCACGGCCTGTCCGCCCGGGACACCCTGTCCTGCGAGGCACTCGCCGACCTCGGCCCCGACGGCTGGGCACAACTTCTGCGCTTCGCCGCGCGGGCAGCGGCGATCACCTGCTCACGCGCGGGGGCCGAACCGCCGTACGCGGCGGAACTGGCCTGAGCACGCCGACGTCCTGTCGGAGCAGGCCGGGTCACCTGCGACGCGGTCCCGGCCAGCAGGGTCACCTGCGACGCGGTCACGGCCAGAGGAACTCTCCATCACGTACGGCGCGGTCGTCCCGGCCGTCACAGGGTGTTTCCCTCGGCGGGTGCGGGGATGGCCGCGAGCAGTGGTTCGAGCACCTCGGGCGGGTCTCCCACGGCCAGCAGGAACTCGAGTTGACGGCGCATGGAGGACAGTTCGGCGCCGTCGGCGGAATGGGCCGCCAAGGTGTAGTGGCGCAGCGCTGCGACAGGCGGCACCGGAGCCATGCCCTTGTCCAGCAGGTGCTGGTGCAGGGCGAGTTCGGCCAGGGTCGCGTGTTCCCAGGTGTCGTGCGGGCCGATCGGGCGGCGCTCGACGGCGAACCGGACCACCGGGAGCAGGGACTCCGCCAGCGCCACATCGGCCTGACCACCACCGAAGTACTGCCCCCTCACCCTCAGGAGGGCGAGCGCGTTGATCCCCGGGTAGTGGTCACCGGGATCGGCCGCCATGCCGCTTCGGTACGCCTCGATGGCACGGTTCAGATGGAGCGAGGCGTTCTCCGCTCCGAGTCGGAGAGCGAGCTCGAAGGCACGCTTGGCCGCGCTGCCGAGCAGTCCCCAGGTCTCGGAGGACCCCGGGTGACGGTGGTCGAGCACCAGTAATCTGCGTTCCGCGTCTTTCAGGTACGTCAGCCGCTCCTCGGGCGTTCCGTCACGATGGATCAGCGTGAAGGCGTACGCCTGCTGCATGCGGACCCGGCCGAAGGAGACGTCGGCCGCGGCCAGCGGCGCGAGCAGCTTCCTCCCCTCGTCGAATTCGCCCAGCGTGACGAGAGCCAGCCCGATCTGCTCCAGCTGGGTGCGGCAGTTGCTGTCGGACAGCCCGTCCTCCCGTACCTGATCGGCGAGGTCGAGCAGTTTCCCGGAGTCGCGCAGGGCCGCCGCCAGGGAGATCTCCTCGCTGTAGCGCGTGAGCCGCGCGAAGAGCTCCATGTCGGCGTCAGGGGGCAGCTGTACGGGCTCCAGCGTGGGGAACACCGCCCACACCGGGCTGTCGGGCCCTGTCTGCGTCGCGCTCAGCGCGTCCTTGAGCTTACGAATGGCCGCGACCGCCTGCCGGTCACTGACCCTCTTCATTCCCCGCTCGTAGCGCTGAATGGTCGAGTGCCCCAGGTCGAAGGGCGGCGTGACCCAGTGCGGCGCCATGAGGAGCGTTGCCGAGGGCCGCCAGGCGTGCCGAACTCCCAGTTCCCACAGGACGTTGGGGTTGAGCGTGGCGAGATCCGCCACGAAGAGACTGGCGGAGTTGATGCTGTGCAGCATGCGCGCGTCGATGCTCTTCAGGCCGGCTTCCAGGTCCGTGCGGATCGGCCGGTACCCGCCGTCGAGCAGGGCGGGCACGAGCACCCGGTGCCAGGACTCGTCCGCCTCGAACCGCTTGAGTTCCCGTGTGGAGTCGGCCTTGCCGCCGTACGGCATGGCGACGAAGGCCGTCGGCGCCGCGGACCGGCTCTGCGAGGGGTTGAGGCGCAGCACGAGGTGGTTGAGAGCCTGGGCCGACCGGGCCAGGGATTCGGTGTGGTCCTCTCCCTCGCGGCGTCCCTCGGTCACCGCGACGACCACGAGCTCCTCCGGTTCGTCCGCTGCCCGGACCGGGTCGCGGAGGCTGTCGCAGGCGTGGCGCAGGATCGCCTGGTTGACGGCACGGAACCCGTCGTCGTCGGCCTTCGCTCCCGGTACGGGGATCAGGGCGGCCCTTGTCTGCGCCGTCAGCGTGCGAAAGCGCTCCTCCCATTGCGGCCCCTTGTCGGCGACGGAAGCGCTCACGAACTCCTCGGGGTCCTCGGTGACCAGGAGGTCGGCCCGGATACCGGCGCTCAGTGCCGCCCCGGCGGCCAGCAGGTCCGTGCCCGCGGCGGCGGAACCCACGACGAGCCGCGGCCGCAGTCCGGCGAAGAGGAGCTTCAGGCGCTCCTCGAGCCAGTCCACGGCGGCAGCGGGAAACACACCGTCCGGCCCTGATGGGCGCCGGCCGGTGAAGACGACGATCATGTGGCCTCCCGTTCCACCCAGTGGGTGGTCTCCTGGCCGATGATCCGCTCCACCATCTCGGCGAGCAGAGTGTCGACGTCGGCCGTGTCGCCGTAGTGCGCCGCGCGCGCCAGGTACAGGTACTGCTCGCGGCGCAGGCTCTCACACACGGACCGGTAGTTGATCCAGTTCTCCTGGAACTTGAACAGCTGCTGCGCGCCCTCGATGACCGCGACGAGGGCGCCCATCAATGCCGGGATCCAGTCGGGCGCGGAGGCGGCGACGGTCACGGGGAGACCGGCCGCCAGCATCAGTGTGGCCAACTTCAGTTGCTTGAAGCGCCGTTGGGCGAGACCGCTCTTCCGGTCGAACCAGTCCAGCTGGTTCTCGAGCCGCTCCCAGGTGACATCGGCGGGCCGTGCCGCACGTGGTTTGGGCGGCCCGCCCCGAGCTGCCGGAACGTCGGGTTCCACCACCGGCTCCCCCTCCGTGGTCGTCTGCGGTGCGGCCCGATTGATTACGGACAGTTCCGCCACGATCACGATGACGTAAGCACGCAGGCGGGGCAAGAACGCAGGGGCAGTCCTCGGGGAGACCCGGACCGCTGCGGGCTTCTGGTGCTCAGCCCGCAGCGGTTCCCGCTCCGGTGGTCTCTCCTCAGGCCTTGCGGGCCCGGGTCGTCTTCTTCGCGGGCGTGGCCTTCTTCGTGGCTCCGGTCGCCTTCTTCGCCGCCGTGTTGTTGACGGCCTTGGCCGTCTTCGCGGTGGCCGTCCGGGCCGTTGCCGTCTTCTTCGCCGCCGACGTGGCCGCCACGGCCTTCCTGGCCGCCGTCTTGCGCGGGGCCTTCACCGGGGCCGCGTCGCTGATCCGGTCGGCGCCGAGGACCTCCTGGAGGAACTTGCCGGTGTGGCTGGCCGGGACGCCCGCGACCTGCTCGGGCGTGCCCTCGGCGACGACCAGGCCGCCGCCTGCGCCGCCCTCGGGGCCCATGTCGACGACCCAGTCGGCGGTCTTGATCACGTCGAGGTTGTGCTCGATGACGATGACCGTGTTGCCCTTGTCCACGAGACCGGCCAGGACCGTCAGCAGCTTGCTGATGTCCTCGAAGTGCAGACCGGTGGTCGGCTCGTCCAGGACGTAGACCGTGCGTCCGGTGGAGCGCTTCTGGAGCTCGCTGGCGAGCTTCACCCGCTGAGCCTCGCCGCCCGACAGGGTGGTCGCGGACTGGCCGAGGCGGACATAGCCGAGACCGACGTCGTTGAGCGTCTTCAGGTGGCGGGAGATCGCGGGCACGGCCTCGAAGAAGTGCATGGCTTCCTCGATCGGCATGTTCAGTACGTCGGCGATGGACTTGCCCTTGTAGTGGACGTCCAGGGTCTCCCGGTTGTACCGGGCGCCGTGACAGACCTCGCACGGGACGTACACGTCCGGGAGGAAGTTCATCTCGATCTTGATCGTGCCGTCGCCCGCGCAGTTCTCGCAGCGGCCGCCCTTGACGTTGAAGGAGAAGCGGCCGGGCATGTAGCCGCGGACCTTCGCCTCGGTGGTCTCGGCGAACAGCTTGCGGACGTGGTCGAAGACACCGGTGTACGTCGCCGGGTTCGAGCGGGGTGTACGGCCGATGGGCGACTGGTCGACGTGCACGACCTTGTCGACGAGGTCGTCGCCGTCCACGCGCGTGTGCCGCCCCGGGACGCTCCGGGCGCCGTTGAGCTCGCGGGCCAGGTGTGTGTACAGGATGTCGTTGACCAGCGTCGACTTGCCGGAGCCGGACACGCCCGTGACCGCGGTGAACACGCCCAGCGGGAAGGACACGTCGATGTCCTGGAGGTTGTTCTCGCGGGCGCCGTGCACCGTGAGCCGGCGGGACGGGTCGTGCGGACGCCGGATGTCGGGCAGCGGGATGGCCTTCTTGCCGGACAGGTACTGGCCGGTCTGCGACTCGTCGTTGGCCAGCAGCTCCTTGAGGGAGCCGCTGTGCACGACGTTGCCGCCGTGCTCGCCCGCGCCGGGGCCGATGTCGACGATCCAGTCGGCGACCTTGATGGTGTCCTCGTCGTGCTCGACGACGATGAGCGTGTTACCCATGTCGCGCAGCCGGACCAGGGTCTCGATGAGCCGGTGGTTGTCGCGCTGGTGCAGGCCGATGGACGGCTCGTCGAGGACGTAGAGGACGCCGACGAGGCCGGAGCCGATCTGGGTGGCGAGGCGGATGCGCTGGGCCTCGCCGCCGGACAGCGTGCCGGCCGCGCGGTTCAGCGAGAGGTAGTCCAGGCCGACGTCGACCAGGAACTTGAGCCGCTCGTTGACCTCCTTCAGCACGCGCTCGGCGATCTTCTTGTCGCGGGCGGTCAGCTTCAGCTCGCCCAGGAAGTCCGCGCAGTCGCTGATGGACATCGCAGCGACCTCGGCGATCGACTTCCCCATGACGGTGACCGCGAGGACGACCGGCTTGAGGCGCGTGCCCTCACAGGTGGGGCAGGGCACCTCACGCATGTACCCCTCGAAGCGCTCCCGGCCGGCGTCGCTCTCGGACTCGCTGTGGCGGCGCTTGACGAAGGGGACGGCGCCTTCGAACGGGGTCGTGTAGACGCGCTCGCGGCCGTACCGGTTGCGGTAGCGGACCTCGATCTGGGTCTTGTGACCGTGGAGCAGGGCCTTCTTGGCGCGCTGCGGGAGGCCGGCGAAGGGGATGTCCGTACGGAATCCCAGCGCGTCCGCGAGGGCGCCGATCAGGCGGCCGAAGTAGTCCTTGGTGTGGCCGTGGGACCAGGGGTGGATGGCGCCCTCGTCGAGGGACTTGTCCTCGTCCGGGACGATCAGCTCGGGGTCGACCTCCATGCGCGTGCCGATGCCGGTGCACTCGGGGCAGGCGCCGAAGGGCGAGTTGAAGGAGAAGGAGCGGGGCTCCAGCTCTTCGAAGGACAGGTCGTCGTAAGCGCAGTACAGATGCTCCGAGAACATGCGCTCGCGCTCCGGGTCGTCCTCGGGGAGGTCGACGAAGTCGAGCACGACCATGCCGCCGGACAGGCCGAGGGCGGTCTCGACGGAGTCGGTGAGGCGGCGCTTGGCGGAGTCCTTCACCGTGAGGCGGTCGACGACCACCTCGATGGTGTGCTTCTCCTGCTTCTTCAGGGTGGGCGGGCTGGAGAGCTGGATGGTCTCGCCGTCGACCCGCGCGCGGGAGTAGCCCTTGGTCTGGAGGTCGGCGAAGAGGTCGACGAACTCGCCCTTGCGCTCACGCACCAGCGGCGACAAGACCTGGAAGCGGCTCCCCTCCGGCAGCTCCAGGACCCTGTCGACGATGGCCTGCGGCGACTGGCGCGAGATCGGACGGCCGCACTCGGGACAGTGCGGTTTGCCGATGCGCGCGAAGAGCAGTCGCAGGTAGTCGTAGACCTCGGTGATGGTGCCGACCGTCGAGCGCGGGTTGCGCGAGGTCGACTTCTGGTCGATGGAGACCGCGGGCGAGAGGCCCTCGATGAAGTCGACGTCCGGCTTGTCCATCTGGCCGAGGAACTGACGGGCGTACGAGGAGAGCGACTCCACGTAGCGCCGCTGGCCCTCGGCGAAGATGGTGTCGAAGGCCAGGGAGGACTTGCCCGACCCGGACAGGCCCGTGAAGACGATGAGCGAGTCGCGAGGCAGGTCGAGCGAGACGTTCTTCAGGTTGTGCTCGCGCGCGCCACGGACGATGAGACGGTCGGCCACGCCGGTCCGCACCTTTCTTGAGAGAAGTGACAGGGGCGGGGCCCCCGTGCTTTCTCAGACTAGGGGGAGCCACTGACAACGCCGGTCGGATTCCCAGGAGGCATAACAATCCCCGGCCATCCAGCATGCCCCACGCCACGCCCGACCATATAGCACGTGCATTCGATTAACGGCACTGCTTCACCACCTTCACCCAAAGGTGTGGCGCGGCTAGGGTCAGCAGCATGATGGATCACGCGCATGACCTGGCGTCTGTACGTGACGCGACCGAACGCTTGCTCATCGCAGTCGCCAAACTGGACAACGCGGCTGTGACCGAGCCGTCACGGCTGCCCGGCTGGACCCGCGGCCACATCCTCGCCCACCTGGCCCGCAACGCGGACGCCCTGGTGAACGTCCTCGCAGGCCGTCCCATGTACGTGTCCGGGGACGCCCGGGACGCCGACATCGAACGGGACGCCCCGCGCTCCCTCGACGTCCAGCTCGCCGACCTGCGCGACAGCGCGGCCCGCTTCCAGGAGGCGGGGGCCGCTCCGGCGGACTGGTCACGCACCGTCGAGCTGCGGGGCGGGGTCACCGACGCGGCGTCCCGGGTGCCGTTCCGGCGGTGGATCGAGACGGAGCTGCACCACGTGGACCTCGGGATCGGGTACGAGCTGGAGGACCTCCCCGAGGAGTTCACCCGGCGCGAGATCGACTTCCTCGCCGACCGCTTCCGGGGCCATCCCGACGTGCCCGCCGTGCTGATCGAGCAGGACGACGGTCGGCACATCACGACCGGCCGCGACGGGGCGGCGGAGATCACCGTCACCGGCCGCCGGGCCGATCTGCTGGGCTGGCTCGCCGGACGCCGTGACGGATCCGGCCTGACCGTGGACGGCGGCTCGCTGCCGGCCCTTCCCCCGCTGTAGTCCGCTCCGCTTCGGCCGGGCCGCTCCCCCGTCCTCCGCTATAGGCTGGCCGCCATGACGTACAGCGGAGCGGTGAAGGTCGGTGGCCCGGCCGACGTGCATGAACTGTCGGACCTGATGATCACCAAGATCGCGGTCGGCCCGATGGACAACAACGCCTATCTGCTGCGCTGCCGGGCCACGGACGAGCAGCTGCTGATCGACGCCGCCAACGACGCGGGCACCCTGCTCGGCAGCATCGGCGACGACGGCATCGCGTCGGTGGTCACCACGCACCGGCACGGCGACCACTGGCAGGCGCTCGCCGAGGTCGTCGCTGCCACGGGCGCGCGCACGTACGCGGGACGGGAGGACGCCGACGGCATCCCCGTACCGACCGACGTCCTGGTCGACGACGGCGACACCATCCGCGTGGGGCACGTGGAGCTCACCGCGCGCCATCTGGTCGGCCACACGCCGGGCTCGATCGCCCTCGTCTACGACGACCCGCACGGCCATCCCCATGTGTTCACCGGCGACTGCCTGTTCCCGGGCGGCGTGGGCAACACCCGCAAGGACCCGAAGGCGTTCGCCAGCCTGATCCACGACGTCGAGACGAAGATCTTCGGCGCCCTCCCGGATGAGACCTGGGTGTACCCCGGGCACGGCAACGACACGACCCTGGGTGCCCAGCGACCGCATCTGCCGGAGTGGCACGCGCGCGGGTGGTGAGCCCCGGCGCTCGCAAGTGGTGAGCTCCGGCGCACGGCCCGGCTTCGCCGAACTGCCGGACGCGCCGGGCGGCGGCGAGCGCGCGCCGCACCAACTCCGGTTTCACACGCCCCGTGTGAACCCTTCACACGCGCCGGTGCCATGCGCACGCTCCCGGCGCACGTAATTGCACAGTCAACTGGTGACAGCCCCGCACAGGATGACGGCTCCTGCGCGGTACGGGCCGCCGGCCTCTCGATCCCCGCCCTCGGCCGGCGGCCCCGGCGAGCCGCACTTCACGGGGCGCGTTCACAAGAACGCAACACCCGTTCCCACTATGCGGACGAATCCTGCCGTGACCTCGACAAACGGGGCGACGGACTGTCACTCTCCCGCCATGCATCTTGCCTCGCGCGCGCTGCACCGCGCCGTCGCCGCCGCGACCACAGCCCTGCTCGCCACCGCCGTCGGCTGCGCTCCGCAGCCGGAGGAGAAGGCCGCCGACACGCCTTCGGGGTCGGCGGGGACCACCTGTGCCAAGGGCAAGTTGGCCACCGAGACCTCCGGCAAGCTGACCATCGCGACCGACGAGCCCGCGTACGAGCCGTGGTTCAAGGACGACAAGCCCGCGAACGGCGAGGGATTCGAGTCGGCGGTGGCATACGCCGTGGCGAAGGAGCTGGGCTACGACAAGAGTGCCGTCGTCTGGCAGAGCGTCCCCTTCAACAAGGCCTTCGCGCCCGGTGAGAAGACGTTCGACTTCGACATCAACCAGGTCTCGATCAGTGACGAGCGCAAGAAGGCCGTGGACTTCTCGTCCGGCTACTACGACGTGCGTCAGGCCGTGATCGCCCTCAAGGACAGCAAGGCCGCGAAGGCGACGAGCCTCGCGGACCTGAAGGGCCTCAAGCTGGGCGCCCAGGTCGGCACCACCAGCCTCAACTACATCGACGACGTGGTGAAGCCGACGCAGGAGCCCGCCGCCTACGCCAAGAACGACCAGGCCAAGTCCGCTCTGAAGAACGGCCAGGTCGACGCCATCGTCGTCGACCTGCCGACCGCCTTCTACATCACCGCGGCCGAGGTGACGGACGCGAAGATCGTGGGGCAGTTCGAGAACCAGGGCGGTACGCCGGAGCAGTTCGGGCTCGTGCTCGACAAGGGCAGCGCGCTCACCTCGTGCGTGACGGACGCCGTCAACACCCTCCGCGAGAACGGCACGCTGGCGAAGCTCGAGCAGCAGTGGCTGTCCGACGCCGTCGACGCCCCGGTGCTCAAGTGACGCTCACGAAGGACGAGTCCGGCCAGGAGGGCGCGGACGACAAGGGCGACGTGACCGGCGAGGGCGAGGCGGGCCGGCCGGGAGACGGCGAGGGGTACGTCCCCTCGCAGCGGCGGATCGACCGCGAGGCCTACAAGCGTGCCCGCTCCCGCCGCGCCACCGCGATCGCCGCGCTCTCGACCCTGGTCACGGGCGTCGTCCTCTATCTGGTCGTCGTCAACGCGCCGGGCTGGCCACGCACCAAGGAGACGTTCTTCAGCGCCGAGTACGCGCGCGAGGCGTTGCCCAAGGTCCTCGAAGGACTGTGGCTCAACGTCCGGCTGCTGCTGATCTGCGGTGTCGCCGTACTGGTCCTCGGGATGCTCATCGCCGTCGCGCGCACACTGCGCGGCCCGGTCTTCTTCCCGCTGCGGGTGCTGGCCGCCGCGTACACCGACTTCTTCCGGGGCCTGCCGCTCATCATCAACCTGATGATCGTGGTCCTCGGCGTCCCCGCGCTGCGGCTGCAGGGCGTGACCGTCGACCCGGTACTGCTGGGCGGTACGGCGCTGACGCTGACGTACTCGGCGTACGTCGCGGAGGTGTTCCGCGCAGGCATCGAGTCCGTCCACCCCTCGCAGCGCGCCGCGGCCCGCTCGCTCGGCCTCAACAACCGACAGGCGCTGCGGTACGTCGTCCTCCCCCAGGCCGTACGCCGTCAGGTGCCGCCCCTGCTCAACGACCTGGTGTCGCTCCAGAAGGACACCGGGCTCGTGTCGATCGGCGGCGCGGTGGACGCCGTACGGGCCGCCGACATCATCGTCGGCCGCAGCCTCAACTACACGCCGTACATCGTCGCGGGCCTGGTCTTCGTGGCGTTGACCATCCCCATGACGCGGTTCACGGACTGGGTGACGGCCCGGATGGACCGCAAGCGGGCCCAGGGAGGATCCCTATGAGTGACGCCCCCGTGCTGCGCATGGAGTCGGTCCGCAAGACGTTCGGCGGCACGGTCGTGCTGCGGGACGTCGACCTGGAGGTCGCCCCGCACACGGTGACCGCGCTGATCGGCGCCTCCGGCTCCGGCAAGTCGACGCTGCTGCGGTGCGCCAACCTCCTGGAGGACATCGACGACGGGGCGATCTGGCTGGACGACGAGGAGATCACCGATCCGCGTGTCGACCAGGACGCGGTACGCCGCCGCATCGGCGTGGTCTTCCAGGCGTACAACCTGTTCCCGCACATGACGGTTCTCGAGAACATCACCCTTGCCCCGCGCCGGGTGCACGGCGTGTCCCGTGCGGAGGCCGAGGCACGCGCGCGTGAGCTGCTGGAGCGGCTCGGCCTCGCAGGGAAAGCGGGCGAGTACCCGGACCGGCTGAGCGGCGGACAGCAGCAGCGGGTCGCGATCGTGCGCGCCCTGGCCGTGCGTCCCCGGCTGCTGCTGCTCGACGAGGTCACCGCCGCCCTCGACCCCGAGCTGGTGGGAGAGGTCCTCGCCGTGGTGCGCGACCTGAAGGACGACGGCATGACCATGGTGCTGGCCACGCACGAGATGGGCTTCGCCCGCGACGTCGCCGACCAGGTGTGTTTCCTGGACGGCGGCGTGGTGCTGGAGCGTGGCAGCGCCGAGCAGATCTTCGGCGACCCGCAGGAGGAACGCACGCAACGCTTTCTGCGACGGATCGTGGAGGCGGGCCGGCTCTGAGTGGGCCGCGGGGGGGGGCGTAAACGCTTACGCGTCGGCCTGCCCCGCCCCCGCCAGCGCCGCGACCCGCTCCACCCCGAACACGTACCCCTGCACTCCGCACCCCGCGATGACCCCGTTGGCACGCAGCGAGACGTACGAGTGGTGCCGGAACGACTCACGCTGGTGGATGTTGGAGATGTGGACCTCCAACACCGGAAGGCCGTCACAGGTGTTGAGCGCATCCAGGATCGCGACCGAAGTGTGCGAGTAGGCGCCGGGGTTGATCACGATCCCGCAGTGGTTCAGCCGCGCCTCGTGGATCCAGTCGACCAACTCGCCCTCGTGGTTGGACTGGCGGAAGTCCACCGTGCCGCCGTGCGCGGCCGCCGCCTTGGCACACAGGGCCTCGACGTCGGCGAGGGTGTCGGAGCCGTAGATCTCCGGCTGGCGCTGGCCGAGCAGGTTCAGGTTGGGGCCGTTGAGGATCATGATCGGGGCGTTGGCCAGGGTACGGGGCACGGTTCCTCCGGTCCGTTCAGGGTGGGCGATCCGTCGAGGACCGCTGCTCAGACCCGGTTTATCACGGTGCACGGCCGGGCCGTCGGCCCATACCCTCCCCCCATGACGACGATCTCGTACCCGCCCAAGCCGTCGCCCGGCGACCGCATAGCCGTGATCTCGCCGTCGGCCGGTCTGCCCGGGCTCTTCCCGCGCCCTTACGAGCTGGGGCTGGAGCGACTGCGCAAGGACTACGGACTCGAACCCGTCGAGTATCCGGCGACGCGCAGGATGGGCTCCACACCGCAGGAGCGGGCCGACGACATCCACGCCGCCTTCGCGGACCCGGACATCAAGGCGGTCGTCGCGTCGATCGGCGGCGACGACCAGATCACCGTGCTGCCGCTGCTGGACCGGGAGTTGATCGCCGCGAACCCGAAGCCCTTCTTCGGGATGAGCGACAACACGAACCTGCTCGCCTATCTGCGCAATGCCGGAATCGTCGGCTACCACGGTACGTCCGTGATGTGCGAGCTGGGCCGCCCCGGTGCCATGCATCCGCAGACCGCCGAATCCCTGCGGGCCGCGCTGTTCACCACCGGCGAGTACGAGCTCAGGCCCGCCGAGCGCTGGAACGACGTCGACCGCGACTGGGCCGACCCCGCGACCTTCGACGCGGAGCCCCAGACCCGGCCCGGCTCCGGGTGGACCTGGGTGAACGCCGACCGGGTGGTCGAGGGCCGGAGTTGGGGCGGCTGCCTGGAGATCATCGGCTGGCTGCTGATGGCCGACCGAGAGGTCTCGCACGACCTGACGGAGTACGACGGCGGAGTGCTGTTGCTGGAGACCTCGGAGGACATGCCGAGTGCCACGGAGGTCTTCTGCACGCTGCGGAGCATGGGCGAGCGCGGGCTGCTCCACCGCTTCTCCGCACTGCTGATGGGCCGAGCGAGGACCTGGTCCTTCGAGCGCCCCAACAGCCCGCAGGAGGCCGCTCGTTACGCCGCCGAGCAGCGCGATGCCGTACTGCGCGCCATGCGGGCGTACGCCCCCGACACCCTGATCGTTCTCGACGTCGACTTCGGGCACACCGATCCACAACTCGTCATCCCCTACGGCGGCACGGTCCGCGTCGACGGCCCCGCCCGGCGCATCACCGTCACGTACTGACGCGCGCCGCGCGCCCGTGCGCCCCCGTCACCCGCGACCACCATGGGCAGTTGACGCGGCATGCACGATGTACGCACCGTAAGGGCGCCCTCCATGCTGCGGCTCGCGTCCGCCTCGCCCGCCGGGACTGATCGGTGTGCGGGGACCCGTAGGCGTCACTTGAACTCGGTCATCTCCAGCACGTCGCAGTCGTACGAGGCTGTTCGTGGGGCCGCTGCCTGCGGCCCGCTCCTGCATCGCCTGAGCCGGATCCCCCATCTCTTCCATGCGGTCGGTCTCGAAGTCGATGATCTGGACGAACTTCATGGGTGCCTCCCACCCGGACGAGGGGCGTCCCCGGGCGGGGAACGCTCGGTCCCAACGAAGCACCGGGAGCGGTGGTCGGCAATTCGCCGAGCACCGCTCCCGGTGGTGGTTGTTCCTACGTCCGACGTGGTCAGGCCTCGATGCTGTCCTTCGGAGCGCCTTCGCTCTGCTCCTGCGCCGCCTCGGCCGCCGCCTGCTTCTTGGACGCTCGCAGGCTGGTGATCGTGGTGACGATCAGGACGGCGCAGATCACGCCGAGGGAGACCGGGATGCTGATCTCCGGGACGTGGACCCCGGACTCGTGCAGCGCGTGCAGGACCAGCTTGACGCCGATGAAGCCGAGGATGATCGACAGGCCGTAGCTGAGGTGGACCAGCTTCCTGAGCAGGCCGCCGATCAGGAAGTACAGCTGCCTCAGGCCCATCAGCGCGAACGCGTTGGCCGTGAAGACGATGTACGGGTCCTGGGTCAGACCGAAGATCGCCGGGATCGAGTCGAGCGCGAACAGGACGTCCGTCGTACCGATCGCGAGCATCACGACCAGCATCGGGGTCATGACCCGCTTGCCGTTCTCCTGGATCCACAGCTTGGTGCCGTGGTAGCGGTCGGCCACGCCGAAGCGGCGCTCGGCGGCCTTGAGCAGCTTGTTCTCCTCGAACTCCTCGTCCTCCTCGTCGGCGCGGGCCTCCTGGATGAGCTTCCAGGCGGTCCAGATCAGGAAGGCGCCGAAGAGGTAGAAGACCCACGAGAAGCTGGCGAGGATCGCCGCACCGGCCGCGATGAAGATCGCTCGCAGCACCAGGGCTATGAGGACACCGACCAGCAGCACCCGCTGCTGGTACTGCGAGGGCACAGCGAACTTCGCCATGATCAGAACGAAGACGAAGAGGTTGTCGACACTCAGGGACTTCTCGGTGATGAAGCCCGCGAAGAACTCGCCGGAGGGCTGGCCGCCGGCGAAGACGAGCAGGCCGAGTCCGAAGAGTCCGGCCAGGACGATCCAGACGATCGTCCAGATTCCGGCTTCCTTGATGGACACGTCGTGCGGCTTGCGGCCGATGAAGAAGTCGACCGCGATGAGGGCGGCAAGGCCCACGATCGTCAGGACCCACAGGGTCAGGGAAACATCCACTGCGCCTCCGGCAGATACGTAACGGCAAGTAACCAGCGTCGTCGCGCTGCCGGAGGTCTCTTCCACCCAGGATGGGCCGACGCCCCGGGATCTGGCCTGATCCGTATTGACGGGTACGCCGCAGTCGACAGGGAGTACTCCCCTCCGTGGCGACAACGGTACCCAATCACCAAGGAAAGGTAAAGCGATTGGCAAAATAAGGGTCAAACCAGCTGGTCAGAAGCCTTTACGTGTACTTGGTGCGAGCCGCCGCGACCTGGGTGAGCACCTGCTGGAGCACCTGGCTGCCGGGCGGCAGGAGCGAGGGGTCGTACGTCCAGGCATGCCCGACCCACGGGTCCGCGAGGTGGTCGTCCGGCACCGGAGTGAGGCGTAGCAGCGAACGCCACAACGGGTCGAGCAACGGGCCGTACTCGGCGGCTTGCTCACGGTCCGCGACCATCATCAGGTGGACGCCGACGGCCGGTCCCTCGTCCGCGAGGTAGCGGAGCCGGGTCACGGCGCGGTCGTCGAAGCCGTGCGGGAAGTCGTTCACGATCAGCAGTTGCTCGGCGGTGTCGAGACCGGGCGGGAGCGAGTCGGCCGCGCCCGCGCGCACCGCCATCTGCACCAGGTCGACGCGCTCGGTGAGCCGGCCCAGGACGTCCGCCACGCCTGCCGCCCCTACGGCGGGCGGGGCGGCGAGCACACCCGTCCGCACCAGCGGAGCGAGCGGCTGGGCCGCCGAACCGGCGGGGTCGATGACGTGCACGGTGAACTCGCCCGCCGGATACACGGCCAGCAGCCGGGCCGCGTGCGCCACCGCCGTCTCCATCGCGAGGCGTCCCAGGTCGTAGGAGTCCGTGAACGAGCCGTCGAGCGACCCGGCCGCTCCGCTGTCGATCCACAGACCGCGCTCCAACGGCAGGCGGACCAGCAACGGTATCCGCAGCTCGGCGGCCTCGGGCAGGTGCAGGTCTCCGAGGCGCAGGGCCATGGGCACCTCCATCGGCACGCGGTAGCCGTGCCACACGGGGTTGTCCCAGCGCGCGTACGCCGGCGGCAGCGCGGGCTCGACGACGTCGGCCTCGGCGGTGAGCTGGGCGAGGTCCCGGTCGAGGACCGCTCTGGCCCGGTCGACGAGCTGGGAGCGCTTGGCCCGGGCCGTCTCCCGCGCGGCGTCGCCCTGTCCCCCGAGCCGACTGCGCGGGTCGGACAGAGCCTGGTCGAGTTCCTTCTCCATGCGCGAGTCGGCGAAGTCGACGGCGCTGCGGTACGCGGCCATGGTGCGGGCCAGGTCCTCGAACATGCCCCACACCTGGTTGTAGAGCCGCTCGTCCATGGACCACCCGGTGGCGTCGCCCGCGACCGGCTGCGCCGGCTGTCCGGGCTGGGCCGGGGGCGCCGTCGGCGGGGGCGGCGGAGCCGCGCTCTGCCGCCGCGGGTGGCTGTAGTCGATCGGGCCGCCGCCGGGGGTGGCACCGGGCGTGTGGGCGACCGCGGAGGTGTCCTCGGGCGCGGGCCCCTGGGGGTGGCCGGGCTGCGGTGCGGCGGCTGCCGCGGGGGGCTGCGCGCTGTAGGGGGATGTGGGTTGTTGCGGTGTGCCTGCCGCGGGGGCGTCCTGCGTGCCGTAGGGCGCGCCGGGCTGCTGGGGGGCGCCGGCCGCCGGAGTGCCCTGCGGGCCGTACGGAGACGTGGGCTGTGCCGGGACGCCTGGTGCCTGCGTTCCGTATGGGGGCATCGGCTGTTGCGGTACGACGCTGGAGGTCCCCTGGGGCGCGGGGCCGCCCTGGTCGCCGCCGAGGGCCGGTGCGGCCGTCTGTCGGGAGCGGTCGGGGTCCGTGGGGCGCGGCGGGGCCGGGAGCGAGCGGGCCAGGCCCCGGGCCACCGCCTCGTTGATGCCGGTCGCCAGCTGGTGGGCCTCGGGCAGGCCCTGGTCGGTGAGGAGCTCGGCGAGTCCGCCCGCGTACCCCTGTCCGACGGCACGGACTTTCCAGGCGCCCTGGCGGCGGTAGAGCTCCAGGGCGACGACGGCCGACTCGGCGTCCAGACCGGTGATCGTGTAGCTGGCGACCTGGGTGCCGTCGAGGTCGGTGACCGCGACGAACGGGGCGGCTACGGCGCCGAAGCTCGCCGGTCCTCCCCCGCCCGCCGCGGGCAGGGCGAGCAGCACGCTGACCCGGTGCACTGCCTCCGGCACGGCGCCGAGGTCGACCGCGAGACGGTGGTCGGCGGCCGCCTGACGGGAGACCTCGAGCCCCGGCAACATGGGGGCGCCCGGGTGGGCGACCCACTCGACACCGTGCACCTTGCCGTGCTCGTCGCCGAGCGTGGCCCCCGCCACGATCGGCGTGCCGGCCGCGACCCGGACCTCGAGACGGGCCTGGGAGAGCGGGTGATTCTGTCCCCGCACCAGCTCGGCCGTCATCGCCTTCTCCCCCTGTGTCGTTGTGTCGAGTGCTGCCCGCCGTGCCGCCCTACAGGTGCGGCAGGATCGCCGGCATCAGGTCCTGGAAGGTGCGGCCGTTGGCCGGAGTGCCGAGGGCCGTCATCGTCCAGCCCGGGCCCGTGCGGTGCACCTTGGCCATGATCTGCGCCGTGTAGGCACCGCCGCCCGCGAGTGTGTAGCGCGCGAGTTCCTGGCCGTTGGTCTCGTCGACCAGGCGGCAGAACGCGTTCTGCACCTCCTGGAAGGTCTGGCCCGTGAAGGAGTTCACGGTGAAGACGATCTGGTCGATGTGGACCGGCACCCGCGCCAGGTCGACGAGGATCGCCTCGTCGTCGCCGCCCTGACCCACGCCGCCGACGAGATTGTCGCCGGTGTGGCGCACCGAGCCGTCGTCACTCACCAGGTGGCGGAAGAAGACGACGTCGACCGGCTGCTTGTCCGCGAACAGGACGGCCGAGGCGTCGAGGTCGACCTCCCGGGTGCGCGAGCCGAACAGACCGCGCCGGGGCGCCGCCTGCCAGCCGAGACCCATGCGCACGGCCGTCAGGCTGCCACCGTCACTCTTCTGCAGGCTGATGGCCTGACCCTTGGTCAGATTGACGCCGCCGCCGGGCGCGCCGCCCTTGGATACGTCCACCACGGGCTGGTCCCCTCTCGTATTTCCCCTGTTGCCGCGGGATCCGCGGATGACCCGAACCCTACGCAGGGTCACTGACAGTGCCGTACCCCGGTCCGCACTTTGTGTCGGTCTTGCAACACAGCACGCATGCACCGGGGGTGACGGATCTCGGAAGGCGCCGATCCGGTCGGTGACCGGCCCTTCGTGGACCCTCAGGCCAGGCCGGCCTCCCTCATCTGGCGGAGTTCCTTCTTCATCTCGGAGACCTCGTCGCGCAGCCGGGCCGCGATCTCGAACTGGAGGTCGGCTGCGGCGGCGCGCATGCGCTCGGTCATCTCCTCGATCTGCCCGGCGAGCTCGGCTGCGGGGCGGTCGGTCGGCACCGCCTCCTTGGCCTTGCCCTTGGCGGCCTTGGTGCCCTTGGCCGCCTTGTCGCCGAGAGCGGGCACGGGAGCCTTGGCGCCCTTGCCGTCCTTCAGCTTGCGGTAGCCGGAACCGAGCAGCTGCTCGGTGTCGATGTCCTCGCGGGCGATCTGCGCGACGATGTCGTTGATCTTCTTGCGGAGCGGCTGGGGGTCGATGCCCCTCTCCTCGTTGTATGCGACCTGCTTCTCCCGGCGGCGGTTGGTCTCCTCGATGGCCTTCTCCATCGCCGGGGTGATCTTGTCGGCGTACATGTGGACCTGGCCGGAGACATTGCGCGCCGCGCGGCCGATGGTCTGGATGAGCGAGGTGCCCGAGCGCAGGAAGCCCTCCTTGTCGGCGTCGAGGATCGCCACCAGGGACACCTCGGGCAGGTCGAGACCCTCGCGGAGGAGGTTGATTCCGACCAGCACGTCGAACTCGCCGGACCGCAGCTCGCGCAGCAACTCGACCCGGCGCAGGGTGTCGACGTCGCTGTGCAGGTAGCGCACCTGGATGCCGAGCTCGAGGAAGTAGTCGGTGAGGTCCTCGGCCATCTTCTTGGTGAGGGTGGTGACCAGGACGCGCTCGTCCTTCTCGACGCGCCCCCTGATCTCGTGCACCAGGTCGTCGATCTGGCCCTCGGTGGGCTTGACGACGACCTCCGGGTCGATCAGGCCGGTGGGGCGGATGATCTGTTCGACGGCGCCGTCCGCGCGCGAGAGCTCGTACTTGCCGGGGGTCGCCGACAGGTAGACGGTCTGCCCGGTGCGCTCCTGGAACTCCTCCCACTTCAGGGGGCGGTTGTCCAGGGCTGAGGGCAGCCGGAAACCGTGGTCGACGAGGGTGCGCTTGCGGGAGGCGTCGCCCTCGTACATGGCGCCGATCTGCGGGACGGTGACGTGGGACTCGTCGATGACGAGCAGGAAGTCGTCCGGGAAGTAGTCCAGCAGGGTGTTCGGCGGGGAACCGGGCTCGCGGCCGTCGAAGTGCATCGAGTAGTTCTCGACTCCGGAGCAGGAGCCGATCTGGCGGAGCATCTCCAGGTCGTACGTCGTGCGCATCCTCAGGCGCTGGGCCTCCAGGAGCTTGCTCTGCTTCTCCAGCTCGGCCAGGCGTTCCCCGAGCTCCTTCTCGATGTCGTTCACGGCCCGCTCCAGGCGCTCGGGGCCGGCGACGTAGTGGGAGGCGGGGAAGACGTACAGCTGCTGGTCGTCGCTGATGATCTCGCCGGTGAGCGGGTGCAGGGTGGACAGGGCCTCGATCTCGTCGCCGAACATCTCGATGCGGACGGCGAGTTCCTCGTAGACCGGGAAGATCTCGATGGTGTCGCCGCGGACGCGGAAGGTGCCGCGGGTGAAGGCCAGGTCGTTGCGCGTGTACTGGATGTCCACGAAGCGGCGCAGCAGCTGGTCCCGGTCGATCTCGTCGCCGATCCTGAGGGGGACCATGCGGTCCACGTACTCCTGCGGAGTGCCGAGGCCGTAGATGCACGACACCGAGGCGACCACGACGACGTCGCGGCGGGTGAGCAGCGAGTTGGTCGCGGAGTGGCGCAGCCGCTCGACCTCCTCGTTGATCGAGGAGTCCTTCTCGATGTAGGTGTCCGACTGCGGGACGTAGGCCTCGGGCTGGTAGTAGTCGTAGTACGAGACGAAGTACTCGACTGCGTTGTTCGGCAGCAGCTCCCGGAACTCGTTGGCCAGCTGAGCGGCCAGCGTCTTGTTCGGCGCCATCACGAGGGTGGGTCGCTGGAGCTTCTCGATCATCCACGCGGTGGTGGCGGACTTGCCGGTGCCGGTCGCGCCGAGCAGGACGACATCCTTCTCACCGGCCTCGATGCGCCGGGCGAGCTCGGCGATGGCCGCGGGCTGGTCGCCGCTGGGCTGGTACGGGCTGACGACCTCGAAGGGCGCCACCGTGCGTTCGATGTGGGAAACGGGCCGCATGTCACCAACCGTACGACCCCCCACTGACAACGCGGCCGGATCAGCGGTTTTGCACGCGGGGGCCTCGGCGGACCTGACCGGTCAGCGGTTCTGCGGGGTGCGGGAGTCCCGGTGGCCCAGGTTCCGGCGGGTGCGGAGGGAGGGGCGGCGGGGGGCGGGGTGGGAGACCAGTTCGCGGGCGGGAACACCCGGCTTGTTCTCGACCGGGGTCCAGGCGGGCTTCCCCATCACCATCAACGGGTCGAACATCACGACGACGCCGGCGAGGAGCAGGAAGGCGAGCGGGCCGATCATCATGGGCGCGATCAGGGAGGTCGCGGAGTCGCCCCCGGTGGGGGCGTTGGTGCTGTGCAGATGGACCCTGAGAGCGGCCATGCCCGTGTAGTGCATGCCGGTCACGGCGAGCCCCATGATGAGGCTCGCGCCCACGCTCCACAGAAAGCCGCGCACCTGCCCGGCGGCCCACAGGGCGGCGGTGGCGGCGACGACGGCTATGACCACGGACGCGGCCACGGTGAAGGTGTCGTACTCCAGCTTGCCGTTGAGACGCATGCCGGCCATGCCCAGGTAGTGCATCGAGGCGACGCCCAGGCCGGTGATGGCACCGCCGGTCATCAGGGCCGTTCCGGCCGCACCCCGGTAGCCGACGATGAAGATCCCGATGCCCACCATCACGATGGCCACACCCAGACTCGCGAACGTCGTCGCCCTGTCGTAGTGGATCGGCGCCTGCTCGACCTTGAAGCCCATCATCGCGACGAAGTGCATGGTCCATATGCCCGAGCCGATCGCGGCCGAGCCGAGTGCCAGCCATCCGGGGCGCCAGGAGTTGCCGACCAGCATGGATCTGGTGGTGCAGCGCAGGCCGAGGGCCCCGCCCAGGCAGGCCATGAGGTAAGCCACCAGCGGTGTGACGAGTCCGTAGCTGAATCCGTCGACCGTGCCTTGCATGCGCGGCTACCCTTCCGCCCTTTTGCTTCCCGGAATTCCCTGATGTGCGCCCCTTCCCAGGACCGCCCGAGCGGTCAGGGTTGACGCAGAGAGTATGACTCCCACCGGAATGGTCGAACGATTTTCCGGCAAAGAAACACGCCCTTGCCCCAGTTGTGCGGCATCAGTGAGCGGACTCGGGACAACCTCATTCAACTTGTGGCCATTCTGCACCCCTCTACTGTTGACCCTCTGCTGTCACAGTTGTGCTGTCCGTGATCGCTCGACGCGAGGAGTACGCATGCACGCGCGCGCACTTGCCGCCACGACCACCGCGCTCCTGGGGACCGCCGCGTCCCTGTTTCCCACCTCCGACGTCCGCGCCGCCGAGGCCGCCACGCGCCCCACGGTCATCGCCCACAGGGGTGCTTCCGCCTACGCGCCCGAGAACACCCTGGCCGCCGTCGACAAGGCGGCCGCGCTGGGCATCGACTGGGTCGAGAACGACGTCCAGCGCACCAAGGACGGCGAGCTCGTCGTCCTCCACGACGACAATCTGCGGCGCACCACCGACGTCGAGGAGGTCTTCCCCGGCCGGGCGCCCTGGAAGGTGCGGGACTTCACCGCCGCAGAGATCGCGCACCTCGACGCGGGCAGCTGGTTCGGCCCCGCGTACAGGGGCGCACGCGTGCCCACGCTCAAGCAGTACGTGCGCCGCGTCGAGGTCCACCATCAGAAGCTCCTCCTGGAGATCAAGAACCCGGACCTGTATCCCGGCATCGAGGGCCACACCCTGAAGGTCCTCGGCAACGAGGGCTGGCTCGACAGGCAGCACCTCGCGGGCCGGCTGATCGTGCAGAGCTTCGGCGCGGCCAGCGTGCGCGCGGTCCACGAACTGCAACCCGGCGTCAGGACCGGCTTCCTCGGTACGCCGTCCGTGGCGAACCTGTCCGCGTACGCGGCCTTCGCCGACCAGATCAACCCCTCGCACAGCTCCCTCTCCGGGAGGTACGTCTCCGCCGTCCACTCCTTCAAGGGTCCGCACGGCAGGCCGCTGAAGGTCCTCACCTGGACCGTCGACACCGCGGCCACCGCCCGTAAGGTCGCCGGGTACGGCGTCGACGGCGTCATCAGCAACAAACCGGACGTGGTGCGCGCCGCGCTGCGCTGCGACTGAAGAACCCCGACCGGCCGGGGAGCCTCGGCTCCTCGGGCACTCGCACGGGCGTTGTCAGTGGTGGCCCGTACGGTGGATCGCATGAACAGCGATGGGCAGGACGAGCGGCAGATCGTGTGGACCGTCGTCGCCACCGACATCGGTCCGCTGCTGCTGGCCGCGACCCGCGAGGGTCTGGTCAATGTGGTGTTCCACGCCACGGACGAGGTCCGCGACAAGGCGCTGGACCGGCTCGCGTCCCGGCTGGGAGGCGAGCCCGTCGAGGCGCCCGCCTCCCCGCTGCTGGCCGAGGCGATACGCCAGGTGGAGGCGTACTTCGCGGGTGAGCGGCACGACTTCGAGCTGCCTCTGGACTGGTCGCTGATCTCGGGCTTCAACCGTCAGGTGCTGCGCGAGCTGGCGTCCGGCGTCTCGTTCGGCTCGGTGGTCGGGTACGGCGATCTGGCGGGGCGCGTGGGTCAGCCGGGCGCGGCCCAGGCGGTGGGCGTGGCGATGGGCTCCAATCCGCTGCCGGTCGTCGTGCCCTGTCACCGGGTCGTGGAGAGCGACGGCGGCATCGGCGGGTTCGGGGGCGGCCTGGAGACCAAGCGGAAGCTGCTGGCCCTGGAGGGTGTGCTGCCCGAGCCGCTGTTCTGAGCCGTCGGGCGACACGGCGCGCGCGACGGCTGGCCGGAAGGCCGAGGCGGTAGCAGACTCCGCCATGCGCACAGCCGCTGGCATCCGACTGGCATCCGCAAGACGCGGAGCCGAAGGGACGGCGATCACGCATGAGCGGAAACAGGGCAGTGGCGTATCTCAAGCCGGGGGCGGTGGAGGTCAGGACCATCGACCACCCGACGCTGGAACTCCAGGACGGGCCGGGGGTCGCTCCGCGCAACGTCGGCCGTAAGTGCCGGCACGGGGTGATCCTCAAGGTGCTCGCCAGCAACATCTGCGGCAGCGACCAGCACATGGTGCGCGGGCGGACGACCGCGCCCGAGGGGCTGGTCCTCGGACACGAGATCACCGGAGAGGTCGTCGAACGGGGTCCGGACGTCGAGTTCATCGACGTCGGCGACATCGTCTCCGTACCGTTCAACATCGCCTGCGGGCGGTGCCGCAACTGCAAGGAGCGCAAGACCGGCATCTGTCTGAACGTCAACCCCGCTCGTCCGGGGGCCGCTTACGGCTATGTCGACATGGGCGGCTGGGTCGGCGGCCAGGCCGAGTACGCGCTGGTCCCGTACGCGGACTTCAACCTGCTGAAGTTCCCGGACCGGGACGAGGCGCGCGAGAAACTGCTCGACCTGACCATGCTGTCGGACATCTTCCCGACCGGCTTCCACGGCGCGGTCACCGCCGGCGCGGGCGTCGGCTCGACGGTGTACGTCGCCGGGGCCGGCCCGGTGGGACTGGCCGCGGCCGCGTCGGCGCAGCTCCTGGGTGCCGCCGTGGTCATCGTCGGTGACCTCAACGCCGAACGCCTCGCCCAGGCGCGGAGCTTCGGTTGCGAGACCGTCGACGTGTCGCGCGGAAGCGTGGAGGAGCAGATCGCCGAGATCCTCGGGGAGCCCGAGGTGGACGCGGCGGTCGACGCGGTCGGCTTCGAGGCACGGGCCCACGGCAAGGACGCCCCGGAGGCGCCCGCGACCGTCCTCAACTCGCTGATGGGCCTGACGCGCGCGGGCGGCGCCGTGGGCATCCCCGGGCTGTACGTCACGGACGACCCTGGAGGCGTCGACGAGGACGCGAAGATGGGGACGCTCAAGGTGCGGCTCGGGCTCGGCTGGGCCAAGAGCCACCGCTTCACCACCGGACAGTGCCCGGTGATGAGGTACAACCGGAGCCTGATGATGGCGATCCTGCACGGGCGCGTGCACATCGCCAAGGCCGTCAACGCGACCGTCATCGGGCTGGATGACGCCCCGCGCGGCTACGCCGAGTTCGACCAGGGCGCGAGCCGCAAGTACGTGCTGAACCCGCACGGCGCGCTGGACGGCGTACGGCCGGTCTGACGTCTCTCAAAATGAGGGGTCAAGCCCTCGAAAAAGGGAGGGGGCCACGCGCGCGTGGCCCCCTCGCACGCTAGTTGTAGTGTCGCGCCTCGAAGACATTGCCGTCCGGATCGCGGAAGTAGAAGCTCCGCCGGGCCATTCCGCGCGCGCCGAAGGAGTCGTACGAGAAGTCCGAGACGGGGACCGACCGTTCCTCCAGGCGGGCGCGCAGTGCCTCGAAGTCGTCGCCGGGCAGGGCCAGGCAGACGTGGTTGACCGGGTGGCCCGCGCTGTCGGCGGCGCCGGGGACCATCTTCATGGTCTCCGCCAGGGAGAGCGGCATGAGGTCGAAGATGGTCTCGTCATTGAGCCGTACGGAGGGGAAGGACACCGCCCCCGCGGCGAAGTCGGTGATCCTCAGGGGTTCCATGCCGACCGCCTTCTCGTAGAAGTCGGCCGCCGCCACCGGGTCCTGCACCCAGAGGACGACATGGTCGAGACGTGTCGTGTTGTCCGTCATGCTGCCCAGGCTGGTGTCGTCCCCCACAGGCCGCAAGTGTTTGACGGGGTGCGCCGCCCGCCAGAGATGAGGGAAGACCGACCGACAGGAGGCAGGCACGTGGTGCTGGTGGTGTCCGAGGAAGTGCGCGACGCGATCGACGCGCGTCAACCCGTGGTGGCCCTGGAGTCCACGATCATCGCGCACGGGCTGCCGCGCCCGCGCAATCTGCAGGTGGCTCTGGAGCTGGAGGCCGTCGTACGGCAGCAGGGTGCCGTGCCCGCGACGATCGCCGTGCTGGACGGACGACCCCATGTCGGCCTGGACAAGACGCAGTTGGAGCGGGTCGCGAACGAGGACGGCATCCGCAAGCTGGGCCACCGTGACCTGCCGCTCGCGGTCGCCTCCGGGGCGAGCGGGGCGACCACGGTGTCGGCGACCGCGCTGCTGGCGGCACTGGCGGGCGTACGGGTGTTCGCCACGGGCGGGCTCGGCGGAGTGCACCGGGAGTGGACGGTGACGCAGGACGAGTCGGCCGACCTGGGGCTGCTGGCCCGGACACGGGTCACCGTGGTGTGCGCGGGTGTGAAGTCGATCCTGGACGTGCCGGCGACACTGCAGCGGCTGGAGACGCTGGGGGTCGCGGTGGCCGGCTACGGCACGGACCGGTTCCCCGGCTTCTACCTGTCCGACTCGGGACATCCCGTGGAGTGGACGCTGGACAGCCCCGGGCAGGTGGCGGACGTGATGCGGGCGCAGGACGCGATCGACGGGCCCGAGTCGGCACTGATCGTCGCCAACCCGGTGCCCGAGGAGGAGCAGCTGGATCCCGAGCTGCACGCGCGCGTGCTCGCCGACGCGCTGCACGCGTGCGAGGAGTCGGGGGTCACGGGGCAGGGAGTCACGCCGTTCCTGCTGAACTACCTGGTGCAGCACACCGACGGCGCCTCGCTGACCGCCAATCTCGCGGCGGTGCGCGGCAACGTACGGCTGGCGGCGCGGATCGCGGCGGCCTGGGCCAGGGCGTGACGGAGCGGGCTGGGCGCGGTACGGCCGCCGCGGATCACCGGCGCGGCGGAGTGCACCCGGACGGCGCGCTGCTGGTCGTCGGAGACGTCGTGACGGACGTCGTGGCCCGGCACCGGGGGCCGCTCGCGGCGGGTACGGACACCGCGGCGGCGATCCGGACGGTGCCGGGCGGGGCGGGCGCCAACGTGGCGTGCTGGGCCGCTCACCGAGGCGGTGCAGAGGTGCGGCTGCTCGGACGGGTGGGCGCGGACTCGGCCGCGTGGCACGAGCGGGAGCTGGTCGCGTGCGGCGTGCGTCCCCGGCTGATCGTCGACCCCGAGGCGCCGACCGGGACGGTGATCTGTCTCGTCGACACGGGTGCCGCCGCCGAGCGGACGTTCCTCACGGACAGCGGCGCGGCGCTGCGACTCGCGCCCGAGGACTGGTCGGACGCGCTGCTCGACGGGGTGGCGCGGCTGCATCTGTCCGGCTACCTGATGTTCTCCGAGCCGAGCCGCGCGCTGGTGGCGGTCGCACTGGAGGCGGCACGCGCACGTGGGGTGCCGGTGAGCATGGATCCGGCGTCGACCGGTTTCCTCGTGGAGCTGGGGGTCGACCGTTTCCTGGCGCTCGTCGAGGGCGTGGACGTTCTGCTGCCCAGCCGTGACGAGGCATGCCTGCTCACGGGGTTGCCCGATGCGGCGGACGCGGCGGCCAAGCTGAGCCGCCACGTCCCGCTGGTGGTCGCCAAGCAGGGCGCGGAGGGTGCGCTGGTGGCCCGCTCCGGCACCGTGGTCGCCCACGTCCCCGCGATACCCGCGACACCCCGGGACACCACCGGAGCCGGCGACGCGTTCACGGGCGCCTTCCTCGCCGCCCTCCTCATAGGCGCCGGGCCCGAGGCCGCGGCAGCGGAGGGGTGCCGGGCGGGGTCGGCGGCGGTGGAGCGGGTGGGGGGTCGACCGCCGGTGAACAGCTGACGAGAGTGGGGCGATCGCCGATGATCGCTGACGAGAGCGGGGCGGGCGCTTGTGGACGGCTGACGGGAGCTCGTCGGGAGGACCGCCCTTGAACGGCCGACAGCGGACGGCCGACAGCGGGCCGACAACGGCCGCGCCGCCCACCCGTGGCGCCGGGCCTGGGGCTCCCGGGGTCAACTACCGCTGTTCTACCGCTGTTCTCCTACGCCTTACGGCCCCATGCCGAGATCATCGGTGCCGTGGCGAGGTCCATGGCACCCGAGGCCACGTTCGCGAGGTGGCGGTCGATGTCCTCGTCCGTGGCGAGGCCGGCGGTGACGAGCTGGTCGCGGATCTGGCGGATCGTGGCAGATTCCAGGGCGGCGCAGGCGGGCGAGGTGACCGGGAAGTACGCGTCGGCCTCCACCCGGCGCAGACCGGCCTCACGGAGCAGGCGCGGAAGCCTGCGGCCGTAGGCGAGGTCGGCGCCGCGGTCGGCGAGGAGTTGGCGGAAGCCCTGCCGCAGCCGGTTCGCCAGCTGCTGCTCGGGGCCGTGGTCGTCGGGGCAGAGCAGGGGCTGCAGGGCGGGATCGGCGTCCTCGATCAGGATCCGTCCGCCGGGGCGCAGGGCCTTGACCATCGATCGCAGCGCCCTTTCCCGGTCCGGCACATGGACGAGGACGAGCCGGGCGTGGACCAGGTCGAACCCCTCCCCGGGCGGCTCCTGGGCGCCGACGTCGTGGACGCGTACCTCGACCGGCGGGCGGGCGGCCGCGGCGAGGCGCGAGGTCTCGATGTCGGTCGCGACGACCCGTCCGGTCGGGCCGACCTTCTTGGCCAGCCAGGACACCACCGAGGTGCCGCCGGCGCCGACCTCCCAGCAGCGCCAGCCGGGTCCGATGCCGAACGCTTCGAGGTGCCGGAAGGTCGTGGGGTCGAAGAGGGTGGCGAAAGCGTCGAAACGCTCCGCCGCCTCGGTCTGCCGGTTGTCGAGGAGATACCCGTCGGTTCGCATCATGCCGCGATCATCCCAGTTACCCGTCTTGTCCGGAGCGGTTGACGCGGCGCCTACGACGAGATGGCCCACACTCCGCCCGGTGATCCCCCCGTCCCGGTCGTATCCGTTGTCCACAGCCGGGAACAAAGCGGAGCCCCCTGTTCCCACAGGCTTACCCGGCCCTCACCCCGAGCTGGCAAACTGGCTCGCCAGGACGCGGAAACGCGGTACGAGGGAGATCCACGCAAGGAGATCCAGATGTCCATGGCAGGGAATCTGCGGAAGGTCACGAGCCTCCGCAGGGTCGGCGGCCTCCGCAAGGTGGCACGGCTGGCACGGCGGCGCCCGCGCGTCGACCTGAGCCACCCGGCCCGGTCCCCGCTGGGGTCCTCGGTGGTGAACTGCGTGACGTACCGGGACGGCGTCCGGCTCCCGGCCGGCGTCGATCTGGTCGACGCGGTGGAACGGGTGCGCAAGAACCGCGACGGCTTCGTCTGGCTCGGTCTCCACGAGCCCACGGACCAGGAGTTCGCGGGGATCGCGGAGCTCTTCGATCTGCATCCGCTGGCGGTCGAGGACGCGGTGGAGGCCCACCAGCGCCCGAAGCTGGAGCGCTACGGCGAGACGCTGTTCGCGGTGTTCAAGACGGTCTGTTACGTCGAGCACGAGGAACTCACGGCGACCAGCGAGGTGGTCAACACCGGCGAGATCATGGTGTTCGTCGGCCATGACTTCGTGATCACGGTACGACACGGACGGCACGGCTCACTGGGCCCGCTGCGCGAGGAGCTGGAGGCCGCTCCCCAGCAGCTCGCCAAGGGACCGGCGGCCGTGCTGCACGCGATCGCGGACCACGTGGTCGACGACTACCTGAACGTCACCGACGCCGTGCAGGCGGACATCGACCTGGTCGAGATGGCCGTGTTCGCGGAGAACGGCGCGCGAGTCGACGCGGGACGCATCTACCAGCTCAAGCGTGAACTCCTGGAGCTGAAGCGAGCCGTGGTCCCGCTCGGCCGACCGCTCGAGGATCTCGCCACCCGGCCGATCCGGGTGGTCGATCCGGAGATACAGGCCTACTTCCGCGACGTCTCCGACCATCTGCTGCGAGCCAAGGAACAAATCGCCGCGTTCGACGAACTGCTCAACTCGATTCTGCAGGCGCACCTCGCGCAGGTGACGGTCGCGCAGAACGAGGACATGCGGAAGATCACGGCGTGGGCCGCGATAGTCGCCGTACCGACCATGGTCTGCGGGGTGTACGGCATGAACTTCGACCACATGCCGGAGCTGCACTGGCGGTACGGCTACGGCATGGTGATCGGCGTGATATCCGTCGCGTGTCTGGTGCTGTACCGCGGATTCCGGCGCAACGGCTGGCTCTGACGGCCGGGGCGACCGGGCGGAACGGGTTCAGCGGCGGTCAGAAGTCCTGGCGTAGACGCTCCCGGCCCAGGACGCGATCTGGTCCTCCGGCAGGTTCTGGGCCAGGTCGGCCTCGCTGATCATGCCGACCAGGCGCTTGTTCTCGATGACGGGGAGCCGGCGGATCTGGTGCTCCTGCATCTCGTGGAGCACCTCGCTGACATCGGCGTTCGCGTCGATCCAGCGGGGGGTGCCATGGGCCATCTCTCCCGCGGTGACCTTGGCGGGGTCACGCCCCATGGCCACACAGCCGACCACGATGTCGCGATCGGTGAGGATGCCGCAGAGCCGCTCGTTCTCGTCGCTGATGGGCAGCGCTCCGACGTTCAGCTCGCGCATCAGCTGGGCGGCGCGGTCCAGGGTCTCGTGGGCGGGGATCCACTGGGCCCCACGGTGCATGATGTCTCCGGCGGTGGTCATGAAGTACCTCCCGGTGCCGGACGGCCGGCGCGGCGCGAGGGGAAGCACCGCAAGTCCCGGCGCCCTACATTCTCGTCGCGCAGCCCGACGCACGCACCCCGGGCCCATGGCCCGTCCGGCGAATCATGCCGAGAAGCCCACGATCTTCCGTGGGACGACCCGGATGATCACGCGGACCTCGTCGTCCTTCTCGGCGGGCGGGTCGATGCCGAGGTACTTGTGCGAGAGGTCGTACGGGAGCCGCTTGCCCTCGTCCGGGAGGATCTCGGCGGTGCCGCGGATCTCGACCGAGGTATAGGGGTTGGCGAGGTCGAAGACCGAGATGCTGATGCGGGGGTCGCGGCGGAGGTTGCGCACCTTCTGGCGTCCGTCGGTGGAGGACAAGAGCACGGTGTCGCCCTCGCGTTTGATCCAGACCACCGAGTTCTGCGGGGCGCCGTCGGGGCCGAGGGTGGCGACGGAGGCGAAGTTCTTGCCGTCGAGGAGGGCGCGGACAGAGCCGTCGAAGGCGACGGAAGCGCCAGAGGAGGTCGTCATGAGGACAGCGTAATTAAATGCATGCGCATATAAAAGCGGTTTGCCGGATCCCTTCCACGCCGGTTCGGATCAGCCGTTCCACGCCGGGTGTCGCGGATCGTCGGCGCGTACCAGGACGTCGGCCGTACCGGCCGGATCGGTCTCGTCCTCGTAGCGCTCGAAGGCGGGGAGGGTCCAGTGCTCGGCATCGGGAGTGCGGCGGCGCAGGGCGCCGGGCGAGAGGAGGACATGGACGGTCAGATCGAAGGGGAACCAGTGGCGCAGCAGAAGGGGGCCGTGCAGCAACAGGAAGCCGCCGGGCGGAAGTTGGACGTAGGGGCTGCGGGTGGCGCGGTCCGTGGTGGGGTCCCACAGGTCGGGCAGGACGCGGCCGTCGCCGTCGGCTTCGAGGGGGCCGAAGACCTCGCGCCAGAGGGAACCTGTGTCGAACCAGCCGTCGTAGTAGGCCTCCACGTCCTGGTGGCCGTACTCCAGGCGGAGCGAGGCGGGGCGCAGGAAACCTTCCGTGCCGACGACCAGCGAGGGACGGCCGCGTATGCGCAGTGCCTCGGAGACCCGGTCGGCGAGGTCGCCCGGGCAGGCCGCCGGGGCGCCGTCGAAGGCGATGCGCGGCCAGGGACTGCCGTCGGCCGGCTTCAGGTCGAGCAGTCGCTCGGCCAGGAGGTCGCCGAGCCGGTCCCAGGTGATCGCTTCGAGTCGCACATGGCCCATGATGCGTCAGGCCGGGGTCGGGCTGCGTTCCGCTCTTGGGCACGGCGGGCGGCGAGCAGGTGGGGGAAGTGGGTTTCGCAGCGGGAATGAACCCCCTATGGCGTCGCTCGCAACTCCCCCGCTCCGGACCGGACTTCTCGTCATCCAGCCGTTGCGGAGACGGCACTGCGCCGAGTGTCGCGGCGGGCCGTTGTCGCTGCTCGTGCTGGAGGACGGTGCGCCGCGGTGCCTCGACTGTGCGGATCTCGGGCACCTGGTGTTCCTGCCGCGCGGTGACACTGCGCTGACGCGCCGGTCGCGGGAGGAGAGTGCGTTGTCGGCGGTGGTCGTACGCTTCAACCGGCGCAAGGGCCGTTACGAGCGGCAGGGCGTCCTCGTCGAGGAGACGGGGCTGGCCCGGGCCGAGGCGCGCTGCCTCGCGGACGCGGAGGCACGTCGGCGACGCCGAGTCCGGGACGCGGCGCGGCGGGCGGCTCAGGACATGCGGTTCGCCGACTCCTTCGCGGCGGAGATACGGCGGCTCTTCCCGGGATGCCCGGCGGACCGGGCGCGGGCGATCGCCGAGCATGCCTCGGCGCGGGGCAGCGGCCGGGTGGGGCGCAGTGCGGCGGGGCGGGCGCTGTCCGAGGGCGCGGTGATCTCGGCGGTCGTGGCATCCGTACGGCATGTGGACACGCGCTACGACCAGTTGCTGATGAGCGGGGTGGCACGGCACGAGGCGCGACGGCGGATCTCGGCAGGGGTGGAGACGGTGCTGCGGGGATGGCGGGCGGAGGGAACAGCGCAAACGGACCTCGGCTGAAGGCGAGGGCCCGCCCCCACGACCACACGCCCCCGCACGGCAACCGTCATTGGCGCCCCGCCCCGCCCCGCACGACCCGCACGACCCGCATCACCGACGCCCCGGCCGACCTGGACTCTCGCGTAT